>NZ_JBFAPZ010000010.1:0-332766 GCF_040676935.1 Saccharopolyspora sp. NPDC049426 | reverse complement strand
CACCCCTGGGGTGTTGTTACTGCACTGGCTGGGGTGTGGGATAGAAACCCCCCGCCGACACAATCCTTATGCGCGGGGCTGGTTGATCCGAGCAGGATCAACCAGCCCCGCTTTTTCGTCGTGAGGTTCTTCGGCCGTGGTCCCGGCCGGTCGGAGCGGGTCGACGAGCTGTACGATTTGTAGAAGGCGGTTCGGTCGTGGCTGTTCAGTCCCGCTCGGGGCTTGGATGACAGCACGGGCGCAGGTGGTCGATCAAGACCCCGCGATGACGGGCGCGCTAAGCCAGGGCTACTACCTTGGTAAGATTTTTTGGCTTTTCTTCTTCAGGAGGTTCGGTGTCCGGTTCCGACGACAAGCGCGGCGGTCCCCGCCGCGGGGCCGGTGCCGGCCGCAGCGGCCAGGGCGGCCGCGGCAACTACGACCGCAAACCAGGCGGCAACTCGCAGGGCCGCGGCTCGTACGGTGGCCCGCGGCGCGACAACGACGGTGGTCAGCGTCGCTTCAACGACCGGGACAACCGGGGCGGAGAGCGCGGCGGCTACCGCGGCGACCGCAGCCGGGATGACCGGGGTGGGTTCCGCAACGATCGCAACGACCGCGGTGGTCACCGGGGCGACCGGGACAACCGGGGTCCGCGCGATGATCGTGGTGGGTTCCGCAACAACCGCGACCGGTTCAACGACAACGATCGCCGGGGCCCGCGCGACGACCGCAACCGGGATGACCGAGGCGGCGCCCGCCGGGACGATCGTCCGCGTCGTGATGACTTCAGGCGTGATGACCGGCGTGATGATCGTCGGGATAACCGGGGTGGCGACTTCCGTCGCGATGACCGTGGCCGGGACAACCGGGGCGCGGATCGCGGTGGCTACCGCAACGACCGCAACCGCGACGACCGCGGCGGCTTCAAGCGTGACGACCGTCCCCGTCGTGATGACCGGGACAACCGCGGGAACTTCAACCGCGATGACCGTCCCCGCCGCGATGACCGTGGCGGCCGCGATGGTTTCCGGCGTGATGATCGTCGGGACAACCGGGGTGGCGACTTCCGTCGCGATGACCGTGGCCGGGACAACCGGGGCGCGGATCGCGGTGGCTACCGCAACGACCGCAACCGCGACGACCGCGGCGGCTTCAAGCGCGATGATCGCCCCCGTCGTGACGACCGTGGTGGTTTCAAGCGTGACGACCGTCCCCGTCGTGATGACCGGGACAACCGCGGGAACTTCAACCGCGATGACCGTCCCCGTCGTGACGACCGTGGTGGTTTCAAGCGTGACGACCGTCCCCGTCGTGATGACCGGGACAACCGCGGGAACTTCAACCGCGACGATCGTCCCCGTCGTGACGACCGGAATCGGGATGACCGTCCGCGCCGGGATGACCGCGACAACCGTGGCGGGTTCAAGCGCGACGACCGTCCCCGACGCGACGACCGCGGTGGCCGGCGCGACGACTTCAAGAAGAAGGACGGCTTCCGCAAGGACGACGGCGGCTTCAAGCGCGACGCGGACCGCAAGCCGGAGCGCAAGGACGACGATGCGCCGAAGCCGGTCGAGCCGGAGCTCCCCGAGAGCGGCGTCGACCCGTCGGAGCTGGACCCGGAGGTCCGCCGTGAGCTGCTGTCGCTGCCGAAGGGAGCTGCCGACAAGGTCGCGCAGCACCTGGTCGCAGCCGGTCAGCTGATCGACGAGGACCCCGAGCGCGCCCTGGCGCACGCCCGCTTCGCGCGGCAGAAGGCCTCCCGGACCCCGTCGGTGCGCGAGGCCAACGGTCTCACCGCCTACCTGACGGGCGAGTGGAACGAGGCGCTGTCCGAGCTGCGCGCTGCGCGTCGGATGGGCGGCGGCCCGGGCCACCTGGCGATCATGGCCGACTGCGAGCGGGCGATGGGACGTCCGGAGCGGGCGATCGAGCTGGTGCGCAGCGAGGAGGCGTTGCAGCTCGACAAGGAGGACGAGATCGAGCTGCGGATCGTCGCGGCCGGCGCGCGGCGCGACCTCGACGAGATCGAGGCGTCCGTGGTCAGCCTGCAGATCCCGGAGCTGGACCCGAAGATCCAGGAGCCGTGGAGCGCCCGGCTGTTCTACGCCTACGCCGACAACCTGCTGGCGGCCGGTCGCGAGCGGGACGCCTTCACGTGGTTCGTCCACGCGGCGCACGCCGACGACGAGGAGGAGACCGACGCTCCCGAGCGGCTCGAGGAGCTCGCGGTGCAGCTCGGTGGACCCGAGGTCGTCGAGGAACTGGTCAACGAGGCCGAGGCCGCGGCGGAGATCGACGACGACGATGACGACCTCGACGATGACGACGCCGACGGAGACGATCTCGACGAGGACGACGCTGACGACGTCGACGAGGACGACGCCGAGGAAGGCGACCTCGACGAGGCGGACGCGGACGACGTGGAGGTCGACGAGGACGGCGCCGGCGCCGAGCCCGCGGCCGAAGGAGGATCGCGGACGCAGTGAGCGGCATGCTGCTCGACGATCACGACGTCGTGCTGTTCGACCTGGACGGCACGGTGTACCGGGGCGGGGAACTGGTTCCCGGCGCGCTGGAAGCGATCCAGCGGGTGCACGACCGCGGCGTGCCGGTCCGCTACGTCACCAACAACGCCTCCAAGCCCGATCAGGCGGTCGTCGACCACCTGATCGGGCTTGGGCTCAAGGCCGAGCGCAGCGAGGTGAGCACCAGCGCCCAGGCGGGTTCGGCGATGCTCGCCGAGAAGCTGCCCGCCGGATCCCGGGTGCTGGTCGTCGGTTCCGCAGCGCTGGAGTCCGAAGTGGACCGGCTCGGTCTGGTGCCGGTCACCGAGTTCGCCGACGATCCGGTCGCGGTCGTGCAGGGCCTGTCGACGGAACTGGGCTACCGCGACTTCGCCGAGGCGTGCCTGGCGATCCGCGACGGCGCGCTGTGGGTGGCGTGCAACGCCGATCGCACGTTGCCCACCGAACGCGGGTTGATGCCCGGCAACGGCGCCTTGGTCGAGCTGCTGCGCGCGGCCACCGACCAGGACCCGCTGGTCGCGGGCAAACCGGAGCGTCCGCTGCTAGACCGCGCGGTGTCGTCGGCCGGAGCCGACCGGCCACTGATGGTCGGGGACCGGCTGGACACCGACATCGCCGGTGCGGTGAAGGCGGGCATGCCCTCGTTGATGGTGCTCACCGGCGTCAACACGCCTCGCCACCTGCTGGAGGCCGCGCCCGGTGAACGGCCGGGCAGCGTCGCGGCGGATCTGCTCGGCCTGTTCTCGCCCCAGTCCGAGGTCGCCATCGCCGCACAACCGGCGTGGTCGGTGGCGGTCGGCGACCGGCTCGAACTGTCCTCGCGGGGTGACGGCGACGAACTCGGTGCGCTGCGCGCGCTGTGCGCGGCGTGGTGGTCGGCGGGTTCCGGACCGGTGCAGGTGGAGGGCAGCGACGACGCGGCGCGCGCGGCGCTGCGGGCGCTGGACATCGACTGACCTGACGGGAACGTGCTGGATCAGTCGGCTAGCGTGAAGGTGGTGCCGCGCAACGTTCGCGCCCACCGGTGATCGAGGGGAGTACCCGCCCATGACCTCTCCGTGGCAGCAGCAGGCGCCCAACCCGGCGATGCTGGCGCGTCAGGCCGACGACGGGCAGTCGGCGATCGACGCGATCTCCGCGGCGATGACCGAGCTCGACGAGGTGCGCGATCAGCCCGTCGCCGAGCACGTGCAGCGCTTCGAGAACGTGCACAGCTCGTTGACCGAGGCGTTGTCGAAGGCCGACCACCTGCAGTCCCAGAACACCCCTCGGAGTTGACGAAGTGCCTCGCAAGGCGCGCCTGGACGCCGAACTGGTTCGGCGCGGGCTGGCCCGGTCCCGGGAACACGCTGGAGAACTGGTCGCGGCAGGCCGGGTGAGCGTGCGCGGCATGATCGCGCGCAAGGCCGCCACCGCCGTGGAGATCGACGCACCCGTGCTGGTCACCGACGACGTCGACGACCCGGGCTGGGCTTCGCGCGGCGCCCACAAGCTGGTCGGCGCGCTGGAGGCGTTCGAGCCGGGCGGGCTGTCGGTGGCGGGCAAGCGTTGCCTGGACGCGGGTGCTTCCACCGGCGGGTTCACCGACGTGCTGCTGCGTCGCGAGGCCCGAGAGGTCGTCGCCGTCGACGTCGGGTACGGCCAGCTGGTGTGGAAGTTGCAGACCGACGAGCGGGTGCACATCCACGACCGCACCAACGTGCGGTCGCTGACCCCCGAGGACATCGGCGGCCAGGTGGACCTGGTGGTCGCGGATCTGTCGTTCATCTCGCTGAAGCTCGTGCTGCCCGCGCTGGTCGCCTGCGCCACCGAGAACGCTGATCTCGCCCTGATGGTCAAACCGCAGTTCGAAGTGGGCAAACAGCGGCTAGGCTCGGGTGGCGTGGTGAGGGATCCGCAGCTGCGCGCCGAAGCGGTGCTGGAAGTGGTCGACTTCGCCGCCGAGCACGGATTGGGACTGCGCGACGTCGTCGCCAGCCCGCTTCCGGGCCCGTCCGGGAACGTCGAGTTCTTCGTCTGGCTGCGGCCGGGCGCCGAAGCGGACCACGATCGCGCCAGCAGCATGGTGGCGGACGCGGTCGAGCGCGGACCGCAGACGTCGACCAGGAATTCATCCCGGCAAGGGAGTGGGAGTTGACCCGACGGGTGCTGCTGGTGGTGCACACCGGCAGGGAGCAGAACCTGCGCACAGCGGAGAAGGTCGCCGGTCGTCTGCTCGACGCGGGGATCGAGGTCCGGGCGCTCGCCGGCGAAGCCGATGAGCTGCGGGAATCCGCCTGCGAGGTCGCGAGACCGGACGAGAACCCCGCCGTCGGCACCGAGCTCGTGCTCGTGCTCGGCGGTGACGGCACGCTGCTGCGCGCCGCCGAACTCGCCCGACCCGCCGGGGTGCCGCTGTTCGGGGTGAACCTCGGCAGGGTCGGGTTCCTGGCCGGTGCCGATTCCGACGCCCTCGACGAGGCGATCGCCGCCGTCGTCGAATCCCGCTACCACGTCGAGGAGCGGATGACCCTGGAGGTCACCGCGACGCTCAACGGCGACCAGGTCGCCTCCACCTGGGCGCTCAACGAGGCCAGCGTGGAGAAGAGCAGCCGGGAACGGATCCTGGACGTGGTCGTCGAGGTCGACGGCCACCCGGTGTCGGCGTTCGGTTGCGACGGCGTGCTGTGCTCGACCCCGACCGGTTCCACGGCCTACGCGTTCTCCGCGGGCGGTCCGGTGGTGTGGCCGGACGTCCAGGCGCTGCTGGTCGTGCCGAGCAACGCCCACGCGCTGTTCGCGGGCCCGCTGGTGGTGTCGCGGGATTCCCTGGTGGCGATGGAGATCGACCAGCACGGACACCACGCGGTGCTGTGCTGCGACGGTCAGCGGCAGTTCGACCTGCCGCCCGGGGCGCGCGTGGAGGTCGTCGGCGGGTCGACGCCGATCCGCCTGGTGCGCCTGCACGACACGTCGTTCACCGATCGGCTGGTTCGGAAGTTCGAGCTGCCCGTCCAGGGATGGCGCGGACCTGCCAAGTAGCGACCGCCTGCCGAGCAGATCGAACACAGTGTCTAACGATTTCGGTGGCGATCACCGCAGTGGGGCGTTCTCCGGCGCTCGGTGCCGATAGGGTGCTGTGTGTGTTGGCGGAGATGCGTATCCAGGGACTGGGCGTCATCGACGACGCCACGCTCGCACTGCACGCCGGCCTGACCGTGGTCACGGGTGAGACGGGCGCGGGCAAGACGATGGTGGTCACGGGACTCCATCTGCTCAGCGGCGGCAGGGCCGACGCCTCGCGGGTCCGGTCCGGTGCGCAGCGTGCCGTCGTGGAGGGCCGTTTCGCGACCACCCCGGACTCACCGGCGGCGAAGGTCGCCGGCGACGCCGGTGCCGAACCCGACGACGACGGAAGCCTGATCGCGCTGCGCACGGTGACCTCCGACGGGCGTTCGCGGGCGCACCTCGGCGGGCGTTCGGTGCCCAACGGCGTGCTCTCCGAGCTCTCCGAGCAGGTGCTCGCGGTGCACGGGCAGAACGACCAGCTGCGGCTGCTGCGCCCCGGCGAGCAGCGCGCGGTGCTCGACCGCTTCGCCGGTGAACCGGTGCTGCACGTGCTGGCCGACTACCAGCGGGTTCGCGCCGAGTGGGCCGAGGTCGTGGGCGAACTGACCGAGCGCACCGAGCGCTCCCGCGAGCTGTCCCGCGAAGCCGACCTGCTGCGCCACGGGCTGGCCGAGATCGAAGCCGTCAACCCCGAAGCGGGCGAGGACGTTTCGCTGGTCGACGAGGCGCGGCGACTCGCCGACGTGGACCAGCTGCGGGAGATCGCCGCAGGTGCCCAGCACGCGCTGTCCGGTTCCGCTGACGCCGACCCGGAGGCCCCGGGCGCGATCGGGCTGATCGGGGAGGCCGCCCGGCGGCTGTCCTCCTCGGAGGACCCGGCGCTGCGGGAACTCGAACCGCGCGTTGCCGAGGCCGTCGCCGTGCTCTCCGACGTCGGCGGTGAACTGGGCGCCTACCTGGACAAGCTCGACGCCGACCCGGCCCGCCTGGAGCAGGTGCTGGCCCGTCAGGCCGAGCTCAAGCAGCTCACCAAGAAGTACGCGGCCGACGTCGACGGAGTGCTGGCCTGGGCGGAGGACGCCCGCTCGCGGCTGTCCGGAATGGACACCTCCGAGGAGGCGCTGGCCGCGCTGGCGGCCCGCCGCGATGAGCTCGCGGTGGAACTCGCCGAACACGCCAAGGTGCTCAGCGCGGCCCGCGCCGAAGCAGCCGTGCGCCTGGCCGACGCGGTCTCGGAGGAGCTGTCCGGACTGGCGATGGCGCAGGCCAAGCTGCAGGTCCTGGTGCACGCCAAGGAAGCAGAGGACGGCGACCCGAACGGGATCCCGGTCGACGACCGCAGGCTGCACGCCGGGCCGGAGGGCGTCGACGAGGTCGAGCTCCAGCTCATCGCGCACTCCGGAGCGCCCGCGCTGCCGATCCACAAGGGCGCCTCGGGCGGTGAGCTCTCCCGCGTCATGCTGGCGCTGGAGGTCGTGCTCGCCGACGCGGACACCGTGCCCACGCTCGTCTTCGACGAGGTCGACGCCGGTGTCGGCGGTCGCGCGGCCGTGGAGATCGGACGTCGGCTGGCCCGGCTCGCGCGCACCCACCAGGTCGTCGTGGTCACCCACCTCCCGCAGGTCGCGGCGTTCGCCGACCGGCACCTGGTGGTCGACAAGGGCCAGGTGGACGGCGGTCTCACCAAGAGCGACGTGCGCCTGGTCGCCGACGAGCGCCGAGTGGTGGAGCTCGCGCGCATGCTCGCGGGCATGGAGTCGACCGAGACCGGTCGTGCGCACGCCGAAGAGCTGCTCGAGACCGCGAAGACCTACAAGCTGACGCAAGAGAAGTTCGGCCGAAAGAACAAGAGCGGCAAGAAGAAGTCCTAAGACTCTGGGGTCTTGCGTGGCGGTGCGGGTGGCGGAACCTCAGACGTCTTCTGGCTCCGGGATCCGAGACTTGTGTATGACCAATACGCGGCGCTACGGCTGTCCTCCCCAGAAGACGTCTGAGAACCCGCGGCGGTGCGAGTTGCTCGCATGGGGCACTGAGAAAGCGACTGCGTCGCTTGCCTGACGCCGGTTGCGGTTGGGCTGTTTGGTTCTTTGTGCGCTGCGGCATATGGCGCAGTGGGTTCGGCGTGGCGCGGCCACGATTGGTGATTGGTTTGTCACCATCGGCTCATGAAAATCAGCGGACTGCTGACTCGACAGCAGGAGGACCTGCCCGGTCTCGCCGGGGTCGCCAGGGTGGAACGCCGCTCCGGTGATCTGCCACGCCGGGTCCGCGCCGGTGACATCGCGGTGATCGACCACGCCGACCTGGATCGGCGCAGCGCCGAGGCACTGGTGGCGGCCGGGGTGATCGGTGTGGTCAACGCCGCCCCGTCGATCTCCGGGCGCTACCCGAACCTCGGCCCGGAGGTGCTGCTCGCCGCCGGGATCGCGCTCGTCGACGGCGTCGGAAGCGACATCCTCAACCAGGTCAAGGACGGCGCGAAGATCCGCCTGTTCGAGGGCGGTGTCTTCGCCGGGGAACGCGAGCTGGGACGCGGCGTCGAGCAGGACGCCAACTCGGTCGCCGACCAGCTCATCGAGGCCAAGGCCGGGATGTCCACGCAGCTGGAGGCGTTCTCCGCCAACACCATCGAGTTCCTGCGCACCGAGCGCACGCTGATCCTCGACGGCATCGGCGTTCCCGCGCTCTCCGGCTCCATGGAGGGCAGGCAGGTGCTGGTGGTCGCGCCCGGTTACGGCCACGCCGACGACCTGCGCACCCTCAAGCGCTACATCCGCGAGTACAAGCCGGTGCTGATCGGCGTCGAGGGCGGCGCCGACTCCCTGCAGCGCGCCGGCTACAAGCCGGACGTCATCGTCGCCGCCCCGGACACCGTCAGCACAGCCACGCTGCGCAGCGGTGCCGAACTGGTCATCCCCGCGCACCTGGACGGGCACGCGCCCGGCCTGGAGCGCATCCAGGACCTCGGCGTGGGCGCGATGACCTTCCCCGCCTCCGGCAACCCGGAGGACCTCGCGCTGCTGCTGGCCGACGCGCACCAGGCGAGCCTGGTGGTGACCGTCGGGTTCCAGGCCACGCTCAGCGAATTCCTCGACCGCGGCCGCTCGGGTTCGAACCCGTCGACGTTCCTGACCCGGCTTCGGCTGGGCAGCAAGGTCATCGACGGCCCGGCAGTCGCCGCGCTGCAGCGCAACCGCACGCCGATGTCGGCCGTGGTGCTGCTGGTGCTGGCGGTGCTGCTGGTGGTCGCCGTGGCGCTGCTGGTGTCCGGGCTCGGCTCCGCCGCCATGAGCCAGATGGCCGACACCGCCGGTGTCGTGTCGGCCTACTTCAAGGGGCTGTTCTCGTGATCACGCTGCGCTACCACATCATCTCGATCGCCGCGGTCTTCCTCGCGCTGGCCGTGGGCGTGGTGCTGGGCACCAGCTCGGTCAGCGAAGGCCTGCTGACGGCCGTGAGCGGGGAGAAGCAGGAGCTGCGCGCTCAGGTCGACGAGTTGGGTGCCGAGCGCGCCCAGCTCAAGGCCCAGGCCGACGCCGCCGACCAGTTCGACACGACCATCGCGCCGATGGCCGTGCGGGATCAGCTCGCCGGCCGCAGCGTGGTGGTGATCAGCTCCGCCGACACCGACGACGGCCAGCGCACCGCGATGACCAAGCTGCTGCGCGACTCCGGCGCCGACGTCACCGGTGAGGTTCGCCTCGGCGAGGCGCTCACCGACCCGGACCGCACCGACCAGCTGCGCGGCGTCGTCACCCAGCTGCTGCCCGCCGGGGTCCAGCTGCCCACGGCGGCGGACCCGGGCACCCTCGCCGGCGGCCTCATCGGCCCGCTGACGCTGGTCAACCCGCAGACCGGGCAGCCGCAGGCCGCCGACGACGCCCGCGCGGCGGCGCTGTCCGGCCTGGCCGGTGGCGGCTACGCGACCGCGTCGGAGGGACTGCGTCCCGCGCAGCTGGCGGTGGTGCTCACCGGCGGTCGCGTGGAGGGCGACAACGCGGCGGACCGGGCGACGGCGCTGGCGCGCTTCGCCACCCAGGTCGACCGCTCCGGGCAGGGCGCTGTCTTGGCCGGTACGACCGGGTCCGCCGACGGGCGCGGTGCGGTCGGCGTGGCGCGCGTGGACCCGGCGATGTCGTCGAGCCTTTCCACGGTGGACAACGCGGAGACCGGTGCCGGTCGGGTGGCGGTCGTGATGGCCGCCCGCGAGCAGGCGGACCGGCAGGCCGGGCACTACGGTGTGGCCAGCAGCGCGCAGGGGCCCGTGCCGGGCACCCGCGGCGCTTCGTGACCCGCGGGTTCGCCCCTGGTCGTGCGCGGTTCACCGAGACGTCACGGTTGACCGGCCGGTAGGCCGCCGGATGGCGGTTGACCCGGCCGGTTCGCGTTTTCCAGGTAGGGCGGGTCTCGGTGCGGGCCTCGACCGTCGTGCGTTAGGCTGGAATTCCGTGGGAGCGACGGATCCAGCCGTCCTGCCAGCGCAGAAATCCAGCCAGGCGACGGCTTGACCACGGGGAGCTTTTCTTGGTGCCGCAAGCACGCACTATCAAGCATGTTTTCGTAACGGGGGGCGTTGCCTCGTCGTTGGGGAAGGGGCTCACGGCGTCCAGCCTGGGCGAACTGCTCACCTCCCGCGGCCTGCGGGTGACCATGCAGAAGCTCGACCCCTACCTGAACGTCGATCCGGGGACGATGAACCCCTTCCAGCACGGTGAGGTGTTCGTCACCGAGGACGGCGCCGAGACCGACCTGGACATCGGTCACTACGAGCGGTTCTTGGACCGCGATCTGACCCGCAACGCCAACGTCACCACCGGCCAGGTGTACTCCGCGGTCATCGCCAAGGAGCGTCGCGGCGAGTACCTGGGCGACACGGTGCAGGTCATCCCGCACATCACCGACCAGATCAAGGCCCGCATCCGGGCCATGGCCGAGCCCGACGAGAACGGCGTCACGCCTGACGTGGTGATCACCGAGGTCGGTGGCACCGTCGGCGACATCGAGTCGCTGCCGTTCCTGGAGGCCTGCCGCCAGGTCCGCCACGACGTGGGCCGGGACAACTGCTTCTTCCTGCACGTCTCGCTGGTGCCGTACCTGGCGCCGTCGGGCGAGCTCAAGACCAAGCCCACCCAGCACTCGGTGGCGGCGCTGCGCAACATCGGCATCCAGCCGGACGCGCTGGTCTGCCGCGCCGACCGCGAGCTGCCCTCCGACCTCAAGCGCAAGATCGCGCTGATGTGCGACGTCGACACCGACGGCGTGGTGGCCTGCCCGGACGCGCCGTCGATCTACGACATCCCGAAGGTGCTGCACAGCGAGGGCCTGGACGCCTACATGGTGCGCAGGCTCGGCCTGCCGTTCCGCGACGTCGACTGGTCGGTGTGGGGAGACCTGCTGGACCGGGTGCACAACCCCTCCGAGCGGGTGCGCATCGCGCTGGTCGGCAAGTACGTCGACCTGCCCGACGCGTACCTGTCGGTGACCGAAGCCCTGCGCGCGGGCGGGTTCGCCCACCACGCCAAGGTGCAGATCTCCTGGGTCGGTTCGGACACCTGCGAGACCGACTCCGGCGCGGCGCAGGCCCTGGCCGGCGTGGACGGCGTGCTGATCCCGGGCGGGTTCGGCGTGCGCGGCATCGAGGGCAAGCTCGGCGCCATCCGCTACGCGCGGACCAACAACATCCCGGTCCTCGGGTTGTGCCTGGGCCTGCAGTGCATGGTGATCGAGGCGGCCCGGTCGCTGGGCGGTCTGGAGCGCGCGAACTCCACCGAGTTCGAGGAGCCCTGCCAGCACCCGGTGATCAGCACCATGGCCGACCAGCACGACGTGATCTCGGGTGACCGGGACATGGGCGGCACGATGCGGCTGGGTTCCTACCCGGCGAAGCTGGGCGAGGGCTCGATCGTCGCCGAGGCCTACGGCACCACCGAGGTCCACGAGCGGCACCGGCACCGCTACGAGGTCAACAACTCCTACCGGGACCGGCTGAGCAAGGCCGGCGTGGTCTTCTCCGGCACCTCGCCCGACGACCGCCTGGTCGAGTTCGTCGAGCTGGACCGCGAGATCCACCCGTTCTTCGTGGGCACGCAGGCGCACCCGGAGCTCAAGAGCCGTCCGACCCGCCCGCACCCGCTGTTCGCGGCGTTCGTGAAGGCGGCCATCGACTACCAGGCGGCCGAGCGGCTCCCGGTGGAGCTGGAGACGGCCGCTCCGGAGCCGGAGTCCGAACCCGCCGGAGCTTGATTCATCGCAGGTGAGCGGCCCGCACGACCGGTGACGGTGGTGCGGGCCGCTTCATCGGCGGGCGATCGGCTCTAGGGTGGTCCTCGTGGAGACCACGGGTAGCGGTGTCGCGCGCACCAACGGAGAGCACGAGTTCACCACGCTGGCCAGCGAAGACGTCTACGTCGGGCGGATCCTGGCGCTGCGGGCGGACGAAGTGGGCATGCCCGGCGGAGGTCACGCCCGCAGAGAGGTCGTGGAGCACTACGGCGCCGTGGCCATCGCCGCGATCGACGAGCAGGACCGGGTCGTCCTGGTCCACCAGTACCGCTATCCGATCGGCCGCAGGCTGTGGGAACTCCCCGCCGGTCTGCTGGACGTCGCCGGCGAGCCGCCGGTGCGCACCGCGCAGCGCGAGCTCGCCGAGGAGGCGGGACTGGCCGCCGAGGACTGGTCGGTGCTGGTCGACGTGGCCACGTCGCCGGGCTTCACCGACGAGGTGGTGCGCGTGTTCCTGGCCACCGGGCTGTCCGAGGCGCCCCGTCCCGACGCCGTCGGCGACGAGGAAGCGGACCTGGTCATCGAGCGGTTCCCGCTGGCGGAGGCGGTGCGGATGGCGTTCGCGGGGGAGATCGTGAACGGTCCCGCGGTGGCCGGTCTGCTGGCCGCCAAGGCGGCCCGCGACGGTGTCGCGCAGCCCCGCCCGGCCGACGCCGAGTGGATCGACCGGCCGCTGCGATTCGCCGCCCGGTGAAGGGTTTCGAGTCGCTGCCGCCGGGGTTGCGCACCGCCGTCGGCGAATACCTCGACCACCTCGCGGTCGAGCGCGGAACCGCGCGCAGCACGCTGGACTCCTACGCCCGCGACCTGCGCAGGTACGCGGAATTCCTGGTGACCCGAGGCGTTTCCGGGCTCGGTGAGGTGCGCACCGAGCACCTGGCGGAGTTCCTGGCGCAGCTGCGCGAAGGCGTCGAAGGCCGGCCGCCGCTGGCGTCGTCCTCGGCGGCGCGGGCGCTGGTGGCCGCGCGCGGCCTGCACCGGTTCGCGCACGCCGAGGGCAGGATCGCCGTCGACGTGGCGCGCGAGGTCGCCCCGCCGAGCCCGCCGAAGCGGCTGCCGAAGGCGCTGTCGGTCGACGACGTGGGACGGCTGCTGGAGCACTCCGGCGGCGACGATCCGCGCGGGCTGCGGGATCGGGCGCTGCTGGAACTGCTGTACTCGACCGGAGCGCGCATCTCCGAGGCGGTCGGGCTCGACGTCGACGACATCGACCGCACCGACCGGACCGTTCTGCTGGACGGAAAGGGCGGCAGGCAGCGGCTCGTGCCGATCGGGCGTCCCGCGCTGGCGATGCTGGAGGCGTACCTGGTGCGGGCGCGGCCCGTGCTGGTGGCGCGCGGGCGAGGCAGTTCCGCGGTGTTCCTGAATTCGCGCGGAACCGGACTTTCTCGCCAAAGCGCGTGGAACGCGTTGAAAACAGCTGCGCAACGGGCGGGAATCGCGGAAACGGTTTCACCGCACGTGCTGCGCCATTCCTTCGCCACGCACCTGGTCGAAGGAGGGGCTGATGTGCGCGTGGTGCAGGAGTTGCTGGGGCACGCTTCGGTGACGACGACGCAGGTGTACACGCTGGTCACGGTCAACACGCTTCGGGAGGTCTACGCCACGGCACATCCGCGCGCGCACCTTTCGGGGTGAGATCACCGCTTGCGCATGCGCGCGTTCACCGAAAGCGGTAGATCTTCATCACACGAACATCACGAACTTCCGCCGACCCAATTACCGACACCACGGCGAGGCACGTTGCCGCAGGTCGTTTGAGCGACTTAGGCTGCGATCGATCGCCACCGGTACCGAAGGAGTCAGATCGCCATGTCGTTGCCGCATCCTTCCGCCTCCCGGCGGCCTCGGGGCGCGGTCGACCTGAGCATCGCCCCCGAGACCACAGGTCCTGCGGCCAACGCCGATCAGAACCAGGACGCCCGCGGTCTCGGTCCCACCGGTCGGCCGCTCCGGTACATCCCCGAACCTCCGCTGCTGGACGAGCACGGTCCCGCGTCGGTGCTGGCGATGTGCAACCAGAAGGGCGGCGTCGGCAAGACCACTTCGACGATCAACCTCGGTGCCGCGCTCGCTGAACACGGGCGCCGGGTGCTGCTGGTGGATTTCGACCCGCAGGGCGCGCTTTCGGTCGGCCTCGGCGTTCAGCCGCACCAGCTCGACCAGACGATCTACAACGTCATCATGGAGCGCGGGGTCGCCGTCGAGGACGTGGTGCGCCGCACCACCGTCGAGGGCATGGACCTGCTGCCCAGCAACATCGACCTCTCCGCCGCCGAGGTGCAGCTGGTCACCGAGGTCGGCCGCGAGCAGACCCTGCACCGCGTGCTGCGGCAGTCGATCGAGGAGTACGACTACATCCTGGTGGACTGCCAGCCCTCGCTCGGCCTGCTCACGGTGAACGCGCTGGCGGCCGCCGACGGCGTCATCATCCCGCTGGAGTGCGAGTTCTTCAGCCTGCGCGGGGTGGCGCTGCTGATCGACACCATCGAGAAGGTGCGCGAGCGGCTGAACCCGAAGCTGGAGATCAGCGGCATCCTGGCGACGATGTTCGACCCGCGCACGCTGCACTCCCGCGAGGTCATGCAGCGCGTGGTGGAAGCGTTCGGCGACGTCGTCTACGACTCGGTGATCAACCGGACGGTGCGGTTCCCGGAGACCACGGTCGCCGGTGAGCCGATCACCAGGTGGGCGCCGCGTTCCGCGGGGGCCCAGGCGTACCGGGCGCTGGCCCGCGAGGTGATCGCTCGATGACACGTCGGGTCGCCCTGCCCGGGGCCGCTGAACTGTTCCGTACTACTGTGCCTCGGACGGATCAGGGCTCCGCGCCGCAGGAGGACCCGACGCCGCCCGCCCCGGTCAAGGAGCAGGGGCGAGCGCTGTCGGCGGGTTCCGGTCGGCGCAAGCACGATTCGAAGATCACCGTGTACGTGTCCGACGAGGAGTTGCTGGGTTTGGAGCAGGCTCGGCTCGCGTTGCGGGCGGACCACGGCATCGCCGTGGACCGCGGTCGCGTCGTGCGCGAGGCGATCGCGGTGCTGCTGGCCGACTTCACCGAGCACGGTGCGGACTCGGTGCTGGTGCGGCACCTGCGGGAGTCCGGCGAGTGACCGATGCCCCGCAACCCGGCGCCGAACTCGCACCGTCCGACGCCGGGGTCGATGCAGCACAACAGGATTCCTCGTTAGCTGAGGCCGAAGCTCAGCCTGGTGACGGGAAGTTCACCGTGCGGTTGGAGAACTTCGAGGGTCCCTTCGACCTGCTGCTCCAACTGATCTCCGCGCACGAGCTCGACGTCACCGAGGTGGCGCTGCACAAGGTCACCGACGAGTTCATCGCCTACACCCGCACGCTCGGTGAGCACTGGGACCTGGACGAGACCACCGAGTTCCTGGTGGTCGCCGCGACCCTGCTGGACCTCAAGGCCGCCCGGCTGCTGCCCGCCGCCGACGTCGAGGACGAGGCCGACCTCGCGCTGCTGGAAGCCCGCGACCTGCTGTTCGCGCGGTTGCTGCAGTACCGCGCCTACAAGCAGGTGGCCGCGCTGTTCGCCGAGCTGGAAGCCGGCGCGCTGCGCCGCTACCCGCGCTCGGTGTCGGTGGAGGAGCGCTACGAGAACCTGCTGCCGGAGGTGGTGATCGGCGTCGACCCGCAGCGGTTCGCCGAGATCGCCGCGTCGGTGTTCCGGCCGAAACCGCCGCCGACGGTGTCGCTGGACCACATCCACCAGCACGGGGTGTCGGTGCGCGAGCATGCCGCCCTGCTGCGGGTGCGGCTGGCGGAGAAGGGCACGTTGACCTTCACCGACCTGGTGTCGGACTGCGGGCACACCGTCGAGGTGGTGGCCAGGTTCCTGGCGCTGCTGGAGTTGTACCGGGAGAAGGTCGTGCAGTTCGAGCAGGACAGCCCACTCGGCGAGCTGCAGGTGAGCTGGGTCGGCGGCAGCATCGCCCAGGCGCAGGCCGAGGCCGAGGCACAGCGAGCCAACCGGGAAGAAGAGGAGTACGGCTGATGGCCGCCGAAGCGGAACCCGAAGTCGACGCGCAGCCGGACGAGGTGACGGGTCCGGAGGGTGCCGAGGTGGGCGGCGAAGCTCCCGCCGAACCCGCACCGGAGGCGGCGGCCGATGAGGCGGTGGAGACCACCGGGGCTCCCGATCTCACCGCCGATTCCGAGCTGGATGCCGCCCTGGAGGCGTTGCTGCTGGTCGTGGACGTGCCGGCGGGGGACGAGCTGCTCGCGGAGACGCTGGAGCAGCCGGTCGCCCGGGTCCGCTCCGCGCTGCGGAGGCTTTCCGAGGGCTACGCGGAGAGCGAGCGCGGCATCGACCTGCGCTACGTCGGTGACGGCTGGCGCTTCTACTCGCGCGAGAAGTACGCGCCCTACGTCGAGCGCTACCTGCTCGACGGGCAGCGGACCAAGCTGACCCGCGCTGCGCTGGAGACCCTCGCGGTGATCGCCTACCGACAGCCGGTGACGCGCTCCCGCGTCGCGGCGGTACGGGGTGTGAACGTGGACGGCGTCATCCGTACCCTTGTGGGGCGCGGCCTGATTAGCGAGGCCGGCACCGACCCGGAGACGGGCGGCATCCTGTACTGCACGACCGAGCTGTTCCTGGAACGGCTGGGGCTGTCGTCGCTCAAGGACTTGCCGCCGCTCGCACCCCTGTTGCCCGAAGTGGATTCGATCGATGACGTCTGAACGCCGTTCCCCCTCCAGTGCCGCGAAGGACCCCAACGAAGAGGGGGTGCGCCTGCAGAAGGTCCTGTCGCAGGCCGGTGTCGCGTCTCGGCGGGCGGCCGAGGAGATGATCGTCGAGGGCCGCATCGAGGTCAACGGCGAGGTCGTCATGGAGCTGGGCCGCCGCGTCGACCCGGAGACCGCGGTGATCCACGTCGACGGCAGCCGGGTGATGACCAACAGCAACCTGACGCACCTGCTGCTGAACAAGCCCGCCGGGATCCTGTGCACCATGTCCGACGACAAGGGACGTCCGTGCATCGGTGACTACCTGCGGGAGCGCCAGGGCAAGCTGTTCCACGTGGGGCGCCTGGACCAGGACACCGAGGGTCTGCTGCTGATCACCAACGACGGCGAGCTCGCCAACCGGCTGATGCACCCGTCGTACAAGGTGCGCAAGACCTACATGGCCGAGGTGCTGGGACCGATCCCGAAGGACCTCGGGCAGCGGCTGCGCGAGGGCGTGGAGCTGGAGGACGGCCCGGTCAAGGTGGACCGCTTCAAGCTGGTCGACCAGAACCAGAACCGCGCGCTGGTGGAGATCGTGCTCCACGAGGGCCGCAAGCGCATCGTGCGCCGGCTGCTCAAGCACGTCGGGCACCCGGTGCAGCGACTGGTGCGCACCCGCATCGGCGACGTGCAGCTCACCACTGAGCGCCAGGGCGCGATCCGCCCCCTCAACGGCCAGGAGGTCGCGTCCCTCTACAAGATCGTCGACATGTGAGCTTGCGCTGAAGAAGAATCCGCGGCCGGGAAATCCCGGCCGCGGATTCTTCTTCCAGGGGTGAACTGCTCACACGGTCTGGGGCTTGCGCATCAGGACCGCGCGGGCGAGCGGCTCGACGACGCGGGCCGCGACCGGGCCGATGATGGCCATGAGCAGGACGTAGGCGGTGGCCAGGGCCGCGAGTTCGCCGTCGACCGCGCCGGAGGACACCGCCAGGCCCGCGATGACGATGGAGAACTCGCCGCGCGCCACCAGGGCCGCGCCCGCGCGCAGCCGGCCCATCCGGGCCACGCCCTGCATGCGGGCCGCGATCCACCCGGTGAGGACCTTCGTGGCGCAGGTCAGCACGGCCAGGCCCAGGGCGATCGGCAGCACCGGCGGGATCTCGACGGGATCGGTGTTGAGGCCGAAGACGACGAAGAACACCGCGGCGAACAGGTCGCGCAGCGGCTCCAGCATGCGGGTCGCGTTCTGCGCCGTGGACCCGGAGATCGCGATGCCGAGCAGGAACGAGCCGACCGCGGCCGAGACCTGCAGCTCGGAGGCCAGTCCGGCGACCAGCAGCGCGGCACCCAGCAGCCGCAGCAGGAACACCTCGGGGTCGGGGCTGTCCACGATCGCCGAGACGTACTTGCCGAAGCGCAGCGCGATCAGCAGCACCACGGTGATCACCAGCAGCGAGATGCCGACCGCGGTCAGACCGCCGACGAAGCTCACCCCGGCCAGCAGCGCGGTGAGGATCGGCAGGTAGACGGCCATCGCGAGATCTTCGAAGACCAGGATCGACAGGATCACCGGCGTCTCGCGGTTACCGAGCCTGCCCAGGTCGCCGAGGACCTTGGCCACGATGCCCGACGAGGAGATGTAGGTGACGCCGGCCATCGCCAGCGCTCCGATCGGGCCCCAGCCCAGCATGAGCGCCACGATCGCTCCGGGAGCGGCGTTGAGCACGATGTCGATCAGCCCGGCCACCCAGGAGCGGCGCAGTCCGGTGACCAGTTCGCCCGCGGAGTACTCCAGCCCCAGTAAGAGCAGCAGGAGGACGACGCCGATCTCGGAGGCGATGTGGGTGAAGGGCTGGATGCCGTGCAGCGGGATCAGCCCACCGGTGCCGAACGCGACTCCACCGAGCAGGTACAGCGGGATCGGTGATATGCCGATCTTCCACGCGAGTCTCCCGAGGATGCCGAGACCGAAGAACACCGCTCCCAGCTCGATAAGGGAGATCGCCGTGTCGTGCACCGTGTTTCCTCTCGCGTGTTCCCTGCGTATGGAGTTGTGACGGTCGGTCGGCGTCGACCTCCGCCGGCTCAGCCCTGGGTGAGGATCTCCCCGGCCGCCCGCAGCCCCTCGGTCGTGCCCACCACGACCACCAGGTCACCGGCGGCGAAGACGAAGTCCGGCCGCGGCGACGGGTGGACGACGCTCTCCCGCACCACCGCGACGATCGACACCGAGGTGCGGGTGCGCATCTCGGTGTCGCCCAGCTCGCGGCCGGCGTAGGGCGAACCGGCGGGGACCGGCAGCTGCCAGGTGGTCACCCCGGCGACCTCCCGCTGCTGCTCGGAGAGCTTCGACACCAGCTGAGGCGCCCCCAGCAGACCGGCCAGCGTGCTGGTCTCGGTGCTGGACAGCTCGACCGAGGCGGCGACCTTGTCCGGGTCCTCGTGGTCGGAGACGATCAGCTCGAAACGCCCGTCCCGATAGGTGATCACCCCGACGCGGTGACCAGATCCAGTGGTGAAGTCCTGGCGCGTGCCGAGCCCCGGCAGCGGAGTCACAGTTACGTCCACTCGTGCAACCCTAAAGGGCTTCACGTCTATTCCTTGATCCGCCCGGAGGAGTCCCGGTCTCGGTCCGGTTCCGATCCCGAACCGGACGCGATTGGGATTCACCGGTGGCGGCCAGGCAGAATGGTTGGTTGGTTCCGGCGATCCGCCGGGAAGGATTTTGCGAACGGGGAGGAACGGCGACGTGGCGCAGGCCAGGCTTCGTGGAGTAGTGGCTCTCGACGGACCGTCGGGTACCGGCAAGTCCACGGTGTCGAAGAAGTTGGCGGCGGCTCTCGGCGCGACCTACCTCGACACCGGTGCCATGTACCGGGCGGTGACGCTCGCGGTGCTGCGCGCGGGGATCGACCCCACCGACGCCGCAGCGGTGACCCGGGTGGCCCGCGTCGCCGAGCTGGGCATGGGAACCGACCCGCTCGCGCCTGCCGTACGTCTCGACGGCGCGGACGTGGAACCGGAGATCCGCGGTCCCGAGGTCACTGCCGCCGTCTCGGCGGTCTCCGCCGTGCCCGAGGTCCGCGAGCTGCTGGTGGCGATGCAGCGCGAGCTGATCGGCGTCGCGATCGACGATCCGGGCGGCATGGTCGTCGAAGGCCGCGACATCGGCACGGTCGTCGTGCCGGACGCAGGTCTGAAGGTGTACCTGACGGCCTCCCCGGACGCGCGCGCCGCGCGCCGGACCGCGCAGGACGCCTCCGACGGCCGCGAGAGCGACCTGCGCAGCACCCACGCCGACGTGCAGCGCCGCGACGCGCTGGACTCCGGTCGCAAGGTGGCGCCGCTGCGCCAGGCCGAGGACGCCGTCGAGGTCGACACCACCGACCTCGACATCGCGGGGGTGCTCGAACAGCTCACCAAGCTCGTGGAGTCGCGCGGGCTGCTGGGAGGTGCGGCATGAGCGCGGAGCTTCCCGAGGGCGCCTCGGCAGGCCTGCACCGCGTGGCCCGGTGGATCTCGCGCTGGCCGCTGCGGCTGCCGTTCCGCGTGAAGGTGCGCGGTCGCGAGCGGATCCCGCGCAGCGGTCCGGTGGTCCTGGTGGCCAACCACAGCTCGCTGCTGGACGGTCCGCTGCTGCTGGGAATGGTTCCGCGGCCGATGGTGTTCCTGATCAAGCAGGAGATGTTCAGCGGTGCGCTGGGCTGGTTCCTGACCCGAATCGGGCAGATCGGCGTCCGGCGCGGTGAACCCGATCGAACTCCGCTGCTGACCGCGGTCCGCGTGCTCAAGGGCGGCGGCGTGGTCGGGGTGTTCCCCGAGGGCACGCGCGGTTCCGGGGAGATCGACAACGCCCAGCACGGGGCGGCGTGGCTCGCCCGCGCTTCGGGGGCGCAGATCCTGCCGGTGGCGTGCCGGGGCACCCGACGTCCCGAAGGCTCGGGCCGTAGGCTGTTACCCAGGATCGACGTGTTGTTCGGGGAGCCGATTTCCCCGGCGGGCGGCAAGGGCCGCGCCGGGCTGGTGGCGGCAACCGAGACCGTCCGCAACGAACTGGTCGCGCTGATCGCCGAGTTGGATCGGCAGGTCGCCGACCGGACCAATGACGATGTGAGAGGTAAACGAGCGTGACCGACGAGTCGCTGGAGGACCTGGACGGCACGTGGTCCGACGAGTCCGAATGGGCGGAGTTCGACGAGGCCGCCGCGCAGGGCGACGAGGCGCCGCCGAAGCCGCAGCCGGTCCTGGCCGTGGTCGGGCGCCCCAACGTGGGCAAGTCCACCCTGGTCAACCGCCTGCTGGGGCGTCGTGAGGCCGTCGTGCAGGACACCCCGGGCGTGACCCGGGACCGCGTCGCCTACGACGCGCTGTGGAGCGGTCGCCGCTTCACCGTGGTCGACACCGGTGGTTGGGAGCCCGACGCCAAGGGCCTGCAGAGCGCGGTGGCGGCCCAGGCCGAGCTGGCCATGCACACCGCCGACGCGATCGTGCTGGTCGTCGACGCCAAGGTCGGCGCCACCGCCACCGAGGAAGCCGTGGCCCGCGTGCTGCGCCGCTCGAAGCGGCCGGTGATCGTGGTGGCCAACAAGGTCGACGACGAGCGAGGCGTGGCCGACGTGCACTCGCTGTGGTCGCTGGGCCTGGGCGAGCCGATGCCGGTCAGCGGTCTGCACGGGCGAGGCTCGGGCGACCTGCTGGACAGGGTGCTGGAGGCGCTGCCGGAAACCCCGCGCGAGGTCTTCGGCGCCACCGGCGGACCTCGCCGCGTCGCGCTGGTCGGCAAGCCCAACGTCGGCAAGTCCAGCCTGCTCAACAAGCTCACCGGCGAGGACCGCTCGGTGGTGCACGACGTCGCCGGCACCACCGTGGACCCGGTCGACTCGCTGGTCGAGCTCGACGGCCAGGTGTGGCGCTTCGTCGACACCGCCGGCCTGCGCAAGCGGGTCAAGACCGCCAGCGGCACCGAGTACTACGCGTCGCTGCGCACCAAGGCCGCCATCGAGGCCGCCGAGGTCGCGATCGTGCTGGTCGACGGTTCGGAGCCGATCAGCGAGCAGGACCTGCGGGTGATCACGATGGTGGTCGAGGCGGGGCGCGCGCTGGTGCTGGCCTACAACAAGTGGGACAAGGTCGACGACGACCGCCGCAACCAGCTGGAGAAGGAGATCGACCGCGAGCTGGTGCGGGTGCGCTGGGCGGAGCGGGTCAACGTCTCGGCGCTGACCGGCCGCTCGGTGGCCAAGCTGGCTCCGCAGCTGCGCACCGCGCTGGACTCCTGGGACACCCGGGTCTCCACCGGTCGCCTCAACGGCTGGCTCAACGAGCTCGTCGCGGCCAACCCGCCGCCGGCGCGCAGCGGTCGTCAGCCGAAGATCCTCTTCGCCACCCAGGCGCAGACCCGGCCGCCGACGATCGTGCTGTTCACCACCGGCTTCCTGGAGGCCGGCTACCGGCGGTTCCTGGAGCGCAAGTTCCGCGAGACCTTCGGATTCGTCGGCAGCCCGGTGCGGATCTCGGTGCGGGTGCGCGAGCGCAAGGCCAAGGGCAAGCGCGGCTGAGCAACTCGCCTCGCTCAGCGGTGCGGTAGCAGGTCGAGCAGGCGGCGAGGGCCGCGTGTTCGGGTGGTGCGTGCGCTGAGGACATCCGCTGCCGTTAGTCTGCTGGCGACCCTCGGGAACGGCGGAGGTGAACCGAGAGGTGGCGGCAACCGACGGCGGCGGGCCGATCCGGGTCGTGCTGGCCGACGACGAGCCGATGCTGCGACGCGGGCTCAAGGTCATGCTGGAGAGCAGCGGCACCATCGAGGTGGTGGCCGAGGCCGGTGACGGTCACGGACTGCTCTCCGAGGTGCGCGCGCACCGGCCCCACGTCGCCCTGATCGACGTCCAGATGCCGGGCAAGGACGGGCTCACCGCGCTGCGCGAGGTGGTTCGATTGCCCGAGCCACCCGCGTCCGCCGTGCTGACCACGTTCGACCTCGACGACTACGTCGCCGACGCGCTGCGCTTCGGCGCTCAGGGGTTCCTGCTCAAGGACGCCGAGCCGGAGGTGCTGGTGCGCGCGGTGCAGGACCTGGCCGCCGGCGGTGCGGTGCTGGATCCGCGGATCACCGCGCGACTGCTGCCCCGGCTGCGCGCCACCAGCGACAACGCTCGCGAGCTCGACCTGGTCAAGGCGTTGTCCGCGCGGGAGGGGCAGGTGCTGCAACTGCTCGCCGACGGCCGTTCCAACGCCGACATCGCCTCCCGGCTGGGACTGACCGAGGCGACCGTGAAGAGCTACGTCTCCACCGTCCTGTCCAAGCTCGGCGCGCAGAACCGGGTGCAGGCCGCTCTGATCGCGCAGCGGGTCGCCGGCGTCGGCGGTGAGCGGTGAACGGCGTGAACTGGCGGTTCTGGGGCCTGGAGGTCCTGGCGGTCGGTCTGCCCGTCGCCGCCGTCATCGCCGCCCCGGACCCGATGGGCTACAAGGTCCTGTCCGGCTTGGCCGCGGGGCTGCTGCTGCCGTTGCGGCACCGGTGGCCCCGGCTGACCGTGCTGCTGTGCATGCCCGCGATGGCCGGTGGCCTGGGCTGGGCGGCGATCCTGGTGGCGATGTTCCGCCTCGGACGGGTGCGCACCAAGCCGCTCGAACTGGCCGGGTGGGTTCTGCTGACCTGTGTCGTCGCCGTCACGCCCGTGCTGATCACGCAATCGCTGACACCCGGGTCGATCCTGCTGACCCTGGCCTTCGTGGTGCTGTCGGCGGGAGCGCCCGCTGTGCTGGGACTGCTGGTGGCGTTGCGCGAGCAGCTGGCCGAGAGCCTGCAGCGGCTCGCCGACGCCGGTGAAGTGGTCGCGCAGGCCAAGGCCGAGATGGCCAAGTCGGAGGAGCGGGCCCGCATCGCCCGGGAGATCCACGACGCCGTCGGTCACCACGTCACGCTGATCGCGGTCGAGTCCGCCGCGCTCGGTGCGAGCAGCGGCGAACCGGCCGTGCGCGAGGCCGCCACGCGGGTGCGCGGGTTGGCCAAGCAGGCGCTGGACGAGATGCGCACCACCCTCGGACTCAGCTCGACCACAGCCGAGGCCGAGGCCAGGACGATCACCGACCTCGTGCGCCAGGCGCGGGCGTCCGGTGTGGACGTCGAGCTGACCGGCGACCTGGAGCACCACGAGGTGCCCGGTGCTGTGGAGCGGGCCGCCTACCGGGTCGTGCAGGAAGCGCTGACCAACGCCTCCAAGCACGCGCCCGGCGCCGGAGTCCGGGTGGACCTGAGCAACCGGGCCGACGCGCTGCGCATCGTGGTCACCAACGACGCCCCGGACGGCGAGCCGATCACCGAGCTCACCGGCGGTGCCGGGCTGGAGGGCCTGTCCGAGCGGATCCGCATGGCAGGCGGCGAGCTGGACGCGGGCCTGTCCGAGGACGGCGGTTTCCGGCTCGTCGCGCTGCTCCCGCAGGAGTCCTAGCGCGCCAACGACGCGCGCAAGAAGTCGACCTGCATGAGCAGGAGGTTCTCGCTGGTCGTCTCGTCGGTGGGCATGTGGCTCACGCCGGCGAGCGGGAGCACTGAATGCGGGCGCGCGGCCGCGGTCAGCGCCGCTGACAGGCGCAGGCCGTGCGCCAGGACCACGTTGTCGTCCACCGTGCCGTGCACGATCAGCATCGGGCGTTCCAATTTCGCCGCGTCGCGCAGCAGCGAGTTGGCCTCGTAGACCTCGGGCGCGGTGTTCGGATCGCCCAGGTAGCGCTCGGTGTAGTGGGTGTCGTAGAGCCGCCAGTCCACGACGCCCGCTCCGACGATCGCGGCGTGGAAGACGTCCGGGCGGCGCAGCACGGCCAGTCCGGCGAGGTAGCCGCCGAACGACCAGCCGCGGATCGCCACCCGGTCGAGGTCGAGCTCGGGGTGCTCGGCAGCGGCGGCGTGCAGCGCGTCGACCTGGTCCTGCAGCGGCGGACCGGCCAGGTCACCGGCGATGGCCCGGTCCCAGTCAGGACCGCGACCGGCCATCCCGCGACCGTCGGTGATCAGCACCGCGAAGCCCTGGTCGGCGAACCACTGGGAGGTCAGGTAGCCCTGCTGGCGAGCCAGCACCCGCTGGGCATGTGGGCCGCCGTAGGGGTCCAGCAGCACCGGCAGCGGCCCGTCCGCCGCGGTGTATCCGCTGGGCAGCAGCAGGGCGCTGCGCAGCTCGCGCTCGCCGAGCCGCAGCAGCCGGACGTTGAGGTCCAGTCCGTGGGCCTCGGCGTGGTTGTCGATCTCGGCGATCGTCCGCGCGCCGCGCCGCACGACCACGCCGGTCCGCGGCCGGTCCAGATCGCTGGTGGCCACGACCAGGACGTCGCCGCCGCGAGTACCGGTGTGCACGCCGAAACCGCTGGTCAGACGCTCGTAACCGGTCGCGGTGACGCGGTAGAGGTGCACCTCGGCCGGATCGTCCTCGGAGCCGGACACCAGCACGTCCTCGGTGCCGATGTCGACGATGCTGCGCACCTGCAGCGGAGCAGCGGTCCACGGCCGGTCGCCGACGACCAGGCGGTAGGCGCCCTCCGCGGCGTCGATGCGCACGAGCTCACCGCCCGGCGTCCACGACGGCCAGCCCGGCTTGATGTCGATCCACTGCGGGTCGGTGTCCCGGTGGATCTCGGTGGTGGTGCCGGCCTCGGTGTCGACGGCCAGCAGCAGCTGGGTTCGCTGGTCTCGGGTCTGCACCGCGATCAGCGGGCGGCCGTGCCGCGACCAGTGCGCCGTGACCAGGTACGGGTAGGTGCTCCGGTCCCACTCGACGGCGACGCGCCGGCCGTCCAGCCCGATCGCGGCGAGCGTGACCTCGGCGTTGGCGGTGCCCGCGGCCGGGTAGCGGGTGGCGACGGGAACGCGGTCTGGGTGGGCGGGATCGCCCAGGTACCAGTGCCGGACGGGGGTTTCGTCGACGCGCGCGACCAGCAGTTCCTCGCCGCTGGGAGCCCACCAGTAGCCGCGGTGGCGGTCCATCTCCTCGGCCGCGATGAACTCGGCGGCTCCCCAGGTGACGTTGTCGCCGTCCGGTTCGGCCAGAGCGCGGTCGCCGGAGCCGTCGGCGGCGATCACGCGGAGCTGACCAGCGGAGAGGTAGCCGATGTGGCGCCCGTCGGGGGAGGGGCGCGGGTCCGCGACCGGCTGCTGGACCGGGAGCTCGCGGGCGTCACCGGTGGCGACGTCGGCGATGAACAGGCGCCCGGACAGGGTGAACACGACCTGCTCGCCATCGCGGTCGGTGCTGTAGCCGGTGATGCCGGTCGCCCGTTCCCGCGCGCGTTCCCGCCGAGCCTGCTCTTCGGCGGTCACCTGGTCCTCGGCCTGCAGCTTCGCCGGGTCCACCAGCAACCGCTCGGTTCCGGTGGCGGTGTCCAGCGCCCACAGCGCCGTGGTGCGGTCGGTGCCGCTGGTGGAGCGCAGGAACAGGACGCGCGCGCCGTCGCCGACGACGGTGAAGTTGCGTGGCGCACCGAGGCTGAACCCCTGCGTGCGCGCGCTTCGGCGAGGAAACGATGCGGACGACATGCGAACCAGCCTGCCATCACGCACACCCCGATGCCGCACCAGGTCCGCCGGTCATCCCCGCCGGTGCGTCCACCGAACATCCGGTGGCGGGCGCTCCACCTCCGGCCACCGGATCCCGGCGCGACGGCGTCCGCCCTCTCCCGCCGGATCCAGGCGGACGGATTTCCATTGAAATCCGGTTCCCCGGTGAGGATCTGACGCTGGGGTGGGGGATTCGTCGGTGTGTTGGGAGGGGGTTCAGGCGGGGGAGGCAGGCATGGTTCGGGGCGATCCAGCAAGGCCCGCAGCGGTTTCCGGAATTTCCGGGGTGCGTGGGCCGCCGGCCCCGAGACGGATGAGAACTGCACCATGCACCTGTCGATCGTCGTGCCGTGCTTCAACGAGGAGCACGGACTGCAACGGCTGCGCGACGCGCTGGTCGAGGCGCTGTCCGGACACGTCCGGGATTA
Source organism: Saccharopolyspora sp. NPDC049426 (assembly GCF_040676935.1). Taxonomy (NCBI): domain Bacteria; kingdom Bacillati; phylum Actinomycetota; class Actinomycetes; order Pseudonocardiales; family Pseudonocardiaceae; genus Saccharopolyspora; species Saccharopolyspora sp. NPDC049426. The sequence goes on along the minus strand of NZ_JBFAPZ010000010.1, from coordinate 306,259 downwards.
CGAGGTGATCCTGGTCGACGACGGCAGCACCGACCGCACGTTGTCCGAGGCCCGGCGCCTCAGCGAGCACGACCCGCGGTTCCGCTACGTGTCGCTGAGCCGCAACTTCGGCAAGGAACCCGCGATGCTCTGCGGGCTCCGGCACGCCCGCGGCAACCGGGTGGCGCTGCTCGACGCCGACCTGCAGCACCCGCCGCGTCTGCTTCCCCGGATGCTGGTGCTGCTCGACACCGGCTACGACCAGGTCGTCGCGCGGCGCAGCCGATCCGGAGAACGGGCCTGGCGGACCGCGTCCTCGCGCGCCTACTACCGGCTGGCGAGCCGGTGGCTGGACGTGCGGCTGCAGGACGGTGCCGGGGACTACCGGGTGCTGTCGCGACGTGCGGTCGACGCCCTGCTGTCCTTGCCCGAGCACCACCGCTTCTCCAAGGGGCTGTTCGCCTGGATCGGTTTCGACACCGGCTGGGTCACCTACCGCAACGTGCCGCGCGAGACCGGTGAGTCGCGGTGGCGGCTGTCGGACCTGGTCGATCACGGCATCGACGGGCTGACCGCGTTCAACGACAAGCCGCTCCGCCCGGCGATCTACCTCGGCCTGCTCGTCGCCGGCTTCGCGGGTCTGCTCGCAGCGCTCGCCGATGGCGAGAAGCGCTGGGCCGCACTGCTTCTCGGGTTGGGCGGTGTTCAGCTCCTCGTGCTCGGCGTGCTCGGGGAGTACGTCGGTCGCGGTTACGCCGAGTCCCGGCGACGGCCGCACTACCTGGTCAAGGAGACCGGCCCGGTACCGGATCCGCTGCCCGGCGAGCACCGGGTGTGCACCGCGGGACTGGTGTCGTGATGAGGCGGCTGATCGAGTCCTCGCAGTTCGGCCGGTTCGCCATGGTCGGCGGGGTGAACACCGGCGTGCACTGGGCCGTGTACCTGGCGCTGTGGCTGGTGCTGCCGTACCTGGTGGCGCACGCGCTCGCGACCGGCGCGGCGATGGTGTGCTCCTACGCGCTGAACTGCCGGTTCACCTTCCGGGTGCGACCGAGCGGACGCTCCTTGCTGCTGTTCCCGCTGGCGAGCCTGGTGCTGCTGGGCGTGAGCACCTCGGCTGTGGCGCTCGCGGTGGCGGTGTTCGGGGTCGATCCGAGGCTCGCGCCGCTGGTGGGGTTCGCGTTGGTGCCGGTGACGTTCCTGGCGAGCCGCGCGGCGCTGACCCGCCCGGACCGCGGTGAGTGGCGAGGTGCCGCCGGTGTCGGGCTGGCGGTGGCCGGGCTCGGGACGCTGCCGCTGCTGGTCAACCCCTCGTTCTACTTCGCCGACGACAGCGCCGCCCAGTTCCTGCCGATGTGGCACCGGCTCGGCGAGCGACTGCTCGCGGGCGAGTGGGCGTTCGGGCTGGAGCCGGATTCGTGGATGGGTGGGAACCTGGCCGCCGAGTCGCTGTTCGGCATCTGGAACCCGCTGCACCTGCTGGACTTCGCCGTGGTCGCCCTGATCGGCGACCTGGCGATCGCGGCGGCGGTGGTGAAGATCCAGTTCCTGGTGCTGCTGGCGGTCGGCACGCACCTGCTGTGCCGGGGCTACGGGGCGAAACCCGCTGCGGCGTCGGTGATGTCGGTGGCGCTGCCGGTGTCGGGGTTCGTGCTGCACTTCCAAGCCGCGAGCTGGGCCGGCGGGCTGATGGGCTTGGCGTGGTTGCCGTGGGCGTGGTGGGCGCTGCACCGGTACCTCTCCGGAGAAGCACCGGCCGTGCTGCCGTTCGTGCTGTGCTACCTGTGCGTCTCGGCTGGTGATCCGTACGGCCTGCTCGCGTTGTGCCTGGTCTTCGCCGCGCTGGCGGTCGAATCCGGGCCGCGCCGGTTGGTCGCGATCGGTGTCGCGGTGGCCGCGTGCCTGCCGCTGGTGTTCTGGCCGGTGCTGGCGACCGCCGGGGTGGGCTGGCGGTCGGGTCGCGAGCTGTTCAACTCGGGTCTGCTGGTACCGGGCATCGGCGATCTGCTCAACGCGAGCACACCCGGTTTCCTGCCGCAGATCATCTCCTTCGGCGACTACCGGATGACGGTTCCCGCCACCTTCCTCTCGTGGTTCGCGGTCCCGCTGCTGCCCTGGCTGAAGTGGCGCGAGATGCCGTGGCGGCGGTGCACCGCGGCGGTACTCGTCGCGGGCTGCTTCGCGCTGCTGTGCCTGGGCCCGTCCAACGTGTGGATGTTCCGCTGGCCGCTGCGGCACATCGCGGTCCTGCACCTCGCGGTGGCGGTGCTGCTGGCGGTGGCGTTGTCCAGCGGTCTGCGCCGGGACCGCGCCCCGACGCGTGCGGTGGCCTCGGCGCTGCTGATGCTGGCGGGTGGCTACCTGGCCTTTGCGGCCTGGCCCGCGCAGGCGCCGAAGCACCTGGTCGGACTGGTGCTGGTCGCCGGGCTGCTGACGTGGGCCCTGCGCGGCAGGCTGTTCCCGGTGCTGCACCTGGGAACGGCGTTGGTGCTGGGTCTTCAGCTGCTGTGGTTCCCGATCAACCGCGACGTCGCCGACTACAACTTCCCGACCGACGTCGACGCCCTGCGCCGCGCCCACGCGCCGCTGCGCGACGGCACGGTGGTGCAGGTGGCGGCGCGCGAGCGGATCCCGCCGGAGCGGATCGCCGACCGCAGCGCGTGGTCGCAGCTGCTGCTGGGCAACATGCCGGCCGCCGCCGGGGTCGCGAGTCTGGTGTCCTACACCGGGATGGGCCACGACGCCCTGCACACGTCGTTGTGCCTCAACTACTTCGGCGGAACCTGTCCGCGCGCGTACGACCGCCTGTGGGGTCCCGATCGGCTCGCCGACCAGCTCAAGGCGACCCACGTCGTGGTGCAGCGGCGGCTGCGCGAGGTCACCCAACCGCCTCCGGGCTGGCACGTCGCGCACCGCGACGACGAGGTCGTCGTGCTCACCCGCATCGCCCCGGTCCCGTGGCCGCAGGGGCTGTTGAGCGTGGCCCGCGGGGTCGAGGTGCTGGGGGACGTGCAGCGCGGTGCGCGCACCGAGACCGTCAGGTTCACCGGGAGCGGGGACCTCGTGTTCGCGCGACTCTCCTGGCCCGGCTACCGGGCCACTGTGGACGGACGTCCGGTGCCGATTTCCGCGACCGGAGCGGGGCTGCTGAACGTGCGGGTTCCGCGCGAGATCTCCGGAGGGACGCTGACGTTGTCGTGGTCACCACCGGGTGTCCGGGCGGGGCTGCTGCTGGTGGTCGCCGGGGCGCTGGGTGCGCTGTGGATGTCGTGGCGGTGGGCGCGATGAGGACTGCCGTGCTGCTGCTCGCGGTCGCGTTGCTGCTGGTCGTGTCAGGGGTCGCGGCGGCGGGCTCACCGAGGCCGTCGCACCTCCAGGTCGTGGCGCACCCCGACGACGACATGCTGTTCATGAGCCCGGACGTGCCCCTGGCGATCCGCTCGGGCGCCCGGGTCACGACGGTGTTCCTCACCGCGGGCGAGAGCGACGTGCAACCGCCCGCGGACTACGCGGCGAGCCGCCAGGCCGGTGCTCGCGCCGCGTTCGCGGCGATGGCCGGGGTCGCCGACGACTGGACGCGCTCGGCGCTGGAGCTCCCCGGAGGCCGCTCGGCGGAACTGCACCGGCTTCGCCGGCGGCCCTCGGTGGGGCTGGTGTTCCTCGGTCTGCCCGATGACAACGACCCGCGCGCTCGGCACGCGCTGAGCGAGCTCTGGCGGAATCCGGCGCACCGCGTGGACACCGTCGCCGCTGCGGGGTCGGTCGTGCCCGTGACCAGCCACGACCGCGGTTCGGTGATCGATTCTCTGATCGGCCTCCGGGAGGAGTTCGCGCCGACGCTCGTCCGCACGCAGGACCCGCGACCGGACCCGCGCCACCAGCAGCAGTGGGGGAGCGCCCACGACCACCCCGACCACCTCGCCACCGCTCGGTTCACCGAAACCGCGCTGATCGGAACGGATCTGCCGCTGCTGCACTACCGCGACTACAACGTCGCCGACGCGCCTCCGAACCTGCCGGAACGCGTGGTGGCCGGAAAGCGCGCGGTGTTCGCCCGCTACGCCGAGCACGATCCGCTGGTCGGGCTCGGTGAGCCCTACGACGCCTGGCTCGCCGCGATGCGCCTGCGCAGGCCGTGGGGAACGCGGTGGCTGACCAGCGGTAGCCACGCGCACGTGCGCGGGCGTGATCTGGTGATCGGGGAATCCGTTGTGGACACACCGGGATTCGCCCCGCGAGAGGGGTCCGCCTCCTTCGTCGATCCTGCGACGGTGGTGGTGCAGGACCGGGATTCCGGAGCGGTGTGGCTCAAGGAAGGGGATCGGCCGTGGCGTTCTCTCGGCGTGCCACCGCCGCGGGAACCGGGCGTGGACCTCGGGCCGCCGTCGGCGGTGCCGGTGCGGGGACGCGTGGTGGTCGCGGTCCGCGACTCCGGCGGCGGGGTGAGCGTCCGCGACACCGGGACGTGGTGCCGGCTCGGTGGTTCCGACGTGGGTGACGAGGTCTCGGTGCTGGCATCGGGGAGCGGTGAGATCCACGTGATGGCCGCGTCCCGGAACGGGATGCTGCACTGGCGGCTGACCGGGTCCGGATGCGGAGTGCCCGTCGCTTCCTCCGAGCACCCGGTCGGTGCCATCGCCACGACCAGCGGTTACGCGGCCTACCGCGACTCCCGAGGTGATCTGGTGGTGCTGGCCGAGAGCGCGGGCTGGGGGCGAGTGCGGACCATCGACGCCGAGGCGATCTCCGATCCGGCGATCGCCCCGGGCCCGGTGCTCGCCGCCCGCAACGCCGACGGACTCCTGCAGATCTTCCGGCCGGACGGCACGACGACCCTCGGCCACGTCGAAGCGCAACCCGCGTTGTCGCCGAACGGAGATCAGGCCGCCGCCCTCACGGGCGACGGCCTGATCAGGACCTTCTCCGTTCCCTAGGCCGAAGCCCCAGCGGCCTCCGGTGCACCGGCGCGCGGCGCGCGGTGCTCGCCGGGGTCGCTGTCGTCCTTCATGCGCAGCGACAGCACGCCCACCGCCAGGTACATCAGGCAGAACACGATCGTCGCGCCACCGCCCCCGACCAGCGGGTACAGCACCGTCACCACGACGGGGCCGACGAAGGCCGCGCCACCGGCACCGAAGTTCAGCACCGCCAGCGCCGAACCCTTGTCCTTGGTGGCGACCATGGACGGCATCAGCGCGGACAGCGGCACGAAACCGGCCAGTAGCAGTCCGTAGACCACGCCGAGCACGGCCGCCACGGCGAAGCTCTGCGAGGCCACCGAGCTGAAGTACCAGAGCGGGGTGGCGATGGCGCAACCCAGGCAGCCGAACCAGGTCACCGTGCGGCGCCAGCCGAATCGGTCGCCGAACACGCCGAAGAACAGGTTCGCCGCGATGTTGGCGCCGTAGGCGATCGACGCCAGCGACGCCACCTGCGCCGCGGTCAGGAACCCGCCGTCCGGCGCCGCAGGCCCGAAGGTGAACGGGAACATGGCGAAGAACCCGTACTGCGGCGCGGTGTTGACGATGCGGATCAGGCCGCCGGCGAGCACCCGGCGGTCCCGCCACAGGATGTCGACGCCCTCGGCGAGCCGCTTGAGGCTGCGCGGGTTCTCCACCGTCTCATCGGCGATCGGCTTGAGCCCGTGCTCCTCGCGCACCGCGAAGGACCCGAGCAGCACGCCGACGGTCACCACGACCAGCGACAGCACCAGGGTCTGGTAGTCGCTCAGGCCGAACACGCCGATCGACAGCGCCGCCAGCGCGGCGCCCAGCGTCGGCAGGCCGCCGGTGAAGGCGAACCAGAACCAGCCGGCCACCGAGCCGCGCATCTTCGTCGGGCTCGCGACCTGGGCCCACGCCAGGAACGAGAACGCGAACAGCGGATACGCCAGGCCGCGGATGCCGTAGGTCGCGACGATGAACGCCCCGTTGTGCGAGGGCAGCGCCACGAACAGGAACAGGCACTCGAAGCCGACCCACCACGCACCGCCGAGCCACATCACCCGGCGCGGGCCCCAGATCGCCGAAAGCGTTCCGGAGAACCACGCCGCGATCATGGCCGCGACGCCGTAGAGGGTGACCGTGGCGAAGGAGGCCACCGCACCGGGCAGCGCACCGCCCTCGGGTCGCTGCAGGTAGTCGGACAGGAACGTGGTCTCCACGCCGTCGCCGATCATGAAGATCAGCACGGCGACGAAGCCCCAGAAGAGCTGCCGCGGGATCCCGATGCGGTCGAGGAAGCCCGGGTACCCGGTTGCGGACGTTTGGGACATCACTGTCTCCAACAAGGTCGGATGTGTCGGTGCGTCGCCGCACCTAGCCAACGAATGTCGGCCATCATGCACCCTGTTGAAGTTAACGCACAAGATGTTAAAACCACATCGGTGGTCTTTTTCTCGGCGGTGCGGACTCCGCGCGCCGCTTGCCCGACGGGGTGTGCTCAGCCCACCGGGGACAGGCGGACGTCGGTCTGCTCCCGCATCTCCTCGACGAGGGCGTCGTCGAGCTTCCCGGCGAGCAGGACGTGGTCGAAGGCGCTGACCGGGGCGAGCTGGTGCAGCGCCGAGCGGGCGACCTTGCTGGCGTCCATCATCAGCACCTTGGTCGTGGCGCTGCCCATCATCGCGCGCTTGACCAGCACGATCTCCTGCTCCTGGTGGTAGGTCAGGCGCGCGTTCATGGCGGAGGTGGACAGGAACACGATGTCCACCGAGAACGTCGAGATCATCTCCTGGCACGGCAGGCCAAGGTAGGAGTCGTGCGTGCGGGAGTACTCGCCGCCGAGGCCGATGAGCCGGATGTCGGGGACGTCGCGCAGCGCCTCCTGGACCTGCCGGTAGTTGCTGACCACGGTCAGCGGGCCGACCTCCGGCAGCAGCCTGGCCAGCGCGAGCGCGGTGGTGGAGTCGTCGAGCATCACCGACATGCCGGGCGTGATGAACCGCAGGGCGTCGGCGGCCAGCGCCTCCTTCTCGGCGGTGTGGGTGTGCAGCCGGAAGTCCGAACTGGACTCGAACACCGTGGACGGCTGGGCCGAGACCCCTCCGTGGTACTTGCGCAGCAGGCCCCGCGTCGCCAGGTCGTCGAGGTCGCGGTGCACGGTCATCAGGCTGACCCCGGTCAGCGTGGACAGCTCCGCGGCGCTGGCGAACCCCTGCGAGAGCACGTGATCGACGATCCTCTGCTGCCGCTGGAGGCGGGGGGACTGCTTCTTCGGTGCTGACGCCATGCGCTCATCTTGCCTCGTCGGGTGCGTGCAACGGTGCAGACCTGCCGGAGTATCACTCTGCTAGTGACAGTTAACGCCATGAGTGTTAATTTGGGTCCATCAGTGATTGGCGGGAGGTACGTATGACCCAGCCGGATCGGCCGAACAGCGCCCACAGCGCGGTCGTGTTCGACATGGACGGCGTCCTGGTCGAGAGCGAGCACCTGTGGGAGCGGATGTGGACCCGCTTCGCCGCGGCTCGTGGACGCACCTGGACCGGGCAGGAGACCCGGCAGGTCCAGGGCATGAGCGCGCCGGAGTGGGCCGCGTTCCTCGCCGAGTTCAGCGAGGCCGCTGAATCCGCGGCCGAGACCGAGCGGATCGTGGTCGACGACATGATCACCGCGCTCGACGACGGCGAGATCGAACTGCTGGCGGGCGCGGAGAAGATGGTCACCGACGTCGCCGCCCGCGCACCCATCGCGCTCGCCTCCTCGGCGCCGCGGCGGCTCATCGACGCCGTCCTCGACCGCCACGGGCTGACCCCGCACTTCTCGGCGACCGTGTCCAGCGCCGAGGTGCCGCGCGGCAAGCCGAGCCCCGACGTGTACCTGGCCGCGGCCGCGAAGCTCGGCCACGAGCCGCAGCTCTGCCTCGCCGTCGAGGACTCCAGCAACGGGTTGCGCGCCGCCGCCCGAGCGGGCATGACGGTGGTGGCCATCCCCAACGGTGACTACCCGCCTGCCGAGGACGCGCTCGCCGGAGCCGCCCACATCGCCACCGACCTCGACGACGTGCGGCTGAAGCTGGTCGGATCGCTGCCGCAGGCACGCTGAACTGAGCTGAGCTCGCACACCTCGCGACAAAGGAGTCCGGAGATGACAAGCGTTCTGGCCGCCGGCGACCACTTCGTGCACCCCGAGGTGTTCGTCGACGCCTTGCGCCGCGCGACCACGCGCGAACTGCGCTTCGACACGCTGAAGCTGCCGTGGCCGGTCGAGCCGTTCGGCCCGGTCGGCAACGTGCAGGAGGCCAGCGGCACCGAGCAGCGGCTGCTCGACGCCCTCGGCGACACCGAGATCGTCGCCACCCAGATGGCGCCGTTCACCGGAGACGTGCTCAACGCCGCCGAGAACCTGAAGTTCGTCGGCGTGTGCCGGGGCGGCCCGGTCAACGTCGACCTGCAGGCCGCGACCGACAACGGGGTCATCGTCAGCTACGCGCCCGGCCGCAACGCGGCCGCCGCAGCCGAGTTCGCGGTAGGGCTCATGCTCGCCGCGCTGCGCCGGATCCCGGGCTCGGACGCCGAGCTCAAGGACGGCAACTGGCGCGGAGACTACTACGCCTACGAGAACGCGGGCATCGAGCTCGAAGGCTCCACCGCCGGACTCGTCGGTTACGGCGCGATCGGTCGCATCGTCGCCCGCGTGCTGCGCGCGTTCGGGGCGAACGTCCTGGTCGCCGACCCGTTCGTGAAGGCCGCCGATGTCGCCGGCGAGGGCGTCGAACTGGTCGAGCTGGAAGAACTGCTGCGGCGCAGCTCGGTGGTGAGCCTGCACGCGCGGCTGACCCCGGAGACCCGCAACCTGCTCAACGCCGACAACCTCAAGCTGCTGCCGGAAGGCGCGGTGCTGGTCAACTCGGCGCGCGGCGGGCTGCTGGACTACGCGCCGCTGCCCGACCTGCTGCGCACCGGCAAGCTCGGCGCGCTGGCGGTCGACGTCTACGACATCGAACCCCCGCCGCGCGACTGGCCGCTGTTCGACGCGCCGAACGTGATCACCACCCCGCACCTGGCCGGTGCCACCCGCCAGACCGCGCACCGGGCGGCCGAGATCGTGGCCGGTGAGGTCGCCAGGTTCCTCGACGGGCAGCGGCCCCGGTTCGTGGCCAACCCGGACGTGCTGGCGAAGTTCGGAGACCTGCGGCCATGATCATCGGAGTGGACGTCGGCACCTCGGTGACCAAGGCATCGCTGCTGGGCCGCGACGGGTCGGCTCTGCTGACCCGCGGCGTGCGCTCCACCCTGCACCGGCCCGCACCCGGACTGGTGGAGCAGGACCTCGACGAGGTCGTCGATTCGGTCGTCCAGGTCGTCCGCCAGGTCGCGGCCGCGGCCACCGAACCCGTGCAGGCCCTGGCCATCACCGGTCAGGGCGACGGGCTGTGGCTGCGCGACGAGCACGGGCGCAGCGTCGGGCGTGCCATCTCCTGGCTGGACGCCCGCGCCGCAGGTGTGCTGCGCGACTGGGAGACCAGCGGCGTGCAGCGGAAGGTGCACGCGCTGACCGGTTCCGGGATGTTCCCCGGTTCGGCCGGGCCGCTGCTGGCCCACCTCGCCGAGCACGAGCCGGAACGCCTCGAACGCGCGGCCGTCGCCGGGTACTGCGTGGACGCGATCGTCCAGCGCTTCACCGGTGAGATCACCGTGGACGCCTCCGACGCCTCGATGCCGTTCCTCGACGTGCCCGAGCGCGAGTACTCGACCGAGGCGCTGGAAGCCTGCGGCATCGCCGAGCACCGCCGCCTGCTGGCCGACACCACCCCGGTCGGCAAGCTCTTCGCGCTCTCCGACGAGGCCGCGGCCGAGCTCGGCCTGCCGTCGGGACTCCCCGTGTCAGCCGGGCCGTTCGACCTGCCCGCCTGCGCCTTCGGCTCCGGGGTCAGCGACGTCGGGGACGGCAGCCTGGTGATCGGCACGACGCTGGGCTGCCAGGTGCTGCGCGACGAGGTCGTCATCGACGCCCTCGGCGAGCCCGCCGGGATGTGGCTGGCCACGCCGATCCCGCAGCGCTACCTGCGGGTGATGCCCGCGATGGTCGGCACCGCCAACCTGGACTGGGTGCTGGCCACCACGGGATCGAGCGTCGAGCAGCTGGAAACCCTACTCGCGCAGAGCCGGCCGGGAGCAGGTGGCGTGTCGGCGCTGTCGTTCCTGTCCTCGTCGGGTGAGCGCGCGCCGTTCGTCGACTCGCGGGCGCGCGGCCAGTTCACCGGGCTCTCGCTGGAGACCACCCCCGCCGACATGGTGCGCGCGATGTGCGAGGCCGTCGCCTACGCCGCCCGGCACAACCTGGAGAGCGCAGGGCTCAGCGGAGAGGTCGCGGCCTGCGGCGGCGGTGCCCGCTCGCAGGCGTGGAGTCAGATCTTCGCCGACGTCCTCGGCCGGCCGCTGAACGTCCCGCACGAAGAGGGCGTCGGCGCGCGGGGAGCGGCGATGACCGCGTGGGATGCGCTGGGCGAACCCGTCGACCGGGAGCAGTGGGCCGCCGACCGGCATGTCGTGCACCCCGATCCGGAAGCCGTGGAGTTCTACGACCGCGGCTACCACGACTACTTGACCGCCATCGAACGCGCCCGGCCGCACTGGGCGCCCGTCGAGGAGGGCTGACGTGACGCGCTTGTACGACGATCCGGCCACTTTCACCGAGGACATGGTCACCGGGTTCGTGGCCGCGCACCCCGATCACGTGCGCCGCGTCCCCGGTGGCGTGGTGCGCTCCCGACCGGCCCGGCCCGGCAAGGTCGCGGTGGTCACCGGCGGCGGATCCGGCCACTACCCGGCGTTCTGCGGAGTCGTCGGGCCCGGTTTCGCCGACGGTGCGGTGATCGGCAACATCTTCACCTCGCCATCGGCGGCTGACGCCTACTCCGTGGCGCGCGCGGCCGACCGAGGCGCCGGAGTCGTGTTCTCCTTCGGCAACTACGCCGGTGACAACATGAACTTCGGACTCGCCGTGGAACGCCTGCGACGCGAGGGGACTCGCGCGCACAACGTGGTCGTCACCGACGACGTCGCCAGCGCTCCCACTGAGGAGCAGGCCAAGCGGCGTGGTGTGGTGGGCGATTTCGTGGTGTTCAAGGTCGCCTCCGCGGCTGCCGAGGAGGGGTACGACTTCGACGAGGTGGTGCGCGTCGCCGAGCACGCCAACGCGCGCACCCGCAGCCTCGGCGTCGCCTTCGACGGTTGCACGCTGCCCGGCCAGGACCACCCGCTGTTCGAGGTGCCCGAAGGCCGGATGGGCCTGGGACTGGGCATCCACGGCGAGCCCGGCGTGTCCGAAACGCCGATGCCCTCGGCGTCGGAGCTGGCGAAAACCCTGGTGGACGGCGTGCTGGCGGAGGCCCCGGCCGAAGGCGGCCGGGTCACGGCGATCCTCAACGGGCTCGGCGCCACCAAGTACGAGGAACTGTTCGTGGTGTGGGGAACCGCGTCCCGGCTGCTGGCCGAGGCCGGTGTCGAGGTCGTCGCTCCGGAGGTGGGGGAGCTGGTGACCAGCCTGGACATGGCCGGCTGCTCGCTGACCCTGACCTGGCTGGACGACGAGCTCGAACGGCTCTGGCTCGCCCCGGCCGACACCCCGGCCTACCGCAGGGGATTCGTCGAAGCGTCCACATCGGACGTCGAGGTCGAGGACCCGGTGGTGGCCGAACCGGAGGTCGTGGTCGCGCCGGAGCAGGGGCAGGCCACGGCCGCCGAGGTGGTCGCGTCGTTGCGCGCGGTCGCAGACCTGTTGCGCGACAACGAGGACGAGCTCGGACGCCTCGACGCGATCGCGGGCGACGGTGACCACGGACGCGGCATGACGCGCGGCAGCTCGGCGGCGGTCGAAGCCGCCGAAGCCGCAGCAGCCCAGGGCGTCGGTCCCGCGGCCGTGCTGCTCGCGGCCGGCGATGCGTGGGCGTCGAAGGCCGGCGGCACCTCGGGCGTGCTGTGGGGAGCCGCGCTGCGCTCCTTCGGCGACCTGCTGCCCGACGACCGCGAGGCCCGCGCGGCGGACCTGGTGTCCGGTGCCGAGGCCGCGCTCGCCTCGGTGCAGCGCCTCGGGCGCGCCGAGCTCGGGGACAAGACCCTGGTCGACGCCCTGGCGCCGTTCGCCGAAGAGCTCCGCGGCGCGGTCGACGAAGGCAGCGGGGCAGCGGTGGCGTGGCGGCGCGCGGCGGCGGTGGCGACCAAGGCGGCCACCACCACCTCGGAACTGCGGCCCCGGACGGGCCGGGCCAGGCCGCTGGCCGAACGCAGCGTGGGAACACCCGACCCGGGCGCGACGTCGCTGGCGCTCGTGCTCACCCGGGTCGGAGAGCTGATCGGCGAACACTCCGGAGGGGGAGAGGACCAGTGAGCGAACAGCCGTACCGCATCGTCGTCGGCTCCGACGACGCCGGGCTGGAGTACAAGAACGCGCTGAAGAAGGACTTGGAGAACGACTCGCGGGTCGCCTCCATCGTCGACGTCGGTGTCGGCAACGACGAGCACACCGCCTACCCGCACGTCGCGGTCCAGGCCGCCCGATTGGTCGCCGAGGGGTCGGCCGACCGGGCGCTGCTGGTGTGCGGAACCGGGCTCGGCGTGGCCATCAGCGCCAACAAGGTGCCCGGGATCAGGGCGGTCACCGCGCACGACAGCTACTCGGTCGAGCGGTCGGTGCTGAGCAACAACGCGCAGGTGCTGTGCTTCGGGCAGCGCGTGATCGGGCTCGAACTGGCCCGCAAGCTCGCCGGTGAGTGGCTCGACTACCGTTTCGACACGAGTTCGGCGTCGGCCGAGAAGGTCGCGGCGATCGACGGCTACGAGGGCACCGGGGTGGCCTGTTGAGCGGGAAGGGATGAGCGCATTGCGTCTGGCCGAGCAGCGCGGCGAGGTCATCGACATCGCGCGGCGGATGACCTCCGACCGGCTGGTGGTGGGAACCTCCGGCAACGTGTCGGTGCGCAGCGGCGACCTCGTCGCGGTCACGCCCTCGGGCGTGGAGTACGACGAGCTGCGGCCGGTGGACATCCCGCTGGTCGACCTCAGCGGTGAGGTCGTGGAGGGCGAGCTCAAGCCCACCTCCGAGCTGCCGATGCACCTCACGGCCTACGTCGAGCACGACGCGGGCGCGGTCGTGCACACCCACTCGCTGCACGCCACGGCGCTGTCGCTGCTGCGCGACGAGGTTCCGGCCGTGCACTACCAGCTGGCCGACTACGGCGGTGCCGTGCGCGTCGCCGACTACGCCACCTTCGGCACCGACGCCCTCGCGGTGTCGATGTCCGAGGCGCTGCGCGACCGCAACGGCTGCATCCTCCGCAACCACGGCACGGTCACCGTCGGCGGCAGCCTCACCAAGGCCTACAACCGGGCCCGGCAGCTCGAATGGCTCTGCGAGCTCTGGCTCACGGCGGCCAAGCTCGGCGACCCGGCCGTGCTCTCCGACCAGGAGCTCGCCCACTGCGCAACCCTCTTCGCGGGCTACGGCCAATCGGTTCGCTGATCGTCGCGCGTTCACCGCTCGGTGTGATGTCCGCCTGTTAACGCCGGTGTGATCCGGGTTCGTCCTGGTGAAACGTGGTGCCTGAAGCATGGGGGCATGACTCCCAGCGAGCACCGTCGAGCCCACGGGGACTGGACCCGCGAGATCATCGAGCTGGCCGCGCTGTTCCTGATCGCAGGCGCGGCGAACCTCCTCGTCACCGGCGTGCGCAGCCACTCCGCCGCGACGCTGGTGCTGATGTCCCTCGGAGCGGCCCTGCTGGTCGCGGGTGCCGCGCGGTGGTGGTCGCGCCGTGGCACCGCGTCCACCGCGACCGACGACGGGACCGAACCGGTCCCGCCAGAGATCGGGTACGTCCCGCAGAACCTGTGGCGGCTGCGGGCTCGTGTCACCGACACACCCGGACGCCTGGCGAAGCTGGCCGGGGCGCTGGCGGCGCTCGGCGGCGACATCCGCACCATGCAGGTGCACCCGGTCGCCGACGGGGCGGTCGACGAGGTGCTGCTGCACGTTCCCACCCGGATCCGGCACGCCGAACTGGTCGCCGCGGTGGAGAGCGCCGGCGGTTACGACGTGACCGCCTCGCACGCCGACGTCCGCGAGCTCGACGACGTGCCCACCCGCACCGCCAACCTCGCCAACGACCTGATCAACGGCCGGACCGACCTGGTGAGGGGTCTGCGCTCGCTGCTCGGGCACGTCGACGTGCGCTGGCACGAGGAACCCGAGCCGTCGCTGGAAGCCGGGGTCTTCACCGAGACCGCGATGTGCCTGGACGAACCCGGCGGCGGGTTCCTCGTGCTGACCCGGCCAGGAGGCGCGTTCACCCCGGCCGAGTTCGCCCGCGCCCGCGCGCTGGTCGACCTGGTCACCAGCTGCCGCGCCCGCGTCCGCCCGGCCGAGCGGACCGCGACCACGCCCGGCGGGATCGAGCTGACCCTGCGCCCGGCGGATCGCGCGGACCTCGACCTGGTCGCCGAGTTCCACGAGCGCTGCTCCAGCGCCGCGCGCTTCCGCCGCTACTTCAGCCCCGGCCCGGCCCCGGGGGAACGAGGACTGCGACGACTGCTGACCCCGGCGCTGGGGCGCTCCACGCTGGTGCTCGGTCCGCACGGCGAGGTCGTGGGGATGGGAAACCTGATGTACGACGGCGACAGCGGTGAGCTCGCCCTGCTGGTGCGCGACGACTGGCAGCGTCGGGGCATCGGCGCGGTGCTCGCCCAGCACATCGTCGAACAGGCCGCTGAGCTGGGGATCACGACGCTCACCGCGCACACCCACGTCGACAACACCGCGATCTCCCGCACGCTGCGGAGCGCCGGCCTGAAGCTCGTCGGTGCGCCCGAACCCGGCGAGTGGAGCTGGTCGCGCGACCTCACCCCGCTCGCACGGGCCGAGTAGCGCCCACCGAACGGCCCCGGAACCAGGTCTCTTGGGTTCCGGGGCCGTTCGGCGTTGCGCGGTCCTCAGGCCACGCGGGCCGCCGGTGGCAGGGTCGCCGGAGTGCCGACGGGCCACTGCGCGGGTTCGGGCCCCAGCTCGGTGAGCTCGCGCACCTGCAGCGCGCACCAGGGGGAGACCTCGGTGTCACCGGAGAGGACCCCGGTGCTGAACTCCTTCCAGCGCACCCAACGAGTCGAGGCGACCTCGTCCGGGTTGGGCGCGGGTGTGCTGTCGGTGAAAGCGACGAACACCGGGCACATCTCGTTCTCCATGACCCCGTTGTCCATTGTGGCGTGATAGCGGAACGCGGGCAGCGCCAGTTCGAGCCCGCGCACCGCCAGGCCGAGCTCTTCGCCGAGTCGGCGGGTGATGGCGGCCTTCATCTCCTCCTCCGGAGCCGGGTGACCGCAGCAGGTGTTGGTCCACACGCTCGGGAAGGTCCGCTTGTGGTGCGCGCGCTGGGTGAGCAGGAATTCGCCGTGGTCGTTGAACACGTAGCACGAGAACGCCAAGTGCAGCGGCGTCTCCTGGTGGTGCACGGTCGCCTTGTCCTCGACGCCAATCGCCTGGCCGGCCTCGTCGAGCAGGACCACCTGTTCCACGTGCGGTACCTCCATGGGGTAGCGGGGGTGTCGTCCCAGCTTGCCTCAGCGCCGCCGGGAGAACAATGCGAGCCCTGATCGGCCTAGTGCGCCGAGCGTCGGGTTGTGCTCGGCAACCGTGAAACCCCCTCGCGAATACGGGAAAAACGCGTTGGTGAGGCGACTTTTGGTCAAAACGGTCTGCCTCGAGATTCTCGCCGATACGTTCGCCAGGCGAATACGCGATCGATCGAGATCGACTCCGACATCGACGAAGGGGATCGCGGAGATGCCGAACCGCCCGATGCTCGCCACCGCTTCCGCGCTCGCGGCGGCCGCAGCGCTGGTGCTGCCCACCGCGGCCGTTGCCGAGAACAGCGCACGCGCCGGTGCCGTGGCCGTGCAGGACCACCTGCAGGAACTGCAGGACATCGCCGGTGCCAACGGCGGGAACCGAGCCGCCGGGACGCCCGGATACCAGGCTTCCCTGGACTACATCAAGGGCAAGCTCGACGAAGCCGGCTTCACCACGACGGTCCAGGAGTTCGACTCCCTCGGCGGTCCCACCTACAACCTGATCGCCGAAACGCCGGGCGGTGACGCCAACAAGGTCGTCATGTTCGGCGCTCACCTGGACAGCGTGGGCGAGGGGCCGGGGATCAACGACAACGGCACCGGTTCGGCCGCGATCCTGCAGGCCGCGCTCGACTACGCGGCGGGCGGCGAAACGCCGACCCACAAGCTCCGCTTCGCCTTCTGGGGCGCGGAGGAAGAGGGCCTGGTGGGCTCCACCCACTACGTGGAGACGCTGCCGGAGGCCGAGCGCGGGAAGATCGCCGCCTACCTGAACTTCGACATGGTCGGCTCGCCCAACGCCGGCTACTTCACCTACGACGGCGACGACTCCGACGGCGTCGGCGCCGGCCCGGGCCCGGAAGGATCGGCGCAGATCGAGAAGCTGCTCAACGACTCGCTGGGTGCGGCGGGCGCGCCCGCGGAGGGCACCGATTTCGACGGTCGGTCCGACTACGGCCCGTTCATCGAGGTCGGCATCCCGGCCGGTGGCACCTTCACCGGCGCGGAGGAGACCAAGAGCCCGGAGCAGGCCGAGAAGTGGGGCGGCAAGGCGGGGGAGGCGTTCGACGCCTGCTACCACCAGGCGTGCGACACCGTCGAGAACGTCGATGCCCAGGCCCTGGAGCGCAACTTCGCGGCCATCGCCAACGCAGTGAAGACCTACGCGGCGCAGTTCCCGCAGCCGTAGACCGCAAGCCATCGGGAGAGGGAAAAGGCCGTCCCCGGCAGCACCGCAGCGCAGGCGGTGGCTGCCGGGGACGGCTGTTCTCGCGCATCAGTCCCATGTCTGACGGGCCTACATCAATGGATTGATGCGCGATCTGATCTGGGGCAGTTCAATTTCTCCTGTCGGTTCGATCGGGAACCGAGCGCACCGGGCACGGGTGAGCACGCCGTGCCGGTGCAGATCCAGGAGGTGGCGGCTGTTGACCGGACCGTACCTGCTGCCCGCCCACCTGGACCCCGCACAACCGCGCTACCAGGCCAGCTTCGCCGTCGAGGTCGACGGGCGCCGGGTCACCGCGCACGCCGGGCAGACGGTCGCCGCCGTGCTGATGTCGCGCGGGTTGACCTCGTGGCGCGAATCCGGTGGTCGAGGCCGGAGACGTGGGCTGTTCTGCGGGATCGGCGTGTGCGCCGAGTGCGTGCTGGTGGTCAACGGAACCCCGGGCGTCCGCGCCTGCCTGCGGTCGGTCGAACCCGGCGACGTGATCAGCACTCGCGGCATGGGGGAGCGGGCATGAGCGTCGTGGTCGTGGGGGCGGGACCGGCAGGCATGACCGCTGCCCTGCACGCTGCTCGAGCCGGGGCCGAGGTGCTGCTCGTCGACTCCTCGAACGCGCTGGGCGGGAAGTACCACCAGGCCCCGCCCGAGCAGTTCGGCCTGGCCCAACCGCAGCGGATCCGGCGAGGGCAGCGGAGTTTCACGACCCTCGCCGAGGAGATCGACGCCCACCCGCGCATCCGGCGGTCGTCCGGCAGCGTTCGGTCGCTCGATGGTCACGACGTCCACGTTCGCGCCGGTCCCGGGGACGCCGGGGAGAGCTTCCACGCCGACGCGCTGGTGCTGGCCACCGGCGCGCACGACCGGGTGCTGCCGTTCCCCGGCTGGGAGCTGCCCGGCGTGTTCACCGCCGGGGCCGCGCACGCGCTGGCGAGTGGCCAGCGGATCGCGGTGGGCAGCCGGGTGCTGGTCGCGGGAACCGGGCCGCTGCTGCTGCCGGTCACCGAATCGCTGCTGGGTGTGGGCGCCGACGTGGTGGCCGTGCTCGACGCGGGGAGCCCGGCGGCGTGGTTGCGACGAGCACCGGACCTGGCCGGTCAGTGGGACAAGCTCGCCGGGTTCGCCGGCTACCTGCGCAGGCTCGTCGGCAACACTCAGTTCCGCACCAGGGCCGGGGTCGTGGCGGCGGTCGGCGAGGACCGGGTCAAGGAGGCGGTGGTCGCCAAGCTCGACGCGCGGTGGCGGCCGGTTCCGGGCACGCACCGGAGGATCCCGGTGGACGCGATCTGCGTCGCCCACGGTCTGGAACCGCGACTGGAGCTCGCCAGAGCGGCGGGCTGCGACATCGAGGACGGCTTCGTGCGGGTCGACGGAGCGCAGCGCAGCTCGACGCCGTGGGTCTTCGCGGCGGGTGAGGCCACCGGCATCGCCGGAGCCCGTGCCGCGGCGGCCGAAGGCGCCGTCGCAGGGCTCGCCGCGGCCGTGCACGTCGAGGCGACCACGTGGAGCCAGGTCGAAAAACCCGCTCGTCGGGCGATTCTCGTGGTCCGATGTGGACGGCGATTCGGCCGGGCGATGGCGTCGGCGACCCGCATCGGCGAGGACTGGAACGAGTGGCTCACTCCGCAGACCGTCGTCTGCCGCTGCGAAGAGGTTCCCTACCAGGCACTTCGGGACAGCGCGCCCGCCCAGCGCGACGCGAGCTCGCTGAACCTGTCCTGCCGCGTCGGGCTCGGGTCCTGCCAGGGGCGGATGTGCGGCCGCAACGCCAGCGAGCTCGCCGAGAACCTCCTCCGGACGTCCGCGAAGGAACCCCCGGTCGCCTGATTCCTGCCATCATGTGCCGCATGGCCGAATTGCGGACCGCGCACACCGCGGACCTCGACGTGGCGAGCCTGGGCGCGGCGCGCCGGTTGCTGTGGGACGTCTTCATCGAAGGCGACGCCATGACCGAAGCCGACTGGGAGCACTGCATCGGCGGCATGCACGTGCTCGCCTGGGAGGGCGACGAACTGGTCGGGCACGCCGCGCTGGTGATGCGGCGACTGCTGCTCGGCGACCGCGCCCTGCGCACCGGCTACGTGGAGGGCGTCGCGGTGCGACGCGACCGCCAGGGCCGGGGCATCGGTGGTGCCCTCATGGCCGAGGTCGAGCGCATGATCCGCGCGGCCTACGACCTCGGGGCCCTCGGCGCCAGCGAAGTCGGCCGCCCCTTCTACGCGGCGCGGGGCTGGAAACCCTGGCCCGCGCTGACCAGGGCTCTCACACCCACCGGCATCCGCCCGACCCCCGAGGAGGACGGCTGGATCTACTACTACCCGGCCGGGGCCACCCTCGATCTCAGCGCGCCGCTCACCTGCGACCCCCGCCCCGGCGAGCCCTGGTGAACGCGCGGGGAACCCGCCGATGACGAACGGGGAACCCCGCCGCAGCGGGGTCCCCGTTCGCTCGCGCCGCGATCAGGTCTGCGGATAGCGGTGGTAGCCCGGGAAGTTGCCGTAGAGCTGCTCTCCCGGAGGCCCCTGGGTGACGGCGTGGACGAGGTGCTGTCCTCCCACGAACGCGCCCTTCCACGACGCGCCCCGGCCGCCGAACGGCTCGTCCCGGTCACCGCGCGAGCGCGGCTTGTTGATGCCGACCTTGAACGCTTGGACGCTCTCGGCGAGCTCGGCGGCGAACGACTCGTCGTCGCACGCGACGGAGGCCACCAGCGCGCCGTTGGAGGCGTTCATCTGCGCCAGCAGCTCCGCCTCGGTGTCGACCACGACGATGGTGTCGACCGGTCCGAACGGCTCCTCGTGCATGAGCCGGCTGGCGCCCGGCGGTGCCAGCAGCGTCACCGGCGCGGCGTAGGCCGAGACGTCCTGACCGTCCAGGAAGTGCCCCTGGGAGCGGTCGCCGTGGTGCAGCGGAACTGCGCCGTGGCGCAACGCCTCGGCAACCCGGCCCTCCAGCTCGGTGGCCTTCGCCGCCGAGATCAGCGGACCGAAGTCCAGCGCGGGCGGCTCGCCGTTCTCCCCGGCCAGCGGGTGACCGAAGCGCACCGACTGGACCACCGGGAGATAGGTGGCGAGGAACTTGTCCACGAGCTTTCGCTGCACCACGAACCGCGGGTAGGCGGTGCAGCGCTGCTTGGCGTACTCGAAGCCCTTGCGCAGGTGAGCGCTCAGTCCGTCCCAGTCGGAGAACTCCCACAGGCCCCAGGTGTTGAGGCCTTCCTGCTCCAGCATGTGCCGCTTGCCGGTGTCGACCAGCTGCGCGGCGATCTTGCCGCCGTTGGAGCGTCCGCCGACGAACGCGAGCGCGCCCACCTCGGGCGAGCGCACCAGCGGGTCGGACAGGGCGGAACCGTCCCCGGACACCAGCGTGGCCGGTAGCCCGGCGCGGGCCATCAGCGCGTGCGCGACGGTCAGCGTCACCGCGCCGCCCTGCGTCGGGGTCTTGGCGATCACGGCGTTGCCCGCCAGCAGCTGCACGAGCTCGGCGTGCACCAGGACGCTCATCGGGTAGTTCCAGCTGGCGATGTTGCTCACCGGGCCGGGAAGCGGCTGGCGCTTGTGCGGGGCGCCCTCCACGTCCTGGTTGAGCATCTGCTCGGTGTGCTCGGCGTACCAGCGCACGCCGTCGAGGCAGCGGTCGACGTCGGCGCAGGCGGCCTTCCACGGCTTGCCGATCTCCCAGGCGAGAAGCAGTGCGAGGTCGTCGCGGACCTGCGACATGGCCTCGACCGCGCTGGTCACCGCTTCGCGGCGCTGCTCGAAGGTCGTCTGCGCCCACGCCTGGTGGGCCCTCGCCGCTGCCCGCACCGCGTCCTGCGCCGTGCCGGCGTCGATCTTGGGCAGCTGGGCGAAGACCGTGCCGTCCACCGGTGTGACCTGCGGGGCGGGCTCCCCGACGGCCTGCCAGCGGCGGTCGATGAGGTTGCGGGGCACGCCGTCGTCGAACGCCTCCGGCACTGCGGCGATGGCCCGTGACAGCACCGCCGAAGCGGTGTGGTGATCGGGAACCCGGAGTGTCATTACGCCCTCCTCAAAAGATTGGGATGGGGTGCCGGGAGGCATAGGACTATGCCAGGTCGAGAGGCGCTGCGCCTGCTGCAATCGTACGAATTCGAACAAAACGTACGTGCGTCTTGTGAACCCCTTCAGAGCCTCGCCGCTCCGCCGCGGTTGGGAAATCCGGCGAAACAGGAACGCGGAATTGTCCTGATGGCGGCTACCGGTGCGACGTTCGAGCTGCAGCGAGAGCCGGTTACTGGCGGGTACTCGCCAACTCCTCCGAAATTCGGCGCGGACTTCCTTGAATGAAGGAGCTTTTCGCGCTCCGAACGGAGGAAAACATGCGTCACGCAAGGTACCTCATCGGTGCGGTGGCAGCCTGCACGGTCGTCTCGGGCACCGCCGCATCGGCCTTCGCAGCTGATTCCGACTCCGCATCCGCCGCCGAAAACTACGTCGCCCTAGGCGATTCCTACGCCTCGGGAACCGGGACCCGGGAGTACTTCGAGGACAGCGGTAGTTGTCTTCGAAGCCCCAAGGCATATCCGCAGTTGTGGGCCGACTCGCACGGAGTCGCCAGCTTCGAGTTCGCGGCCTGCTCGGGTGCCGTCACCGACGACGTCAACGCCGACCAGCTCGGCTCGCTCAGCGCCGACACCACGCTGGTCACCATCTCCATCGGCGGCAACGACATCGGCTTCGTCGACGTCATCACCAGCTGTGTCGCGGGTACCGACGAGGGCTGCGACCACGCCGTCAACGACGCCTCCGAGAAGGCCCGCAACGAGCTGCCCGCCAAGCTCGACACCACCTACGCCAACATCCGCTCCGCCGCGCCCAACGCCGAGGTCGTGGTCCTCGGGTACCCGAAGATCAACGAGATGGGCGACTGCGGGATCCCGTTCTACTCCGAGTACAAGCGCCAGCGGATCAACGAGGGCGCCGACGAACTCGCCTCGGTGATCTCCGAACGCGCCTCGGCCGCCGGATTCTCTTTCGCCGATCCGCGAAGCGCGTTCGAGGGGCACGGCGTGTGCGCCTCCGACGAGTGGATCAACGGGCCGAGCAACCCGATCCAGGAGTCCTTCCACCCCGACGTCGACGGGCACGCCAACGCGTACCTGCCGACCCTGAACTCCGTCACCGGCTGACACTCCCGGAGGCGGAAGAGGCGTGTCGCATGGAGAAACCTCCCGTCGTTCCACGCGGCACGCCTCGTTCAGCCGTCGCGATGTCACAAGGTCGGGACGAGGCCCCCGTCGCAGCGGATCGCGGTCCCGGTGATGTAGGAGGCGTGGGCGCTGCACAGGAACGCGGCCGTGGCGCCGAATTCGGCGGGCTCGCCGTAGCGCTTGGCCGGGATCGCGGCCTCTCCCCGGGCGCGGACCTCCTCGAGCGGCAGGCGTTCGCGCTCCGCCGTGGCGCTGTCCAGCGACGACAGGCGATCGGTGGCGATCCGGCCCGGCAGCAGCAGGTTCGCGGTGACGCCCTCGTCGGCCACGTCGATGGACAGGCTCTTCAGGTACGCTGCCAGCGCGCTGCGACCGATGTTGGACAGCGCGAGGTTCGGGATCGGAGCCTCCACCCCGCTGGAGGCGATCGCCAGCAGCCGGCCCCAACCGCGCTCCCGCATCCCCGGTAGCACGCCGCCGACCAGCGTCTGGTGCACCAGCAGCAGGTTCCGCACCGCTTCGGCGGTGTCGTCCGGGCCGACCTCGGAGGCGCTGGCCGGGCGGGGCCCGGGACCGTTGAGCACCAGGACGTCGATCTGCCCCAGCGCGTCCTGCGCCGCCGACAGCAGCTTCTCGGCCCCGCCCGGCGCGGTCAGGTCCACCTCCACGCCAGTGGCACCGGGCAGCTCGGCGGCGATCGCCTTCGCGCGGTCACCGCGACGGCCGGACACCACCACGTTGACGCCCTCGGCGGCCAGCGCCCGCGCGGTCGCCTCACCCAGCCCACCAGTCGAGGCGCAGACGAGCGCATTGCGGCCGGCGATTCCCAGATCCATCAGTTCTCCATGTTCTCCACGGCCGCCAAGTGCCGATCCAGTTGTTTCTCCAGGCTCTCCGGCATACCGGGCGCAGGTGCCCGCACCCGCGATTCGCCGATGAGGCCCCGTCGGCGCAGCGCCTCCTTGCGGATCGCCAGGCCGATGCGGGCCTGAGCCTCGAAGTTCACCAGCGGCAGGTACCGCAGGTACGCCTCGAGCGCGGCCTGGTAGCCGCCCCGCCGCCACGCGTCCACGCAGGCCTTGAGTCCTTCCGGGAACGAGAACCCCGTCATCGCTCCCGCCGCGCCCGCGGCCAGCTCGTCCAGCAGCCCGACACCGCCGAGCCCGCCGAAGACCGGAACACCGGTGCGAGCGGTCAGCGTGGCGATCGCCGGGGGAGTGGGCGGGGCCTCGGCCTTGACCGCCACCACCGATTCGACCTGCTCGACCGCTGAGGCCAGGTCGGCCGCGCTGATCGACACGCCGGTGACCAGCGGGTAGTCCTGCACGACCAGGCCGGCGCCGGTTCTCGCGTGCAGGGCGTTGAGCTGGGCGGCCAGCAGCTCCGGGTCAGGGGTGTTGACCTGCACCATCGCCCCGGCCAGCTGGTCGCCGACCACGTCGGTGGCCATTTCGACCTCTTCGGCCACGGGTGCCGGCGAGGTGCTGGAGGCACCCACCACGATCGGCAGGTCCACGGTTCGCACCACGACTTCGAGCACCGCTCGCTTCTCGGCCGCCGACAGGCGCACCGCCTCGCCGAAGACGCCCAGCACCGTCAGCCCGGTGACGCCGATCCGCCGGTAGTGCCCGACGAGCTTCGCCAGCGACGCCAGATCGACGTCCTGTGTGGACTCGGTGAACGGTGTGGCGACCACGCCCCAGACACCGGACGCGAGCGGATCCGCAGCCATCTGCACCCTTTCAGCCAGCGGCTCGACCGGCGATCTTATGCACGTCGAATCACATCACGTCAAGGTCGCGTCGGGTCGCCCGAGCCACCAGGTGAGCAACGGCCCCGCCACGGCCAGGATCAGCACGTACCCGGTCGCCAGCGGACCCAGCACGCCGCCCTGGGCGGCGACCAGGCCGACGATGATCACCGAGAACTCGCCGCGCACCACGAGCACGCTGCCCGCTCTCAGACGACCGCGACGGCCCGACCCGCCACGGGCAGCCGCGAACCACCCGGTCCCCATCTTGGTCAGCGCGGTCACCACCGCCAGCCCGAACGCCACCGGCAGCAGCGGCGGCAACGACGCGGGTGGTATCGAAAAGCCGATGGCCAGGAAGAACGCCGCTGCGAACAGATCGCGCAGTGGCGAGATCACGCTGCGCACCCGCTCGGCCAGGGGTCCGGTGAGCGCCAGCCCCACCAGGAACGCACCGACCGCGGCCGAGGTGCCCGCCAGCTCCGCGACCGCCGCCACCACCAGCGCCAGTCCCACGATCCGCAGCAGCAGCTGCTCGGTGTCCCGGTCGTCGACCACCTGGCCCACCCGGTGGCCCCAGTGCCGTGAGATCACCAGCGCCAGTGCGAGCACTCCCAGCGCGACCGCCACGCTCGCCAGAGCCTGCAGCAGCGTCCCGCCACTGGCCAGCACCGCCAGGATCGGCAGGTACACCGCCATCGCGAAGTCCTCCAGCAGCAGGATCGACAGCACCGCCGGGGTCTCCCGGTTGCCCAGCCGGTGCGAGTCGTCGAGCAGCCGGGAGACGATCGTCGAGGACGACACCCACGTCACCCCCGCCAGCGCCACGATTCCGGTCGCGTCCAGCCCCAGCAGCCAGCCCGCCACCGCACCTGGCGGGGCGTTGAGCAGCAGGTCCACCACGCCGGACGGCACGTGCTTGCGCAGAGTGACGGGGAACTCCTCCACGGAGAACTCCAGACCGAGGGTGAGCAGCAGCAACACCACGCCGATCGACGCGCCGATCTCCACGAAGTCGCCGGCCGCAGGCAGCGGCGCGAACCCACCCTCACCCATCGCCAGCCCGCACAACAGGTACAGCGGGATCGGTGACACGCCGAACCGCCTGGTCAACGAGCCTGCCGCGCTCAGCAGGACCAGCACGGTACCCAGCTCGAGCAGCAGCGCGATCGACGTGTGCACGTCGGTCACCCGGCCAGGATGTGTTCCACCCCAGTGATCCCCTGCTGCGTGCCGATCACCACCAGAATGTCCCCGGCGCGCAACGATTGCCCGGGGGAAGGTGAGGCGATCACGTCCTCACCTCGCACGATCGCCACGATCGACGCGCCGGTCTTGGTCCGCGCCCGCGTCTCGCCCAGCATGCGACCGTCGAACGGGGAACCCGCCGTCACCTCGACCTGCCCGGCGTTGAGGCCGGGAACCTCGCGGGTCAGGTCCGCGAACCGCTCGGCGATGCGCGGCGCTCCCAGGATCTCGGTGACCGCCTCGGCGTCGGTGGCGTTGAGCCGGAACAGCACTCGGACCTCGTCGGGATCCTGCTCGGGGTAGGACACGAACTCGAAGTCACCTCGTCGCCGCGCGACCACTCCGATGCGCTGGCCGTCAGCGGTGGTGAACTCGTAGCGCAGCCCGACTCCCGGCAGCAGCACTTCGGTCACGTCCATGCGGCCCATCATCACGCCGAGCGGACCGGCTCGCCGCGCCAGACGGATTTCACCCACAACGCCGCCTCGATCGGCTATGGTGGACGGCGATGCTGGACGGGTCCCCGCCCGCTGAGCATTCACCCCAGACTTACGCGGTCGTGCACCGCACAGCAGGCCGAGCCGGTCCCAGGCGCCATCCAGGACCGAGCCCGGCTCCCGGGTGGCCAAAAGGGAGGGGCGGCGGAGCGCCGCCTCGGTCATCCGCGTGGAAGAGCCCGCTGGCCAAGCAGGTCAGCGGGTTTTTTCGTTCCCGCGTTTCCCCTGGTCAGAGGCCTGCTAGCTTGGGTTTCCCCCGACAGGTCGCTCACGGTGCGTACGCATGACCTCATGAGAATCCCCGCCAGTCCCGGAAGACGGCAGGGATCAAGGCCCGGCCCTGTTGAGCGCTCGGTGCTCGTCAGCAGCCTTCGGTGGTGATGCCTTGTTCGCAAAGCCATTGCCGTTGGGTCTCGCCGGAGGTCTTCTCCTGGCCGCAGGCGGTTCCGCACTGCTGGTAGCCGGGGAGCTGGTCGTACTCCTCGTAGCTGTAGGGGTAGCCCGTGTTCTGCTTGTAGTCCTGGAACTGCTGGTTGCCGCTATTCCCCTCGGGCTCGTAGGGCACGTGGTCTCCCGGTGAGGAAGTCGACTCCTCGGGCTCTGCCGGCTCGTCGACCGTCGGCTCCGCCGCTGTCGGATCCGCGGGATCAGTCACGGGAGGAGGCGGTGCAACGGTCGGTGCCGGGGCCGTGGTGGTTGCCGGTGGGGCTGGGGGAGGCGGATCTGGAGCGGCGTTGCCCCAAACCAACGCCGAGCTCGCGAACAACACGGCCGCGAACCCGACGGCCGCGGCCGTACCGGTGAAGGAATCCATCGAGGTTACGTCCGTATCCAGTGGTGTCGACTCCTGGGCAAGACCAAGCGTGGGGTCTGGCTATTGGCGGAACCAGGGACCTAGTCCTCTGGGACATCCCCAAAGCGGCAAGCGGCTCGCTGCCCCGGCTTGGCTCAAGTTCTTCGACGTTCGTCGTGGCCTCCCCGAGCGTGAGTTTCTGACAACAGATGCTCTGAAAGCCGGGGACCCCAGTGCCTTCCGTCCCGGCTCGAAGTCATCGCGGCAGCGGTAACGGCACCTGGGACGGGCGGTAGATCTTGATCGTGAAGGTTTCCCTGTAAAGACTTGGGGTCGAACTACAGGGGGACCTGCGGGTTCATGATCCAGAGCACCGGAACGACGAAGATCCGAAAGGAGGCCAGAGGTGCTCCCGCCGGATCGGTGGTCCGTTACGGGGTGAAATACGGCCGGTCGGTTGATCTTGATCTCGGCGCACGTCCTATCATTGCCGGGCGTTCTCATTGCAGCTCGTTGTTGCCGCGCGGTCCGGGAGGCGGGGGAGGGTAGTGCGCGGGGTCGACTACTACGAACTCCTCGGTGTGGGGAGCGACGCGACGCAGGTCGAGATCAAATCGGCTTATCGGACGCTCGCCCGCAGCATGCACCCCGACGTCGGCGGCAGCGACGGTGCGTTCCGGCTCCTGCAGGAGGCGTACGAGACGCTCACCGACCCGGTGCGCCGCGCTTCCTACGACAGCGCTCGTCGTCGTCCGGTCGAGGCCGAGACCGCTCCGTCGAGGCGTCCGCGACGGCCGGGGGGAACCAGGCGGCCCGGTCGCGACTTCGGGGAGGACCCCGACTACGTGCCCCGGATGCCGAGGGTGCGTCTCGACGACCTCGGCTGGTGGGACAGCGTCGACCCGCAGGCGCGGGTGCAGTACCTGCCGGTTCTCGGTCCGGACCGGATGCCGACGTTCGCGCTGGTCGGCGCTTGGTCGTTGCTGTTGCTGGCCGGGATGGCGGTCGAGCTCAACGCGGTGTTGATGGCGACCTGGCTGGGTCTGCTGATCAGCTCCGGGGTAGTGATCGTGGTGCTGCTGCGCCGCCACATCGGTGCCCACCGGGAGCACCGGATGTTCACCGCCGAGTTCGGCAACCAGCGCATCTTCGGGCTGCCCGACATCCAGCACGAGCGGGCCCAGCTGCTCACCGCCGAGTTGTGCGCGAAGTACCTCATCCGGTTGCCCGGTGCGCGGGTTTTCCACGGTCTGACCTGGCCGGACTCGGTGTTCGAAGACGTCCACCACGCGGTGCTGTGCGGACGTCGCCTGGTGCTCGTGGAGTCCAAGAGCTGGTTGCCCGGGCACTACACGACCGACGAGAAGGGGTCGCTGTGGCGCAACGGGCATCCGTTCCGCGGCGGCGTGACCCGGTTGAACGAGGGCGTGGCCAACTTCGAGGCGCTGCTGCCCGAGGTCGAGGTGCGCGGTGCGGTGCTGATCTACCCCAGTCGGGCCGGTGAGATCACCACCGTCGAGCAGCCCGACGAGCAGGTGGTGCCGATGACTCCGGCGCAGTTCGTCAAGGACATCGGGCACTGGCTCGCGCAGGACCCGGCCACCGTGGACCGCGACGTCTTCACCACCGTGCTCGACCAGTTGGTGGACTGACACTCCTTCGTCGGTGGACACCGATGAGTTTCCAGCGCGCGTCGAGTCGATACCTGCGATCGAATCTCGACAGCGCGATGGGAAGGGTGCGTCCGGATGACTACGAGAGCGAACGAAACCAAGGGTCCGCCGAGACGGGCGGTCAACATCGCGCTCTGGGTGCTGCAGGTGCTGCTCGCGGCGTTCTTCATCTTCGCATCGGTCCCGAAGCTGCTCGGTGATCCGATCGCCGTGCAGATGTTCGACCTGATCGGCTTCGGGCAGTGGTTCCGCTACCTGACCGGGGCGGTCGAACTGCTCGGTGCGATCGGACTGCTGATCCCACGGCTGTGCGGACTCGCGGCGTTCGGGCTGGCGCTGGTGATGGTCGGCGCCGTGCTGGCGGAGGTCTTCCCGCTCGGGGCCCCTGCGTTGGCCCTGTCGCCGCTCGTGCTGTGCGTGGTGCTGCTGCTCGTCGCCTGGGCTCGCCGCAGCACGATCCCCTTCCTCGCCCGATCCTGACAGTTCCGACCTCAACTGAGTGGAGTGATGACGATGGCCATGAAGACCTTTCTCAACCTGCCCGTCAAGGACCTGAACCGTTCCGTGGAGTTCTTCACCGCCCTGGGGTTCACCTTCGACCAGAACTTCACCGACGAGAACGCCACCTGCATGGTGATCAACGACGACAGCTACGCGATGCTGCTCGTGGAACCGTTCTTCAAATCCTTCATCACCAAGGACCTGGCGGATTCGACCAAGGTCGCCGAGGTCATCACCGCCCTCACCGCCGACTCGCGCGAGCAGGTGGACCAGCTCGTGGCGAAGGCCCGCGCGGCCGGATCGCCGCGCATCGGGGACGTCGTGGAAGAAGGCCCGATGTACAGCCGGAGCTTCGAAGACCCGGACGGGCACATCTGGGAAATCTTCCACATGCCGCTCGACTGAGGGCTGCGGTCAGCTGTTCGCGGCGGGATCATGGTGCGGGCACGAGCGGACCCGGCGACCGGTCATCCTCCGACGAAGGAGCACGAGCGTGACGAACCCGCACCAGAACGTCAGCTTCGCCAGCAACGGACGGACCGCCCACGGCTACCTGGCCACTCCCGGGCGACCCGGCCCGGGAGTGGTGGTCATCCAGGAGTGGTGGGGGCTGACCGATCACGTCGCCGATGTCGCGAACCGCTTCGCCGCCGAGGGTTTCGTGGCGTTGGCCCCGGACCTCTACGGCGGCCACACCACGCACGACGCGCAGGAAGCCGCCCGGATGATGCAGGAGCTGCCGGTCGACCGGGCGGCTCGTGACCTCGCCGGTGCCGTGGACCACCTGCTCGGGCACGAGCTGGTGACCGGGTCGGCGGTCGGTGCGGTCGGCTTCTGCATGGGCGGCAAGTTCGCACTGGTCCTGGCCGCCCAGCAGGGCGACCGCATCGGCGCCGTCATCCCCTTCTACGGGATTCCGCCGGTGGAGACGGACTTCTCGGCGATGACGGCACCGATGCTCGGCCACTTCGGGGAGTACGACCGCGGCGTCACGGTGGACGCCGTCGGCGAGGTGGCGGACAAGATCAAGAAACAGACGGACGTCCACCCCCAGGTCCACGTGTACGCGGCCGGTCACGCGTTCTTCAACGACCAGAACCCCGCGTCGTACCACGAGGAATCGGCCCGCGTCGCCTGGCCGCGCACCCTGGACTTCCTGCACCGCCACCTGGGTTGAGCTTTCCCACTCTGGACTTGTCAAACAACAGCCGTGCTCTCAAGGGGCGTACGGGGACCGGTCTTCGCGGGCCGGTTCTCGATGGTCATCTGGCGGTGCCGAGACCTGGCTCGTGATCCCGTGGGCTGGGGGCCGACACGCGAGTCACGTCGCGGTCGACGGAATTCCTCGTCACGCCACCGCATCCGGGTGCTCGCAACTGTTCTCGGATCATCTCCGGTGTCATCGAACTCATGTGCCCATTGTGCCGCCGACCATTCGAAAACGCGAGCGAAAAGCGATCGCTGGATGGGATGATCCACCTGGTCACGCTCCGAAATGTGTTGGACTGGAAAGCGTTTCATCACACCACTGCGGAGTGAGCTTCACTGCTGGCCGGCGAAACGCGCCTTCTCCAAGGGCGGCAACGAGTCTCGGTCGACCAGCCGGTCCGGTCGGAAGTGCCGCAGCTCCGGTGCGGGTACCCCACCGAGCACTTCGGTGGCGGCGAGCCTGCCGAGCAGCGGTCCCAGCGTGACCCCGCTGTGCGTGGCCAGCACGTAGATCCGCCCGGTCTCGCCCAGGAAACCCGCCGCCGTCAACCCGTCGCCGGGCATCGACCGCTGTCCGACCCGGATGGACTCCAGAACCGCTCCGGAGGTCCCCGCCAGCAGGTCGTTCAGCCGCCGGCACAGCTCCTGGGCGTGGCGGCCGTCCACCGCAGGAGGATTCGCCGGATCCGCGTCGGCGTCCAGGTCCAAGCCCTGCACCACGAGCCGCCCGCCGCCGTCGGGACGCACGTTGAGCGCAGGCGTGGTCAGGACCGCGTCCAGCCTGGTCGGCAGCGCAGCGGTGTAGCCCAGCAGCCCGACGGTCGCCGATCCCGCGACGTCCGGATCGGCCATCGCCACCCGGTGACCGGTGGTCGCGGTGAGCGCCTCGGTCCAGCGCCCGGCAGCGAACACCACCGCGTCGGCGGTGGAGACCTGCCCGTCCGACAGGCCGATCCGCACCCCGTCTCCGGTCTCGGACACCGACACCACCTCGGCGGGGCACCGCAGTTCGGCGCCGTTCTCGCGGGCCTCTCCCCACAGGCGCGCGACCAGCAGTGCCGGGATCAGGTGGCCCTCGGTGGGGTAGTGGGCGATGTCCTGCACGCCGTCGGGAACGAGGAGGTCGGGCACCAGGTCGCGCGCCTGCGACGGCCCGATCCACTCCACCGGGTAGTCCCGGTCCTCCAGCTCGCGCACCGAGGCTGCCAGTCGTTCGGTCCCGGCCTGGTCCTCGGCCCACTCGATGTTGCCGCCCAGCGTCAGCCACGGCGCGCAGCGGCCCGGCGAGGCCGCCAGGACGTCGTGCTCGGCCATGCCCGCCACGTTCAGGTCGTGGTACGGGCGTGGGTTCTTGCTGTGCGAGTTCACCCAGGCGAACGAGGTGTTCGACGTGCCCGCCAGCGGCGCGGTGCGTTCGAAGACGGTGACCCGGGCACCTGCGAGGCTCAGCGAGCGCGCGGTTGCCGCGCCCAGGACACCCAGGCCGATCACGGCGATGTTCATGCTTGGACTGCCCTTTCGTTCTCGACGGCGGGACGGGCGGGGGTCAGCAGCGCGGTTCCCAGCACTGCCGCGGCGGAGACGGCGATGCCGTAGACCGCGTAGGGCACGGTGGTGTCCGCGAGCTGGGCGAGGGCACAGCCCAGGATGCCTGCGACCATTCCCGCGATGGCGGCGGTCGGGGTGAGCCGACGCCGCCGGTGCAGCAGGTACCCGAGGAAGATCGGCGCCGCCAGCGCCGCCGCGGAGTAGGCGTAGGTCGCCACCAGCCAGGTCAGCGCCTTCGGGAACAGGATCGCCAGCACCGCGGCGAGGACCGACACCCCGACGGTGATCATGCGCGAGAGGGTCACGGTCTGCCGCTCACCGGCCTGCTTGCCCGCGATGTTCTGGTAGACGTCGCGGGTCAGGTTGGCCACCACCGACTGCAGCGCGGCACCGGTGGTGGAGATGATGGTGGACACCAGGAACGCGCCGAAGACGATCACCAGCCAGGTCGGCAGCTGGGTGAGCAGCCAGCCGGCGGCGTCCTCCTCGTTGGCCAGGCCCGGGTTCATCGAGTGGACGGCGAGGCCGATGCACCCGGCGTAGATGCCTCCGATGAGCATCGTCAGGCCGGACAGGCCCAGCCCGCGACGGGCGTCGGAGACCTTCTTGGTGGCGAAGACCCGCTGGTAGTAGAGCTGGTTGGTGAGGGTTCCGGGCAGGATCGCCGCGACCCACAGCCAGATCTGGTCCCAGCCGGCCGCCGTGAACCCCTCCCAACCCCACAACCGCTGGGGGACGGTCGCGGTGATCTGGCCCCAACCTCCTGCGAGGTGGATGGCGTAGGCGGCCACGCCCAGCGACATAACGATCATGAAGATCCCGAACACGAAGTCGGTCCACGCCACCGAGGTCAGGCCGCCGGGCAGCACGAAGAACAACGACGCCACCATGATGACCAGGATCAGCGCGGTCGGCGACACGCCGGTGAGCTGGCCGAAGAGCTGCGCGAACGCGACGAACTGGGTGGCCAGCCAGCCGAACGGCACGACCAGCGCGGCCAGCGCGGCGATCGCGATGGCCAGCCGGTTGCGGCCGAACAGCTTGGTGATGATGTCGGGAACGGTGGTGAAGCGCTGCTCGCGCAGCCACTTCGCGATCCACATCAGCACCAGGAACCCGACCAGCACGCATCCCTCGTAGAGGAAGACCGACCACCCGGAGCGGTAGCCGATGCCGACGTGCGCGATGAGCACGCCGCCGCCGGTGGCGGTGGCGAACTGGGTGATGATGACGACGATCAGCGGCAGCGATTCACCCGCGGAAAGCCAGTCCGCGGAGTTCTTCGCCTTGCGTCCGAAGTAGACGGACATGCCGATGCCGAATCCGATGACGAGCAGGCTGGCGATGATGATCCCGGCGATCTGGCCGGTGGAACCGGTGAGCATGGTTGGCCTCCAGTGGGCTCACAGCGGGAAGCGGTTCGGGTCGAGCGTTGCGATGTCGTGCGAGGTGCCTCCGGTCAGCGCGAGGTCCGCGCCGATCTCGCCGAAGGCGGGGGCGAGCTTGAAGCCGTGCCCGGAGAAACCGGTCATGACGGTGGCCCGCCGGTGACCGGGGAGCGGGCCGAGCAGGGCGTGGTCGTCGGGGGTGAAGCCCTCGGCGAACGTGCCGGTCCGCATCGGGTGCGGTGTCACTCCTGGCAGGAGCCGCGCGGCGGCGGCCGAAGCGGCTCGTGCGTGGTCGGTGGTGGAGTTGCGCGGGAGGTCGTCGGGACCGTGGAGCTCGGGCCATCCGAGGTGGTGCGGCACGATCTTGATGGCGACCCCGTCGAGCGCGGGGAAGCAGGAGAACCCGGCTTCGGCGTGCCTGCGGATGGCGATGGGCAGCGAGTCCGGTGAGTGCGCTGCGACGTCGCGCGCCGCGAACCAGTAGGCGGTGATCAGGCGCGCCTCGACCGGGAGGTTCCGCAGCGGCGCCAGGTGTCGTGCCCACGGGCCGGGCGCGAAGATCACGTGATCGACGTCGAACGTGGTGTCGTTGCTGGTGATCCGCCAGCCGTCCGCGGTCTCGGTGGCGTCGGAGATGGGGTGGTAGGGCAGGATCTGAGCCCCGGCCGCCTCGGCGGATCTCAGCGCTGCCTGCACGGCGGGTTCCGGTCGCAGCACACCTGCCGCCGGGTCGAGCACCATGACTTCGCCGTCGTCGATCCGGTGCTGCGGGAACCGCTTTCGCGCCTCGGCGGTGTCGAGGACCTCGTGGTCGAGCCCGGCGTCCTCGGCGCAGCGCCGCACGGCGGCGACGTCGGGGTTCTCGGGCGCGCCGATGGTCAGCCCGCCGCACATCGTCAGCAGTTGCGCGTCCGCGCCGCGTTCCAGCTCGCGCCACAGCGCTTCGGCGCGTTGCAGCAGCGGCACGTAACCGGCGCCTTCCTTGTAGGCGGTGCGGAAGATGCGGGATTCGCCTGCCGAGGCGCCCCGGTCGTGGCCGGGGCCGTAGGCGTCAAAGGCCAGCACCTCGGCTCCGCGCAGCGCGAGCCGCCAGGCCGTCATGGCACCGATGACGCCGGTGCCGATCACCGCGACGCGAGTCATGAACACTCCTCCAAGGTTTTCCGGGCAGGCTGAACGAACGGTTCCACCGCGAAACCGTCAGGGGTGAAGGGGAATCAGCGGTCCTGCGTGGACAGGACGCTGTGCTCGATGAAGAACTCGACGAGGTCGGGACGGATGATGTGCCACATGGCTTCGGCGAGCTTGCCGTCGATGAGCCACGTCAGCCGGCGCAGCCGGATCACGGCTTGGCCGGAGGTGAGGTGCAGCCGGGACGCGGTGTCGTCGTCGAGCAGCACCGGGTCGATGTAGACGCGGGACTTGGCCGCGGGGACGCCGTTGCGGGAGAAGTAGTCGTGCACGGTCAGGTGTGCCAAGTCCTCGTCGAGCAGTCGTGGTGCCAGCGAGAAGGGGACCGCGGACAGTTCGATGGCGATCGGGTTGTCGTCGACGTCGAACTTGAGCCGGCGCAGCTGGACCACCGGCGCGTCGTCCTCCACCCCGGGCATCTCGACGTCGGCGTCGCGCGCCGGGATGACCGCAGCGGAGTCCACCGCGTGCCGCCCGGGGATCTCCGGGCCCTGCAGCGCGGGGTTGACCAGGCGCAGCAGGTTCTCCTGCCGCGCCCCTTCGGCGACGAACGTGCCGCGCCGACGGTGTCGTTCCACCAGCCCGGCCTGGGCCAGTTCGGTCAGCACCCGCTGAGCGGTGGCACGGCTGACCGAGTACTGCTCGCGCAGCTCCGCCTCGGTGGGGAGCTTGCTACCGGGCAGCAGCGCACCCGAGCGGATCCGCTGCTCCAGTTCGGTGCGGATGCGCAGGTACGCCGGGGTTGTCATGGACGGAATCTAGCTCCGCGCAATTGACCGGTCAATAGAAAATTCGAGCGGTCAAAAGCTGTAACCCGACGTTGACAGGACGCGACCGCAACGCGAACGGGCGCACTCGGCGATCCGGACGCCGAGTGCGCAGAGGGTGGTCGGGCTAGGAGTTCGGGCTGCTCAGCACCGCGAGGCAGTCGACTGCGATGGCGCCGTGCTCGTCGAGCAGCAGCGGGTTGACGTCGAGTTCGACGAGGTCGTCGGCGAGGTCGTGGGCCAGCCAGGAGAGCCTGGCGATGGCGTCGGCCGCCGCGTCGAGATCGCGCGGGGCATGGCCCCGGACGCCCGCGAGGACCTCGCTGCCGCGCAGGGACAGCAGGAGTCGTTTTGCCGAGGCGGCGTCCAGCGGTGCCACGCCCACCTGGCTGTCGGCGAGGACCTCCACCAGGACACCGCCGAGCCCGACGACCACGACCGGGCCGAACGCGGGGTCGTGCTTGATGCCGACGATCAGCTCGGTGCCGGACGACATCCGCTGCACGAGCAGCCTGGCCCCCGGATCCAGCCGCAGGAGGTCCTCGGCGGCCGACTGGACCTCGGCGTCGGTGCGCAGTCCCAGCCGCACGCCACCGATGTCGGACTTGTGGCCGATGCTGCGCGAGAGGATCTTCACCGCCACCGGTATCCCCAGGTCGCGCGCGGCGGCGACCGCGCCCTGCGGGTCCTTGGCCGGGAAGGCGCCCGCGCACGGCACCCCGTAGGCCGCGATGAGCCTGCTGGACTCGTGCTCGTCGAGCTGCTCGCGCCCGTGATCGCGGGCTTCGCACAGGATGGCGCGCACGGCCCTGCTGTCGATGTCGTGCGGCCGCCGCGAGCTCGGTGGAGCGGGGCGCAGGCTGTACCCGGCCAGCGCGCCCAGCGCTGCGGCCGCGCGTCCGGGGTCGGTGAAGCACGGAATCCCCAGCTCCCGCAGCCACTCCCGGGGACGTCCGCTGCCGCCGGTCCACACCACGATCAGCGGTCGGTCCGTGGCGCGGTGGGCGTGCTCGACGGCGCCGATGAGCTCCTCCGCGACGTGGTCGGAATTGCCCAGCAGCACCGCGATCATGTCCGAGCCCGGGTGCTCCACCGCGATCTCCAGGGCGTGCCGCAGCATCGCCGGGTCGCTGATCAGGTTCGCGGTGAGGTCCACCGGGTTGCGCGGCGAACCGAACGCGGGGAGCACCTCGGCCATCCGGCGCTGCCACTCGGACTCCCAGGGGAGGACGTCCAAGCCGTGGCGGGCGGCGGCGTCGGCCATCAGCACCCCGGCGCCGCCGGACAGCGACAGCGTGGTCAGACGCCTGCCCCGGGCCCTGCGTCCGTCGGCGAAGATCATCCCCGCGTCGAGCAGCTCCTCCATCCCGTCCACCCGCACCACGCCGAACTGCCGCACGACGCCGTCGAAGACCGCGTCCTCACCGGCCAGCGAGGCGGTGTGCGACGCCGCAGCCCTGGCACCGGCGTCCGACCGCCCGACCTTGACCGCCAGGACCGGTTTGTCCAGCTCGTGCGCTCGCCGGGCCACGGTCAGCAGTTCCCGGCCGTCGTGCACGCCTTCCAGGTAGGCCATCAGCACCCGGACCTCGTCGAGCTCGACCAGCCCGCCCAGCAGCTCGGCGACCGACAGGTCGGCTTCGTTGCCGGTGTTGAGGAAGTGCGAGATGCCGATCCCGGCGTGCTGCGCCGCGGAGAAGATGAAGGTGCCGAACGCGCCACTCTGGCTGACGAACGCCAACGGCCCCTCGCGCAGCTGGAAGTCCCCGTCCATCGCCGAGGTGAACGTCGGCATCGCCTTGTCGCGCAGGCTGAACATGCCCAGGCAGTTCGGCCCGAGCACCCGGATGCCGGTCTCGGAGACGACCTCGCTGAGCTGGTGCTGAAGTCGCGCTCCCTGCTCGTCGAGCTCGGCGAATCCCGCCGCGCCCACGATCGCCGCCGGAATCCCCCGATCGGCGCAGTCCCGGAGAGCGTCGACGACCTGGTCGGCGGGAAGCATGATCATCGCGAGGTCGATCTCGCCGTCGACGTCGGCCAGCCGGGGGTGGGCGGGAATCCCCTGCACCCGCGCGCGCACCGGGTTGATCGGCAGCAGCCTGCCCGCGTAGCCGAAGCGCTTCATCAGCGCGATCGCGCGGCCGGAGAGCTTGACCGGGTTGTTCGAAGCGCCGAGGACCGCGATCGACCTCGGGTGCAACATGCGGTGGATCGCCGGATGCGGGGCCGTGTTGCCGTCCATCGCGCTCCATCCCACCTGGCGCGTTGGCGCGCCGGTGTTTTCGATGCGTCGCGGCCCGCCGCGTCGCGGGCACCGGGTTCGAGGCTAGGCGAGCTTCGCTCCTGGGCCAAGACTCGGATCGACGTCCATCCACTGTGGAGCATGTGGTGCAGTCCACTCGCGAGATCGCTAACCCCGAGCCCCCGCGAAACGATGTAACGGATGAGTAAGCGTTCGCAGGGCGTTGTTGACATGAAGAACATGGGAGGGCATTCGTGGCTGCCGACCGACCGGAGAGTCGGGCATGGTGGATCTGGAGCGTGGCGGTGGTCGCCTACCTCGCCGCGGTATTTCACAGGGGCAGCTTGGGGGTTGCCGGGACGCAGGCGCTCGATCGGTTCGACGTCGGACCGGCCGCGCTCAGCGCGTTCACGGTGCTGCAGGTCGGCATCTACGCCGGCATGCAGATTCCCACCGGTTTGCTGGTGGATCGCTTCGGCGCACGCCGGGTGATCACCACGGCGGTGTTGTTGCTGGGAACCGGCCAGGCGCTGTTCGCGCTGGCCGACACGTACGCGATGGGACTGGCCGCGCGCGGCGTGCTGGGCCTGGGCGATGCGTTGATGTGGGTGAGCATTCTGCGCCTGGTGGCGGCGCACTTCTCGGCGCGGCGCTACGCGCTGGTGGCCACCATCTCCAGCGCTCTGGGGGCGCTGGGTGGTGTCGCGGCCACGTTCCCGCTGGCCGCGGCGCTGCGCGCGATCGGCTGGACCGGGACGTTCCTGCTGGTCGGCGCGCTGACGATGGCCTACGCGGCGGTGACGGTCTCGGTCGTGCGTGACACCACGCCGAAGGCCTCGGCTCCCAAGAGCGGGGGAGCGGTGCTGGCCCAGGTGCGGGACGCCTGGTCGGTGCCGGGAACGCGGCTGGCGTTCTGGACGCACTTCTGCACCATGTTCGTCTCGGGTGCGCTGACCCTGCTGTGGGGCTTCCCGTACCTGGTCGACGGGCTCGGCGTGGCCGCCTCCACGGCGAGCGTGCTGCTGAGCCTGCTGATCATCGGTCAGGTCGTGGGCGGCCCGCTGGTCGGAGCGCTCATCGGCAAGCGGCCGGAGTGCCGGATGTGGCTGGTCATGGGCTATCTCAGCCTCAACGCGCTGGCGTGGTGCGCGCTGCTGACCTGGCCGCAGGGCAGCCCGCCGCTGGCGGTGATCGCGGTGGCGTTCCTGATCTTCGCCATCGGCGGTCCGGTGTCCTCGGTGGCCTTCGCCCTGGTGCGCGACTACAACTCGCTGCGCCAGGTCGGCACCGCCACCGGTGTGGCCAACGCGGGTGGGCACTCGGCCACGGCGCTGGGCGTGCTGACCGTGGGTCTGGTGCTCGACCTGTTCGAGTTCATGCCCGGCGGTTCGGAGTACCGGGTGGCGATGCTGGCCCTGGTCGCGCTGCTGATCTTCGGCGCCTCGCGCACCTGGGTCTGGTGGCGGCGCGCTCGCGCCGAGGTCTTCGCCGCCGCGCAGCGCGGTGAGCAGGTGCCGGTGCTCCTGCACCGCCACCGCTGGGACCTGGACGTCCCGCGCCGCGAGGCCGTAGCGGTCTGATCGAGGGGGATGATGAGCGGTTCCGCCGAACCCGGGTTCGGCGGAACCGCTCTCACGTTGATCGAGACGTCCGCGCCTCCCTCAGAGCACGGTCGAGAGGTGCCAGGGGACGAATTCCTCCTCGCCGTAGCCGAGTTCCTCGCTCTTGGTCTCCTCGCCCGAGGCGACGCGCAGGATGTGCTGGAAGATCTCCTCGCCCATCTGCGCCACCGTCCTCTCGCCGTCGGCGATGACACCGCAGTTGATGTCCATGTCGTCGGTCATCCGCTCGTACAGCGGCGTATTGGTGGCCAGCTTGATGCTCGGCGCCGGCTTGCAGCCGAACGCCGAACCGCGCCCGGTGGTGAAGCACAGCAGCTGCGCTCCGCCCGCGATCAGCCCGGTGGCGTTGACCGGGTCGTAGCCGGGGGTGTCCATGAACATCAGGCCGCGGTCGGTGATCGGTTCCGCGTACTGCAGGACGTCGACGAGGTTGGTGGTGCCGCCCTTGGCGGCCGCGCCGAGCGACTTCTCCAGGATCGTGGTCAGCCCGCCCGCCTTGTTGCCGGGGGAGGGGTTGTTGTTGATCGAGCTGCCGTCGACCTGGACGTGCTTCTCCCACCAGTCGATCCGGTTCACCAGCTTCTCGCCGACCTCGCGGCTGACCGCGCGGCGGGTGAGCAGGTGCTCGGCACCGTAGATCTCGGTCGTCTCGCCGAACACCGCCGTGCCGCCGTGGCGGATCAGCAGGTCCGCCGCCGCTCCGAGCGCCGGGTTGGCGGTGATGCCGGAGTAGGCGTCCGAGCCGCCGCACTCCATGGCCAGCACCAGCTTGTCGGCGCCGACTGTCTGCCGCTGGTGCGAGTTGGCGATCGGCAGCATCTCCTCGATGCGCCGGACGCCCTCGGCGACGGTCTTCTTGGTGCCGCCGAACTCCTGGATGGTCATCGCGTGCACGGGCATGTCGTCGGGCAGCTTCAGGTCCTCGGTCAGCGCCCTGACCTGGTTGACCTCGCAGCCCAGCCCCAGCACCAGGAGTCCGGCGATGTTGGGGTGGCCGGCGTAGCCCTGCAGCGCCCGGCGCAGGACCTCGAAGCCCTCGTTGCCGCGTCCGCTGTGCCCGCAGCCGAGGGTGTGGGTGAGCGGGCAGATGCCGTCGACGTTCGGGTAGTCGTCGAGGATCCCGGACGCCTCGACGCGGCGGGCGATCATCTTCGCCGCCGTCGCCGAGCAGTTCACCGAGGTCAGCACCGCGAGGTAGTTGCGGGTGCCGACCCGGCCGTCGGGCCGCACGAAGCCCTGGAACGTGGCGCGCTGGTCCTCGGGCACGTACTCGGTGGTGGTGACGTCGGCACCGAAGGCGTGTTCGCGCTGGAACTCCTGGTAGGCGACGTTGTGGGTGTGCACGTGTTCACCGGCGGCGATGTCGCGGGAGGCGAACCCGATGATCTGCCCGTACTTGCGCACCGCCGCTCCCTCCGCGATGGCGGTGGTGGCGACCTTGTGCCCGCTCGGCACCGTGTTCGTGATCTCGAGTCCGGAGTAGGTGCCGGGCTCGATGTCCTGCCGGGCGATGAGGACGGAGTCCTCCTCGTGCAGGCGGAAACCCAACTGGTCCAAGGTCGGCGACGACAACCCGATCACCCTCGCTTCAGAAATGTGAAGTCACTTCGTAGTGGTGAACCGGATGCTAAACGTGCGAACGCCCGGTGTCACCGCGCAACGCGATGACCCGATTCTCACGCCCCGAACAAGCCGACGACAGCTCCAGACCCGAGCCGACTCCCTCCCGCGCCCGAGGTGGTGACCCGATTACCGCGGTATTCCGCGTCCTGATCACCGCCGTGATCGGGGTGGTACCCGGAACACCGCAGTAATCGGGTGGCGGATTACGGCGGTATTCCGGGTCGACCACGGACTCAGGGTGCGGTGGGTGACCGAGGTGAGCTCGTGGTTTTGGCGTGCGAGGTGGGGGTCAGATGAGGGAGGCGCACATTTCGCCGATCATGTAGGAGGGGGCGTTGGTGTTGCCTCCGGTGATGCTGGGCATGATCGAGGCGTCCGCGACCCAGAGGCCGTCGACGCCTCGCACGCGCAGCTGGGGGTCGACGACCGCTCGCTCGTCCACGCCCATCCGGCAGGTGCCGACCGGGTGGTAGACGGAGTGGATCCGGGTCGGCAGCTCGCGCCGCAGCGCGGTCTCGTCGAAGTACTTCGGGCCGGGGCTGAGCTCCTCGGTGACGTCCGCGGCGATGGTCTTGTTCGCCATGATCTCCCGGATCATGCCCATCGCCTCGATGAGGAACTCGGTGTCGGCCGGTTCGCTGAGATAACCGGGGTCGATCACCGGTGAGGCCGTCGGATCGGTCGAGGCCAGCCGGACCTCGCCGCGGCTCTCCGGGTAGATCAGCGTCGGGAAGATCGTCATCGCCGGGCGTGTGTCGGTCCGGTAGAGCTTGTCCTCGTCCTGGTTGGGCGTCGGGTAGCTCCACGGGATGGTGTGGATCTGCATGTCCGGCACGTCGCCCTTGGCGCGTGAGGTCTTGACGAAACCGACGGTCTCGAAGAGCGTTCTGCCCAGCCAGGACTCACCGCGCTTGCCGAGGGCTTCCTTGAGCATTCCGGAGGCCATGTAGGTCGCGGTGGAGCGGTGCAGGGCCTTCTTGGTCACGAACGTCATGGGCACGAACAGGTGGTCGTGCAGGTTCTGGCCCACCGGCAGGTCCGCCTCGACCTCGATGCCCTTCTCCTTGAGGTGACCGGCCGGGCCGACACCGGAGAGCATCAGGATCTGCGGCGATCCGACCACGCCTGCGGAGACCACCACTCCGTTGGAGGCGCGCAGCGTCTCCTTCCGGCCGCTCTTGGTGTCGATGACCTCCACGCCGGTCGCGCGGCCGTTCTCGATGATCACGCGCGCGACGTGCACGTGGGTGCGCACGCGCAGCGACGGCAGCTCGCGGTTGGTCAGGTAGCCGCGCGAGGAGCTGTAGCGGCGGCCCTTGCTCGCGCTCTGCTGGAAGACGCTCACGCCTTCCTGCGACTCGCCGTTGTAGTCGTCGATCCGCGGCACGCCGAGGGTTTCCTGCGCCGCGGCCATGAACTGCTCGCCGGCCGGGGTGACGTCCTTCTGCCGCGTGACCTCGATCGGGCCGCCCGCGCCGCGCACGTCGCTGGCGCCCTCCTCCCAGTTCTCCAGGCGCTTGAAGGCGGGTAAGACGTCCTGGTAGCTCCAGCCCTCGCAGCCCTCCGCGGCCCACGAGTCGTAGTTGTCCTTGTTGCCGCGCACGAACAGCATGCCGTTGACCGAGCTCGACCCGCCGAGGACCTTGCCCCTGGTCATCGGGATCTCGCGTTCGTGGGCGTGCTTCTGCGGTGTCGAGTACTGCTTCC
This sequence comes from Saccharopolyspora sp. NPDC049426, assembly GCF_040676935.1. Lineage (NCBI taxonomy): Bacteria > Bacillati > Actinomycetota > Actinomycetes > Pseudonocardiales > Pseudonocardiaceae > Saccharopolyspora > Saccharopolyspora sp. NPDC049426. The sequence continues at coordinate 264,564 of NZ_JBFAPZ010000010.1, read as the reverse complement.
AGGTCACCTGCTTCTTCAGCTGCGGCACGACGTGCAGCACGGAGATCATGCCGGGCACGGTGACGGTGGGGAGGTCGTCCTTGCGCCCGGCTTCCAGCAGGAGCACGTTCGCGCCGCGTTCGGCCAGCCTGCTGGCCACGACGGATCCGGCGCTGCCCGCGCCCACGACGATGTAATCGGCATCGCTCATCTTCGTTCAACTTCTCCAGTCGTCGCCGTTGACTGCTCCGGTGCGCGTGATCACGACCGGCTGGAAATGGTGGTCGCGTCGGCGAACCGCATGGTCAGCACGCCGATGTGGTTGGTGAACAGGGCCTTCCGCGGGAATCCGAGTCGCCGCAGGTCGTCGCTGATCGGGTGGTCGCCGAGTTCGACCCGCGCACCGCCGGGACGCATCCGGGTGCCGCCGGCGCGCATCGTCCAGGGGGTTCGCCGCAGGACGCCGTCGCGGTGGGTGTAGGCGTCGAGGGTCATCGCGCCCATCGCCGAGGGAGCGGGAACGCCGCGCCCGAACTCCATCGCGACGACGGGCCGGTCCTCCAGCCGCACCTCGCAGCGGTTGCGCTTGCCGCGGGTGCTGACGTCGATGGTGGAGATCTCCTTGGGGAACCCCCAGATGTTCTGCCCGGCTTCGCAGGTGAAGGTCTGGTCGACCGGCAGCCAGTGGATGAAGACGCCGGTCGAGCCGCGCACGCCGGGCTGCCTGCACATCAGGGCCACCAGGAACTCGTGGTACTCGCCCAGGTCGCAGTCGAGGTAATGGATGAACCCCAAGGTCGCGGGAACGCGTCCCGGGATCGGCGTGACCGGTTCGAGCCCGGCGGCGGCGAGCGTGTCGCGCGCGGGCCCGACCGGCACCAGGAACTGGGCTGTGATGCCGGTGGCCGCGCGCACTTCGACGGGCATGTGCACCCGTTCGCCCTGCACCACGTGCACGGAGTTCGTGAGAGGCTTCTCGTGCACCGCTGACCTGCCCTTTCCTCGTGTGCGGGTACGTCTTCGGACCACCATCACCAAGCGACAGTCATACAGATAATGGTTATGTGTATGTCCACAAGTCAAGGGTCCGATCGCGCGGCTCAACTCCGCGCGGCGGCCTCGCGGGTGCGGATGCGGCGCAGCATGCGCGCGTCGGCGAGCCCGACGGCCCGCGCGGCGGACTCGGCGGTGGCACCCCGGCCGAGCAGGTGATCGGCCCGCTCCAAGCGCAGGATCTGCTGGTAGCGCAGCGGTGTCAGCCCGGTGGCCTGGGTGAACGAGCGGGTGAGGGTGCGCTCGCTGACCCCGACGGCGGCGGCGAGTTCGCTCAGCGGCAGAGCGTCGGTGAAGCGGGCGTCGATGATGTCCTGGACCCGGTGCACGGCGTCGTCGAGGTGCGCGCGGTGCCGCAGCATCGCGCTCGCTTGCTGCTCGTCGCCGTTGCGGCGCGCGTAGACGACCATCGCCCGGGCCACCCGCGCCGCTTCGCCGGGGCCGTGCTCGCCCGCCAGCAGGTGGAGCGCGAGGTCGATGCCGCTGGCGATGCCGGCCGAGGTCACGACCCTTCGGTCGGACACGAACAGCACGTCGCGCACCACCGAGGTCGCCGGGTAGCGGCGCGCGAGCTCGTCCTGCAGGTCGTGGTGGGTGGTGCAGCGGCGTCCGTCGAGGAGTTTCGCCTGGCCGAGGACGTCCGCGCCCGAGCAGACGCTGGCGATCGTGCCGCCCGCCGCGTGGTGGGAGCGCAGCTTCTGCGCGGTCGCCGAGTGCAGCCGGGGCCAGCGCGGTGGTTCGGGCACTCGCGAGCCGGGGACCAGCACGAGGTCGTCGGCGGTGAGCTCGGGCCACGCGGTGCCAGCGCGCAGGGGGAGTCCCTGCGCGCTGATCACCTCGTCGTGCTGGGAGACGTAGCTGAGCTCGTAGTCGCGCCCGAGCTCGGCAGCGGTGGAGAACACCTGCGCCGGTCCCGCGAGGTCCAACAGGTGCAATCTCGGCAGCAGCAGGAAGACGACACGGCTCACGATCCGGTCAGCCTACCCCGGTCACCTCGGCGACCGTCCGGATCGAGGCGAACCGGCCGGCCAGCGCGTACTCGGTGCGCGCGATGGTCTCCTCGGCGCGCAGCGTCCGCGGATCGGCCAGCAGGTCCTCGACGCTGAGGTCGGCGGGAGCGTCCCGGTGCGCGACCGGGTTGGTCGACGTCGCGTCGATGACGAACGAGACGTCGTAGCCCAGATCGGAGCCGACCCGGGTGGTCGTCTCGCAGCACTGCTCGGTCCGGATGCCGCACACGGCGAGCTCCCGGATGCCTCGCCGCGTGAGCATCTGATCCAAATTCGTGCTGGTGAAGGCGTTGTGCGAGGTCTTGACCACGGTCGGCTCCCCTTCGTCGGGGTTGAGTCCGTCCAGCAGCCGCAGGTGCCCGTTGACCGGGTCGAACACCCCGCCCGAATCGGGCTCGCTGTGCAGCACCCACACCACGAGGTCCCCTTCGGCTCGGGCGTGGTCGACCAGCCGCGAAACCGACTGGGCGATGTCGGGGTTGGACATGGTCGGCCACAACGGCAACCGCTGGAAGGACTCCTGGACATCGATGACGAGAAGCGCTCTGCTCATGCCACGATCCTCTGCCGGAAATCGCCTCGGCAGAAGGCACGATCCCGCCACTTGACAGCACGATCCGGTCATCGCTGCTGCCTTTCGATGCTCGCACCTACGCGGGGCAGGTCGCGTACCGCTTCACGCTGCTCAACGTTCCCGCATTCGGCGTGAGTTCGCCGCTGGAATTCGTCTACGTCGAATCTCATGACGACGCTCGATACCTCGACGCCCACGATGCCGTGTCCTCGTACGGAGCCTTGTGGGGTCGGTTGCAGGCTGCCGCTCTCGGGCCAGTGGAGTCACGTGAGTTCCTCGCCGAGGCGGCGGAACAGATGGGTTGGTGACGACGAGAGGGGCGAGTTCGATGGGAAGTCAGCGCTGATCCACCGTTCAGGGGTGAGCGCTCCCGGCTGCTCGACGCGGGAGAGCTGACCCTGAACGTCGAGGTCAGGCCAGGGGTGGGGTTGCCACCGCAGTGACGTTGCAGTATCCGAACGGGCCTTCGGCGTCCTGGAACGTCGTGGACGCGGTGGCCACGCCGTCGTGGCTGAGGTGGCCGGTGGCCTCCATGCCGATCTCGGGCGTGGACGGCATCCGGCTGAGGGTGAGCGTGTAGTCGGCGTTGATGAAGCCCAGCGCGCCGCCCTTGGGCATGTTGGCCAGCGGGCTGGCGAAGTCCGCGGCGGTGGCCGTGCGGACGAACGGGGTCATGGTCTCGCCCTCGACCAGGTCGTGGGTGTCGCGGAGCCATGCTCGGCGGGCGCCCGCGTTGGACCAGTCGGTCGGGACACCGGATTCGTCGAGCATCCAGATGTTGAACGGCGGTTCCCACTGGCCCGCCGAGGCCGGGGGCGGGCCGAGTTCGGCGGGGGTGGGCATAGACCACGGCGGAGTGGTGGGGACTTCGCCCTGGGGCTGCTCACCTCGGCGGAGCAGGACGGCGCTGCCCCGGGCGACCGCCTTCTCCCCGGAGTAGATCGTGGCGTCGGCGACCCGGATGCGACGGCCGTCGCGGACCCGCTGCGTCTCGACGCGGACCGGTTCGAGCTGGGCACTGCGGAACAGGTCGACCGTCAGCCGGGCGAACTGGAAGTCCTCCGCGCCGTGCTCGATCTCCAGCGAGCGCGCCAGCAGGCCGCCGAACAACCGCCCGTGCATCATCTGCGGCGACCACGGGCTGCTCGCGTGCGGGGCCGGGACCAGCAGGTTCCCGTCGGGGCGGAAGAACGGCTCACCAGCGATGTCGACCATGAGCGGAGTCTAGAACGCCGGACCCGCGACGCCGTCGCGGTGGCCGCGCGGGGACGGGCGGTGGTGGCGATCCGGGTGCCGTGGTCAGCCGCGAGGCTTGGCGAAGGTGGACGCGCACGTCCAGGAATCGTCGGCGTCGGACCAGGCGCGTTCGCTGCTGAGCAGGGCCACCGCGGAGGTCTTGAGCTCGACGGGTTCGCCGGTGAGCAGGTGGACCAGGTCTTCCAGGCCGGGGTTGTGGCCGATGATCGCGGTCGTCATCGCGTTCACCGGCATCTCGCGCACGATCGCGAGCAGCTGGTGCGCGGTGGCGTCGTAGATGCGCTCGTCGAAGCTGACCTGCGGTTCGGCCGGGATGTGCGCCCCGGCGAGTTCCCAGGTCTGGCGGGTGCGCAGGGCCGGTGAGCAGCGCACGGCCTCGATCGCGTAGGCGTTGTCCCGCAGCCAGCGGCCCACTGCGGGAGCGTCGCGTCGGCCGCGCTCGGCCAGCGGCCGCTCGAAGTCCTCCACACCGTCCGGGTGGGCCGACTTCGCGTGCCGGACCAAGATCAGCTTCCGCCGCGCGTTCGCCATGTCACGTCCTACGAGCTCGCCGTTGAATCGGCTCCACAGTACCCAACGCCCACCCGCCTCCGCGCTGCGGAAGGCACACGATCTCCGCTGGTAGCAGGTCTTCACCCGGTGTTGGCCGCGTGTTGGGGCCCGGGTCGGCTCGTTCCACTGTGGAGGGTCGGGGTCCCGACCCTCCACGGGTGAGGCGGTCAGCCCTGGATCAGGCCCGGCTTGCCGGCCTGGATGGTGAAGGTGGCGCGGTCCGAGAGAGAACCGCCGGGGGCGGTGACCTGGTCGACGACGCGGTAGTCGGCGGTCCAGGAGTCGTGGGTGATGGTGTTGCGGACGTACCCGCGCTTGCGGTTGATGAACTTGATGTGCGGGTTCTCCTGCAGCTGCACCGAATCGCTCGGGTTCTGGTCGGAGCCGTTGCCGCCGGAGGTGATCGAGGTGCCCACCAGCTCCACGCCGACCGTCGCCGAGGCCGGGTCGTTGAAGTCGGCCTTGATGTCGGCGGCGTAGTTGGCGTGCACGTCACCGGTGATCACCACCGGGTTCGAGACGCCGGCCATTCGGTCGCGGAGCAGGTTGCGCTCGGCCGGGTAGTTGTCCCACGCGTCGTTGCTGAACGAGTCGGCATCGCCCGCGGTGAAGTCCCGCTGGCTGAAGAACACCTGCTGCGCCAGCACGTTCCAGCGCGCGGTCTGGCCGGAGAGGTTGTCCAGCAGCCACTTCCGCTGCTCGGCACCGAGGAGGGTGCGCTCCGGGTCGGCGACCTGCTCCGGCGGGACCTCCTGGTCGTCGCGGTACTGGCGGGTGTCCAGCAGGTGCACGTCGACCAGGTCGCCGAAGGTCAAGCGGCGGTGGATGCGGATGTCCGATTCCGACGGCCGCTGCGCGCGCCGCAGCGGCATGTGCTCGTAGTAGGCCTGGAACGCCTGCGCGCGGCGTTCGCGGAACACCGCCGGGTCCTGGTCGGGTTCGGTGTCGGGCTGGGAGAGGTCGCCCGCCCAGTTGTTCTCCACCTCGTGGTCGTCGAAGACCACGGCCCACGGGAACGCGGCGTGCGCTGCCTGCAGGGACGGGTCCGCCTTGTACTGGCCGAGCCGGGTCCGGTAGTCGGCGAGGTTCATGAGCTCGTGCGCGGGCACGTGCGGGCGCCCGATCGAGCCCGCGTCGCCGCCCTCGTAGATGTAGTCGCCGAGGAACGCCACCAGGTCCAGGTCCTCTTCGGCCATGTGCTGGTAGGCGGTGTACTGCCCGGCGACGTAGTTCTGGCAGCTGGCGAAGGCGAAGGAGAACCTGTCCAGCTTCGAGCCCGGCGCCGGGGCGGTCTTGGTGCGCCCGATCGGGCTGAGCTCGCTGCCGGCGCGGAAGCGGTAGAAGTACTCGGCGCCCGGCCGCAGTCCGGACACCTCGGCGTGCACGGAGTGAGCCGATGCGCGCTCGGCCTGCTCGGTGCCTTCGGCGACGACGTCGGTGAACCGCTCGTCGGTGGCGACCTGCCACTGCACCGGCACGATCTGGTCGGGCATGCCGCCGAAACCGTCCTCGGTCAGCGGCTCGGGGGCTAATCGGGTCCACAGCACCACGCCGTCCGGCAGCGGGTCACCGGAGGCGATGCCCAGCTGGAACGGTGCGCTGATCCGGCCGGTACCGGCACCGGCGGCACCGGCCAGCCCGGAAGAGCCCAGCGCCGCAACGCCGATGGCAGCCGAACCGGCCAGCAGCACCTGGCGTCGGTTGGGGCGGAAGGAGTTCGAGGTCATGCTCCACCTGTTCGGTCAGTTTCGGGAAAACCGGACTGACGCTATGGAGCACAGATGACGTCCTGGCGAACCCCAGGCGGATTCAGAACGGACTCTTGACCTGGGCAGAGGTGGGCTCAGCCCTGGGACAGCTGGTCCAATCCCGCGCGGAGGTCGTCGAAGTTCATCACGGGAAAGACGTCGATCTTCGCCTCCAGGTTGGAGAAGAACGGGTCGAGCATCGACACGAGCTGGGACTCGTCGGCGATGTCGCAGATGAACAGCGCCGTGCGCTGGCCGTCCTGCGGCAGGAAGTAGGAAGCCTCGGGCTTGAGCTGTTCGTGAGCCCGTTCCATCGCCACCTTCATCGAGCCGTCGGTCACCGCGGTGTTGGCCGCCTGCAGGCCCGGCCTGATCCTGATGAGCATTCGCATGGTCTCCGCCCCTGCCATCCCATCGCGGAGTGCCGGGTGGGCACCCTGTCGACCACACCAGTGTCAGCCGCGTCCGGGAGCCCGGGGACCGGCCGAAAGTCCTGGCCTCAGGCGCGGAAACCGCGGACGTAGCGCCGCTGCCAGGGAGTTTCGACCGCGCCGGGGTGGTAGTGGGTGCGGACGAAGGCCACGGCTTCACCGGGCGGGACGCCGTCGAGGACGGCGAGGCAGGCCAGCGCCGTGCCGGTGCGCCCGCGGCCTCCGCCACAGGCGAGTTCGACGCGTTCGCCGCCTGCTCGACGCCACGCCTCCCGGAGGGCGTCGGCGGCGTCGGCGCGGTCGGCGGGGAGCCGGAAGTCCGGCCAGCGCACCCAGCGGGAATCCCACTCGACCGGGGTGGGGCGGCGGCCCAGCAGGTGCAGCGCGAACTCCGGGCGCGGGCCTTTGGGGAGCGGTCTGCGCAACCCGCGTCCCCGGACCAGGCGTCCCGACGGAAGTGTCAGCACCCCAGGTGCGTCGGCGTCCCAAGCGGCCATGCGAGGAGTTCTACCAACCTTCGCGGGCCGACGCGGGATACTCCGGGATGTGACCGCCGATGACACCTGGGCCGGGCTGGCCGACGAGTTCGCCGACGGGGCGTACGCCTCGGTCAAGGGGCGCGTGCGCACCCACGTGGTCCACCGGCAGCTGGTGGAGCACCTGCCGCCGCCACCGGCGAGGATCCTCGACGTCGGCGCCGGTGCGGGACACCAGTCGTTCCCGCTGGCCAGGGCGGGTTACGAGGTCGTCCTGATGGATTCCTCGACGGGCATGCTGGACAAGGCGCGGCAACGGCTCCAGCAGCTCCCCGAGGACGCCCGGCGACGGGTCACCTTCGTCGAGGGCGACGGGGCGAACGCCTCGCAGGCGGTAGGCGGACAGCGGTTCGACGCCGTGCTGTGCCACGGCGTGATCGGCTACCTCGACGATCCCGAACCGGTGGTCGACCAGCTCTGCCGGTGCGCCGCTCCCGGCGGCCTGGTGTCGATCATGGCCGGCAACGCCGGGGCGATGGCCGTGCGCCCTGCCCTGGAGCGGCGGTGGGCCGACGCCCTCGCCTCGTTCGACGCCACCCGCGAGACGGGTGTGCTCGGACTGCCGACCCGCGCCGACACTGTCGAGGAGATCAGCGACCTCATCGACGCGCGCGGCGTCCGGCCCGTCCAGTGGTACGGCGTGTGGCTGTTCGTCGACTGGCTCGACCTCGGCGGAGCCGCGCTCGACCCGAACGACGCCGACCAGCTGCGGGCCGCGGCCGAGGTCGAGCTCGAAGCCGGTCGACGCGACCCGTACCGCGGGCTCAGCCGGCTCTTCCACCTCGTCGGCCGCGCGGAGCGCTGAACCGGGCTTCCGCTGCGCGACATCCCCGTTGCCCGCCGGGCCGTCGAGGGACGAACCTCTGATCAGGCGCGCTGGTAGGAGGTCGGTGGAGTGGACGTCTCCTTCGGAACGCTGTGGGAAGCGATCGCCGAGCGCATGCCCCGCTCGATCGCGATCTCCGAACCCGGGTTCGACCGCGACTACGGCCAGTTCGAGCGGCGTGCCGCCAGACTCGCCGGTGCGCTGGCCGAATCCGGCGTCCGGGCGGGCGACAAGGTCGCCTGCTACCTCCACAACGGCGCCGCCTACCTGGAGACGGTGTTCGCGGCGTTCAAGCTCGGGGCCGTCCCGGTCAACGTCAACTACCGCTACACGCGGGACGAACTCGCCGAGCTGCTCACCGACGCCGACGCGAAAGCACTGGTGTTCAGCTCCGAACTCGCCGCCAACATCGTGAACCTGCCCCCGATGCGGCTCGTCGTGGGAACCGATGCGCTGGAGGAGCTCCTCGCGGCGACACCGCCGAGGCCGCCCGAGCCGCGTCCCGGCACCGACCGGCTGTTCATGTACACCGGCGGCACGACCGGCAAGCCCAAGGGCGTGATCTGGCAGCTGTCGGACCTGCTGAACTCGTTGCTGGTGCCCATCTTCCGGCCGCTGGGAGTCCCCGAGCTCCCTGCGACGCTGGGGGAGGCGGTGCGCATCGCCGAGCGCAGCGCAGACCTGGCGCCGCGCACGATGCCGGTCGTCCCGCTGATGCACGGGACCGGGCTGTTCAACTCGATGGGCGCGCTGCTCGTCGGCGGACGGGTGGTGACCGCGCGGCCGGGCGGGCTCGACGCCGAGCACGTGTGGCGGCGGGTCGCCGAGCAGCGGGTGAGCACGCTGATCCTGGCCGGGAACGCCGTCGGACGTCCGCTGGTGGACGAGCTGCGCAAGGCCGAGAGCGCGGGAGCTCCGCACGATCTGGGATCACTGCGGTCGGTGATCAGCTCCGGCACGGCGTTCAGCGACGAGCTCAAGCGGGCGTTGCACCAGCGCGCCGAGGTGACCGTGTTCGACGCGATCGCCTCCAGCGAGGGCGGTCCCTTCGCGTTCGCGGTCACCTCCTCGGTCCGCGACCTGCCGTCGCGGTTCCACCCGGTGCCCGGGACCAGGGTCATCACGCCCGGAGGGGCGGAGGTCGAGCCGGGGGAGACCGGTGTGCTGGCCTACTCCGGGCCGATGCCGCTCGGCTACCACAACGACAGCGCCAAGACCGCGACGACGTTCCGCGACATCGACGGACGGCGGCACTCCGTGCCCGGTGACCTGGCGCAGCTCGAACCCGACGGCGCGATCCGGTTCCTCGGGCGCGGCTCCGGGGTGATCAACACCGGAGGCGAGAAGGTCCACCCGCCGGAGGTCGAGGAGGTCCTGCTCGACCACCCCGACGTCACCGACTGCGTCGTCATCGGCATCCCCGACGACCACTGGGGCGAACGCGTGGCCGCCCTGGTCGCGACGGCCTCCCCGGACCTCACCGCAGCGGACCTCCACGCCTGGGCCCGCCGCACCCTCGCGGGCCACAAGATCCCCCGCCAGATCACCTTCCGCCCCGAACTCCCCAGAACGCCCACGGGCAAGCTCGAACTCGCCCGCGCCAAGTCACTCCTGGAGAACCCCTGACCCGGCGCCCAATTCAAATTTCGCGCGAAATTCGAATTCTTCACCCGGGAGGGCGGCGGGGGTTCGGGGTGGTCACGGGGTTGATCTGCGGGGGAGTCGGATTTCGGCTTCGTCCCAGGGTCCCGTGCTTCCTCGCGGGGTGTAGTGGTCGAGGCGGTGCGAGGTGGCGATGATCCGGCGGACCTCGGTCAGGTCCGCGACGTGGCCGGCGGCTCTGGCCTGGGTGAGGAGGTTTCCGGTCGCCGTGGCTTCGACCGGGCCCGCCACGACCGGGGTGCCCAGGGCGTCGGCCGTGAACTGGCAGAGCAGTTCGTTGCGGGCGCCGCCGCCGACGAGGTGGACGACGTCGACGTCCCGGCCGGAGAGTTCGGCGGCCTCGCGAATTGCGCGGCGGTGGGCCAGGGCGAGGCTTTCGAGGATGCAGCGGACCAGAGCCCCTCGCGTCTGCGGAACCGGCTGATCCGTCTCGCGGCAGGCTTCGGCGATGCGGCCCGGCATGTCGCCGGGCGCCAGGAACCGGGTGTCCTCGGCGTCGACGACCGCCGTCAAAGGTTCCGCCCGCGCCGCCTCGGCCAGCAGATCGGGCAGGTCTTCCGAGGTCAGACCCCAGGTTCGGAGGCTCTCCTGGAGCAGCCACAGGCCCATGATGTTGCGCAGGAAGCGGACCGCGCCGTCGATGCCGAGCTCGTTGGTGAAGTTCGCGCGGCGAGCTTCCTCGGTGAGTACCGGAGCGGGCAGCTCCAGGCCGGTCAACGACCAGGTGCCGGTGCACACGTAGGCGAAGTTCGGCGACCGGGCGGGAACCCCGACCACCGCCGAGGCGGTGTCGTGCGAACCGACCGCCACCACCGACGTGCCGGTCGAACCCGTCTCCCCGGCCACCGACGGCAGCAGCTCGCCCACGACGTCGCCCGGTCTGCGCAGCGGGGGCAGCAGCGACGGGTCGATGCCCGCCGCCCGCGCCAGCTCCGGTGACCACTCGTGCGTTCGCGCGTCGAGCAGACCGGTGGTGGAGGCGTTGGTCAGCTCCGCCCCCACCTGCCCGGTCAGCCAGTACCCGATCAGGTCCGGGATCAGCAGCAGCACCTCCGCCGCCTCCAGCGCCGCGCCCTTCGATGCGGCGAGCTGGAAGATCGTGTTGAACGGCAGGAACTGCAAACCGTTGCGCGCGAACAGCTCCGGAGCGCCGAACGAGTCCACGAAGGACTCCGCGACCGAATCGGTCCGCGAGTCCCGGTAGTGGAACGGCTCGCCCAGCAGCGAGCCCGAGGAGTCCAGCAGCCCGTAGTCGACCGCCCAGGAATCCACCCCGACCGACACCGGCCCACCGGCCTTGCGCAGCCCGGCGAGCACCTCGCGGAACAGCCCGACCGCGTCCCAGTGCAACCCGTCCGGCAGCGGCACCGGGCCGTTGGCGAACCGGTGCACCTCCGTGGTCTCCAGCCGCCCGGCGGTGAGCCGTCCGAGGACGACCCGCCCGCTGGAAGCGCCCAGGTCCACCGCCGCGAACGTCGGCGACTCCGTCGTCATCCGAGCACTCCCTCAGCGCAGGAACGCCGCGGCGACACCCGCGTCGACCGGCACGTGCAGTCCAGTGGTGTGCGTGAGATCCCCGCCCACCAGCGCGAACACCGCCGCTGCCACGTGCTCGGGCAGCACCTCGCGCTTGAGGATGGTGCGCTGGGCGTAGAACTCGCCGAGCTTCTCCTCCTCCACGCCGTAGACCTTCGCCCGCTGCGCGCCCCAACCACCGGCGAAGATGCCCGACCCGCGCACCACACCGTCGGGGTTGACGCCGTTGACCCGGATGCCGTGCTCGCCCAGCTCCGCGGCCAGCAGCCGCACCTGGTGCGCCTGGTCGGCCTTCGTCGCGCCGTAGGCGACGTTGTTCGGGCCCGCGAACACCGAGTTCTTGCTGGCGATGTAGACGATGTCGCCGCCCATGCCCTGGGCGATCATCACCCGCGCCGCCTCCCGCGAAGCCAGGAACGAGCCGCGCGCCATCACGTCGTGCTGCAGGTCCCAGTCGGCGACCGACGTCTCCAGCAGCGGCTTCGAGATCGACAGGCCCGCGTTGTTGACCACCAGGTCCACACCGCCGAAGGCCAGCGCCGCGGCTCGGAAGGCCGCCGCGATCTGCTCCTCGTCGGTGACGTCGACGCGCACCGCGACGGCCTTGTCCGGTCCGCCGAGCTCGTCGGCCAGCGCCTGGGCGTTGTCGAGGTCGAGATCGGCCAGCACCACGCACGCGCCCTCGGACGAGAGCCGTTGCGCGGTGGCCTTCCCGATTCCCGAGCCCGCCCCGGTGACCAGCGCGACGCGGGTCGCCAGCGGCTTGGGCCGGGGCATCCGGGCGAGCTTGGCCTCCTCCAGCGCCCAGTACTCGATGCGGAACTTCTCCGCCTCGTCGATCGGCTGGTAGGTGGAGATCGCCTCCGCACCGCGCATCACGTTGATCGCGTTGCGGTAGAACTCGGCGGCCACGCGCGCCGTCTGCGCGTCCTTGCCGAAGGAGAACATGCCGATCCCCGGCACGAGCACGATCGCCGGATCCGCACCGCGCATCGCAGGCGAGTCGGGCTCGGCGAACCGGTCGTAGTAGGCGCGGTAGTCCTCCCGGTAGCTCTCGTGGAGCTGCTTGAGCCGGGCCACCACCTCGTCGAACTCGGCGTGGGGCTCGAGGTCGAGCACCAGCGGGCGGACCTTGGTGCGCAGGAAGTGGTCCGGGCAGGAGGTGCCCAGCGCAGCCAGGCGAGGGTGGTTCTCGCGCGCCAGGAACTCCAGTACCTCCGGTGCGTCGTCGAAGTGGCCGATCTGCGGCCGGTCGGTGGAGGCCAGGCCGCGGATCACCGGACCCAGCTCGGCCGCCCGCCGCCTGCGCTGCTCCTCCGGCAGCGGCTCGAAGCCCTCGATGACCGGCCCGAACGGCTCGGGCCTGCCGCGCTCGGCGATGAACTTCTCCGCGGTGCGGATGATGTGCAGCGAGTTCTGCGCACACTCCTCGCTGGTCGCACCCCACGCGGTGATGCCGTGGCCGCCCAGGACCACGCCGATGGCCCGCGGGTTCGCCTCCTTGATCGCGGCGATGTCCAGGCCCAGCTGGAAACCGGGGCGCCGCCACGGAACCCACGCGACCAGGTCGCCGAAGCACTCCGCGGTCAGCGCCTCACCATCGGCGGCCGTGGCCAGCGCGATGCCGGCGTCGGGGTGCAGGTGGTCGATGTGGGCGGCCTCGACCAGTCCGTGCATGGCGGTGTCGATCGACGGTGCCGCACCGCCCTTGCCGTGCAGGCAGTGGTCGAAGGCGCCGACCATCTCGTCCTCGCGGTCCACACCCGGGTAGACGTCGACCAGCGCTCGCAGCCGGTCCAGCCGCAGCACGGCCAACCCCGCCTCGGTCAGCGTCCCCAGATCACCACCGGAACCCTTGACCCACATCAGCGGAACCGGACCGCCGGTCACCGGGTCCGTCTCCTCGCCCTTGGCCGAGGCGTTGCCCCCGGCGTAGTTGGTGTTGCGGGGGTCCGCGCCCAGTTCGTGCGAACGCGCAAGCAGCGCAGCCACTTCGGGATGCGTCGAGCTCATGTCAAACCTCTCCGTGCTCAGCGGAACAGGAATTCCTCAGGCGCCCCAGCCCGCGGGGGTGCCGTCCTTGCGGCCGGCGATGATCTTCTCCGCGTAACCGGAGCGTTGGTAGGCGGCGATGGGGTCGGGGTCGACGCCCATGTCCTCGCGGACTTCGGCGAGCAGCGGGCGGACATCGGTGTTGTAGGCGTCCATCAGCACCGCGTTGGCGCCGAGGACGTCGCCTTCGCGCTGCGCCCCGGCCAGGGCGTCACCGTCCACCAGCAGGGCCTTCGCGGTGGCCTCCTGGACGTTGAGCACCGAGCGGATCAGGGCCGGGATCTTCGGCTCCAGGTTGTGGCACTGGTCGAGCATGAACGCGACGTTCGCCGACTCCTCCAGGGCACCGGCGCGCACGATCTCGTGCATGATCCGAAACAGCTGGAACGGGTCGGCGGCGCCGGCGATCAGGTCGTCGTCGGCGTAGAAGCGGCTGTTGAAGTGGAAGCCGCCCAGCCGACCGCGCCCGAGCAGGAACGCCACGATGAACTCGATGTTGGTGCCCGGTGCGTGATGCCCGGTGTCGACCAGCACCTGCGCGCGCTCGCCGAGGTCCAGGCAGTGGGCGTAGGAGGTGCCCCAGTCCGGGACGTCGGTGGCGTAGAACGCGGGCTCGAAGAACTTGTACTCCAGCAGCATCCGCTGGTCCTCGCCCAACCGGGCGTAGGCCGCTCGCAGGGCCTCCGACAGGCGCTCCTGGCGCTCGGCGATGGAGTCCTGACCGGGGTAGTTGAGCCCGTCGGCGAACCACAGGCTCAGCGCGTCGGAACCGGTGACGTCCATGATGTCGACGCACTCCAGCAGGTGTGCCTGCGCCTTCCGGCGGACCGCCGGGTCGGGGTTGCAGATGCTGCCGAGCTTGTACTCGTCCTCCTGGAAGGTGTTCGGGTTGATCGCGCCCAGTGCCAACCCGAGGGATTCGGCGTGCGCGCCCAGCGCGGCGTAGTCGTCGACCCGGTCCCAGGGGATGTGCAGCGCGACGCTGGGGGCGATGCCGGTGAAGGCGTGCACCTGGGCGGCGTCGTCGAGCTTCTCGAACGGGTCGCGCGGAATGCCCTCCTGCAGGAAGGTCTTGAACCGCGTCCCGGAGTTCCCGTAGGCCCAGGAGGGGGTTTCGATCCGCTGCGCGGTCAGCGCCGCCTTGACGGTCTTGCGGTCGGCCATCGTCGCTCCAGTGCGCGTGCTTGAAACGTTTAAATCAGGTTCCTACGGTAGGCGGCGAGCCTGGCGGGAGTCAATTCCCTTGACGAGGTTTTGCGGGAGATGCCCTCGTCCGATCGGACTCTTGACGGGGGTGGAGGCGCTCTCTAGTGTGCTCGCCAAATAAAACGTTTCAAGCGTCGCCCCGGGTGCGGACGACGTTCGATGAGCTGCATGAAGGACAACGATGACTTCATCCGCGGGCGTTCGGCAGAGCGAGCACGCCTCGTCAGGACAGCACTGGAAATGGTCGTTCGTAGCGGCGATGGCCAGCTACATCGACGCGGGCTCCATCGTCGCCGGATCTGTCGCGCTGAGCGTGTGGGTCCAGGCGTACGGACTCACCGACAGCACCGTCGGACTGCTCGGCGCGCTGAGCTCCAACGCCATCTCGGCAGGCGTGGGCGCGCTCGTCGGCGGCTACATCTGCGACCGGTACGGGCGCAAGAAGATCTACGCCTACGACCTGCTGCTGTACATGTTCGGCACGCTGTGGCTGATCTTTGCCTTCGACACCTGGATGCTCTTCGTCGGCTACATCCTGGTCGGTCTCGCCGTCGGCGCCGATATCCCGGCCTCGTGGAGCCTGATCACCGAGTTCTCCCCGGCCCGCAAGCGCGGCAAGCTCGGCGGGCTGTCCCAAGTCCTGTGGTCGCTGGGGCCGATCGTGACCCTGGCGCTGGGACTCGCGCTGCAACCGCTCGGAATGCTCGGCATGCGGCTGCTGTTCGCGAGCCTGTTCGTCGCCGCGCTGATCACCTGGTGGATGCGGCACGGCATCGGCGAATCCGCGCGCTGGGAGCAGGAAACCACCGACACCGGCCCGGTGAAGTGGGGTGCCGCGCTGCGCCCGCTGCTCACCGGCAAGGGCCTGCGGCTGTCGCTGATGCTCATCGGCATGTACGGGATCTGGAACCTCTTCGCCGGCACCAACGGCTTCTACACGCCGTACCTGCTCAAGGCGTTCGGCAGCCAGAGCGACGCCGCCAGCGTCGGCCTCCAGTGCCTGTACTTCCTGCTGGTCGCGGTGTTCACGGTGCTGGTGTTCATGCCGTTCAACGACCGGTTCAACCGGCGGTTGATGCTGGCGCTGTCCACCGTGATCCAGGCGGGCGGCATGCTGCTGCTGGCCGTGCTGCCGCTGAACTTCGGCACCGCGCTCGGCTACATCGTGGCCATCGGCATCGGCGGTGGTTTCGGTGCCCAGCACTTCTTCCAGATCTGGTCCGGTGAGCTGTTCCCGACCAAGCTGCGCAGCACCGCGCAAGGGCTGATGTTCGCCGTCGTGCGCATCGGGCTCGGCTTCTGGAGCTTCTTCGTCCCGATCATCACGGCCACCGGGTTCCAGACGCTGGCCTACATCCTCACCGCGTTCATCGTGGTCAGCGGTGTCATCGGCGTCATCTGGGGCCCGAAGACCGAAGGTCTGACGCTGGAGGAGATCGAGCAGGAGCAGGGGTGGGCCAGATGATGCAGCGGATCTGCTTCGTGCTGCACGTCAAACCCGACAAGGTCGACGAGTACCGGGAGCGGCACCGCGCGGTGTGGCCGGAGATGCGCCAGGCGCTGCACGACACCGGCTGGCGCAACTACTCGCTGTTCCTTCGCCCCGACGGAACCCTCATCGGCTACCTGGAGTGCGAGGACTTCGAGGCGTCCCGCGCGGCCATGGCGGAGAAGGACGTCAACACCCGCTGGCAGGCGCAGATGGGCGACCTCTTCGAGGAGACCGTCACGCCGGACGAGGCGATGCGGCCCATCGACGAGGTCTTCCACCTCGACTAGATGGTGAAGGCGAGGTGCTTGACGAGCTGCTCGCCGAGCACCTCGTCTCCGTCGAAGGAGACCGAGGACGAGACCTTCTCGGGATCGACGCGACCGCCGCAGAGCCGGGTGAACACGCCGAGCGGCAGCGTGACGCGGACCGTGGCCTCCCCGGGCAACGACTCGACGACCTTCGCCCGGCCGTCCACCGCGACGTGCAGAGCGCGGGAGCCGAGATCGAAGGTGACGCTGGAACCGTCCGGTGCGCCACCGCGCTTGCCGACGACGAAGCCCAAGGCCGTGGTGATCTCGTCGACCGACAGCTCCGCGCACGCGCCCTGCTCGTCA
The DNA here is from genome assembly GCF_040676935.1 of Saccharopolyspora sp. NPDC049426. NCBI lineage: Bacteria > Bacillati > Actinomycetota > Actinomycetes > Pseudonocardiales > Pseudonocardiaceae > Saccharopolyspora > Saccharopolyspora sp. NPDC049426. The sequence goes on along the minus strand of NZ_JBFAPZ010000010.1, from coordinate 248,036 downwards.
CCGGGCAGGCCGACGGCGTCCCGGATGTCCTGCTCGTGCATCCAGCAGTCGAACACCCGGATCCGCATGAACCGCGCGTAGGTCTGCTGACCGGCCGGGGTCATCGCCGGTGCGTGGAACTCCTCGTCCGACATCGCCCGCAGCGATGCCAGCCGCGCGGCGGTGACCTCGCGGAACTTCGCCAGCACGGCCTCGTGGGACTGCGACCGGAAGTGCGCCACGTAGCGCTCGTTGCGGGCGCCGATGTCGTTGTGCACGTGCGGCAACGACTCGACGTCCCCGCCGGTGTCCGGCGTCGGCTCACCGCTGAGCATCAGCTCGGTGCCGATGAGGTGCGCGGCGACGTCCCGTACCCGCCAGCCCGGCAGCGGCGTGCCCTGCTCCCACTGCGCGTCGTCGAGCCCGGTCAGCAGCCGGTCCAGCGCGTCCCACTCGGCGGCGAGCGCTTCCACGATCCGTTCCTTGTCCAGCACGCTCCGACACAAGCACCCCGTGCCCGTCGGGTCAACCGGGTTCGGTGCGGCAGACTGCGGTGCATGCGTTCGGGTGTGCAGCGCGGCGCGATCGCCGTGGTCCAGGTCTTCGGGCTTGCCGTGTGGTTCTCCGTGTCCGCCGTGGTTCCCACGCTCCGCCAGGAGTGGGGGATCAGCGCCGCCGCGGCGGTGTGGCTGACCGGATCGGTGCAGCTCGGGTTCGTCGCAGGCGCCGTCGGATCGTCGCTGCTGAACCTCGCCGACCGGATCCGCCCGCACCTGCTGCTGGCCGTCAGCGCCGCGCTTGCCGCCGGGTGGACGCTGCTGCTCGCGGGCCTGGTCGACGGGATGGCCACCGCGATCCCGCTGCGGTTCCTCACCGGCATGTGCCTGGCCGGGGTGTACCCGGTCGGGATGAAGCTGATGGCCTCCTGGGCGCCGAGCCGGGGACGCGGACTGGCGATGGGGCTGCTGATCGCGGCGCTGACCATCGGCTCGGCGCTGCCGCACCTCATCGGCGGTCTCGGATCGCTGCCGTGGCGCGCGGTGCTGGTCGCCGCCGCCTGCACCGGGCTGCTCGGGGCGCTGGTGGCGGCGACCGTCGTGCGGCCCGGACCGCACCTCGCCGCATCGGCGGCGGTGCACAACCCGCGCTACGCGCTGACGATGTTCACCGAGCGCGGGCCCCGGCTGGCCAACCTCGGCTACTTCGGGCACATGTGGGAGCTCTACGCGCTGTGGACGTGGATCCCCACGTTCCTGCTGGCCAGCGAGGCGGGCCGGAACCTGCCCGCCTCGACCGGGATCACGGTGTTCGTCACCATCGGCATCGCCGGTGCCGTCGGCTGCCTGCTCGGCGGGTGGGGAGCGGACCGCTACGGACGTTCCCCGGCGGCGGTGGCCGCGCTGGTGATCAGCGGTGCGTGCTGCGTCCTCTCGCCGCTGGCCTTCGACGCCGGGCCTGGCGTGCTGGTGGTGTTCTGCGTGGTGTGGGGCGCGGCGGTGATCGCCGACTCGGGCGTGTTCTCCACGTCGCTGAGCGAGGCCGCCGACCCGCGCTTCGTGGGCACCGCGCTGACCGCGCAGACCGCGATCGGATTCGCCCTGACCGTGGTCAGCATCCAGCTGGTCCCGCTGCTGGCGGCCGCGGTGGGCTGGCGGTTCGCGTTCCTGCTGCTGGTGCCGGGACCGTTCGTCGGTGCGATCGCGATGGGCAGGCTCGGGGCGCGGCGGGCGCGGTGAGTGGAAACGCGCCGCTCGCGCTGGTACTCACGGGGGAACCGGCAGACCAAGGAGGCGTTGATGAGCGACGTGTGGCCCCACGGCAAACCCCAGGTCGGCGAGACCGCCGAGCTGTCCCGCACCATCGGACCGACCGACATCCGGCTGTTCACCCAGATCAGCGGCGACCGCAACCCGCTGCACTACGACGTCGAGGCGGCCGAGTCCTCGCAGTTCGGGGAGATCGTCGTGCAGGGCGGGGTGACCAGCGCGGTGCTCAACGCCGTCGTGGCCGAGAAGCTGCCCGGACCGGGGACGGTGTTCCTCAACGTGAACTGGAACTTCACCGCACCGGTCCGGCCGGGCGACACCATCACCGGGCGGGTGCAGGTCGACGAGGTCCGCGACGACAAGCCCATCACGAAGCTGACCACCACCGTCAGCCGCGACGACGGCACGACGGTGCTGGAGGGAACGGCGGTCTGCTTCACCATGGCCATGCCCGGTTCGAACGGTTAGCGTGGTGAACGGCTCACCGAAAAGCCCTGCGCAGCAGGTAGATGAGGAGGCCGCATGCTGGACGCGATCGTCATCGGTGCCGGGTTCTCCGGGCTCTACATGCTCCGCAGGTTGCGCGGGCTCGGCATGTCCGCCGCGGTCCTCGAAGCCGGTGACGAGGTGGGCGGCACCTGGTACTGGAACCGGTACCCGGGTGCCCGCTGCGACTCCGAGAGCCACTACTACTCGTTCTCCTTCGACGACGACCTGCAGCAGGAGTGGCGCTGGAGCGAGCGGTACCCGCGCCAGCCGGAGATCCTGGCCTACCTCAACCACGTCGCCGACCGCTTCGACCTGCGCCGCGACATCCGGTTCGGCACGCGGGTCACCGAAGCGTCCTTCGACGACGGCTGGACAGTGCTCACCGAGCGGGGAGATGAGCTCCGGGCTCGGTTCCTGATCGGCGCGGTCGGGTGCCTGTCGTCGGCGAACGTGCCGGAGATCCCCGGTCTCGACGCCTTCGACGGCGATTGGTACCACACGGGTCGGTGGCCGCACGAGGACGTGGACTTCGCGGGCAAGCGGGTCGGTGTCATCGGCACCGGGTCGACCGGCATCCAGGCGATCCCGGTCATCGCCGAGCAGGCCGCGCACCTGACGGTGTTCCAGCGGACCCCGAACTTCAGCGTTCCGGCGCGGAACGCGCCGCTGGACGAGGAGTTCCAGGCCGCCGTGCGGGCGGAGTACGCCGAGATCCGCGCGCTGCAACGGGAAACCAGCAACGGCCACCCCTTCCGCATCTCGTCGCGCAACGCCGTGGACACCCCGCCGGACCAGCGGCGGGAGATCTACGAGGCGGCCTGGCGGCGCGGTGGCCTGCGCTTCCGCGCGGCCTTCAACGACCTGCTGAGCAGCGAGGAGGCCAACGACACCGCTGCGGAGTTCATCCGGGAGAAGATCCGGGAGACCGTGCGCGATCCGGAGGTCGCCGAGCGGCTGCTGCCGCACGACCACCCGTTCGCCGCCAAGCGCCCACCCATCGACACCGGGTACTTCGAGACCTACAACCGCGATGACGTCACCCTCGTCGACGTCCGCGAGACGCCGATCGTCGAGATCACCAGCGACGGGCTGCGCACCACCGAGGCCGAACACCCGCTGGACGCGCTCGTGTTCGCCACCGGATTCGACGCGATGACGGGCCCGATGCTGGGCATCGACGTCCGGGGCACGAACGGCACCCTCGCGGAGAAGTGGCGGGACGGCCCGCAGAGCTACCTGGGTCTCCAGGTGGCGGGGTTCCCGAACCTGTTCATCATCACCGGGCCGGGCAGCCCGTCGGTGCTGACCAACATGCCGACCTCGATCGAGCAGCACGTCGACTGGATCGCGCGCTGCCTGGGAGACCTGCGCGACAACGGGTTCGAGCGCATCGAGGCCACCGAGGAGGCCGAGCGGGCCTGGGGCGAGGAGGTCCAGGAGGCGGCGAACCGGACTCTGCTCCCGCAGGCGAAGAGCTCCTGGTACCTCGGCGCCAACGTGCCGGGCAAACCCCGGGTCTTCATGCCCTACGCCGGCGGCCTCGCCCACTACGCAGCCCTCTGCGACGAGGCGGCCGACCACGACTACGCGGGCTTCCACCGCTCCTGATCTCCCCTGCCCACGGGTGACGGCGACGCGACCACCTCGTGCCTCGGGTTCGGGACATTTGTCGTGGCGTCGTCGGGACATCCGCCGAGGCGGTGGTGGGTCATCGCACCGACGATCGGGGAGCGCCGCGGATGTTTGGATTCTCGTGCGGACAAGCGCACCGGCCGGGCCGGGCGAGTCGATCGAGAGTGGGATAACCGTGACGGGACCGGAAGAGTCCAATGCCAAACCCCCGTTCCGCGCCGACCACGTCGGCAGCCTGCTGCGCCCGCAGCGGCTGCACAAGGCCAGGCAGGACCACGCCGACGGCCGCATCGACGCCGCCGAGCTGCGCGGCGTCGAGGACGAAGCGATCCGCGAGGTCGTGAAGGCGCAGCGCGACGTGGGCCTGAAATCGGCCACCGACGGCGAGTTCCGCCGCGCCTACTGGCACCAGGACTTCATCCTGCAGCTCGACGGCATCCGCCAGGGCGACGCGACGACGACCGTGCGGTTCCAGAACGCCGACGGCGTGGTGGAGTGGCAGCCGGCGGCGCTGCAGATCGCGGGCAAGGTCGGCCTCGCCGAACCGATCTTCCTCGACGCCTTCCAGCACCTGGCCTCGGTCGCCGAGGGGGTCACGCCGAAGCTGACCATCCCGTCTCCGAGCATGGTGCACTACCGCGGCGGCAAGACGGCCCTGGACCCGGCGATCTACCCCGACGTCGAGGAGTTCTGGAACGACCTGTCCGCCGCCTACGCCGCCGAGGTCCGCGCGCTGGCCGACGCGGGCTGCACCTACCTGCAGCTCGACGACACCAGCCTCGCGTACCTCAACGACGAGAAGCAGCGAGCGGCCATCGCCGAGCGCGGTGAGGACGCCGAGCACCAGCACCTGCGCTACATCAAGCAGATCAACGCCGCGCTGGCCGACCGTCCGGAGGGCATGGCCATCACGACCCACCTGTGCCGGGGCAACTACCGCTCGTCGTGGGTGGCGGAGGGCGGGTACGACTTCGTCGCCGAGGCGCTGTTCGGCGAACTCGACGTCGACGGCTTCTTCCTGGAGTTCGACGACCACCGCTCGGGAGGTTTCGAGCCGCTGCGCTACGTCCCCAGGCACAAGCGCGTCGTGCTCGGGCTGGTGACGACCAAGCGCGGCGAGCTCGAGAGCAAGGACGACCTCAAGCGCCGGATCGAGGAGGCCACCAAGTACGTCGACCTCGACCAGCTCTGCCTGTCCCCGCAGTGCGGGTTCTCGTCCACGGTGGAGGGAAACGCCCTCACCTACGAGGACCAGATCGCCAAGCTCCGGCTCATCGTCGAGACCGCGGCCGAGGTCTGGGGCTGAGCAGCGCCGCGGCGATCGGGCGCACGATCGCCGCGGCGCTCGACGTCGCCGGCCTCAGTCCTCGACGGTGATGGCCAGGGCCGGGCAGACCGCGGCCGCGTGGTGGACGTCGTCGGCGAGCTCGGCGCTGGGGGAGTCGGTGAGCAGAACCGCGATGCCGTCCTCGTCGCGCTGGTCGAAGACGTCCTCGGCGGCCATGACGCACTGGCCGGAGGCGACGCACTTGTCCTGGTCGATGGTGACCTTCATGAGCGGGTTTTCCGTTTCGTGGTGGGGTGTTCGGGTTTACCAGGTGACGGGCAGCTCGTAGACGCCGTAGACGGCGCCGTTGTGCTTGAACGGGATCTCGTCGAGCCCGGGAACAGCCCGCAGCGTCGGGATCCGCTTGTACAGGGTGCTGTAGACGACCTGCAGCTCCATCCTGGCCAGCGGCTGGCCTAGGCACTGGTGGACGCCGAAGCCGAAGGCGACGTGCTTGCGGGCGTCGCGGCTGAGGTCGAGGCGGTCGGGGTCGTCGAAGACCTCCGGGTCCCGGTTGCCGATGTCGTTGGGCATGATGACGCCCTCGCCCGCGCGGATCAGCTGCCCGCCGACCTCGATGTCCTCCAGCGCGACCCGGCGGCGCCCGCTGTGCGTGATGTGCAGGTAGCGCAGCATCTCCTCGACCGCACCGGCCACGACCTCGGGGTCCTCGGTCTCGCGCAGCAGCGCCAGCTGCTCCGGGTGCTCCAGCAGCGCGAGGGTGCCCAGGGCGATCATGTTGGCGGTCGTCTCGTGCCCGGCGATGAGCAGCAGCACGCCCATCTGCGCGACGTCCGAGCGCTCCAGCTCCCCGGCCTCGACCCGTTCGCACAGTCCGGAAAGCAGGTCGTCGCCGGGGTTTTCGAGCTTGCGGCCGACGAGGTCGTCCAGGTAGCCGGTGAGGCTGCTCATCGCCGCGGCGCGCTGCTCGGGCGTGGCGTCCCGGCGGATGACGACCCTGCTGTTGTCCTGGAAGAAGTCGTGGTCGGAGTAGGGGACGCCGAGCAGTTCGCAGATCACCAGCGATGGCACCGGAAGCGCGAACGCCTCGACGAGGTCCACCGGTTTCGGTCCGGCGAGCAGCGCGTCGATCTGGTCGTCGACGATCTTCTGCACCGCCGGGCGCATCGCTTCGATGCGCTTGACCGTGAACGGCGCGGTCACCATCCGGCGCTGCCGCGCGTGCTCCGGGTCGTCCATCAGGATGAAGCTGATCTTCGAACCACCGGGTTGCGCGGGCATGCCGCGCGGGTAGCCCGGCCGGTCGGCGTCGGAGCTGATGCGCGGGTCGGCGAGCACCGCGCGCTGGTCGGCGTACCGGGTCACCAGCCACGGTGTGGTGCCGTCGGCGAGCCGCACCCGGTGGATCGGTGCCTCCTCCTGCAGGGCCTTGAGCCGCGGCGGCGGGTCGAAGGGGCAACCCGACGCGCGGGTCATCGGATATTCGGGGATCTCCGCCTCGTCGGCCGGGTGCAGCGTGTTGGTCATGCCGACCTTCCTCGTGATCGTGGTCGTGCTGACCCGAAACTAGGGGGCGAACTGGATTAAGTCAACTGACTGAATTAGGCTATCCCGGACAACACCGGACAGTTCGAACGAGAGGTCCCCCGAGCATGCGAGCGATTCCCGGCAAAGCGGAGAAATCCGCTGCTCCAGGGGAAGATCGATCGAACCTCGTGGTCCTGGTGCTGGCCTTCGCCGGCATCTCGGTCGCGATGACCCAGACCACGGTGATCCCGCTGGTGCCGATGCTGCCCGGCCTGCTGCACGCCTCCGCGTCCGACACCGCATGGGCGGTCACCGCGACCCTGCTCGCCGGTGCCGTGGCCACCCCGGTCGTCGGACGCCTCGGCGACATGCACGGCAAGCGACGGATGCTGCTGATCAGCCTGGCGATGCTCATCATCGGTTCGGCCATCTGCGGGATGAGCGGTTCGCTGCCGATGATCGTGATCGGCCGCGTCATGCAAGGCCTGTCCTCCGGCGTGATCGCGCTGGGCATCAGCATCATGCGCGACGAGCTGCCCGCCGACCGGCTCGGCTCGGCGACCTCGCTGATGAGCGCCTCGCTGGGCGTCGGCGGTGCGCTGGGCCTGCCGGCGGCCGCGTTCCTCGCCGAGCGCACCGATTGGCACGTGCTGTTCTGGACCTCGGCCGCGCTCGGCGCGCTGGCAACGGTGCTCGTGGTGACCTTCGTGCCCGAGTCGCCGGTGCGCTCCGGCGGACGCTTCGACCCGCTCGGCGCGCTCGGGCTCTCGGCCGGGCTGATCTGCCTGCTGCTGGTCGTGTCCAAGGGCGCGAGCTGGGGCTGGGGGAGCGCGACCACGCTCGGGCTCGCCGCGGCGGGCGTCGTGGTGTTCGGCGTGTGGGGCTGGTGGGAGCTGCGCGTCGCCGCACCGCTGGTGGACCTGCGCACCATCACCCGCCGCCAGGTGCTGCTGACCAACATCGCCTCGGCGGTCTTCGGCTTCGCCATGTTCGCGATGTCGCTGGTGCTCCCGCAGGTCCTGCAACTGCCCACCGGCACCGGCTACGGCCTGGGGCAGACCATGCTCGCCGTCGGCATCGTGATGGCGCCCTCCGGCCTGGTGATGATGGCGATGTCGCCGGTCTCGGCGCGCACCTCGAAGGCCCGCGGGCCGAAGGTGACGCTGATGATCGGTGCCGTGGTCGTCGCCGCCGGATACGGGCTGGGCGTGGTGTTCATGTCGCAGCTGTGGCAGCTGATCGTCGTCTCCAGCATCATCGGCGCCGGGATCGGCCTGGCCTACGGAGCGATGCCCGCGCTGATCATGGGTGCCGTGCCGGTGTCGGAGACCGCAGCCGCCAACAGCCTCAACACGTTGATGCGCTCCATCGGGACCTCGGTGTCCAGCGCGGTGGCCGGAGCCGTGCTGGCGCAGATGACCACCGACTTCGGACCGATCACCGTGCCGTCGCAGGCGGGCTTCCAGGTGATCATGGGCATCGGCTGCCTCGCCGCCCTGGCGGCGCTGAGCATCGCGGCGTTCCTGCCCGGCAAGGACCGGCCCGTCGAGGCCGTTCTGGTCACCGCGCGTGCGGCGCGCTGAATTCGGTTGCGGGCGGTGGTTGAATCCTTCGGGGAACGCGGTGCGTCCGGCCGCGTCGAGAGCTGTGAGGAATGCGTGATGAGCGAGGCTGCGCCGCCGGTCCCCTTCGACCCGGAGCTGGAGGTCTTCCTGAAGGCCATGCCGGACACCGGGATGGGCTTCAAGTTGGAGGACGTTCCGAAGCTGCGGGAGATGTCGCGGCAGTTCACCACCGATGAGCAGCTCCAGGCCGACGGGCTCACCGTCGAGCACCGCGCCGTTCCCGGGCCGCAGGGCGCTCCCGAGGTGCCGCTGGTGATCGTGCGCCCGGCGGAGGCGACCGGTCCGCTGCCGGTCGTCTACTCGATCCACGGCGGCGGCATGATCATGGGAGATCACCGGCAGGCCCTCGACGTCATGGCCACCGAGTGGGGCCGCGAACTGGGCTGCGCGATCGTGTCGGTGGACTACCGGGTGGCGCCGGAGAACCCGCACCCCGCGCCGGTGCAGGACTGCTACGCCGGGCTGAGCTGGATCGCCGAGCTCGGCGCGGAGCACGGCTTCGACACCGAGCGGATCGTCATGACCGGCGGCAGCGCGGGCGGCGGACTGGCCGCCGGGGTGGCGCTGATGAGCCGGGACCTCGACGGACCGAAGACCATCGGACTGCTTCTGCAGGCCCCGATGCTCGACGACCGCAACGACACCCCGTCGGCGCACCAGATGCGCGGGCTGGGCATCTGGGACCAGCAGGCCAACGAGGTCGGCTGGACCGCGCTGCTCGGCGATTCCCGCGGCGGTGACGACGTCTCGCCCTACGCGGCTCCCGCACGCGCCGAGGACCTGTCCGGGCTGCCGCCGGTGTTCATCGACGTCGGATCCGCGGAGACCTTCCGCGATGAGGACGTCGCCTTCGCGACCCGCATCTGGCAGGCCGGCGGGGTCGCCGAACTGCACGTCTGGCCAGGTGGTTTCCACGGCTTCCGGATGTTCCCCGGTGCGCAGCTGAGCAAGTCCGCCGCCGAGGCCCGGACCGCGTGGCTGCGGCGCATCGTCAACGGCTGAGCGGCCCGGGCAGTTCTGGCCTGAACTGACCGGACACATCGGACATCGATCACACCGCGGCCGAACGCCAGCCCGGACGGTAGCTCTCCCGGACGACCTTCGAGTAGGGCGCCGGGCTGACTACGGCGCGGACCGAGAACTGCTCGTGGGGTTGCACGGTGGCCTTGCGCGTGCCGCCGTCCGGCTCGCCCCACACCACCCGCACCTCCGCGCCCAGCGGAACGTCCGGTGCGACCGTTGCCAGGGACAGTCCCGTGCGTTCGTTGGCGCTGAGCCCGGTGAACAGCGACAGGCCCACCGCGTTGCCGTCGGCGTCCAGGACCGCGTCGAAGTTGGACGAGCCGTAGTTGGCGTTGGGCAGGTCGAAGAACTGGTACCGCGGCCCGTCGGGCTGCGCCGGGTTCGCCAGCAGCTCGCCCAGGTCCTGGGCGTTCCAGGCCAGCGTCACCTTGCGCCGCTGGGTGGCCGGATCGATGCGTTCCAACGCGTCCCGGCCCACGAAGTCGTGGTCGAACTTCACGAACGAGCCGTATCCCAGCTCCCACGGGTTGAGGTAGTAGTCCTCGATGTCGTCGGAGACGAAGCTGCCCGCCAGCGCGTTGGTGGCCTCGTAGCTGTCGGCGCCGAGCCATTCGCGGTAGTCGCGCAGCTCCTCACCGGTGTAGATCGCGGGCAGCGGTGAGGGGATCCAGCCCGACTCCAGGGTGTTGCACGCGTACGCGCGGGACCCGGTCTGCTCGATGCCGAACTCCCGACCGGCCTCCAGGATCGCGTCGCGCACCCGGTCCCGGCTCTCGTAGGGGCCCCAGATCTCCAGGCCCGGCGCACCCGCCATGCCGTGGCGCAGCGTGCGGACCTGCTCGCCGGCGACGTTCATCGTCCCCATGCGGAAGAACCGCAGCTGCTCGACGGGCCCGCCGTTGACCTTCTCGATGATCTTCCACGCGTTCGGCCCCTGGATCTGGTAGCGCCACACGTCCCGCCGCACGGGGTTGCCGTAGGGCCGCGACGGTGAGCGCTGGTCCAGCCGGACGTCGACGGCATAACCCGAGCGACCCCGGTAGATCAGGTAGTTGGCGACCGGGGCGCGGCCCACGAAGACGAACGCCTCCTCGGCCAGCCGGAACAGGATGCCGTCGCCGATGACCCCGCCCTGCGGGGAGACCGGGACGTACTGCTTGGCGGAATCGACCGGGAAGTTCGCGGTGGAGTTGATCCCGTTGTCGGAGAACAACTTCAGCGCGTCAGGACCCGAAACCCACAGGTTCACCATGTGGTGCGTCTGGTCGAACAGCACCGCCGTCTCGCGCCAGGCGATGACCTCGCGCCGCCAGTTGCTGAACTCCGCCGGGACCACCGGGTAGATGTAGGCCCCGAGCTGTGAGTTCCGGAGCAGATCGACCGCGTTACCGGCCTGGTCCAGCACTTCCTGCAGGTTCTTCGCGCTCATCGTCCACCCGTCCTCGCGTGATGCTGGTCCGCTCACGCTACGCAGCGGCAAACACGTTGCGACACAGCGCAATTGCGGCTGCGAACCGGGCTGAACCGGGCACCCCGGGTGCGTCGGATGACGTACTCGCCGTTGTCCCGGGCGGGATCTCAGGTGCCGGGTCGGACAATTGTCGCGCCCGAAACGGCATCTGCGCCCGGCGATCGGCGCCTCGGGCTCGGCTGTACTGGGTGCTCGCGCGTCGCGAGAACGCCCGCATCCCCACGCGCCTTCACAGGGAGCCCCGTCATGACCACTCAGCAGGAGATCGCCGGCCCCCGGTCCGGTCTCGCCGCACTGGTGCGCAACATCAGCTACGAGGTGATGCCGTTCAAGAGCACCGAGCAGGCCGTCGTGGAATCCGTGCCGAGCTCGGTGCCGCTGACCGTCACCGCGACCGAGGCCAAGGGCATCGACGCCACCCTCGGCCTCGCCGAACGACTGCTGGCGCGCGGCTACCGAGTCGCCCCGCACCTGCCCGCGCGGCAGTTCGTCGACCGCGCGCACGTCTCCGACGTGCTGGACCGGTTGACCGCGGCCGGTGCCGACTCCGCCTTCGTCATCGGCGGCGACGCGCCGCGACCGGCGGGGAAGTTCCCCGACGCGCATTCGTTGTTGGAGGTCATGGCTGAGATCGGCCACCCGTTCTCCGAGGTCGGCATCGGCGGCTACCCGGAAGGGCACGGCAGCATCCCGCGACCGGTGATCGACGAAGCGCTGCGGCGGAAGACGCCGCTGGCCACCCGGGTCATCACCCAGATCTGCTTCGACGCCGCCACCACCCGCGACTGGGCGAGCGAGGTCGACCTGCCGGTCGCGGTGGGCATGCCGGGGCCGGTGAGCAGGCAGAAGCTGGTGCGCATCTCGGCGGGGATCGGACTCGGTCGGTCGGCGCGCTTCCTGCAGAAGCAGCAGGGGCTGCTGTGGCGGTTCCTGCTGCCCGGCAGCTACGACCCGACCCGCCTGGCCAGGCGGCTGGGCGCGGTGGCGCCCGGGACGAACCTGCGCGGGCTGCACATCTTCACCTTCAACGAGCTGGCCGGAACCGAGCGGTGGCGGCGACGCCTGCTCGACTCGCTCGCGGAGGGGGAAGCGCGCTGATGGACGGCGGTTTCGACTACGGCAGGCTGATCGTGCGCGGTGCCGACCGGCCGGGCATCGTGGCCAGCGTCTCCGGCGCGCTCACCGAGCACGGCGCCAACATCCTCGCCCTCGACCAGTCCTCCAGCGATCCCGAAGGCGGGAGGTTCTTCCAGCGCACCGTGTTCCAGCTGCCTGACCTGGCGTCGCGGATCGACGAGCTCAACGCGTCGCTGGAGATCCGGCTCGGCGAGGAGCTGGGCCTGGACTTCCGGCTGGTGCAGGTGCGGCGGCGCAAGCGCGTCGGGATCTTCGTGTCCCGAGCCGACCACTGCCTGCTCGACCTGCTGTGGCGGCAGCGTCGCGGCGAGATCGACATGACCGTCCCGATGGTGCTGTCCAACCACCCCGACCTGGGTGATGACGTGCGGCGGTTCGGCATCCCGTTCTTCCAGGTGCCGTTGCCGCGCGAGGCCAAGGCGGCGGCGGAGAAGGAGCAGGTGAACCTGCTCAAGGGCAACGTGGACCTGCTCGTGCTGGCCCGCTACATGCAGGTCCTCTCGGGGGACTTCCTGGCCGAGCTCGGGGCGCCGGTGATCAACATCCACCACTCGTTCCTGCCGGCGTTCACCGGCGCCAACCCGCACCAGCGGGCCAAGGAGAGAGGGGTGAAGCTCATCGGCGCCACCGCCCACTACGTCACCGAGCAGCTCGACGAAGGACCGATCATCGAGCAGGACGTCATCAGGGTCTCCCACCGCGACTCGGCCCAGGACCTCCGCCGCAAGGGCGCCGACGTCGAACGCCAAGTCCTCTCCCGCGCGGTCGCCTGGCACTGCGACGACCGAGTCCTCCAGGACGGCGCCACGACGGTCGTCTTCTAGCGGACCGCCCCGCTCGCCGGGCGAGGGGATTCGAACTTCGCGCGAAATTTGACCTGGAACTTCGGACGTCGATTTCGCGCGAAATTCGAACGGCCCTCCGCTCAGTCGCCGGCTCGGGCGGTGGCCGCGGAGATGGGCTCGCCGCGGGGCGGGATGGCGTCGGCCTCGGCGGGATCGACCGCGGTGACCGAGCCGTCCGCCGTGGCCTCGGCGATGGCGTGCATGGAGGCCAGCGCCGAGGTGATCTGGAACTGCTCGTGCTCCGGACCCATGTCGCTGAGCTCGATGAGCACGCTGCCGCTGCCCAGCAGGCCGTAGGCGTTGCGGGCGATCCCCTGGTAGTCGCCGCCCGGGTACTGGGAGACGTTGGCACCACCGGCGTCCATCGCCGACCGCGCGATCACCGAGACCTGCTTGGCCAGGTTCAGCGGTTCTTCGGCGACGCCCGGAGTCGTCGGCCACATCAACGACGCGGTGATCTCACGTCCGTCGCCGCCGACGTAACGGCCCTGCATGTGGTAGTCGACCGTGATGTGCGGCTTGAAGTCGTCGTGGTGCCGCTGGATCAGACCGGCCTCGGTCGCCGGGTTGTCCTCCGGTGCCACCGCGGGGTCGTGGTAGCGGTTGATGTCGTATCCCTTGCCCGCTTCGCCGAACTCCGGATCGGCGTCCGGGTCGTAGTTGTAGCGCCAGTTGTGCTCGTGGCCGTCGGGATTGGCGCGCACCACCACGTCCACGGTCACCTGCTCGCGCAACCAGCGCTGGTGCTGATCGTTGCCGACGCCGACCTCGCGCAGGAATTCCAGGGCCGCAGGCGTTCCCAGCGGTTCGTCGCCGTGCTGCTGCGTGACGTAGAGGATGCGCTGCGGACCGTGCCCGACCCGCGCGCTCCACACCGGCCGCTGCTGGTTGCTGGCGCCGATCGGTGTCACCCGGACCTCACCGCGGCTGCGGACCTGCAGGTCGAGCAGCTGCCGGGCCAGGTCTTCGGTGCTCGGCCGCGGGCCGATCTCGCGCGCCGCGCCCGCAGGAGCGACGAGCCCGAGCGCTGTCACCACGGCGATCAACGCCGACAACAGGGCGAAACGTATGGAATTCGACATGACGATGAAGTCTGCAAGCCCGGACCGGCACCCGCAAGATCCGCCTACAGGTCGCGTCGCATGCAGGCCCGCGGCCACGCGTCCAGTCCTGCCACCGCCTCGGCGGCCCGGATCTCCCGCAGACCCGGGGTGAGCTCGTCGTCGGTCAGGTACCGGAATCCGCAGCGCAGGTAGTAGGGCCCGTTCCAGGGGACCTCGGTGAAGGTGGACAGCGTCAGCGCGGGCAGACCTCGATCCCGCGCCCACGCGGCGAGGGTCTCGATGAGCCTGGAACCGATCCGCCGACCGGCGTGATCCGGACGCACGGAGACCTGCTCGACGTGCGCGCACCCGTCGACGACCGCGGCGATCAGGTACGCCACCGGAACGTCCTCGACGACCGCGACCCACGCCCGCCCGGCCTCCTGGAACTCCCGCAGCACCGCCGGCGACGGAGGTTCGTCGTAGGCCACCAGGTCCATCCCGAGGTCGGCGAACGGTCCGCCCGCGTCGCGCTCCACCTCCCGCAGGATCGGAAGGTCGTCCTCCCTGGCCAACCGGATCATCACAACACCTCCCGCACCAGCTTCGCAGTTCCTGCACCTGGGCGTGGCGGTCCTGCTCGGGATCAGGCGCGCCCGGTGAGGAACTCGTCCAGCTCGTCGCGCTGCGGTGCGGTGGCCGGGCCTCGGTGCTGAACCGACAGGGCGGCCGCCGCGTTGGCGCGCAGCGCGGCGGTGGGCAGGTCCGCGCCTTCGAGGAGCATCGCGGCGAGGACACCGCAGTGGGTGTCCCCGGCTCCGTTGGTGTCCACCGCGGTGACCGGGAAGCCCGGGATGCGTTGCGTCGCACCGCCGACGGTGAGCAGGCAGCCCGACGGGCCGTCGCGCACAACGACCGCGGTGGAACCGCCCAGCCGACCGGCCAACTTCCCGGCCGCGCCTTCGGCCTCGGTCACGCCGGCGAGGACGCGGGCCTCCTCAGCGTTGCAGCTGAGCACGTCCACCCTCGGCAGGACGGCGTCGAGCACCTCGGCGGGGATGTCGGCGACCAGCGGGCACGGATCGAGCAGCACCCGCGAACGGAGCCCCGGCAGCCAGGCCAGCAGCGCTTCCCGGTTGGAGGGGTGCAGCAGGCTGTAGCCGCTGAGGTAGACGATGTCGGCCGCTTCGGTGCGCACCTGCGCCAGCTGCTCCGGCAGCAGCCGGCCCTCCGCGCCGACGCCGGTGACGAACGTGCGCTCACCGCCGGGTTCCACCAGCGCCACGCAGATCCCGTTGTCGGAATCGGGCTGCTGCGGTTGGGCGGCCTCGATTCCCTCGGCGCGCAGCGCTTCTCGCGCCTGATCGGCGAAGCGCCCGGTGCCGTGCGCGCCCGCGTAAACCACCTCGGCGCCAGATCGAGCGGCGGCGGCCATCACGTTGAACCCGCCGCCCGGCAGCAGTTCGGTGCTCTCGGCGAGCACGTCACCGCCCGTCGGCGGCAGCGACGGCACCCGCATGACCAGGTCCAGCACGACCTGGCCGGTGTGCACGAGACGACCGGGCATGAGGACGACCTCCCTACTGCACTGATGCTTTTCGGGCGCCGCCCAGCAGCGCGTAGGCACCGGCGGAGATCACGAAGGTGATCACCCAGCCCAGCCCGTTCTCGCCCAGCCAGGTCTCGGCGAGCAGACCGGTGAAGAAGTCGTTGCTGCTGAACAGGTATCCGACCACGATGGCCAGCGCCCACGCGAAGAACGCGCGCGGCTCGACCCCGCCCCGGTACCAGTAGGAGCTGGTGCTGCGCATGTCCATCAGCCCGGCCGGGTCGTAGGTCTTGCGGTGCAGCATGTCGGTCAGGAACACGCCCAGCCACGCGGTGATCGGGATGGCCAGCAGGCTGATGAAGGTGACGAACGGGTCGTAGAAGCTGTCGGCCACGAGCATGAAGTAGATCGAGCCGAGGAAGGTCACGACCACGTCCACGGCGACCGCGTAGACCCGCTTGATGTTGATGCCCATGGTCAGCGTCGACAACCCCGCCGAGTACACCGACAGGTGGTTGGACAGCAGCAGTCCGCCGACCGCGGCGATCAGGTACGGAACGGCCATCCAGGCGGGCAGCATCGCACGGATCGCCGCCACCGGGTCGCCGGCCTCGGCCAACGCCGGATCACCCGCCGAGAGCAGGGATCCCAGCGAGATCAGCAGGATCAGGGGGATGCCGGCGCCCACGGCGGCCGAGGCGACCAGCGAGCCGGCCCTGACGGCGGGGGACTGGTACCGCGACATGTCCGCCGAGGCGTTCGCCCAGCCGATGCCGGTGCCGGCGGCGATCGTGCCGATGCCCGCGATGACCACGCCGATCGGGGCGGGGGAGGCCGCACCGACCGCGTGCCAGTCGATGGTGGCGATCAGGCTGATCGCCACCACGATGTTCAGCGCGCCGAAAACCCAGGTGGCCCAACGCTGCACGGCCACCAGGACCTTGTGGCCGAGGCCGGAGACCACCATCGTCAGCAGCTCGAAGACCGCGATGCAGATGATCGTCAGCACCGGCGTCGCCTTGGCATCGCCGGCGGTGCCGAACAGGATCGCGCACAGCGACAGCAGCGCGAACGCGGCCGTGGTGGTGTTGACGGTTTCCCAGCCCAGGCGGGAGATCAGCGACACCACGGTCGGACCGGCGTTGCCGTGCACGCCGAAGACCGCGCGGGAGAGCGTCAAACCCGGTGCGCCGCCCCGGCGTCCGGCGATCGAGACCACGCCGACGATCGCGAACGAGCCGACCGAACCGATCACCGCGACGATCGCCGCCTGCCAGAAGGCCAGGCCCTCGGCGACGAGCGTCGCGCCCAGGGGCAAGCCCAGGATCGAGATGTTGGCGGCGAACCAGACCCAGAACAGCTGCATCGGATGGCCGGTGCGCTCCTCCTCCGGTACCGGCTCGATCCCGCGCGTCTCCAGGGCGCTTTCCGCGTTCTCGGTCGTGGCCTCGCGGACCATGCGATCTCCTTCGGCTACCGGAGTTCTTGTGATTGTGCGAGTTCGATTTGCTCAGCGGTGCGGGTGGCGGAACCCGCACGGCGTTGCGGCTGCCCTCACGGAGAACCGCTGAGAACGCGGTTCGGTCCCACACCTGAGAACAGCGGCTACCGCCGCACGCTGAACTGACCCCTCAGTTCGAGCAGACCGTCCACGGCCGGTTCCAGGTCGAGGGCGTTGACCTCGCGCACCTTGGTGAGCAGGCCCACGGGGAAACCGGAAAGCCCGTGCTGCGCACCGAGGATCGCGCCGAGCACGGCGGCGATCGTGTCGGTGTCACCGCCGAGGCCCGCGGCCGTGGTCAGCGCCTCGACCGGTGTGTCGCCCAGAGCCTCGGCGAGGGCGAAGGCGGCCACCATCGACTCCTGGACGGCGACGGACGTTCCGATGACCTTGGAAACGGCGTAGGACAGAGTGGTTCGGTCCATGCCCCGAACCCAGCGACGAGCCCACCGGATTCGGCAGGCGATGTCGCCACCCGCGCACCACCAGCCCTTGCGGGCCCCGAGCGCGGCGGCGTGTTCGCCCTGATCGAGCGCGGTGGACAGGTCGGCTCCGTCGATGCCCGCCGACACGGCGGCGGCCACGGCGGAAGCGCCTGCGATGCCGACGTTGGTGTTGTGCGTGAGCTTGCTGGCCGCTGCGACCGCCTCCACCAGCCCGCCGAGGTCAGGGGGAGTGGCGATGGCGACCGGGGTGATGCGCATGGCCGCGCCGTTGGTGGTGCCGCCGCGACCGGCCTCCTCCGGGTCGGTGCCGGATTCGAGCAGCTTCAGCGCGCGCTTGGTGGACGGCCCGAGCAGGTCCGCCAGGCCTCGCGCGACCATCCCGGATTCCCAGTCCAGCAGCGCTTTTCCGAAGACCATCGGGTCGATCGTGCCGGAGCCGCCGATGAGCAGGTCGGCGACCAGCACGGCCTGCTCGGTGTCGTCGGTGATGGTGCCCGCGGGCAGGTTCGGTGAGATCGGCTGCTCGGCGACGGCGTCGCGGAGCGATCGGATGAAGCCGTAGTGGGTGACGATGTCCTCGCGGGACATCGATTGCGTCGGCATGCCCAGGGCATCGCCGATCGCCAGTCCGTAGAAAGCGCCGAGCGCGCGGTCGCGTGTGCTCATGGGCGGCCAAACGTCAGGTGGAACTGGAACCGGTTCGGGTCGAGCAGGCTGGTGACCTGCTCGACGAGCTGGCCGTCGGCGGTGACGTTGGTGCGCACCGCCTGCAGGAACAGCTCGCCCTCGGGGCGTTCGAGCAGCGCGGCCATCCGGGCGGACAGCGCGTGGGTGCCGATGCGCTGGTCGCCGGCGCCGGCGACCAGCCCGGCCGAGAGCAGGGTGGCTGTTATGGAGCCTTCGAGCAGCCCCTTCTCGGGCAGCTCGCGCAGTTCTCCGACCGCCGGGATCAAGGAGGTCTCCACCGACACCGGCCCGACGGCCCGATCCCGGCGCAGGCGGCGTATGGCGATGAACTCCTCGAGTCCGAAGCGCTCGGTGAGCTCGGCGTCGGTGGTGAGCTCGATGCCCAGCAGTTCGGTGCTGATGTCGAACCCGGAGTCGGCGAGCGCGGTGGCCCAGCCGACCGTCTGGTCGAGCGTGACTCCGTCGAAGGTGACGAAGGAGCCGACGCCGCTGCGGGTGGCGATGAGTTCCTGGCGTTGCAACTCGGACAGGGCGCTGCGCACGGTACCGCGGCTGACCTGGTACTTCTCCGCGATCTGGTTCTCGCCCGGCAACTGCTCGCCGCGCGCGAGCCGCCCCGAGCGGATCTGCTCGGTGAGCTCGGCGATCAACCGGTCACGTTTCCCGAAGGGAACCTGTCCAGTCCTGTTCATTCCTGTACAGTAAGGCTACTGCCCGGTAGGCACAACATATGCCACGCTGACGGAGTAGTGGTCCCGTTTCGGGAAGCCCGTTGCGCGAGTTCGGGATCAGCCGTCGGATCGGGGGCACCAGCCCCACTTGGTGGAGCCGTAGCGCCAGCGCGCGTCGGGCGGCAGGTGCTCGCCGTGCAGCACCCAGCCGTCCTCCTGCCGCGACCAGTGCAGGATCTGCTCCTCCCACGGGCGGCACATCAACTGCCTGCGCTCCTCGGCCTCGCGGCACACCTCCCAGGTGTGCACCGCGCCCTTCCACAGGCGGCCAAGCCTCGACACATCTGCAGATGGTGCGACCGCCCACCGACATGCGAAAGGGCCACGCCGGAGGATCTGGCCTCATCGGCGTGGCCCGTTCGAGCGATTCGCTACAGCGTCTCGACGGTGTTCGGGTACAGCTCCTCGATGGCCTCGACGTGGTTGTCAGCCACGGCCTTCCGCTTGATCTTCAGGCTCGGGGTGACCTCGTTGTGCTCGATGGTCAGCTCGCGCGGCAGGATCGCGAACTTCTTGATCGTCTCGTGCCGGTTCAGCGTCGCGTTGAGGTCCTCGACTGCGGCGGCCACCATCTCGTGAGCCTTGGGATGCGCGGCCAGCTCCTCGTAGGACAGCTCCCCGAGGTCGTTGGCCTGCGCCCACTCGACGATCGACTCCTCGTCGAGGGTCACCAGCGCGGTGCAGTAGGGCCGCTTGTCGCCGAAGACCACCACGTTGCTGACGTAGGGGCACAGCGCCTTGAACTTGCCCTCCACCGACTGCGGCGCCACGTACTTGCCGCCGGAGGTCTTGATCAGGTCCTTCTTGCGGTCGGTGATGCGCAGCCGGCCCTGCTCGTCGAGCTCGCCGATGTCACCGGTGTGGAACCAGCCCTCGCCCGTGAGCACCTCGGCGGTCGCCTCCGGCATGTTGTGGTAACCGAGCATCACACCGCCACCGCGCAACAGCACCTCGCCGTCCTCGGCGATGCGGACCTCGGTGCCGGGCAGCGGCTGGCCCACCGTGCCGATGCGGAAGTCGTTGGTGCGGTTGACGAAACTGGCCGCGGTGGTCTCGGTCAGCCCGTAGCCCTCGGCGATCAGCACGCCCGCGGCGTGGAAGAAGCGCGCGATGTCCGGTGCCAGCGCGGCGCTGCCCGAGATGAAGAACCGCAGCCTGCCGCCGAACTTCTCGCGCAGCTTGGAGAACACGAGCTTGTCGGCGACCGCGTACTGGACCTTGAGCCCCAGGCCGGCCTGCTGCCCGCTCTGCTGGAGCCGGGAGATCTCCAGACCCACGGCGCAGGCCCAGCGGAAGATCTTGTACTTGAGCTCGCCGCCCTCCTTGGCCTGCACGACGACCTTGTTGTAGATCTTCTCGAAGATCCGCGGCGCACCGGCCACGAACGTCGGACGCACCTCGCCGAGGTTGTCCACGATCTTGTCGATCCGGCCGTCCACCGCGGTCAGGTAGCCGGTGCGGATCTGGCCGACCTGCAGGACCTTGCCGAACACGTGCGACAGCGGCAGCCACAGGTACTGCACGTCCTCGGCGGTCATCTCGCCGGTGGCGTGCATCGCCTCGGCCACGTAGACCCAGTTCGACTGGGCGAGCCGCACGCCCTTGGGGTTGCCGGTGGTGCCGGAGGTGTAGATGAGCGTCGCCAGGTCGTCGATGCCGACCGCCTCGACGAGCTGGTCGAACAGCTCCGGCTCGGCCTCGTGCTTGGCGCGGCCCTGGGCCTCCAGGTCGGCCAGGCTCAGCACCCAGTCTCCGTCGGCGGTGCCGTCGAAGGTGATGACGCGGGTCAGCTCGGGCAGGTTGTCCCGCTGCTCGCGCAGCTTGGCGATCTGCTCGTCGTCCTCGGCGAAGACGATCGTCGAACCGGAGTCGGAGATGATGTAGGCGCAGCCCTCGGCCGTGGTCGTGGGGTAGATCGTCGTGGTGGCGCCACCGGCGCACATCACGCCCATGTCGGCGAGGATCCAGTCGATCCGCGTGCCGGCCAGGATCCCGCACCGCTGCTGCGACCCCAGGCCGATCGCGTGCAGCCCCAGCGCGATCGCTCGCGCCCTTTCCCAGGTCTGCGACCAGGTCAGCGAGCGCCACTGCTCGTCTTCCGGGTAGCGGAACGCCTCGCTGTCGCCCGACCGCTGGACGCGATCGCGCAGCATGTCAGGAACCGAGCGGAATTCTGAGGAGATCGCGGCAGGCATGGGCGGGAACGTAATCGAGGTCACGCACCCGCGCAATGAGGATCGGACAAATCGGGAGAGGTCGTTCCGATCTGTTACCGACGAGTTGCCTTGCGGGGCGAACTCGCAGGTCGGTGCTTCCCGGGTCGTCTCCGACCGCACCGGCGGCGGACCCGGTTCGGCGGGCCCGCCAGGTGCGGATCGGGTCGGTGGATCATGGACTGGCTCCCGCGTTCCCGGCGAGCAGGACGAGGGCGAGAACCGACAGCACGGTGAACACGGCCGCGGGCGGGCCGAGCACGGACCGGGCGATGGTCGCCAGTCCGGACATCGCCCGGGCCAGCACCACCGCCGCCGCGAACAACGCGACCAGGATGCCGAACAGCATTCCTTGCAGGACGGAGGAAACGGTGTCAGGGGTGACGACCTGTGGGTCGTTTGCCGCCAGCACCTCCGGGAGTATCGTGAACATGCGAGCTCCCTTCACGGGTGTTTCCCGTTGTGAGGGTGATCGTGAGTGTGCGCAGCGCCCCCGGTCGTGGCCAAACGATTGCCGGGGGCGTTCGCGTGTCCGGCCGACGATCCGCCGGCCGCGCCTCTGATGGTGATCCGAGACGCCCAGCGCCTCTGCTGCGGTGAAATTTCACTTCTCCGTTGAAGTTCTTCGCCGCCAGGTGAAACGCTCCGCCGTCAGTATGCGATCACTTCAACAGACCGTCAATGTCTTTGCTGGGCAACGACTTGCCGTTATGCACCCGAGGTGTCAGTATCTGCTGGTCTTCAGTGGTTCAGTGAAGTTTGGTGAAATTATCCGAACGGAGTGAAGGAGACGGCGCGATGGCCCGTCCCGGGAACCAGGGCGGAACCGGACGGCTCGGCTCGCGGCTTCGCGAGCTGCGCGAATCCCGCGGTATGACGCAACTTCGGCTGGGGCGGTCCCTCGGCGTCGCGGTGTCGAGCATTTCCTCCTGGGAGAGCGGCGCGAAACTACCTCCGCTCACCCGATTGGCCGATTACGCGACGTTCTTCGCCGCCGACGCCACCGGCGGGGTCCCGCCGGAGAACCAGCTCACCGGCGAGCAGCGCGAAGAGCGCCTGCGGCTCAAGCAGGAGCTCGACCGCCTGCGGACGACGCTGGACGAGGTGCGCGGTCCCGCGGAAGCCGAAGCGGGCCAGGACTTCTGGCACTTCCCCGACGGGGGACCCGTCCTCATCGTCACCGGCGGGCTCAGCGAGAAGCACTGGTCGCCGCTGGGTACTCCCAGCGAGCCGAACTTCCTGTCGCTGGCCCGCTGCGCGGACCTCGACGCCGCTGTGGAGCTGTTCGGGACGGTGCGCGCGGCCAACCCGCGTTCCGAGGTGGAGATCCGGCTCGAGAACCTCGGCGACGACGACCTGCGCGCCCACCTGGTGTTCCTGGGCAGCGGTGCGGCCAACCCGTGGGTGGAGTGGCTGACCGCCGAGTGGCCGGTCCGGCAGGTCCCCGACGAGGACGTCCCCGACGGTTCGGTGTTCGAGATCGACGGCGAGCGCAGGCTCAAACCGGGCTTCCGAGGCGATCAGCTCGTCGAGGACGTCGGAATGCTCGCCCGGATCCCGAACCCGAACAACATTCGCCGCACGCTGACCTTCTGCAGCGGCGTGTTCACCAGGGGAGGGTTCGGCGCGGTGCGCTGCCTGACCGATCCGCAGGCCAAGGACCGCAACCTCGCCTACCTCCACGACGAGGTCGAGGACCTCGACCGCTTCGGGGTGCTGATGCGGGTTCCGGTGATGCGGCACGTGACCGGCACGCCCGACCTGCAGAACCCGGCGAACCGGCTCTACGAGTGGCGACCGAAGACCTGATCACGAGGAGGCGGCGATGGTGAGTGCGCAGCGGTCCGGTCTCGGCGCACGGCTGCGGGAACTGCGCCAGGGGCACGGCCTGACCCAGGGGAAGCTGGCGCGGGTGCTCGGCGTGGCGGTCTCCAGCGTCTCGCAGTGGGAAGGCGGGGTGAAGGTGCCGCCACCGCCCCGGCTCGGCGACTACGCGACCTTCTTCGCGGCCGAGAACCCGGCGAGGAACGGGAAACTCCCCTCACCGGCCTCGCTCACCGAACAGGAGCGCCGGCTCCGCGCGAAGCTCAAGGAGGAGCTGGACGCGCTGCGGTCCCACGCGGATGAGTCCACGTCGGCGCAGGGGTTCTCGGACTTCTGGCGGTTCCCCGACGGCGGCCCGGTGCGCATCCTCACCGGGCGCGTTCCCGCCCGGAACCTCTCGCCGCTGGCCTCGCCCGAGCGGCGCAACTACATCGGGATGTCCTCCTACGCCGACGGCGACTCGTTGATCGAGCTCTACGGGCACGTCCGCGCGCTGAACCCCGCGTCGGACGTGCGGTTCGACATCGCCCGCCGCATCGACCCGCACGACCTGCATGCGCACCTGGTGCTGCTGGGAAGTCCGGCGATGAACCCGATGCGGCGTCAGGTGCGCTTCGGACTGCCGGTGCGCCAGGTCGAGGTCGACGACCTCGGGCACGGGGAGGTCTTCGAGATCGCCGAGGAATCCCGGCAGTACCGGCCGACGTTGCACGACGACCGGCTGATCGAGGACGTGGGCATGCTGGCGCGCTTCCCCAACCCCTACAACGTGCGGCGCAGCCTGACCTTGTGCAGCGGTGTGTTCACCCGGGGCGGGTTCGGCGCGGTCCGCTGCCTCACCGACCCCGAGCTGCGCGAGCGCAACCACGAGCGCCTCAAGCACCGGATCGCCGACCCGGACAACTTCGGGATGCTGATGCGCGTTCCGGTGGTGCGCAACGCGACCGCCACCCCGGACCTCAGCAACCCCGACACGTGGCTGCGAGCCTGGTCCCCCATCAAAACCTGAGAATTCCTCCGTGCACCGGGGTGACACTCTCCCGTGCTTCGGTGGGCGATTTGTCAGGGCCGCTGGTTACCGTCGTGGCAGTTCCCCGGCAGCTGAGGAGGAGTCATGGCGGAAGTGGATGC
This sequence comes from Saccharopolyspora sp. NPDC049426, assembly GCF_040676935.1. Lineage (NCBI taxonomy): Bacteria > Bacillati > Actinomycetota > Actinomycetes > Pseudonocardiales > Pseudonocardiaceae > Saccharopolyspora > Saccharopolyspora sp. NPDC049426. The sequence continues at coordinate 224,129 of NZ_JBFAPZ010000010.1, read as the reverse complement.
GGTGCAGCCCAACGGGACGCCCGCGTGGATCGACCTGGGAATCCCCGACCTCGATCGTGCGATGGCGTTCTACGGCGCCGTTTTCGGGTGGGAGTTCGACGTGGGGCCCGAGGGGATGGGCCGCTACACGATGTGCCTGGTCCGGGGCAGGGAAGTCGCCGCGCTCATGCCCAACCACGACCTCGAGGCGACCGAGTTCTGGTGGAACGTCTACTTCGCCACCGATGACGTCGCCGGCACCGTGTCCAAGGCGGAGGCCGCCGACGGCCAGGTGATCACCCCGCCCATGGACGTGATGGACAAGGGGCGGATGGCGATCCTCAAGGACCCGGTCGGCGGGCAGTTCGGGCTCTGGCACGGCAACAAGCACATCGGATCCCGCCTCGTCAACGAGCCGAACACCTTGCTGCGCAACGATCTCGTCACCCCGGACCCGGGTCCGGCGCGGGAGTTCTACCCGAAGGTCTTCGGCTTCAGCCTGGACAGCGAGGGACACCTCGGCGAAGGTGACTTCACGTTCCTGCGCCGACCCGACGGCCACGAGATCGGCGGAATCCTCGGCGACCCGTCCGCCACCGCTTCGTCCTGGGGCACGCTGTTCATGGTCGAGGACACCGACGCCACCGCACGACGGGCCACCGACGCGGGCGGCGTTGTCCAGCCCCCCTACGACATGGCCTACGGCCGCATCGCCGAGGTCAAGGACCCGTTCGGCACGCCCTTCACCATCGGTTCCGCCAAGGCCGGCTGACCGCTCCGTGATCGGGATCTCCTCCGGGTGTCGAACACGAGCTCAGAGCCGTGATGGGGACCCGGCCGAACGCCGCGCGGGGTTGTCTCGTGCCCGCGGATGGTTAGCCTGAGGGTGCTGGTGGTTCGTCCGGTCGAGCGGTGAGCGCGATCGAACGAGGCAAGAGGGAACCCGGTGCGAATCCGGGACTGCCCCGCAGCGGTGAGCGGGAACGACCGCCGTCATGAGCACTGGGCGTCACGCGTCCGGGAAGCGACGGCCAGTAGGTCCGGTCTTGAGGCGCGAGGTTCCACCGGGACCTCCCCGAGACCGGGTGCCCGCGAGTCCGAAGACCTGCCACCGGCGCGCGCACCGACGGTGCGCGCTGGTCCGAGGTCTCGCGGGAGGGCCTGGCGGACGATCAGCGGGCGACGTGCGTCCGCTGGTCGGCGCGTGCCTGCCGCGAAGTCCTCGACCGACCACGTCGAGCTCGCGAGGAGAGAGCGTTGACCAGCAAGATCGGATCCACCGTACTCGGACATCCCCGGATCGGCCCGAACCGGGAGCTCAAGCGAGCCCTGGAGTCCTACTGGGCGGGCCGCAGCGGCGAGGCGGACCTGCGGGAGGTCGCGCGTCGGCTGCGGGAGGACACCTGGCGAGGCTTGGCCGAAGCAGGCCTCGACTCGGTCCCGGGCAACACGTTCTCCTACTACGACCACGTCCTGGACACCGCCGTCGCCTTCGGGGCCGTCCCGCGCCGCTACGCCGAGCTGGGCCTCGGCGCGCTGGACACCTACTTCGCGATGGCGCGCGGCACCGAGGCCGTGCCCCCGCTGGAGATGACGAAGTGGTTCGACACCAACTACCACTACCTGGTCCCCGAAATCGGCCCGGACACGAGCTTCTCGCTCACCGACCGCACCGCTGTCGAGCAGTTCCGGGAGGCGCGCAAGCTCGGGGTGGAGACCCGGCCGGTGCTGGTGGGGCCGCTGACGTTCCTGCTGCTGTCCAAACCGTCCGAAGAGGACTTCGACCCGCTGGACAAGCTCGCCGAACTCACCGACGCCTACGAGCAGCTGCTCGGCGAACTCCACCGGGCCGGAGCGCAGTGGGTGCAGCTCGACGAGCCCGCGCTGGCCGCCGACCGCACGCCGCAGGAGCTCGACGCGCTGCGCAACACCTACCGGCGCCTCGGCGACCTCGCCGAACGCCCCGCGATCCTCACCGCCTGCTACTTCGGCGATCCCGGTGACGCGCTCGGCGTGCTCGCCGCCGCGCCGATCGAGGGCATCGCGCTGGACCTGGTCACCGATCCGTCCACTCAGGACCGAGTTGCCGCCACTCCCGGGTTGCGCGACAAGACTCTGGTCGCGGGGTTGATCGACGGCCGCAACATCTGGCGCGCCGACCTCGACCGGTGCATGACCGCGGCGGCGACGCTGCTGGGCTCGGCCGGCGAGGTGGGCATCGGCACGTCCTGCTCGCTGCTGCACGTGCCCTACGACATCGACGCGGAGACCTCGCTCGATCCGCAGGTCAAGCCGTGGCTTTCCTTCGCGGCGCAGAAGGTCCGCGAGGTGGTCACCCTCGGGCGGGCGCTGCGCGAGGGCCGCGACGTCGTCGAGAGCGAGCTCGTCGAGGCGCGAGCGGCGGTGGCCGACCGGGCGCGGGCGGAGCGGGTGCGCGACAACCGCGTTCGCGCGCGACTCGACGCACTGCGCCCGCAGGACTCCCGGCGCACCGATTACGCGAAACGGGCAGAAGCGCAGCAGAAGTCGCTTCGCCTGCCGCCGCTGCCGACCACCACGATCGGATCGTTCCCGCAGACCACCGACGTCCGCAAGGCGCGGGCCGCGCTGCGCGCCGGGCGCATCGACGCGGCCACCTACCGGCAGCGGATGCGCGACGAGGTCGAGCGCGTCATCGCGCTGCAGGAGGACATCGGCCTGGACGTGCTGGTGCACGGCGAGCCCGAGCGCAACGACATGGTGCAGTACTTCGCCGAGCAACTCGACGGTTTCGCCGCCACCGACAACGGGTGGGTGCAGTCCTACGGCTCCCGGTGCGTGCGGCCACCGATCCTGTTCGGCGACGTGCGGCGTCCGGAACCGATGACGGTCGAGTGGGCCGCGCACGCGCAGCGGCTCACCGAGAAGCCGGTCAAGGGAATGCTGACGGGTCCGGTCACCATGCTGGCGTGGTCGTTCGTCCGCGACGACCAGCCGCAGGCCGACACCGCCCGCCAGGTCGCGCTCGCCATCCGCGACGAGGTCCGCGACCTGGAGGCGGCCGGGATCCGCGTGGTGCAGGTCGACGAGCCCGCGCTGCGCGAACTGCTGCCGCTGCGCGCCGAGCAACGGCCGGCCTACCTGGAGTGGGCGGTGGAGTCGTTCCGCCTGGCCACCTCCGGGATCGCCGAGGCGACCCAGATCCACACCCACCTGTGCTATTCGGAGTTCGGCGACGTCATCGACGCGATCGTGGCCCTCGACGCCGACGTGACCAGCATCGAGGCGGCCCGCTCCCGCATGGAGGTCCTCGCCGACCTCAACGAGGTCGGCTTCGACCGGGGCGTGGGGCCAGGCGTCTACGACATCCACTCACCCCGGGTGCCCGACCAGGAGGAGATGGGGGAGCTGCTGCGGGCCGCTCTCAAGGCAGTTCCGGCCGACCGGCTGTGGGTCAACCCGGACTGCGGTCTCAAGACCCGCGACTACCCGCAGGTGGAACCGGCGTTGCGCAACATGACCGAGGCGGCCCACCGCACCCGCCCCTGATCCAGCCGGGTCCCCGTCGCCGGCGGCCGCCGTTGTGACGGTGGCGCCGACACCGGGCGGTTTTGGTCCGAACCTTCCACGATCGAATTCGGGTCAGTTCGGACCAAAACCGCCCCTCGGCGCTTCAGTCCCAGGTGAGCGCCGCGCCCGACTGGTACTCCGTGACCCTGGTCTCGAAGAAGTTCTTCTCCTTCTTCAGATCCATGGTCTCCGACATCCAGGGGAACGGGTTGTCGGTTTCCGGGAAGACCGGTTCCAGTCCGAGTTGTGCGCAGCGGCGGTTGGTGATGAACCGCATGTACTGCTCGCACACCTCGGAGTTCAGGCCGAGCATCCCGCGGGGCATGGTGTCCCGGCCGTAGGCGTTCTCCAGCTCGCACGCCTCGCGGAGCATCGTGCGCGCCTCCTGCTGGAACTCCGGGGTCCACAGGTGCGGGTTCTCCAGCTTGATCTGGTTGATGCAGTCGATGCCGAAGTTCAGGTGGATCGACTCGTCGCGCAGGATGTACTGGTACTGCTCGGCGATCCCGACCATCTTGTTCCGCCTGCCCAGCGACAGGATCTGCGCGAACCCGGTGTAGAACCACATGCCCTCGAAGATCACGTAGAACGCGATGAGGTCCCGCAGGAACGCCTGATCGGCCTCCGGGGTGCCGGTCGCGAACTCCGGGTTCTCCAGGTTCTGGGTGTAGCGCAGCGCCCACGCGTCCTTGTCGGCGATCGAGGGGATCTCCCGGTAGGCGTTGAACAACTCGCCCTCGTCGAGACCGAGGCTCTCGCAGATGTACTGGAACGTGTGGGTGTGCACGGCCTCCTCGAACGCCTGCCGCAGCAGGTACTGCCGGCACTCCGGGTTGGTGAGGTGCCGGTAGACCGCGAGCACGATGTTGTTGGCCACCAACGATTCCGCGGTCGCGAAGAACCCGAGGTTGCGCTTGAGCATGGTGCGCTCGTCCTCGGTGAGCCCGTCGCGGGACTTCCACAGCGCGATGTCGGCCTGCATCGACACCTCGGTGGGCATCCAGTGGTTGTTGCAACCCGCGAGGTACTTGTCCCAGGCCCAGCCGTACTTCAGCGGCAGCAGCTGGTTGACGTCGGCCCGCGAGTTGATCATCGCCTTCTCGGAGACGTCGACCCGCCCGCCGTCGCGGTCGATGGTGCCGAGTCCGGTGGTGGTGCTCATGAGCTCCTTCTCCTGGGGGATCACTGGCAGGCCTCGCAATCGGGGTCCTCGACCGAGCAGGCGGCGGCGGGGACGGCGTTGAGCTTGCCGTCGGTACCGCGCAGCGTGGACTTCTCCACGTGGGTCGCGCTGGACGAGCGCAGGTAGTAGGTCGTCTTGAGGCCCTTGCGCCAGGCCAGCCGGTAGAGCTCGTCGAGCTTGCGCCCGCTGGGCGTGGCCAGGTACAGGTTCAGCGACTGCGCCTGGTCGATCCACTTCTGCCTGCGGGCCGCGGCCTCGACCAGCCAGTGCGGCTCGATCTCGAACGCGGTGGCGTAGCGGGCTTTGAGCTCGTCCGGGACGCGGTCGATCGGCCCGAGCGACCCGTCGTAGAACTTCAGGTCCGCCACCATCGCCTCGTCCCACAGCCCGGCCCGCTTGAGGTCGGCCACCAGGTGCGGGTTGACGACGGTGAAGTCGCCGGACATGTTCGACTTGACGAAGAGGTTGCGGTACAGCGGCTCGATGGACTGGCCGACACCGCAGATGTTGGCGATGGTCGCGGTCGGCGCGATGGCCATCACGTTGGAGTTGCGCATCCCGTTGCCGCGAACCCGCTCCCGCAGCGACGACCAGTCCAGCGTCGAGCTCCGGTCCAGATCCGCACTCCCGCGCGCTTCCTGAACGAACTCCTGGGAATCGATGGGCAGAATTCCCCGGCTCCACAGCGAGCCCTCGAACGAGGCGTAGCGCCCGCGCTCCTCGGCGAGTCGGCTGGACGCGTCGATGGCGTGGTAGCTGATCTCCTCCATGCTGCGGTCGGCGAACTCCACCGCGTCATCGGAGGACATCGGGATCCGCAGCTTCAGCAGGGCGTCGGAGAATCCCATCAGCCCCAGCCCCACCGGCCGGTGCCGGCTGTTGGAGCGCTCGGCCTCGGGGATCGTGTAGAAGTTGATGTCGATGACGTTGTCCAGCATCCGCACGGCCGTGCGCACGGTCGCGGCGAGCCGGTCGCGGTCCAGGCTGTCGGCGGTGACGTGCCGGGCCAGGTTCACCGACCCCAGGTTGCACACCGCGACCTCGTCGGCGGCGGTGTTCAGGGTGATCTCGGTGCACAGGTTCGACGAGTGCACCACCCCGGTGTGCTGCTGCGGCGAGCGCAGGTTGCACGGGTCCTTGAAGGTGATCCACGGGTGCCCGGTCTCGAACAGCATGGTCAGCATCCGCCGCCACAGCTCCACCGCCCGGACCCGCCGGAACACGCGGATCTCGCCGCGCTCGGCCGCGGCCTCGTAGGCCCGGTAGCGCTCGGCGAACGCCGAACCGTAGAGGTCGTGCAGGTCGGGCGTCTCGTCCGGGGAGAACAGCGTCCAGGACTCGTCGGCCTCGACGCGGCGCAGGAACTCGTCGGGCACCCAGTTCGCGGTGTTCATGTCGTGGGTGCGCCTGCGGTCGTCACCGGTGTTCTTGCGCAGGTCCAGGAACTCCTCGACATCGATGTGCCAGGTCTCCAGGTACGCGCACACCGCGCCCTTGCGCTTGCCGCCCTGGTTGACCGCCACCGCCGTGTCGTTGGCGATCTTCAGGAACGGGACCACGCCCTGGGACTCGCCGTTGGTGCCGTGGATGTGGGCGCCGATGCCGCGCACCGGGGTCCAGTCGTTGCCCAGCCCGCCGGAGTACTTGGCCAGCAGCGCGTTGTTCCGGTACGAGCTGAAGATCGACTGGAGGTCGTCGTCCACAGTGGTCAGGAAGCACGACGACAGCTGCGGGCGGGTCGTGCCGGAGTTGAACAGCGTCGGCGTGGAGCACATGAAGTCGAACGACGACAGCAATCGGTAGAACTCGATGGCACGCGCATCGCGGTCGTCCTCGCGCATCGCCAGGCCCATCGCCACCCGCATGAAGAACGCCTGCGGCAGCTCGAACCGGATGCCGTCGTGGTGCAGGAAGTACCGGTCGTAGAGCGTTTGCAGCCCCAGGAAGTCGAAGGCGAGATCCCGCTCGGCGTCCAGCGCCGCGCCCAGCCGGGACAGGTCGAAGCGGGCCAACTCCGGGTCGAGCCGGCCCAGCTCGATGCCCCGCCGCACGTAGTCGGTGAAGTAGGACGCGTAGCGGTCGCGCATCTGCTCCTGGTCGGTCTGCTGCGGCGCACCGGCCAGGTGGCTCAGCGCTTCGCCGCGCAGCTTGTCCAGCAGCAGTCGAGCGGTGACCAGGGAGTAGTTCGGCTCGGACTCCACCAGCGTGCGCGCCGACATGATCAGCGCCTCGCCGAGTTCGGCGTCCCCGATGCCGGGGTAGACGTTGCGCTCGACCTCGGTGAGCACCGCCGACGGGTCCACGTCGGCGAGTCCCGCGCAGGACTGCTCGACCACAGTGGACACGCGGCCGCCGGTGAGCGGAATGGGTTCGGACAGTGCGGTGTCGGTCACCGGGACTCTCTCCTCGCGAGCTCGGAAGGCATGCCCGGAACCGGCGGCGACAGCACGCGAGGACGCGACGGAAGCGAAGACCGTCGCATGTCCGCGTGGACCCTCCCGCGAGGTCCCGGACGGCGCGCACGGGCGTGCGCGCGCCGATGGCAGGTCTTCGGACTCACGGGCGTCCGGTCTCGGGGAATCGCAAGACCGGTCCTACTGGCCGTCGCTTCCCGGACGCGTGGCGTCCAGTGCGTGATGACGGCGGTCGTTCCCGTTCACCGCTGCGGGGCAGTCCCGGATTCGCACCGGGTTCCCTGTTGCCACACCGGACCCGCGCGGGCCCGGTGAACCACCAGCGAGCGACACTCTACATCTTGGGTCTGACTCGTCCACCAACACCAACATGGGCGTGTCGGAGGGAGAAATGAGTCACTTCCCGAACCACTTCGACAGGTGGGGGAGGAGGTCTCGCTGATCGTCCCCGACCCAGGCCACGTGACCGTCCGGGCGCAGCAGGACGGCGGGCGCGTCGAGATCCGCGCCGACGTCGACGACGTGATCGACCCGGTCGTCCCAGCCCTCGACCGAGAGCTCCCCGGTCCGGTCGAGCAGCAGTCCGCGTCCCGTTCGCGTCAGCTCGTAGAGGCGGCCTCGCTCCAGGTTGACATCGCGCATGCGCCTGCCGACCAGGTCGTGGTCCCCGCCGAAGTCGTAGCGCACGTCGAGCGCGATGATCTTCTCGGTGAGGTGCCGGTTGACCTCGTCGAAGTCCATCAGCTCCGACACCAGCCGACGTACCGCCCGCGCGCCCGGCTCGGTGGACATCAGCTGCATCTGCGCGCGCGTGTTGTCCAGGACGGCGGCGGCCACCGGATGCCGTTCGTCCTGGTAGCTGTCGAGCAGGTCCGCCGATGCCCACCCGGCGATCTCCGCGGCGAGCTTCCAACCGAGGTTGAACGCGTCCTGCAGACCGAGGTTGAGCCCCTGGCCCCCGACCGGAGGGTGGATGTGCGCGGCATCGCCTGCGAGCAGCACGCGACCCGCGCGGTAGCGCTCGGCCTGCCGGGTCGCGTCGCCGATGCGGGCGAGGCGGCGAGGGGAGTGCGCGCCGAAGTCGGTGCCCGCGATCGCTTCGAGCCGGCTGGTGAGCTCCCCGAGGGTCGGCGGCGCCGAACGGTCCTCGGCAATACCGGCGGCCGGTACGACGACCCGGCACCACTCGCCGTCGAGAGGACCGACGCCGAAGCGCTTCTGGGTCTTGCGGACCTCGTTCGTCACGGCGGCCATGGTCTCCCGCGACGCGGTCATCTTCATCTCGCCGAGCAGCGTGTCCACCCTGGACGGCTCGCCGGGGAACCCGATGCCGCACAGCTTGCGCACGGTGCTGCGACCGCCGTCGCAGCCGACGAGGTAGCGCGCCCGCAACCGCGTGCCATCGGCGAGCTCGGCGGTCACCCCGTCCTCGTCCTGATCGAGTCCGACCAGTTCACAGCCCCGCCGGACCTCGACGTCGAGCTCGGCTGCCCGCTCGGCCAGCAGTCGTTCGGTCGTGGTCTGCGGGATGCCCAGCACGTAGCCGTGCGCGGTGTCCAGGCGCTCGGGCGCGGGCTTGGAGATGGCGGCGAAGAAACCGCCGAGCGGGTACTTCGTCCCCTCGGCCAGGAACCGCTCCAGCAGGCCCCGCTGGTCCAGGACCTCGATGCTGCGCACGTGCAGCCCCAACGCGCGCACGAAGTCCGTCGGCTCCGCGGCCTTGTCCAGCACGACCACGCCCACCCCGTGCAGCCGCAGCTCCGCCGCCAGCATCAGACCGGTCGGACCGGCACCGGCGACAACAACGTCGATCATCTCTCAACCCCCGGTCACTCCGTGCAGCGAATTCGGCATCTTCGCAGCTCACGGCTTCAGATCGGAGATTCTGCGGCATACCCGGGGGCTTGCCGCAAGCCCCCGGGTGCGCTATACGTTGACTACGGCGGGGAAACGACGCCGACGCGTCATCGGGCCTGGAACAGCTCCACCACGTTGCCCGAGGGGTCTCGCAGCAGGACCTGCTGACCGCCCGGACCGCTGATGACGTCATTGCGGAAATCAACACCTTCGGCGCGCAGCCGATCCACCTCGGCGGCGAGATCGTCGACGATGAGGTGGATCCGGTTCCACCCGCCGGGGCCGGGGATCGCGCCGTCCGGCATCGCCCGGCCCGCTGAGCTGGCCGGACCGCTCAGCAGCAGCCGTAGGTCACCCCTGATGACGTCGGCGAACGCCGGCGCGAAGTCGGTCCGGACGGTGAATCCCAGATGGCGCGCGTAGAACTCGACGGCCTTGTCGACATCATCGACCATGTACCTGACGCTGACGAAATCACCGGCGTTGTCGGGCATGGCGTCCTCCCTCGTCGTCACATCCCGCGGATCGGTGGGTTCACAGTGATGAGCCCGGCCGGAGGGACGGTGTGACAGGTGGCGGAAGACGATCGGCTCGCCCAGCGGTTCGAGCAGCACCGAGGGCAGCTGCGCGCGGTGGCCTACCGGATGCTCGGGTCCGTGACCGATGCCGAGGACGCGGTGCAGAACGCCTGGCTGCGCCTCAGCCGAGCGGAGCCCGACGAGATAGCCAACCTCGGAGGCTGGCTGACCACCGTCGTCGCTCGCGAAGCGCTGCACCTGCTTCGGTCGCGTCGGCGTCGCCGCGAGGATCTCGTCGACACCGCCGCCACCCCGTTGCCGGACCCCGTGGTCTCCGCCCCGGAGGGGGAGGGGCCGGAGCAGCAGGCGCTGCTCGCCGACTCGGTCAGCCTCGCGCTGCTCGTGGTGCTGGAGTCGCTCAGCCCGGCCGAGCGGTTGGCCTTCGTGCTGCACGACATGTTCGACCTGCCCTTCGACGAGGTCGCGCGGCTGGTGGACCGCACGCCGGTGGCGGCCCGGCAGCTCGCGAGCCGCGCGCGGCGACGCGTCCGGGGCGCCGAGCCACCCACCCCCGACCAGGACATCGGCAGGCAGCGCGAGGTGGTGGACGCGTTCTTCACCGCCGCGAACGCCGGGGACTTCGACGCGCTGGTGCGGTTGCTCGACCCCGACGTCGTCTTCCGCACCGACTACGGCGGCGAGCGGCCGCCCGCGGTGTACCGAGGGGCTGAGAAGATCGCCCGGCAGTCCCGCGCGAGTCGCGGTGCGGAGCTCCACCGGGTGCTCGTCAACGGCCTGCCCGGCGTGGTCGCCGCCCGGTCCGGCCGTCCGGTGTCGATCATGGTGTTCACCGTGGTGGACGGCCGCATCGTGGAGATCGACGGCATCCGCGACGCCGACCGCGTGAAGCGGCTGACGGCAGGAGTCGTCCGATTCCGCGACTGACCGCGCGAACCCGCAACCGCTAGAACACCTCTCGCTGAAGCCGCCGAACGATCTCGTCCAGGCTGAGACTCTCGGGCACCGTTCGTTCCTCGATCAGTTCCAGCCGACCCGCCTGGCCGAACCACTCGCTCATCTCGGCGGCCCCGAACTCGGCGGATTTCGGTCGCGTCGCGTGCCGCCGCAAGGTCTCGGACCAGCTGATGTCGAAGTAGTAGAAGAAGCTCCGGCCCGCGTGGTCGTCGTGGAGGGACCGCAGCATCGCGCCGTAGCGGGCCGCCGGCATGATCCCTTCGAGGATCACGTGAAATCCGCGATCCAGCGCGAACCGCGCGGTGTTCGAGATCAACTCGATGTTCGCCCCACCAGGCCGATCGCGCTCACGCAGCAGGATCCGGCGCAGGTAGTCCTGCTCCACCAGGGCCACGCCGCGCCCGACCCGCCGACGCAATTCCCGCGCCGCAGAGGACTTCCCAGAACCGGAAGGCCCGCGAAGGACCACCAGTCGAGTGCCGTCGTCACCGGTCCTCATGAGCGCCCCCTCGCGTGCCCGGCGCAGAACTCATCGCCTCCCGGATCCGCCATCACCATGCCGGGACCGTACCGGCGATGCCCGACATGTCCGCGGTGCTCGGCTGGATCCGGATTTCAGTGGAAGTCGGGACGTTCCCGCGTCCTGGGGTGCGTGCGTTGGGGGATGATCGGGTGGTGGTTCATCGAACGGTGGTTGATGCTCACGTGATCATGGTGCGGGAGGGGCGAGTGCTGCTCAGCCGCAGGCGCGGGAGCTTCGGGGACGGGTTGTGGCACCTTCCCTCGGGGAAGGTCGATGCGGGGGAATCGCTGGTCCAGGCCGCGGTTCGGGAGGCGTGGGAGGAGGTCGGGGTTCGCATCGACGGGAACGATCTCCGGCACGTGCACACGCTGCACGCGACCGCGACCGGTGTCGAGCCGCGCCTCGGGGTGTTCTTCGAAGCCCCCGCCTGGCACGGCGAACCGGAGAACCGCGAGCCCGAGAAGTGTTACGAGCTGAGTTGGTTCGCGCTCGACGCGCTGCCCGGCGACATCATCGGCTACCCGGCCGCCGGCCTGCGCGGTTACCTCGAATCGCGTCCCTTCGGAACCCTCGGGTGGGACGGGTGAGTCACCGGGTGCTGCGGAAGTTGTCGGCTGGGACGTGGAGCGCTTCTCCCGTGGTGAAGGTGATCTCGACGGCGTCGGGCAGCCACGTGACCTGGCGGAGTGCCGGAGGTTCGGAGCCGAAGGCGAGCTCGACGGGGTAGTAGTAGGACGCGGCGTCGGGGCCCAGGCGGAGTTCGTAGCGGGTGTCGGTGACCGTGCGGAGCTCGACCAGGTGGAGGTCGCTGGACCACCGCGCACCCGAGTGCTCGTAGGTCACGCCCGCGTCCCCGGAGGTCTCGTGGTGCAGCACCTGTTCGTGCAGCGTGATCGACGGACCCACGAGGAGGATCGCGGCCAGCAGCGCGGCCGACACGGCGACGATCGAGAACGTCCTGCGCACCGGCGGAAGTATGCCATCGGTGGGGCCCGCGCCGACGCGCGGACCCCACCGTCCGGTCAGTGGATGTGCGAGCCGCCGTTGATGTCGTAGGTGACACCGGTGAGGTAGCCCGATTCCGGTCGGCACAGGAACGCGACGACATCGGCGACGTCGTCGACGCGGCCGGCGCGGCGGGTCGGGATGTCGGCGATCATCGCGGCCTTGCGCTCCGGGTCGAGCTTGCCCGCCGTGATGTCGGTGTCGATCAGGCCCGGGGCCACGGAGTTCACCGTGACCCCCGACGGGCCCAGTTCGCGGGCCAGCGCTCGGGAGAACCCGAGCAGCCCGGCCTTGGCCGCCGAGTAGGCGACACCGCCGAACACCCCGCCGCCGCGCTCCGCCGACACCGACGAGAGGTTCACGACGCGCCCGAAACCCCGCTCGGCCATGCCACCGACGACCCGCTTGGTCATCAGGTAGCTGCCCCGGACGTTGACCTCGAAGACGCGATCCCACTCCTCGTCGGAGACCTCCAGGAACGGGACGGGGGAGGTGATTCCGGCGTTGTTGACCAGCGCGCCGATCTCCGGCAACTCCGATTCCACGACCGACACGGCGGCGTCCACCGCCGCCTTGTCGGTCACGTCGCAACCAGCGCTGACCGCGGCCACGCCGTGCGCCTCGGCGACGGCGTTGGCGACGTCCTTCGCGCTGGCCTCGTCGACGTCGAGCACGGCGATGTTCCAGCCCTGCCCGGCCAGCGCGTGCGCGATTCCCTGCCCGATGCCGCGACGCGAACCGGCTCCGGTCACGATGGCTGTGCGGTTGCTGTTCATGCGATCTCCTAGGTGGGTCAGCCGAGCTCGGCGAGCACGCGCTTCTTGATCTGCGGCACCGAAAGTCCGTAGCGGTCGTGCAGCGTGGGCAGCGCGCCCGCGGCCAGGAACTCGTCGGGCAGGCCGATCGGCACGATGCGCTCACCCACCCCGGCGAAGGCCAGGCAGGACGCGACGGACTCGGCCAGACCTCCGACGACCGTGTGGTTCTCCAGCGTCACCACCAACCGGTCCCGTCCCACGGCGGACAGGATCGCTTGCCGGTCAAGGGGTTTGATGGTCGGCACGTGCAGCACGGCCACGTCGACGTGATCGTCGGCGAGCTCGGCGGCCGCCGTCAGGGCGCGCATCGTCATCAGCCCGCTGGAGATCATCAGCACGTCCCGGCCGGTGCGCAGCTCAGCGGCCTTGCCCAGCTGGAAGCGGTAGTCGTACTCGTCGAGCACCGTCGGCACCGCACCGCGCAGCAACCGCAGGTAGGTGGGGCCGGGCGAGTCGGCCAGCTGCGGGACCGCCTGCTCGATGTCCACCGAATCGCACGGGTCGACGATGGTCAGTCCTGGGATGCCGCGCAGGATCGCGACGTCCTCGGTGGCCTGGTGGCTCGGCCCGTAGCCGGTGGTCAGCCCCGGAAGTCCGCCGATGACGTTGACGTTGAGCCCCGGCTCGGCGATGTCCAGGCACAGGAAGTCGTAGGCGCGCCTGGTCGCGAACACCGAATAGGTCGAGGCGAACGGCGTCAGGCCGACCTCCGCCATCCCCGCGGCCGCGGCCAGCAGCGACTGCTCGGCCATGCCCATCTGGAAGAACCGCTCCGGGTGGGCGTCGCGGAAGACGTGCATGTCGGTGTACTTGGCGAGGTCCGCTGACAGGCCCACGACGTCCTGGCGCTGCTCGGCGAGCCGGGCCAGCGCGTGCCCGAACGGGGCTTTGGTGGTCTTCTGGCCCTCGTCGGCGAACGAGGCGATCATCGCCGACGTGGTGGCCTTCTTGGTCGCGGTCGTCATGCCCCGGCCTCCTGCAGGTGGTCGCGTGCCAGTTGCCACTCGTGCGGTTCGACCCGCATGAAGTGCGCCTTCTCCCGGGTCTCCAGGAACGGGACGCCTCGGCCGACCCGGGTGTCGCAGATCAGCACCGACGGCGAACCCCGGTGCTCGCGCAGCCCGTCCAGCGCTGCCACCAGGGCGTCGACGTCGTTGCCGTCGACGCGGACGGCGTTCCAGCCGAAGGACTCCCACTTGGCCTGGATCGGCTCGGTGCGCAGCACGTCGACCGTCGGGCCGTCGGCCTGCAGCGCGTTGACGTCGACGATCGCGATGAGGCCGTCCAGCCCGTGGTGCGAGGCGGCCAGCGCCGCTTCCCACGTGGAACCCTCGTCGAGCTCGCCGTCGGAGAGCAGGTTGTAGACGCGGGCCGGATTTCCCCTGTGCCGCAACCCGAGTGCCATGCCCACGGCGACGCCGAGCCCGTGGCCGAGCGAACCGCCGGAGATCTCCACCCCCGGGGTGTAGCTGGCCATGGCCGACATCGGCAGCCGCGAGTCGTCGGAGGCGTAGGTTTGCAGCTCGTCGGCGTCGATCACCCCGGCCTCGGCCAGCGCCGCGTACAGCGCGATCGCGTAGTGGCCGATGGACAGCAGGAACCGGTCGCGGTCCTCCCACTCCGGGTCTTCGGGCCGGAACCGCAGCTGGTCGGAGTACATCACCGCCAGCACGTCGGCGACCCCGAGCGCCTGGGCGATGTAGCCCTGTCCTTGGAGTTCGCCCATGTCCAGGGCGTTCTCGCGGATGCGGCGCGCCGACTCCGCGATCTTGCGCGTTCGATCAGACAACTGCTTCCTCCTTGCCGTTGGCGGCGCGCTCGAGGGCCGCGACCTCCGCCTTCTGAGCCGGGCCCCACGTCTCCCGGGTGAGCACCGCCGCGACCAGGCCCAGCACGCCGTAGCCGCTGAACAGCAGCGCCGGTCCGAGCCAACCGGCCTGCGCGTACAGGGCGGTGGCGATCATCGGCGTGAAACCCGAGACGACCGCGGAGATCTGGTAGGCCAGCGACGCCCCGGCGGTGCGGGTCTTGGTCTCGAACAGCTCCGAGAACCAGGCGCCCTGGACCCCGGCCAGCGAGTTCTGGCAGATCGCGTAGCTGATCACGAAGGCGAGCACGATCAGCACCGCGGAGCCGGTGTTGGCCATCAAGAACATCGGCACGCCCCACGCCACGGCGGCTACGCATCCCAGCAGGTAGATCGGGCGCCTGCCGAAGACGTCCGAGAAGTGCCCCCACAGCGTGGTGGCCAGGATGCCGATCCCCGCGGCCGTGGTCAGCGCCAGCAGGCTCAAGGACCCCGAGGTGGGCGAGGTGTCGAGCTCCAAGTAGGACAGCATGAACGTCACCGAGACCGCGTAGCCCGCCGTCTCGACCACGCGCAGGCAGAAGGTGCGCAGCACGTTGCGCCAGTCGTCGCGCAGCACCTCCAGGATCGGGTTGCGCGCGACCTCGCCGGATTCCTTGAGCTCCTCGAACTCCGGCGACTCGTCGATCTTCAGGCGGATCAGGATGCCCACCACGATGAGCACCGCCGAGAGCAGGAACGGGACTCGCCACGTCAGCGTGCCGCCGAGTCCGGCGCTGAGCAGGAACGCCAGGTTCGCCAGCAGCAGGCCGACGGGGAACCCGGCCTGGGTGATGCCGGTGTAGAGACCTCGTTTGCGCCAGGGCGCGTGTTCGAAGGTCATCAGGATGGCACCGCCCCACTCCGCGCCGAAGGCGAGGCCCTGCACGATGCGGACGGCCACCAGCAGCACCGGCGCCCAGATACCGGCCTGCTGGTAGGTGGGCAGGCAGCCGATGAGCACGGTGGCGACGCCCATCAGCAGCAGTGAGGCCACCAGCACCGGCTTGCGTCCGATGCGGTCACCCAGGTGACCTGCGATGATGCCGCCCAGCGGACGTGCGGCGAAGCCGACGCCGAGGGTTGCGAAGGACATCAGCGAAGCCGACAGGGGGTCGGATCCGGGGAAGAACGCGTCGCCGAAGTAGAGGGCGGCGGCGGTTCCGAAGCCGATGAAGTCGTAGGTCTCGATGGTCGCGCCGACTCCGCAGCCGACGGCGACTCTGAACTTCTCCGGGCTGCCGTTCACCGACGCCCGGGATGGGGAGCTTGCCATCGCGATCCTCCTTGACCGGGTGGCTGAGTGTTGAGTGTCAACAGTCAATGTTGACAGTCATCATAAGTCCGGTCGGCGGGGTGTCAAGGACGGATTTTCCGCCCCGAGACCGGGTTCAGCTCTTGCTGTTGAGCAGCTTGACCGCGGCCTGCATGTGCTCGCGGAGCACGCGCACGGCGGTGTCGGCGTCGCCGCGTTCGACGGCCTCGACTATCGGCCGGTGGTGGTCAGCGGACATGGGGAAGCGCCGGTTCTCGGTGGACGCGCTCATCACGACCACCCGGATCGGACCCTCCAGGTGCCGCCAGGTGTCGAGCAGGATCGAGTTGCCCGACAGCTCGCACAGCTGGGCGTGGAAGGCGAGGTCGGCTTCCAGCTGCTCGCTGAGGTCGCCGGTGGCCGCCTCCAGCTTGTCCAGCGCCGAGTGCAGCTCGCCGACCACCTGCGCGAGCCGGTCGGACTCGACGATCTCGGCGACCGCCTGGCCCTCCAGCGCGCAGCGGACCCGGAACAGCTCGTCGATCTCGTTCGCCGACAGGCTGCGCACCCGCAGCATGCCGCGCACACCAGGCGTGACCAGGCCTTCCTGCTGGAGATGACGCAGCGCCTCGCGCACCGTGCCGCGGCTGATCGACAGCTGCGAGGCGATCTCGACCTCGCCGAGGTGATCACCCGGCCCGTACCGCCCGGTCAGGATCGCCTCGCGCAGCGCCACCAGCGCGCGCTCCCGCAAGGTCAAGCGATCCAAACTGCGCAAAGACTCTTCCGCCACGCCGAGATGATAGCCCGATGTCGACAGTCAACTCATGAGCCTCCTCGTGCGACCTTCACTTCCACCCCGCAACCCCTCACCCCGCGGCTCGCCCGGGAGGGGAGAGCCCTCGAATTTCGCGCGAAATTCGAGCGCGAAACGCAGCGCTCCAATTTCGCGCGAAATTCGACCACCGAGCCCGACACGGCCCTCTGACCTGTGCGGACATGCCCGGGTGCGTGGGCGGATTCGAATTTCGCGCGAAATTCGAATCCGCCTAGCCCTGCAGGGTCTCCGAGGGCGTGCGGCCGTACTTGTCGCGGTAGGCGGCGGCGAAGCGGCCCGTGTTGGTGAAGTTCCAGCGGGCGGCGACCTCGGCTACCGTGGACGCGCTCGCCGCCAGCAGGTCCTCGTGGGCGCGGGTCAGGCGGATGTCGCGCAGGCACGCCGACGGTGTCGTGCCGACGTACTCCTGGAAGCCCTCCTGCAGGCGGCGGACGCTGACACCGGCGATCTCGGCCATCTCGGCGGCCGTCCACGCGTGGGCCGGGTCCGAGCGCAGCCGGTCCAGGACGCGGTTGACGATGCGCGGCCGGGCGGGAGCGGCGCTGCGCCGGTCGGGGTGCATCGCCAGGAGGAATCCCGTCATGATCGTGCTCGACAGCTGCCGCTTGAGGACGTCGTCGCACAGCATCGCGTTGGTCTCGCCCAGGTCCGCGGTGAGGTTGCGGACGAAGTGCAGCCAGCCCCGGGTGGCCGCGCTGCGCCGGTCGATCTGCGCGGGCAGGTCCAGTCCGCCGGGCAGAGGCGCGGCCAGCACCCGGTCGGCCTCGCGTTCCAGGCAGGCGCGGTCGAACTTGACGCCGACCACCGTGCACTCCGACGACCAGCGGGTGATCGGGGTGGTGCGGTTGGGCGGGAAGATCGTGCCGGTGCCCTCGCCGGAAACCACCTGGTCGCGGCCGTGCCGGGATTCCAGGCGGCCGGCCAGCGGCATGTTGACCTCGTAGGCGTCGGGATAGGCGCAGTCGATGGCCACGTCCACGCCCCAGCCGATTCGGCCGACGGTCACCGGCCCCAGGTCCACGGTCTGCATCGACAGGTCGAGCCGGTCGGTGGGCGACAGCGGGCGCAGCTCGTGCGGGAAGTAGGCGCCGGTGACGGCGCGGATCGCCTCGCTCCAGTCGCGCGTCGCCGCCCGGCGGACCGCCTCCTGCGACGTTCCGGTCACCATCTCGCCTCCTCGTCCTTGAGCCGGCTTGCCAGGGATTAAACCGTCCGGGAACGCGATGGGTAAGCGCTGCCACGGGTGAATCCCGATTTCGTCGCGCAATTCGTCCCGGCACCGCGCCCAGCGGCTCGACCGCGCCCGCCGGACCGTGGTGTTTTTCCTGCTGACACCGCCCGGACGGCGATCCCGGATCCGCTGCGGAAGGAACCCGATCTCCCGAAATGCGAGTGCGCCGGAAGAGCGACGGAGGAATTGCGATGACGATGACCACGCCGAGCTGGATCGCGGACGTGACGATGGAGCAGCTGGAGCGCGACCCGTACCCGTTCTACGAGCGGCTTCGCGCGGAAGCCCCGCTGGCCTACGTCCCGGCGCTGGGCTGCTGGGTGGCCTCCACCAAGGAGATGTGCAAGCGGATCGCGGGTACGGATGACAGCGACTTCGAGGGCGTCATCGCCCCGGCCGGTCGCCGCACCTTCGGCGACCCGGCGGTGCTGGACGCCAACGGCGCCGAGCACGACGACCTGCGCGCCATGGTCGACCCGGGGCTGCAGCCCAGCGAGGTCGACCGGTACGTCGACGGCCTGGCCCGGCCGATCGCTCGCCGCTACCTGGAGGCGTTCGAGAACGACGGCAAGGCGGACCTGGTGTCGCAGTTCTGCGAGCCGGTCAGCGTGCGCAGCCTCGGCGACCTGATGGGCCTGCGGTCGGTGAGCTCGGACAAGCTGCGCGAGTGGTTCCGCAAGCTCAGCGTCTCGTTCACCAACGCCGGTGTCGACGAGAACGGCGACTGGGCCAACCCGGACGGCTTCCTGCCCGGTGACGAGGCCAAGGCCGAGATCCGCGCGGTGGTGGACCCGCTGCTGGACGCCTGGACCGTCGAGCCCGACGACAGCGCGCTGTCGCACTGGCTGCACGACGGCATGCCACCCGGCCAGGTCCGCGACCGCGAGATCATCTACCCGAACGTCTTCGTGTTCCTGCTCGGTGCGATGCAGGAACCGGGACACGCGATGGCCTCCACCATCGCCGGCCTGTTCACCCGCCCCGGCCAGCTGGAACGGGTCATCGACGATCCGTCGCTGGTGCGCAGGGCGATCACCGAGGGCGTGCGTTGGACCTCGCCGATCTGGTCGGCGGTGGCGCGGCGCAACCACCAGGACATGACCATCGACGGCATCGAGCTGCCCGCCGGTTCGGTGGTGATGATGTCCTACGGGTCGGCCAACCACGACGAGAACGACTACAGCTCGCCCGCGGTGTTCGACCTCGATCGCACGCCGGTGCCGAACCTGGCCTTCGGCGCGGGCAAGCACGCCTGCGCGGGAACGTACTTCGCGACCGAGGTCGTGCGCATCGCGCTGGAGGAGCTGTTCGAGGCCATCCCGAACCTGGAGCCCGACACCGATCACGAGGTGGACTTCTGGGGATGGGGCTTCCGCGGCCCGGTCGAGCTGCACGCGGCGTGGGAGGTGTGATGGCCGCGCCCGAGACGACCCACGAGGTCCGCATCGATCCGCTGGACCGGTCGACGACATGCCTTGCGGGGCAGTCGATCCTGGAATCGTGCCTGCGCGACGACATCTGGCTGCCGCACTCCTGCACGCAGGGCACCTGCGGCAGCTGCAAGGTGAAGGTGCTCGCCGGTGAGGTCGACCACCGCGAATCATCGGAGTACACGCTCACCCCGGAGGAACGGGAGTCCGGGATCGCCCTGGGCTGCCAGGCCACGCCGATGTCCGGGCTGGTGCTCGAACCCGTCGAGCAGGTCGACCCCGACGACGGGGTGCCGCGGCACCCGCTGCGCGACCACATCGGGACCGTGGTCGTGCTCGACGACATCGCCCGGGACATTCGGCGGTTGGTCGTCGAGCTCGACGAACCGATGGTCTTCAACCCCGGGCAGTACGCCGAGATCTCAGTGCCGGGAACCGAGGTGGCGCGGCAGTACTCGATGGCCAACCCGCCGTCGGAGACCTCGCGCCTGGAGTTCCACGTCCGGCGCACCCCCGGTGGGATCGCCACCGACGGCTGGATGTTCGCGGGCCTGGCGGTGGGGGAGCGCGTCGAGCTCAAGGGGCCGCTCGGGGACTTCGGGATGCCCGTGGCGCAGGAGGAACCGGCGATCCTCATCGCCGGGGGCACCGGGCTGGCGCCGCTGAAGTCGATCGTGCGGCACGCGCTGGCCCACGACCTCGCCCCGGAGCTGCACCTCTACCACGGTGGCCGGAGCAGGCAGGACCTCTACGACGTCGAGTTCTTCGAGGACCTGGCACGCGAGCACCCGAACTTCGGGTACCGGCCCTGTCTGTCCGAAGAGGACTGGGAAGGTGCGACCGGGCTCGTGACCGACGTGGTGCTGGCGGACTTCCAATCCTGCCGCGGGCTCAGCGCGTTCCTTTGCGGTCCGCCGGGGATGATCGAGGCGGGGGTCAAGGCGCTCAAGCGGCGGCGGATGGCTCCTCGCAAGATCCACCGGGAGGAGTTCCTCGACGCATCGCACGCCGCGAGGTGACACCTCGCCCCGCGCCACCGCAGTGGCGCGGGGCAGGGGATCAGAAGACGACGCCGGCGTCCTGGGCGAGGAGCTCGTCGGTGGCGCGTTCGGCCACGGCCGCGATGGTCATCGACGGGTTGCACGCGGCGGTGTTGCCGGGCATGAGGGCGCCGTCGAGGACGTAGAGCCCCCGGTGGCCCTTCACCCGGCCGGCGAGGTCGCAGACCACGTTCATCGACGCGCCGCCCAGCGGGTGCCAGGTGTTGGGCACCAGCGAGGTGGTGTCGAGCCGGACCGAGCCGTCGCCCGCGACCGCGGCGACGCGTTCGTCGATGCGCTCGGCCAGCACCGAATCCGCCTGCGACGGCCAGTCCAGCACGGCGTCGTCCTTCGCCGAGTCGT
This sequence comes from Saccharopolyspora sp. NPDC049426, assembly GCF_040676935.1. NCBI lineage: Bacteria > Bacillati > Actinomycetota > Actinomycetes > Pseudonocardiales > Pseudonocardiaceae > Saccharopolyspora > Saccharopolyspora sp. NPDC049426. The sequence continues at coordinate 203,305 of NZ_JBFAPZ010000010.1, read as the reverse complement.
AGACGAACCGGCCGCGCCCGGAGCTGACGCCGTAGCCGACCAGCATCGTGGTGCGCAGGTTCGGCGTCGGAGGCAGCGACGCCTGGATGACCGTGTTGGCCAGGGTCGGGTCGTCCCACTCCTTGCTGCCGTAGATCACCGGTCCGCCCTGCGGCGCGCCGAAGTCGTCGGCGAGGTTGGTCCAGGTGTAGATGCGATCGCCGTTGGAGCCCCAGTTGGAGCCGAGACCGTCGGGCATGTCCGGGATCTGGTCCTTGGCGGCGGCGCGCATCAACAACCGCGTGGTGCCCGCCGTGCCCGCCGCCATGACCAGCGCACCGGTGGTGATGATCTTCTGCTCCAGCACGGTGCCGTCGGTGGCGATGCGGTCGACGTGGACCTGCCAGCGGCCGTCGCGGGTCTTGGCCACGTCGGTGACGTTGTGCTGCTCGGCGACGGTGACCTTGCCGGTGGCCTCGGCCTGGGCGATGTAGGTGACGTCGACGGAGTGCTTGCCGCCGTTGTTCACGCCGAACGCGCAATCACCGTTGGTGTAGGAGGGTTTCATCTCGCCGCGGAGCTCGCGCAGCGCGTAGTCCCAGTCGATCGGCATCGGGATCTTCTCCACCGAGTAGCCGGCCCGCTCGACGTTGCAGGCGAAGATCCGCGATGCGCTGTAGGTCTCGCTGTTGATCAGCTCGTCCGGGGCGGTGGCGATCTTGAGCATCTCGGCCACGCGCCGGTAGTAGACGCCGTCCATCCGGGCGTAGTCGAGCCGCTCGGGCATGTTGGCGTTGAAGACCTCTTCGGTCGGTTGCAGCGTCATGCCCTGGTAGAGCAGGGAGCCGCCGCCGACCCCGGCCGCGCACATGATGTCCATGCCGTTGCCGGTCACGCGCTCCAGCAGGCCGGTGTAGCGCTCGAACGGCGGCGGGGAGATCCCGAACAGCGACGGGCCCGAACCCAGCCAGAAGAACCGCTTGTCCGGGGCGGCCAGGGTGGGGAAGGTGTCGGCGTTCGGGCCGGTCGGCCAGCGCTTGCCCCGTTCCAGCACGAGCACCGGCACCCCGGCCTGGGCGAACCGCAGCGCCGTCACGCCACCGCCGAACCCTGATCCGATGACGACCACCCGGTGCTCCTCGCGGGTGAGGGGCACGCGGCCGGCCGCGTGGGCGTACGGGCCCAGCAGGGACAGGCCTGTCGCCGCGGCTGTTCCGGCGAGCAGGGTGCGGCGGCTGAGTTCGGGCATGCGGTACCTCCAGGCGCGCGTCCTCGGTGACTGAGCCGCGAGCCTAGGGAGCCAAAACGAGACATTGAACTGGTCGACGATCTCACTACTGACGAGTAAGTTGGGGTCCCGTGTGGCCACGTGGAGGTAGTCGGTGCTGAGCTCTCGCCGTACCGACGCGCGCCGCAATCGCGAGGTCATCCTGCGGGCCGCCGACGAGGCGTTCACCGAGGACGTCGACCTCGTGCCGCTGTCGGAGATCGCCCGCCGCTCCGGACTGGGCCGCGCCACCGTCTACCGGCACTTCTCGGACCGCTACGCCCTCGGGATCGCGGTGGCCGAGAGCAAGCTGCACCTGCTGCGCGAGCTCGTCGCCGAATGCGACTTCATCGAGGTGCTGGAGGAGCTGTTCGACGAGCAGATCTCGCGGCGCCCGCTGGTGCGGCTGTTCCGCGAGCTCCCGCCCACTGACCAGCGCCGATACGCCGGTCAGCTGGTCTCGATCCTGGCCCCGGGACTGCGCGAGGCGCAGGAGGCCGGTGTCATCCGCAGCGATGTCGGCCCCGACGACCTGGCCCTGATCTGCGAGATGGTCGAGGGCGCGCTGTCGTCGCACCTGCCGGTGCCCGGAGGCGTGGAGTCGGTCCAGCGGGTCGTGGAGGTCATGCTCGCCGGTCTGCGGGCCTGATCAGGACTCGCCCGCGAGGACCTGCTGCATCCGGGCGGTGACCAGCGGCCTGCGGGAGTCGTGGTGGGGGAGGCGGTGCGCGAGCTGCCCCAGGATCTCCAGGTCGTCGGTCGGGTGGTCGCGGAACAGCGCCCACAGCGCAGCCACGTCCCCGCGGTCGAGGACCGCGTTGCGCAGCGACGCGAACAGCTCCTCCCGCTCGTCGCGGATCGCCGGCGCCTCGCTGGCCTCCAGCAGCGGCCCCCGGTAGGTCTCCGAGGCGGTGCGGATGTCGCCGTCGTGCAGCGCGCGGCGCACGGTGAGGAAGTCCGCGTCGACCGCCGCCTGCAACCGGTAGGGCTTGGTGGCGATGACGTGCTCGCCCAGGTGCGTGCGCAACCGGTGGATCTCCGCGCGGGCGGTCACCGGGTTGCCGCGCTCGCCGTAGAGCTGGAAGGCCAGCCGGTCGGCGGTCAGGCCCGCTGGTCGCATCGCCAGCAGCGTCAGGATCTCCGCGTGCCGCAACGACAGCGGAACCTCGCGCCCGTCGAGGACCGCGCGCGGCCCCGCGGAGTTCAGGAAGGACAGCGACAGGACGGGACGGGGACGCGTCCGCGCCGCCGACGAACCGGGCAGCCGCAGCAGGTACCCCTCGGCGAGCCGTTCCAGCACCGCCTCGCGGCCGTCGGCGAGCGTGACCCGGCCGTCGGTGACGTCGACGCGCTCGGGCAGCAGCGACGCGCCCGGTTCCACAGCCAGCACCCGCCCGGTGCGGGTCAGCAGCGCGCCCGCTTCACCCCGCAGCGCCCGCAGGTGCGGCATGTTGCGGGCCCGGAGCTGCTCGTCGCGCGCGGCCATCCGCGCGCGCAGGTGGCTCTCGGCCAGCTGCGCGGCGGCGCTGACCAGCGACACCATCGCCGGGTGCACGGTGCGCAGCGGGCCGCTGATGTCCACCGACCCCAGCACGTCACCGGTGTCGGGGTCGTGGATGGGGCTCGCCGCGCAGGTCCAGTCGTGGTAGGTGCGCACCAGGTGCTCGGCGGAGTAGATCTGCACCGGTTTTCCCACCGCCAGGGTGGTTCCCATCGCGTTGGTGCCGATGGCCTCCTCGGCCCACCGGGTTCCCTCGCACAGCCGCACCCGGTCGGCGCGCCGCTGCACCTCGGAGTTGCCCTCGCGCCAGAGGATCAGCCCGTCCCGGTCGGTCACGATCATCACGTGCATCGCCTCGTCGGCGACGTCGAGCACGGTCTGCCGCAGCACGGGAATCGCTGCGGCCAGGGGATGTTCGGTGCGCATGTCGCGGACTTCGCCGCGCTCGCAGACCACCGGCGCCTCGCAGGAGTCGGGGTCGATCTCGGCGGCCAGCGAACGCTGCCAGGACTCCGAGACCAGCGTTCGCGGTGAGCGGGGCGCGCGGTCCCCGCGCAGCACCGCGTCCCACACGCGCCCCAGCAACGATGCGTACTCCAGCGGGTCGGCCAGCATCGCGGCGGTCGTGGGTTCCTCCTCGGTGCGCACCCTGCCTCCAGTCCCGACGTCGGCGTCGACGCGTGAGGGTCATGATGACCACGCGCGACACCGGGGACAAGAGCGCCACCCGCCACCAGGACCAAAACCGTCCGTTCGGTCAGGCACCCGGTCGGCGCAATCCCGGTGCAACCTCGTTGCAACGTGAGGCACGACACGATTCCGCGCGACAACGGAAGTTCTCGTGCAGGAGGCAACGCATGACCAAGTACGCAGCGCCGGGTACGCAGGGCAGCGTCGTGGCCTACGAATCCCGCTACGACCACTACATCGGCGGTGAGTACGTGGCCCCGGCCAAGGGCGGGTACTTCGCGAACCCGACGCCGGTGACCGGTGCGGACTTCACCGAGATCGCCCGGGGAACCGCCGACGACGTGGAGCGCGCGCTGGACGCCGCGCACGGCGCGGCGCCGGCCTGGGGCCGCACCTCGGTCGCCGAGCGGGCCAACGTGCTCAACCGGATCGCCGACCGCATGGAGGCGAACCTGGAACGGCTGGCCGTCGCCGAGAGCTGGGAGAACGGCAAACCGGTCCGCGAGACCCTGGCCGCCGACATCCCGCTGGCCATCGACCACTTCCGCTACTTCGCCGGAGCGATCCGCGCGCAGGAGGGGAGCCTCGGCGAGGTCGACGACAACACGGTGGCCTACCACTTCCACGAACCGCTGGGCGTGGTCGGCCAGATCATCCCGTGGAACTTCCCGATCCTGATGGCCGTCTGGAAGCTGGCGCCCGCGCTGGCCGCGGGCAACGCCGTGGTGCTCAAGCCGGCCGAGCAGACCCCGGCCTCGATCCACGTGCTGATCAGCATCATCGGCGATCTGCTGCCCGCGGGTGTGCTCAACGTGGTCAACGGCTTCGGCGTCGAGGCGGGCAAGCCGCTGGCCTCCAGCAACCGGATCGGCAAGATCGCCTTCACCGGTGAGACCACGACCGGGCGGCTGATCATGCAGTACGCCAGCGAGAACATCATCCCGGTAACGCTGGAGCTGGGCGGCAAGAGCCCGAACATCTTCTTCGACGACGTGGCCGCGGCCAACGACGCCTTCTACGACAAGGCGCTCGAAGGCTTCACGATGTTCGCGCTCAACCAGGGCGAGGTGTGCACCTGCCCGTCGCGGGCGCTGATCCAGAGCGGCATCTACGAGAGGTTCCTCGGCGAGGCCGTGGAGCGCACCAAGGCGGTCAAGCAGGGCAACCCGCTGGACACCGACACCATGATCGGCGCGCAGGCCAGCAACGACCAGCTGGAGAAGATCCTGTCCTACCTCGACATCGGCAAGCAGGAGGGCGCCAAGGTCCTCACCGGTGGCGAGCGCGCCGACCTCGGCGGCGAGCTCTCCGGCGGCTACTACGTGCAGCCGACGGTGTTCGAGGGCCACAACAAGATGCGGATCTTCCAGGAGGAGATCTTCGGCCCGGTCGTCTCGGTCGCTCGCTTCGACGACTACGCCGACGCGATCAAGACCGCCAACGACACCCTCTACGGCCTGGGTGCCGGGGTGTGGTCGCGCGACACCAACACCGCCTACCGCGCGGGTCGCGAGATCCAGGCCGGCCGGGTGTGGGTGAACAACTACCACGCCTACCCGGCGCACGCGGCCTTCGGCGGCTACAAGCAGTCCGGCATCGGCCGCGAGAACCACAAGATGATGTTGGAGCACTACCAGCAGACCAAGAACCTGCTGGTCAGCTACTCGCCCGACAAGCTGGGCTTCTTCTGATGGAGCCCGCCAGGGTCGCCGTGACACCGGAGGCGGCGCAGCTGCTGCGCCGCCTCCGGGCCGACCACGGCCCGCTGATGTTCCACCAGTCCGGCGGGTGCTGCGACGGCAGCGCCCCGATGTGCTACCCGGCGGGGGAGTTCCGCACCGGCGGCTCGGATGTGCACCTCGGAGACCTGGAGGTGGACGGGGAGGCGGTTCCGGTGTGGATGTCGGCGGCGCAGCACGAGTACTGGAAGCACACGCACCTGACCATCGACGTCGTGCGCGGCCGGGGCAGCGGGTTCTCGCTGGAGGCCCCCGAGGGGGTCCGGTTCCTGATCCGCTCCCGGTTGCTCACCGACGACGAGCTGGAGGCGTTCGGCCTCGCCTGATCGGCGGCGTCGTTCTCAGGGGGGCGATGTCGGGGCCTGCCCCACCGGGTGGGCCCCGCTCGCGCCCTCACCGCGCGCACGCGCGTCCCCGGTCAGTGGAAATCTGGTCGACGGTGGTTCGCGGTGTGGTTCAGGTCACTTTTCGGACTAGGATGGGTCGGGGTTCGGCTCGTCGGCCCGAACGGTGATCGTCGAGGTCCGAGCCGCGCACACCCCCGCCCCGGTGCCTGGAGGATGCCTGATGACAGTGCGAAGCCGGGTGCCCAGCTCGCGCGAACCAGCGGTCGCCGAGCTGGCCGGACCGCAGATCACGCCGCTGAGCGGCGGCTCGCCCGGGCTGGCGAAGTTTCACGTCCCGGAGGTCGTGTTCGGGCCCGGCGCGCTGGCCGAGCTCGGGCACTGCGCGCGGCGGCTGGGCGCGCGCCGCCCGTTCCTGGTCACCGACGGCGGCGTCGCCGAAGCCCGGTGGGCCGCCGAAGCCGCCGAGCACCTCGACGCGGTCGGGTTGAAGGCCGTCGTGTGGGACGCCGTCACGCCCAACCCCAAGGACCACGAGGTCGAGGCCGCGCACCAGCGCTACGCCGAATCCGGTGCCGACGTGATCGTCGGCGTCGGCGGCGGTTCGGTGATCGACGCGGCCAAGGGCGTGGCGATCCTCTCCGGCAACGGGGGCCGGATCCTGGACTACGAAGGCGTGGACCAGGTGGTGAACCCGATCCCGCCGCTGGTCATGGCGCCGTCGACGTCGGGGACCGGTGCCGACGTCTCGCAGTTCGCGATCATCACCGACACCGCGAACGCCACCAAGATCACCATCCTCAGCCGCGCCCTCGTCCCCGAGATCTCGGTGGTCGACCCGCGGCTGCTGACCAGCATGCCGGACTGGCTCAACGCCGCCACCGGCCTGGACGCGCTCACCCACGCCATCGAGTCCTACGTCTCCCGCGCGCACAACACGCTCACCGAGCAGCACTCGCTGCACGCCGCGAAGCTCATCACCGGCAACCTCGCCCGCACCCTGTTCCGCCCCACCGAGGCCGAACCGCGCGTGGCCATGGCGCAGGGTGCGCTGGAAGCCGGGATGGCCTTCACCAACGCCATCCTCGGCGCCACCCACGCCATGAGCCACCAGGTCGGCGGGCTGCTCGACGCCCCGCACGGGGTGATCAACGGGGTGCTGCTGCCGCACGTGATCCGCTTCAACGCCGAGACGGACCCCTCGCGCTACGTGCCGCTGGCCGCGGCGATCGGGATCGACACGGCAGGAGTTCCCCCCTTCGAGGTCGCCTTCGCCCTCGCCGACCGGGTGCGGGAACTGGCCGACGTCGTCGGCGTCCCGCAGACGCTGCGCTCGCTCGGGGTGTCCGATGTGGACATCCCGGTGCTGACTCGCAACACGCTCAAGGACGCCTGCCTGACGACGAATCCGCGCGAAGCGCGGGCGACCGACATCGCGGCGCTGTTCCGGGCGGCGCTGTGAGCGGTGATGCCGGGACCTCAGGCGGCGACTTCGGCGACGACCTCGGCGTCCTGACCGGGCTGCGCTCCGGCAAGCGCTCGTTCTACCCGGAGTACGTGCGCTCCGCCGAACGCCTCGAATGCGCCGTGCAGGCGCTCGACCGCATCTCCCGCGCGCTGGTGCGCACCGTCGAAGGCCCCCGCACGCTCGTCGAAGCCGTGGTGCGCGCCGCCGCCGAACACCTCCAGGCCGACCGGCTGCTGGTGGGCATCGCCGACGGAGCCCTGCGCGCGGCCCGGCCGCGGTTCCTGCTGCTGCACCGCGGCGAACTCGTCGACGACGAGGACCACCTGCCGCCCGAGGCGCGCGAGCAGCTCGACGTGATCCGAACCCGGCCGTGGGAGATCGAACTCGCCCCCGACGGCCCCGGCTGGGTCCGGGCGCCGATGACCCTCGACGACGAGCCGGTCGGAGGCATCGTCGGCTGGCCGGGCGACGTGCAGGTCGCCGACACCGACCTGGCGATCATGCGGGTGCTGGCGAACCAGGCCGCGGTCGCCGTGCACAACTCGTTCCTGTTCCATGCCGCGGCTCAGCTGCGCGGGCGCACCGAGCAGCTCTCCGAGGCCGCCGCCCAGCAGGCCAGGGACCTCGCCGCCCGCAACGCCGAACTGCAGGAGACCCAGCGGCGCCTCGTGGAGGCCATGCAGCGCCAGGCCCTCGACGACGAACGCCACCGCATCGCCCGCGAGCTGCACGACACCGTCACCCAGTACGTCCTCAGCGCCGGCATGACCGTCGAGGTGTGCCGCTCCGAACTCGCCGAGATGGGCCCGGAAGCCGAGCAGGTCGCGGAGAAGCTCGCACCTGCCAAGGGGCTCACCCAGCAGGCCGTGGAACGCCTGCGCGCGGCGATCTACGCGCTGCACCACGGCGCCGAGGAACCCCCGGGCTCGCTGCCGGTCCTGCTCAAGCAGCTGTCCACCGTGCACCTGTCCAGCGAGTTGAAGGTGGAGGTGCGGGTGGCGGGCAGTCCCGCTCCGCTGCGACCGGAGGACGAGAGCTCCATCCTGCGGCTCACCGGCGAGGCGCTGTTCAACGTCGTCTCGCACGCCGGAGCCAGCCGTGCCGTCGTGCAGCTCGTCTACCAGCAGCAGCAGTTGAGGCTGACGATCTCCGACGACGGGACGGGCGATCCCGCGCAGCTGCGGCGATCGCTGAAGCTGTCCTCGGCGACCGACCTGGCGGGCCGGCACCGCGGCCTGGCCAACATGGCCGCCCGCGCGCAGGAACTCGGCGGGACGCTGGGCATCCGCCGTTCGCGGATGGGCGGCGTCGCGCTGCAGCTGCGGGTGCCGCTGTCCTCGACCCATGAGGTGATGCCATGACCCCGCCGGTGCCCGACCAGCGCACATCGTGCGGACAGGTGCGGATCGTGCTCGTCGACGATCACGCGATCGTCCGGCACGGCCTGCGCTCGGTGCTCGAACGCGAGGAGGACCTGCACGTGGTCGGCGAGGCCGCCACCGCTGCCGAGGCGATCGACGTGGTCGCCGCCGCCCGCCCGCACGTCGTGCTGCTGGACCTCAAGCTCTCCACCGGCGACAGCACCGAGGGGCTGCACCTGTGCGGGCAGCTCACCGAGCTGCACCCGGGACTCGGGGTGCTGGTGCTGACGACGTTCCTCGACGGCGGGCTGGTCGTCGAGGCCATCCACCGCGGTGCGCGGGGTTACGTCGTCAAGGACGTCGACACCACCGAGCTCGTCCGCTCCATCCGCGCCGTGGCCCGCCGGGAGAGCTCCTTCGACTCCCGCTCGGCCGCGGCCATGGTCGAATCGATGAACTCGCCGTCGAGCGATCCGCGCCTGACCGAACGGGAGCTCATCGTCCTGCGCCAACTGGCCCACGGGCTCAGCAACCGCGACATCGGAGCGAAGCTCTTCATCTCCGAAACCACGGTCAAGTTCCACGTCCGCAACATCATGCGCAAGCTCACCGCCACCAGCCGCGCCGAAGCCGTCTACGAAGCCAGCAAGCTCCACCTCATCTGACGAATCTCCCCGGCCCCGAATCCACAAGAAAGCCCACCTGACCAGTGCGGACACGCTCGACCGCAGGGCGGGATTCGAATTTCGCGCGAAATTCGAGCCGCCCGAACACGTCTCGAATTTCGCGCGAAATTCGAATCGGGGTCAGGGGGACGTGCGGATCTCGAGCCAGCCTCCGTGGTGGTTGGTCACTTCGTAGGGGTGTCCCGTGCTGTCGCCGAGGTGGTGGAGGTCAGTGGGGGTGTAGGTGCGGACGTGGCCGAAGGCCGCGGTGGGCTCGTCCTCGTAGGGGACGGCGATGATCACGCGGCGTCGGGCGAGGCGGAGCGCTTCGGCGAGGACCGCGTCTCCCCGGCCGGGTTCCAGGTGTTCGAGCAGGTGCATGGCCGTCACCGTGTCCACGGCGCCGTCGGGCAGCGGGACCTGGGCGGCATCGCAGACCAGCGTGGGCATGCGATGACCTCGGGTGGCCGCGACCGTCTCCAGCAGGCGCATGCTGCCGGGGGCCAGGTCGGAGGCGATGACCGAGTGCTCGCCCCGTTCGGCGAACAGCAGCGGCAGGAACCCGAAGCACGAGCCCAGGTCCAGCACCCGTCCGGGCGGGGCGAGCCGCAGGACCCGCCGGTACAGCGGGGCGAAGTCGGCGATGGAGGAGTGCGGCGCGCACCCCGCCGGAGCCGACCAGCACTCCCGGATGCGCGAGAGGGTGTTGTCGTAGAACGTCGTCCACGCCCGCAGCGGGTCGTCGATCACCGACTGCACCACCTCGGTGAACACCCGCTCGAAGACCTCGACGCCGCTGAGCCAGCCGGGCGCGAACAGCTCGTCGGCGAGGACGCCCGCCAGGTTGTTGTCCAGCTGATCGGGCCGCAACCAGTGGCTGATCTCCATCCGGTGATCGCGCCGGTGCAGGCAGAAGTGCCCGGTGCGGGTCACCTGCACGCGCGCGTCGCACGGCGCGTCGTGCCGGGAGACGGTGACCAGCGGGTCGCGGCCGTGCGGTGCCAGCGGATCGATGTGGTGCAGCGCCGAGCGCTCTCCCGCGCTCACCGCCCGGTCACCTCCGTCGCGATGGACTCGGCCGCCTTCGCCAGACCTGAGAGGTCGCGCACCACCTGCACCCGGTCGCAGTGGTCGGCGTAGTCCGGCAGGTCGCAGCGCCCCAGCCGCCACGAGTAGCGCGGTTCCGGGGTGAGCCAGATGGTTTCCCGCGACCGGCGCGCGATCTCGGCCAGCGCCTCGACGTTCGGGTCGTTGCCGTTGCCGCGCCCGTCACCGAGGATCAGCACGGTGGTCCGGCGGTTGAGGCTGTTGCCGAACTCCTCGAGGAAGGCCGCGAAAGTGGCGCCGTAGTCGGAGTTCCCGTCCACGTCGAGGACCCCGCCCTGCGGCAGCCCGTCGAAGACCAGCCCGAGCGCGCGCTCCAAGGGATGATCGGTGAACAGCTCCGAGATCTCCACCGGATCGTCGACGAACGCGAACGTGCGGACCTGCGTGAACAGCGACTGCAGCCCGTGCACCAGGTGCAGCGTGAAGCGCGCGGTGGAACGCACCGACAGCGACACGTCGGCCAGCACGATCAACCGCGGCTTGTCCTCCGCCCGCGTCACGGTGACCGGCCGGAACGGGACGCCGTCGTAGCGCATGTTGCGCCGCATCGTGCGAGCCGGATGCACCCTGCCGCGCGGGGTGTTGCGGCGCTTGCTGGTCGGCGCGCCGCGCAGGCTGTGCACGATCCGGCGCAGCGACTCCTCCAGCTGCTGCCGCTCGCCCTCGTCGACGCGGTCGAGCCGGCCGGTGGTGACCTCGCGGGACTCCTTGGCCGTGCGCTCCAGCTCGGCGAGCTTGGCCAGGTGCTGCTTGAGCAGTTCGGGCAGGTTCTCCAACACCCCGGTGAGCTGCCCGCGCGGCGTCGAATCGGGTTCCTCGTCGTCGGCGAGCCAGTCCAGCAGCGTCTGCTCCTCGGCGATGCTCAGCCGGGTGTCGATGCGGTGACCGGTGTGCTCGGCCAGCGATCCGGGCGTGCCCGCGTTGTGCAGGTGCTCGGTCTCCAGCTGCACCGACGGCACCGATCCGCCTCCCGTGCTGCTGTTGTCGCTGGAGAACACCACCTCGTCGGTCATCGACGCGAGGTCGATCTTGTTGCTCTCCTGGTGCAGGTTGTACTGCTGGGCCATGTCCTCGGGATCGAAGTAGTCCCGGATATCGGCTGGTTTGGCGTGGGTGTGGCCCTCCTGCGGCGTGTCGGCGGGTTCCTCGGAGACGGTGAACGACTGGAGCTCGCCGGTGTCGGAGAGGTCGTCGTGCTCGTGGGTGTGCTCGTGCTCGTGGTCGTCGGGAACGACACGTCGCAACGTGAAGAAGGCGTCGAAGACCTCGTCGAAGATCTCCTCGTCGCGCCGGTCCTTGATCATCGCGACCTTCAGGGCGTCGCGCAGCGCGTCGCGGTCGTCGAGCATCCCGGGCTGGGCGGCGCAGCGCATCGCGTCGGTGGCCTCGGACACCGAGATGCGGATGCCGAACAGGCGCAGCAGGCGGACGAACCGGTGCAGAGCTGATTCCACGGCCCGCTCCTCACGACTTGCGCCGGGTCACCGATGAGAACGAGCGATGTCCCTGACCGCCCGTCGGCCGTCGGCCGGAATCGGTGGAACCTGGTGCGCCGTAGTAGGAATCGTCGTGCCGTCCGGGTGCGTCCTTGGCCGCGCGCACCTCCCGGCCGTCGACCTCGCCGTGGTCGTGGTCATGCCCATGTCCGTGACCGTGGCCATGTCCGTGCCCGTGGGCCGGCAGCTGTTGCGGGATGTCGCGGTTCGGGTCCGCCATGTGCCCGATGACGTCGAGCGCCTGGTGCAGGTCGCGCTCGTACTTCACGACCACGTTCACCGTCTCGGCCAGCACGTCCGAGCCGAGTTCGTCGGCGCCGAGGACCGCCAGGGTGCGGGCCCAGTCGATGGTCTCGGAGATCGACGGGGCCTTGCGCAGCTTCAGCGCCCGCAGCTGCCGCACCACCGAAACCAGCTCCTCGGCCAGGTTCTCCGGCAGGCCGGTGTTCTTGGAGCGGACGATCTCCAACTCGCGGTCGTGATCCGGGTAGTCCAGGAAGAGGTGCAGGCAGCGGCGCTTCAGCGCCGCCGACAGGTCGCGCGTGTTGTTGGAGGTCAGCACCACGTACGGCGGAGTCGTCGCGGTGTAGGTGCCGACCTCGGGAACCGACACCTGGAACTCCGCCAGGCATTCCAGCAGCACCGCTTCCAGCGACTCGTCGGCCCGGTCCACCTCGTCGACCAGCAGGACCGCAGGCTGATCACCGCGGATGGCCTCCAGCAGCGGCCGCGCGGCCAGGAACCGGTCGGAGAAGAACACGCTGTCCTGCGCGCCGATCCGGTCGATCGCGGTGGACAGGTCCGGTGCGTCGGCGATGATCTCGCCGATCTTGTCCCGCAGCATCTGCGTGTAGAGCAGCTGCTTGCCGTAGTCCCACTCGTAGAGCGCCTTGCTCTCGTCCTGGCCCTCGTAGCACTGCAACCGCAGCAGCCTCCGGCCGGTGGCTGCCGCCAGCGTCTTGGCGAGTTCGGTCTTGCCGACGCCCGCAGGGCCTTCCAGCAGCAGCGGTTTGTCCAACCTGGACTGGAGGTAGACGGTGGTGGCCAGCCTGCGATCGGCGATGTAGCCGTGCTCGCCGAATCGGCTGATCACCTCCTCCACCGACTCGAAGGGCTTGTCGCCGGGCTGATCCGCGATGTCGTCGAGCACTGCGATACCTCCGGAATTCGAGCGGTGCGGTGGTGGGAAGGCCGTGATGCCGCGCGGTCGGATGGCGCGACACCACGGCCGGTCCGGGGGAGGGATCAGGTCAGCAGGTCGTCCAGATCCCCGGTCATGCAGTGCTCGACCACCGGGCGCACGGTGTCGAAGGTGCACTCCTTGGCGTTGCCCGGGGTGCAGGCGTCGCCGAGGACGTGATTGGTGATGCGGTCGACGTCGCCGGAGTCGCCCTTGATCTCCTTGGCCTGCTCGTAGAACTTCGTCGGGCCCTGACCGAGCCGGTTCTTCGAGTAGCTGTCGGCGTTGACGTCGACGAACCGCTCCGGGATGCCCACGTCGCGCAGCAGCCGGATCGCGGCGTTGAGCGCGGCGTCGGCCGCCTGCGGGTCGGTCATGCCGTGCGTGTCGATGCCCATCGCCTCGGCGATGTCGGCGAAGCGCTTGTAGGCCACCGGCATGTTGAACGCCCACACGCGCGGCAGCGCGACGGCGTTGTTGAGCCCGTGGTGGGTGTCGTAGAAGGCGCTCACGGCGTGCGAGATCGAGTGGATGATGCCCAGACCGCCCGAGTTGAACGCCTGCGCGGCGATGTACTGCGCGTACATCATGCCCTCGCGGCCGGGCAGGTCCTGGCCGTTCCACACCGCCTGGCGCAGGTTCTGGGCGGTCAGCTTGATCGCGTGCAACGCGTTGCCCAGCGACGGCGGGAAGTTCAGCCGCGACACGTAGGGCTCGGAGGCGTGCGCGAGCACGTCGAAACCGCACTGCGCGGTGTAGTCGACCGGGCAGTCGTAGTAGAGCACCGGGTCGTCGACGGCCAGCGAGGTCACCGAGTTGTCGTCGAAGGCGACGTACTTGTGCGGGTTGCCGGGGTCGGTGGTGGTGTCGGTGATGACGTAGGCCCAGGACGTCTCCGAACCCGTGCCCGCCGTGGTGGACACCGCGATGTGCGGCGGGTTCTTCGGGTTCTCGGACTTGTTGAAGCCCTCGAACTCGTTGACGTTGCGGCCGTCGTGGGCCACCGAGATCCGCGCGCCCTTGCAGGCGTCGTGCGAGGAGCCGCCACCGATCGACACGAACGAGTCGCAGTGGTTCTCCTGGTACATCGCGACGGAGTCCATCACGTTGTAGTCCTTGGGATTGGACTCGACCTGGTCGTAGACCACCACTTCCAGGCCGTGGTAGCGCATCGATTCGACGATCTTGTGCACGATGTCGGTGCCGCGCAGACCGGAGGTCATCACCAGGGTCTTCTTGAAGCCCAGCTTGAGCGCCTCCGGGCCGATCATCTCGTGCGAGCCAGGTCCCAGCAGGGCGCGGGGGAACGGGTGGAACTCCTTGATCGGGAACGGCTTGAGCAGCTCATCGACCTGCATGTGCTGTCCTTTCCACGCGCGTCGTTGCACGTTGCTCTCCGGCCGGGCGAGGGAGCGCCCGGACGGTTCCGGGGGACGTCGGCGTCGAACCCGGCCATGCCCCGGAAGCTAGTGCCCCACGTCACGCGGGGAGAACGGCTGCGACCCAAGACCCCTCATCCGAGAACCCGGTTCCGGACGAACGGGGAGGACGGCACCCGTCCGTTCGGACAGGTACCCCCACCGGACCCGTTCGAACGGACGGGTGGGGGTGGACCCGGTCGCACGGTGCTCGCGGTGGCTTCTGGCCCTAGCGTGGTGCGGCATGGCGGAGTGGTTCGAAACAGTGGCGGAGGCGCACCGGCGCGCCCGCAGACGACTGCCCAGGTCGGTGTACCTGGCATTGGTGGCGGGCAGCGAACGCGGCGCCACGCTCGACGACAACATCAGGGCCTTCGGCGAGCTCGGCTTCGCGCCGCGCGTGGCGGACCTGCCGGCCCAGCGGGACATGTCCACGACCGTGATGGGGCAGGATCTGTCACTCCCGGTGCTGGTCTCGCCGACCGGCGTGCAGGCCGTGCACCCGGAGGGCGAGGTCGCGGTCGCGCGGGCGGCGGCCGAGGTGGGCACGGCGATCGGCTTGTCCTCGTTCGCCAGCCGGTCCGTCGAGGACGTGGCCGAGGCCAACCCGAAGACGTTGTTCCAGGTCTACTGGGTGGGCGACCGGGAGAAGGTGCTGGCCCGCGCCGAACGCGCCCGAGCCGCCGGAGCGAAGGGCCTCATCGTCACGCTCGACTGGTGCTTCGCCACCGGGCGCGACTGGGGGAGTCCCCCGATCCCGGAGAAGCTGGACCTGCGCACGAAGCTGAGCTTCGCCCCGCAGGGACTGCTGCGGCCCCGGTGGCTGCGCGGGTTCCTGCGGCACGGGTTGCCCGATCTGACCACGCCGAACATGGTGCCGCGCGGCGAGACCGCGCCGACCTTCTTCGGCGCCTACGGCGAGTGGATGTTCACCCCGCCCCCTACCTGGGAGGACATCGCCTGGTTGCGGGAGCGCTGGGGCGGGCCGTTCATGATCAAGGGCATCACGCATCCCGACGACGCCCGCCGCGCCCGCGACATCGGCGCCACGGCGATCTCGGTGTCCAACCACGGCGGCAACAACCTCGACTCCACGCCGGCCACCATCCGGCTCCTCCCCGCGATCGCCGACGCCGTCGGCGACGACGTGGAAGTCCTGCTGGACGGCGGAATCCGGCGAGGCAGCGATGTCGTCAAGGCGCTCGCGCTGGGCGCTCGGGCCGTCCTCATCGGCCGCGCCTACCTGTGGGGCCTCGCGGCCGAGGGCCAAGCCGGGGTCCGCAACGTCTTCGACATCCTCCGGTCCGGCATCGACTCCTCCCTCCTGGCCCTCGCCCGCCCCTCGATCGACGAACTCACCCTCGAAGACCTCATCATCCCGAGGGATTTCACCCGGCACCCCGTGTCCGAGCACTGACCCGCGCGGTCCCCGACACGGCACACCACGTCACCTTCCCGGATGGAGTTCCCGGTTTCAGTGGAAGTCGGAACCCCGATTTCCACTGAAATCCGGTGCTCGTGACGGGACCACGTCGATGGGGGATGCGGTGACTCCGGTGTCCCGCCCTCGGGGAACGGGGCACCGGAGCCGTGGGGTTAGGGGTGGGTGGATCAGGTGAGGGAGAGGGCCGCGCTGAGGGCTGCTGCGATGAGGAACGCCGTGCCGCCCATGAAGGTCTCCATGAGGGTCCAGCTCTTGAGGGTGGTGCGGATGTCGATGTTCATGTAGCGGTTGAACAGCCAGAAGCCCGAGTCGTTGACGTGCGAGAGCACGGTGCCGCCCGCGGCGACCGCGACCACGACCAGGGCGATCTCCGGTTGGGAGAGCCCGAGCTCGCCGATCAGGGGAGCCACGATCGGCGCGGTGGTCACGATCGCGACCGTCTTGGACCCCAGCGCCACGCGCAGTGCGGTGGCGATCAGGAACGCCAGCACCACCACCGGCAACGACGTGCCGCCCAGCAGGTCGGCGAGCGCCTGACCGGCACCGGTCGCCTCCAGGACCGCGCCGAACACCCCACCGGCTCCGGTGACCAGCAGGACCAGCGCCACCGGTCCCAGGGACGCGGAGGCGGCCTTCTCGATGCGCTCCATCGAGAAGCCGCCGCGCAGCCCCAGCACCCAGAACGACAGCAGCGTTGCGACGGTCAGCGCGATCACCGGAGCGCCGATGAAGGTCAGCACATCGCGGACCGCTCCCTCCGGGAGCACGACCTCGGCGAAGGTGTTGAACATGATCAGCACGACCGGCAGCAGGATCACCCCGACCGTCACCCGCAGCGACGGCGGAGCCTGCGTCGTCACGCCGCCACCGGAGGTCCCGGCCTGCTCGCGGGCCTCGCCCAGCAGTTGCGTGGGAACGGGCGTGCCCAGCTTGTCACCGACGCGCGTGCCGAAGAGGTACGCGCCGACGAACCACGCGGGAAGTCCGCAGATCAGGCCCATGATCGTGACCCAGCCGAGGTTCGCGCCCAGCAGTCCGGCCGCGGCCACCGGACCGGGGTGCGGCGGCAGCACGGCGTGCATGATGGCCAGACCACCGACGGCGGGCAGCGCGATGCTGATCACCGAACGGCCGGAGCGCTGCGCCACCGAGTAGATCAGCGGCAGCAGGATGATGAACCCGACGTCGAAGAACACCGGGATTCCGAAGATCAGCGCGGTCAACCCGACCGCCAGCGGAGCTCGGCGCTCGCCGAACGCCGCCAGCAGCCGACCGGACAGCACCTCGGAGGCTCCGGACTCCTGGATCAACCGGCCGAGCATCGCGCCCAGGGCGACGATGATCGCGATCTCGCCGAGGGTTTCGCCCATCCCGTCTTCGAGCAGGCCGGGGATCTCGGTGGGGCTGATGCCGGCGACCGCCGCCACCGCCACGCTGACCACCAGCAGGGCGACGAACGCGTGCAGCTTGGCCTTGATCACCAGCAGCAGGAGCAGTGCGATCCCGCCGGCCACGAGCAGCAGCAGCGCCCAGGGCGGCAGCGTCCACGCGGTCTCCGGTGCCTCATCGGCGGCCAGGGTGATCGCGCTGGGTAAGTCCATCGATCTGGCAGGCATCGTTGCCTTCCTTCATCAGGGTGCACTCCATCGGGCGACTGAGGAACGGAATACCGCCGTTCTCCGGAACGCGAAAACCGCAGTAATCCGCCCCCGGAAAACCCCGGTAATCAGGTTCCGGAAAACCGCAGTAATCGGGGTCCGGAAAACCGCAGCAATCGGGGTCTGGGGTCTGGGTTTTTGGGGCGTGGGTCTTGAGCTTTTGTGGTGTTGGTGGGTCAGGTTCGGTCGAGGGCTGGGCGTTTGGGGTCGAAGGTCCAGCCCGGGATGAGGTACTGCATGGCCGCGGCGTCGTCTCGGGAGCCGAGGCCGTGCTCGAGGTAGAGCTCGTGGGCCGCCCGAACCCGGTCCTCGTCGAGTTCGACGCCGAGTCCCGTAGCGGTGGGAACCGGCAGCAGGCCCTCGGAGATGCGCAGCGGCTCGCGGGTCAGCCGCTGGCCGTCCTGCCAGATCCAGTGCGTGTCGATCGCGGTGATCTCACCCGGTGCCGCCGCCGCGACGTGGGTGAACATCGCCAATGAGACGTCGAAGTGGTTGTTGGAGTGCGACCCCCACGTCAGTCCCCAGTCGTGGCAGAACTGCGCCACGCGCACCGAGCCGCTCATGGTCCAGAAGTGCGGATCGGCCAGCGGGATGTCCACGGCGTTCGCGCGCACCGCGTGCCCCAGCTGCCGCCAGTCGGTGGCGATCATGTTGGTGGCGGTGGGAAGCCCGGTGGCACGGCGGAACTCGGCCATGGTCTCCCGGCCGGAGTAGCCGCCCTCCGCGCCGCACGGGTCCTCCGCGTAGGCGAGCACGTCGCGCAGCCCGCGACCGACCTCGATCGCCTCGGACAGCAGCCAGCCCCCGTTGGGGTCCAACGTGATTCGCGCGTCGCCGAACCGCTCGGCGAGCGCGGTGACCGCCTCGGCCTCCTGCCGGGCGGGCAGCACGCCGCCCTTGAGCTTGAAGTCGCGGAATCCGTAGCGCTCGCGTGCCGCCTCGGCCAGCCGCACCACCGATTCCGGGGTCAGGGCCTCCTCGTGCCGCAGCCGCGTCCAGTCGTCGGTGCCGTCCTCGGGGGTGAGGTAGGGCAGGTCGGTCTTGGTGCGGTCGCCGACGAAGAACAGGTAGCCCAGCACCGGGACTTCGGCCCGCTGCTGCCCGTCACCGAGCAGTTCGGCCACCGGCACGCCGAGGTGCTTGCCGAGCAGGTCCAGCATCGCCGACTCGATCGCGGTCACCGCGTGCACGGTGACGCGCAGGTCGAAGGTCTGCGCGCCGCGCCCGCCGACGTCGCGGTCGGCGAAGCGGGCGTGCACTGCGCGCAGCACCGAACGGAGTCGTGCCACCGGCTGCCCGACGACCAGCTCCGCCGAGTCCTCCAGCGTCGAGCGGATCGGTTCCCCGCCGGGCACCTCGCCGACGCCGGTGCGCCCGTCGGAATCGGTGAGCACCAGCAGGTTCCGGGTGAAGAACGGCGCGTGCGCGCCGCTGAGGTTGAGCAGCATGCTGTCGTGCCCGGCGACCGGGATCACGCGCATCTGGGAGATCACGGGTGTCATGTTCGCTCTCCGTGTGGTCAGTGCCTGCCGGGTTCGCCGTCGATCCGGCGCAGGAGCCCGTCCGGGTTGCCGTCGGCCAGCGAGCTGGGCAGCAGCGCGGCGGGTAGGTCCTGGTAGGCCACCGGTCGCTGGAATCGCTCGATGGCCAGCGTTCCCACCGAGCTCGTCCGAAAGTCCGAAGTGGACGGATGCGGTCCACCGTGGACCATCGCGTGACCGACCTCGACCCCGGTCGGCCAGCCGTCGAACAGGATCCGGCCCGCCTTGAGCTCCAGCACGTCCAGCAGCTCGGCCGCTTCGGCGTGGTCGGCACCCGTCGCGTGCACGGTGACGGTCAGCTGGCCCTCCAGGGACTCGGCGACCTCGCGGACCTGCGCGGCGTCGCGGCAGCGCACGACGACCGAGCAGGACCCGAAGACCTCCTGCTGCAACGACTCGTCCCCGATGAACGCCTCGGCGTCGGTGGCCACCAGCGCCGGGCGGCACGCCACCGGGAGATCGGTCTCCGGCCCCTGCGCCAGCACCTCCACCGCGGGGTGCTCGGCCAGCCGGGTCACGCCCTCGGCGTAGGCGCGGGCGATCCCCGGGGTGAGCATGGTGCCCGCCTCGCGCCCGGCCACCGCGTCGGCGGCGGTGCCGAGGAAGGAGCGCAGCTCCGGCCCGTCGACGGCCACCACGAGGCCCGGGTTGGTGCAGAACTGGCCCGCTCCCAGCGTCAACGACCCCGCGAACCCGGTGGCGATCTGCGGGCCGCGCTCGGCCAGCGCGCCCGGCAGCAGGAACACCGGGTTCGTGCTGCTCATCTCCGCGTAGACCGGGATCGGCTGCGGACGCGACCGCGCGGCGGCCACCAGCGCCAGACCCCCGGTGCGCGAACCGGTGAAACCGACCGCCTGGATGCGCGGATCGGTCACCAGCCGGGTGCCCAGATCGGGCCCGTCGCCGAACAGCATCGAGAAGGTCCCCGCGGGAAGTCCGAGCTCGGCGACGGCGTCGGCGATCGCCCGGCCCACCAGCTCGGACGTGCCCGGGTGCGCGTCGTGGCCCTTGACCACCACCGGGCACCCGGCCGCCAGCGCCGATGCCGTGTCACCGCCCGCCACCGAGAACGCCAGCGGGAAGTTGCTGGCACCGAACACGGCCACCGGTCCCAGCGGGACCTGGCGCTGCCGGATGTCCGGGCGCGGGGGAGTGCGGTCGGGCAGGGCCGGGTCGATGCGCGGGACGTCGTGGCCGCCGGAGCGCAGCAGGGTCGCGAACATCCGCAGCTGCCCGGTCGTGCGACCGCGCTCGCCGGTCAGCCGCGCCACCGGCAGTCCCGACTCGGCGTGCGCGCGCTCGACCAGCGCGTCACCCACCTGCTCGATGTTGTCGGCGATGCGTTCCAGGAACGTCGCTCGCTCGGCGATCGGCAGCCGCCGGTAGGGGCCGAACGCCTCTGCCGCGGCGGTGCAGGCGCGGTCGACGTCGGCGGCGTCGCCGTGGCCGAACGGCGGCTCCAGCTCGGAACCCGTCCTCGGATCGATCGCGCGGATCTTCTCGCCCGAGCCCGCCACCGGGGCGCTAGCGATGATCATCTGTCCGGTCGGTTCGGTCATGCTCCCGCCTCCGGGACGCGCTCGATCAGCTCGGTCAGCATCGTCAGCTCGCTGTCGTCGAGGTCGACCAGCGGCGAGCGGACCGGGCCCGCCGGACGGCCGATGGCGCGCATCCCCGCCTTGACGATGCTGACGGCGTACCCGGCGCTGCGGTTGCGGATGTCGCAGTAGGGCAGCACGAACTCGTCGAGGTAGCGCTGCACCGCGGCCCGGTCGCGCTCGCGGACGGCGTCGTAGAACCGCACCGCGAACTCGGGCACGAAGTTGTACATCGCCGAGGAGTAGGTCGTCACGCCCATCTCCAGGTAGGGCAGCGCGAACGTCTCGGCGGTCGGCAGTCCGCCGACGTAGGTCAACCGGTCTCCGACGCGCGAGCGGATGCGGGTCATCTTCTCGATGTCGCCGACACCGTCCTTGAACCCGACGAGGTTCGGGCACTCCTCGGCCAGCCGCGCGACCGTCGTGTCGGTATAGACGGCGTTGGCGCGGCTGTAGATGATCACGCCCAGGTCGGTGGCCGCGCACACCGCGCGGACGTGCTCGATCAGGCCCTCCTGCGGCGCCTCGGTGAGGTACGGCGGGAGCAGGAGCAGGCCGTCGGCTCCGGCGCGATCGGCGGCGCGCGCCAGCTCCACGGCGGTGGCGGTGCCGTACCCGGCGGGGGCGATCACCGGGACGTCGGCGGGCACCTCCTGCACGGCGGCGGTCACCACGGACTCGACCTCGTCAGGGGTCAGGGAGAAGAACTCGCCCGTCCCGCCCGCGGCGAACAGCCCGGTCGCGCCGAAGCCGGAGAGCCAGCCGATGTTGTCCCGGTACGCGGCTTCGTCGAAGCTCAGGTCGTCGCGGAAGTGCGTCACCGGGAACGAGAGAAGCCCGCTGGCGAGCCGTTCGGCGGCTTCGGCGGGCGAGAAGCGGGACATCGTTTCCTCCAGGTCCGGTGCTCGGTCGACGCTGACGGTAGAGCCGGTCATCGATGCGCGTCCAAACCCGATTGAGCATCCACCGATACCGGCACGGCATCGAAGCTGGCGGCGGCCCCGTCGGGCCGACGCAGAGGGTCTGATTCCGCGGAACTACGTCGGGACGCGCAGGTGCGGCGTCGCGCCACGGCGGACGACCCGCACCGGCGACTGGCGCACGCTCGACCGGTCGGAGGCGACGGAGGTGAGCGGACGTGCGATCTGCGGTGGCGATGATCGGGAAGGACCTGTCCGAGGCGTACCGGGGCGGGACGCGGGTCGAACGGGCCTGCTACCTGGTCGCCTTGGTGCTCGTGGCGAGCGGGATCTTCCACCTGGGGGTACTTCTCGCGACGGGAGGGACGTGGAGCGGGCCGCTGTCGTGGCGCAAGCCGACGACCTTCGGGCTCTCGTTCGGGCTGACCGTGGCGACGCTGACCTGGGTCCTGTCGTTCCTGCCGATGGCGCGGCGCACGCGCGCCCGGCTGCTCACCGCGTTCGCGGCGGCCGGCGCGGTCGAGGTCGCGGGCATCACCACGCAGGCGTGGCGGAGGGTTCCCTCGCACTTCATCCCGCCGGACAGGGCGACCGGGCTGGACGCGCTGGCAGGTGTCGCGGCGGCTTCGGGCGCGGTGGTGATCGTGGCGGTGGTCGTGACCTCGACGGTGCTCGCGCTGCGCCGCCACGACGAGCTCGACCCGGGGATGCTCCTGGCGCTGCGGGTCGGATTCCTGGCGCTGCTGCTGGCCATGGCGATTGGCGTGCTGATGCTGGCGGGCGGCCAGGTGCTCACCCGCACGCAGGGCGACGTGGCTCCGGCGTTCGCGTTCACCGCCGTGCTCAAGCCGGGCCACGCCGCCACCATGCACGGCGTCCTCGTCCTGCCCGCGATCGCCTGGCTGCTGCGCTTCACCGACGGATCAGAAGCCTTCCGGCTCAACGTGGTGCGGCTGGCAGCAGCCGGTTACGGCGCCTTCGCGGCGGTCGTGGTCGCCGAAACCCTCGCCGGCGTCGACCCGCTCGGCGCGGCCCCGCTGATCGCGCGAGCCCTGCCGGTCCTGGGTTTCGCCGCCCTCGTGGCGGCCGTCGCGATCACCCTGCACCAGCTCGTCCGAAACCCGTTGCCCGAAGACCGGACGGTTCGTCATCGGTGATCAGCCTCCGGTGAAACCCATTCCCCGACGGCCGGTTTCGTTGAGCTGGGCGTAGGTGAAGCGGCCTTCCCAGTCGCGTTCGTAGTGCTCGGCGGGGAAGTCGGTGGGGCTGGACCCGGTCAGGAACGCCTGGCGGACACTCGCGGCGTACTCCTCGTTGCGCGGGCACCACGGCGCTGCCGGGATGTACATGACGTTGCCCCACCCGCGCTGGTCGGCGACCGGTGCGACGCTGTGGATCATGTCGCAGTGCCACCACACCGAGTCGCCCGCCTCGACGTCGGGAATCCCGACCAGGCCGTCGAGGAGCTCGGAGTGCCACTTGTGGTCGGCGGGGAAGACCTGGTTGGTGGTCACCCCGCACATGTCGTCGTCGGGGACGTCGGGCAGCAGCGGGCGCAGCATGAGGTAGGCCATGGCCTCCGGGATCGGCACGGTGTGCAGCACGCCCTGGTCGTGGGCCATGTCCGACAGCGCCGTCCAGCCCTGGAACGTGCGGAACGCCGAGCACATCGTCGATCCCGGGTACTGGTTGGCCGAGGTGCGGTGCGCGGCGTCCCACGGGTCGTACTGCTCGACGCTGCCGTCGAAGAGGTGCCGGAACGCCCGCTGGTAGGACTCGGTCATCCACAGGTCCAGGGTGCCCGGGTCGCTGTGGGTGCCCAGGCCCGCTGAGTCGGCGCCCTCCGGCCGGCGCCGGATCCGGTCGGGGTACAGCGCGTCGCGGTCCGGGTCGAACCAGCGCGCGCCGTGCGACTCGTGCTTCCAGAAGGAGTTCAGGAACGACTGCACCCGAGCCATCCGGTCGCTCTGCCGCGCCCGCATCTGGGCCTGCGACCAGTAGATCGGGTAGATCTCGGGTTTCGAGCCGACGCTGCCGAAGAAGTCGTCGCCCGGACCCCGGTAGTTCTCGAAGAACGCGTTGCGCTCGACGTAGTCGACGATGCTCTCGTCCCAGAGCAGCGCCTGCGCGCGCTCGAAGTGCCCGCGCACCACGGCGCAGCCGCGCGTGCGCACCGCCTCGACCTTCTCGGGCGGCACGGTGCCCGCGGCGATGTCGGCGTAGTCGATCACCGGCCAGACCGCTTCGCCGCGTTCCCGCAGCTCCCGGATCTCGGCCACGCGCGTGCGGACCTGGTCCTGCACGACTGCGACGACCTCGTCGACGCTGCGCCCGGACGCCTCGATGCGGGCGCGCAGCGCGGCTTTGATCTCCCGGATCGCGCCGGAGAGGTCTGCGGGCGGGGTTTCCCAGTGCGGCAACGACGGCAGTGCTTCGGCTGCGGCGGTCATCCCTGAACTCCTTTGGTTAGGGGTCCTTACTAAAGAAGTGATGGGTCGAACGTAATCCGAGTCGCGCATTTAGGCAACACTCCTGACTAAACTGGCTCGGTGACCGCCAAGCCTTCGCTGGAGCTGCTGCGCTCCATGACCGACGAGCACGTGCTGCGCGCGATCATGGAGGGCGAGCGGCTGACCCGCACCGAGATCGCCGCGCTGACCGGGATCTCGAAGCCCACGATCTCCGACAGCGTCCGCAGGCTCACCGAGGCCGGCGTGCTCGCCGACACGGGGGAACGCACCACCGGCAGGGGCAGGGCGGGCTCCTACTACTCGCTGGCCCCCGAGACGGGTGCTGCCCTGGTCGCCGAGATCACCCCGCGCGGCGTGCGGGCCGAGGCCGTCGACGCCTTCGGCGCCGTCGTCGCCCGCTCCCGGGCCGAGCTGGGACGCGCGGCGGGGCCGGAGAAGGCGGCGGCCGCGCTGCGCGAGGTCGCCGGGGAGCTCGCGGACGGCATGCCGTTGCGCTGCGCGGTGATCAGCGCCGCGGACCCGGTCGATCGCCGGACCGGTCGGCTGGTCCAACTGCCCGATGAGCCGTTCCTGATCGGCGACCTCGACCCGGTCGCCGTGCTGGCCCCCTTGGTCTCCGGCGACGTCCTGGTCGACAACGACGTGAACTGGTCGGCCCGCGCCGAGCGGGACGGCGGCTGCGCGTCCGGTGTGGACGACTTCGTCTACCTGCACCTCGACGAGGGACTCGGTGCGGCGGTGGTCGCCGACGGCGAGGTCCGCCGCGGCGGCAGCGGGCTGACCGGCGAGATCGCCCACGTGATCACGACCGGGCCGGACGGCTCGGCCCTCCACTTCACCGACTTCTTCCGCGAGACCGACCTGCGCCAACCCGCCACGACCGCCATCGACGTCGACGCGCTGCGCGCCCGCTACGCCGACGTCCTCCCGCAGCTGGCCGACGCCCTCCGCGGAGTGGTCCTGGCCATGATCGCCTTCGTCGACCCGCAGCTGGTCGTCCTCGGCGGAACGTGGGGTCGCGACCCGGAAGTGCTCGACGCGCTCGCAGGAGGTCCCGCCGCACCCCGCGAGGTCGCCTACGCCCGGGCGACGCTGGACGAACCGGAACTCGCCGGAGCCCGAGCGCACGCGATCGACGCCCTTCGCACCCGGATCGTCCAGCACGCCACCGAGCAGCAGCGGGGCGCCGTGGTCACGCCGAGGTGAGGTCCAGCACCACCGCCGCCGTCCAGCTGAAGTGGTGGGCTCCGCGGCCTTCGCCGGTCGTCGGATCCACGTACTCGCGGAACCCGCTGCGGGTCGCGGTGCTCAGCATTCCACCGCGCAGGACCTCGGCGAGGTCGGTGGCCCCGTGCCGGGCGAGGCCCCGGCGCAGCAGCCAGCCGATGTTGAACCAGGCCGGGCCGCGCCAGTAGCGCGAGGCGTCGTGCAGCGGATCGGTCAGGTCGAAGCTGGGCACCACCCCGAGCTCGGCGGCCCGGAACCGGGGGCCGGTGATCGTCGCGATGAGCTCCGGCGCCTGCGGGAGTCCGGGCACCACCAGCGGCACCAGGCCCGCGACGCTGCCGCCCCGGATCAGCTCGCCGACGTGCACGTCCCGCGAGTGGAACAGCCCGTCGGCGTGGAGCTGCGCGAGCGCGTCCCGCAGTCGCGACACCTCGGCCACGTGCGGCCGGGGGTCCTCGCCGAGCTCCTCGGCGATGCGGGCGAGCGCGTCCTCGGACGCGGCGAGCAGCGCGTTGGTCAGCGGGTCCTCGACGGCGAACTCGTGCACGTCCAGGCCGTCGGCGTAGCCGTGGTCGCGGTAGGTGGCGGCAAGCCGGACGTAACGCCCGTAGTCGGCGTCGGTGGGCCGCTCGGCCGCATCGGCGTGATCGAGGTCCCGGCGTCGGAACTCGCCGGCGGGAACGGGTTCCACGCGCCGCAGGGGAGCGTCCCACGAGGGGCTGTTGTCCATTCCGGACTCCCACGGGTGCACGATCGACACCAGCCCGCGACCACCGAGATCACGGGACCCGCGAAGATATCCGTGCCAGGCCAGCAGCTTCGGGTACAAGCGCTCCAAGAACCCCCGACGTCGAGCCAGGTCGGGCTCCGACGAGAACACCTCCCACGCGGCCAGCGCGTGCACCGGCGGCTGGACGATGCCGGAGGTGTCGGCGTGCGCGGGCCCGTTGACCCGCGCGGAGCACCAGAAGTCCGGTCCCGGGAAGTAACCGTCCCGCGGTGCCGAAGGGTCGAAGACGATGTGCGGCACCCGTCCGTCGGACCACTGCGCTCCGAACAGCGATTCCAGCTCCTGCTGGGCGCGCAGCGGCGACAGGTGGCGCAGCCCGGCGGCGATGAAGGCCGAGTCCCAGCTCCACTGGTGCGGGTAGAGCCCGGGAGCGGGAATGGTGCTGCGGCCGCGCCAGTTTCCCAGCAGCACCTTCGCGGCCTCGTCGCGCAGGTTCACCCGTGCCTCCGCAGGAACTTCGGCACCGACGCGACGGCCTCGGCGGGCTCACCGCGCAACCGGCACTCCATCGCCAGGTACCCGTCGTAGCCGCCGGCGGCCAGCGCGCCCAGCAGCGTCGACCAGTCGAGGTGGCCGGTGCCGGGCTGGAACCGGTTCGATTCGCTGACCTGCACGTGACCGAGGTGCGGTACCGCGTCCAGCAGGGCCGTCACGGGATCGTCCTCCTCGATGTTCATGTGGTAGGTGTCGGCGACCACCCGCACCGAGCCCAGACCGACCTCGCCGACGAGGTCGGTCGCCTGGTCCAGCCGGTTGACCATGTGGTCCTCGTAGCGGTTGAGCGGTTCGAGGTAGATCTCCACGCCCTCCGCCCGCGCGTGCTCGCCCAGCTCCGCCAGGCCCGCGAGCAGCACCTCGCGATCCTCCTCCGAGGAGCGCGGCGGCTCGAACGGCGGCAGCCGCCGGGAGAACATGCCCCACGACGCGGGGGTCATCGCGCCGCGACCGCCGATCTCGGCCATCACCGACAGCTGCGACTTGAGCTGCTCGATCGCGTCCCGCCGCAGTTCGTCGTCGAAAGCCGCGAAGAAGTGCGGCATTTCGACGCACACCGTCGGCATCACGACGCCGTTGGCCCGGGCGCGGCGCAGTTCCGGCAGCCGGTCGCGGAAGTGGAAGTCGCCGCGGCCGCGCAGCTCGATCGCGTCGAACCCGGCGTCGCGGGCGAACTCCCACTTGCCTTCCAGCGAGTCACCGGGCAGGAGCTGTTCCTGGCAGGCGAGTTTCACGATGGCTCCTGTCCGAAGTCGAGGACGATCTGCAGCACGTCGGGCGCGCCTTCGTCGAGCAGCCGGTAGGCCTGTTCGACCTCCGACGGTGCGAGCAGGTGGGTGACCAGGGCGGTCGGATCCACGGCGCCGTCGGCGCACTGCCGCAGGAACGTCGCGTTGAGCCGGTCCTGGTCCCAGCGGCCGGAGAGCGTGGGCGGCACTCCGCCGATCTGCGAGCTGACCAGCTCGATCCGGTTGTGGTGGAACTCCTCGCCGAGCCGCAGCCCGACGCCCTCGTCCTGGTAGAAGCCCGCGGCGACCACGCGCCCGCCGACCACCACCGTCCGGATCGCCTCGTGCAGCGCGCGGTAGGACCCGCTGAGGTCGATCGCCACGTCCGCGCCGCCCAGTTCGCGCACCCGCTCGGCCGCCCCGGCACCGTCCAGTGCGTGCGCGGCGCCGAACTCGACGGCCTTGTCCCTGCGCTGAGCGATGGTGTCGACGGCGACGACCTCGGCTCCGCTGCAGCGCAGCAACCGCGTCGCCAGCAGGCCGATCACGCCCTGCCCGAACACCGCCACCCGCTCACCGAGGTGCACGTCGGCTGACAGCACGGCGTTGAGCGCCACCGCGCCGACCCGGGCGAACGCGGCGGCCAGCGGATCCAGGCCGGAGGGGATCGGGCGCACCTTCTCCGCCGGGAGCACGGCTTCGCTGCGATGCCCCCAGATTCCCCACACCTGCTCGCCGATTCGCGCCGGGTCCTCGGCCTCGACGATCTCGCCGACCTCCGAATAGCCCCACCCCACAACGGGATAGGTCTGCGAAGGCGCTGATGAGGCGGTGGTGAACAGGCGCCGGTCGGCGTCCCAGGTCCGCGTCAGGTACGGGTTCGTGCCCCGGTAGGCGGTGAGCTCGGTGCCCGCGGAGATGCCGGAGTACCGGGTGCGGACTCGGATCTGGCCCGCCGCAAGGGGTTCGGTGGGGACTTCGGTGATGTCGACCTGCCGGGCACCGGTGAACTGCACGACCCGTGGCACTGAGCCTCCTCGCTCCGAGATTTGTCGGGCAGTTTACATACTTATGTCTTGCGGGCAAGCATAAGTGGCTGGTGTGATGTCCGGCGCGACGAACGCGCAAAGGAGCGTGATGGTGATGCGGGCCAGATCCAGGCCGATGGGCGTCTTGCTGGCGGCGGTGAGCTGCGCCGCGCTGCTGTCGGGCTGCGCGCCTCCGGCCGAGGACGACGCGCTGGTCGTGTGGAGCCTGGAGAGCCAGTCCGACCGGGTGCGCGCGACCGAGGCCATCACGCAGCGGTTCACCGCCGAGACCGGAATTCCGGTCCGCGTCGTCGCCGTCGACGAGAACCAGTTCAGCCAGATGGTGATGTCCTCGGCGGCGGCCGGGACGATGCCCGACGTCATCGGCGCGCTGCCGCTGAGCGCGACCTGGCAGATGGCCGGCAACGAACTGCTCGACACCCGCGCCAACCAGGAGATCCTCGACGCGCTCGGCCCCGCCACCTTCTCCGGCCGCGCGCTGGAGCTCACCTCCGACGGCCAGCGGCCGCTGGCCGTGCCCTCCGATGCGTGGGCGCAGGTCCTGGCCTACCGCAAGGACCTCTTCGCCCAGGCCGGGCTTCCGGTGCCCGACACCTACGAGAAGATCGAGCACGCCGCGCGAGTGCTCCACCGCGACGGCAGGTCCGGCATCTCGATGGCCACCCACGCCAACGACACCGCCACCGGCCAGGCCTTCGAATCCTTCGCCCTGGCCAACGACTGCAAGCTCGTCGACGAGACCGGCCGCGTCGAGCTCGACAGCCCGCGGTGCCGCGAGTCCTTCCGGTTCGTGCACGACCTCGTCACCCGGTACTCGCCGCCCGGTGCCCAGGACATCGACTCCACTCGCGCCACCTACTTCGCCGGGCGCTCGGCGATGCTGTCCTGGTCGACGTTCCTGCTCGACGAGCTCGGCGGCCTGCGCGCCGACGCGATGCCGGCATGCCCGCAGTGCCAGGCCGATCCGCTGTTCCTGGCCCGCAACACCGGAATCGTCAGCGCCATCAAGGGCCCCGACGCCACCGAACCCGCTCAGTACGGCGAGCTGACCTCGTGGACGGTGCCGGTCGGCGCCAAGCGCGAGCAGGCCAAGCGCTTCGTCGAGCACATGCTCGACCGGGGCTACCCGGACTGGCTGGGCATGGCGCCGGAAGGAAAGCTCCCCGCTCGCAAGGGAACCGCGCAAGACCCCGAGCGCTTCATCCGCGACTGGCAGCAGGCGCCGGCCGGCGTGGACCTCAAGCGGCCGCTGACCGAGATCTACCCGCCGGAGACGATCGGCGACCTGCGCACCGGCACCGACCGGTTCCGCCGCTGGGGGTTCGAGCAGCGCCAAGGCGTGCTCGTCGGCGCCACGCTCGGCGAGATGCCCGTCCCGCACGCGGTGAACTCGATGCTCAACGGCGGCGATCCGGTCGAAGCCGCCACCGAGGCGGCCGACGAGATCCGCGCCATCCAGAACTCCATGAACTAGAGGGCGGGACCATGACTTCGACGACTCGTGCGCGCTCGTTGCGGCAGCGCGAGAACCGGGACGGACTGCTGCTGATCTCACCCACGCTGCTGGTGGTGCTGGCGGTCGTGGTGCTGCCGATCCTGTGGACGGTGGTGTTGGCCTTCCAGCGCATCCGGCTGATCGACATCCGGAGCGCGGGGCTGTTCGACGCCTACACGCTGCGCAACTTCACCACCGTGCTCGGCTCGCCGGGCTTCTGGAGCTCGCTGGGCACCACCGTGGTCTACGCGGTCGGCGGCACGCTGCTCTCGCTCGCGCTCGGACTGGTCGCGGCGCTGGCGCTGCGACGGCCGTTCCGGGGCCGCGCCCTGCTGCGCGGTGCGATGCTGCTGCCCTACGTGGCGCCGGTGGTGGCGGTGGCGTTCGTGTGGGAGGTGATGCTCAGCCCGCAGTACGGCATCCTCAACGACTGGGGGATGAGGCTGCTGGGCTGGGACGAGCCCATCGCGTTCCTCACCGACCGCGAGACCACGGTTTCGCTGCTGGGGATGCAGATCCCGGTCCCGGTGGCGCTGCTGACGGTGATCGTCTTCGAGGGCTGGCGGTACTTCCCGTTCGCGTTCCTGTTCCTTCTGGCCCGGCTGCAGGCGATCCCGCGCGACCTCGAAGAGGCCGCCGTGGTCGACGGTGCGGCGCCGACGCAGCGGTTCCGGCACATCGTCTGGCCCGAGCTCGCATCCGTGCTCGCGCTGCTGGCGATGCTGCGGTTCGTCATGAACTTCAACAAGTTCGACGACGTCTACCTGCTCACCGGTGGCGGATCCGGCACCGATGTGGCCAGCGTGCGGGTCTACGACTTCCTCACCGCGCGCTTCGACGTCGGCGCCGCCTCGGCCCAGGCCCTGGTGCTCGCGGCGGTGTTGCTGGTGTTCCTGGCGGTCTACCTGAAGTTCTTCGCCCCAGCGGCGGACGGCAAGGAGTCGTGATGTCCCGGATCGGTTTCGAGAACAGGCTCTTCGGCGCGCTGCGCTGGGTGGTGCTCGCGGGGCTCGCGGTGGCGACCCTGTTCCCCTTCTACTACATGTTTCTGCTTTCGGTCCGGCCGGTCGAGCAGCTGCTGCAGGACCCGGGAGCGCTGTGGGTGGGCTTCTCGGAGTGGACCACCGAGACCTACGCCGAGGTGCTGCGCCCGGAGGACGCCGAGGGCCAGGGCATGCTGACCCTGCTGACCAACTCGGCGCTGGTGTCGCTGGGCACCGTCGTGCTGACCCTGCTGGTGACCATCCCCGGCGCCTACGCGGTCAGCAGGTTGCGGTTCTTCGGGCGGGGCCAGGTGCACTTCCTGTTCCTCGCGGTGTACATGTTCCCGGCGATCCTTCTGGCGGTGCCGCTGTTCGTGGCCTTCACCCGGCTCGGCCTGCGCGGCTCGCTGCTCGGCCTGGCGATCGTCTACATCGCCCAGACCGTGCCGGTGTCGATCTACATGCTGCGCAACTACCTGTCGACGATCCCGGACGCCATCGAGGAGGCCGCCGCCATCGACGGCTGTTCGCGCTGGCAGACGATGAGGCGGGTGACGATGCCGCTGGCCGCGCCCGCCCTGCTGGCCAACGGCCTGTACGTGTTCATGATCGCCTGGAACGAGTTCCTGTTCGCGCTGCTGTTCCTGGTCGAGGACCGCGACGGCTGGACGGTGTCGCTGGGCCTGGCGCAGCTGTCCAGCGGCATCGAGGTGCCCAAGACGGTGCTCATGGCAGGATCGGTGGTGCTCACGATCCCCATCGTCGTGCTGTTCTACGCGGCGGAACGAATGCTGACCGAAGGGCTCACCAGCGGTGCCGACAAGGGCTGAGGACCTGACGAGCGCCGGCCACCTGCTGTGGCTGGTGCGGACCGGGCGCGCTCGCACGCGCGCGGAGTTGCAACAGGTCACCGGCCTGTCCCGGTCCACCGTCGGTCAGCGGCTCGACGCCCTGCTCTCGCACGGATTCCTGCGCCCGACCGGCGTCGACTCCTCCACCGGAGGACGGCCGCCGGTGCGGCTGGACTTCAACCACGAGCACGGCCTGGTGCTGGCCGCCGACTTCGGCGCGACCCACGCCCGCACCGCCGTGTTCGACCTCGCCGGGCGCTCCTTGGCCGAAGAGGTCGACGACATCGACATCGCCGACGGCCCGGAGGAGGTCCTGAACTGGGTCGACCGGCGTTTCCGCGACCTGCTGTCCCGAGCCGGGGGCGAGCCCGACCAGGTGCGCGGCATCGGGCTCGGCGTTCCCGGACCGGTCGAGTTCGACGCGGGCGTGGTGCGCCAGCCGCCGATCATGCCCGGCTGGGACGGGTACCCGATCGCCGAGAACCTGCGCGAGCGCTGGAACGCGCCGGTGCTGGTGGACAACGACGCCAACGTGATGGCGATCGGCGAGCGCACCGCCCGCTTCCCGGACAGCACGTCGCTGGTGCTGATCAAGGTCGCCACCGGGATCGGTGCGGGCATGGTGTTCGGCGGCGAGGTCTACCGCGGAGTCGACGGGGGAGCGGGCGACCTCGGCCACGTCCGGGTGGAGAGCGCCTCGCAGGCGCAGTGCATGTGCGGCTCGACCGGTTGCCTCGCCGCGCTGGCCAGCGGCTCCGCGCTGGCCAGCAGGCTGGATGCGGCCGGCGTGCCGACGGCCTCCAGCAGCGAGTTCGCCGCGCGCGTCCGCGAAGGACACCCGGAGGCCGTGCGCCTGGCCCGCGAAGCCGGGCAGCTCATCGGCGAGGTCCTCAGCACCGTGGTCTGCCTGGTCAACCCGCAGGTGCTCGTGCTGGCCGGTGACCTCGCCGAGGCGCAGTTCGTCAGCGGCCTCCGCGAAGTCCTCTACCGGCGAGCCCTGCCCAGGGCGACCCGGAACCTCTTGGTCACCACCACAGAACTCGGTGATCGAGCCGGAATCGTCGGCGTGCACACCATGGTCGTCGACTCGGTCTACTCGCCTTCCTCGGTGGACGTGCTGCTCGCGGGCGAATGATCCGCTGCCCGGAATTTCTGGAACATGTTTCAGAGATTCGGTTCGGGCGGGTAGTCTTCGGCGTTGCCGCCGGTTCGCGAGGAGGTAGGCGCTGTGGGGATTCGGGTGGCTCACATCGGCACCGGGAACGTGGGACGACTGGCGCTCGCGGGCGTGCTCGACGCCGCCGAATGCGAGCTGGCCGGAGTGCGGGTCTCCAGCGAGGCCAAGATCGGCCGGGACGCCGGTGAGCTCGCCGGGCTGGACCGCCGCACCGGCATCGCCGCGACCGGTGACCTCGACGAGATCCTCGCCGCACGGCCGGATTGCGCCGTGCACTGCGCGATGGGCGACACCCGCCCGGTCGAGGCGATGGCCGACGTCGAGCGGCTGCTCCGCGCGGGCATCAACGTCGTCGGCTCGTCCCCCGTGACGCTGCAGTACCCGTGGCAGGTGTTCCCGCAGGAGATGATCGACGGCGTCGAGCGAGCCGCGCGGGACGGCGGCGCGAGCCTGTTCATCACCGGCGTCGACCCGGGATTCGCCAACGACCTCATCCCGTTCGCGCTGGCGAGCACGTGCCAGCGCATCGAGCAGGTCCGGTGCCTGGAGATCGCCGACTACGCCACCTACGACGGCGCCACGGTCATGTTCGACGTCATGGGCTTCGGCAAGCCCGATCACGAGACGCCGATGCTCTACCAGCCCGGCGTGCTCGGCATGGCGTGGGGAACGACGATCCGGCAGCTGGCGGCGGGTTTCGGTATCGAGGTCGACGAGATCACCGAGCAAGTCGAACGCGAACCCGCGCCGGAGGCCTTCGACGTCGCCGCCGGCCACATCCCGCGGGGCGGCACCGCCGCGGTCCGCTTCGAGATCACCGGGATGGTCGCCGGGCGACCGGCGATCGTCGTCGAGCACGTGACCCGGCTGCGCGACGACCTGCGGCCGGACTGGGCACGACCGGCCCAGCCCGGCGGCTCCTACCGAGTGGAGATCACCGGCGAACCGTCCTACGCCGTCGACATCTGCCCGAGCAGCGAGAAGGGCGACCACAACCACGCCGCCATCGTCGCCGCGGCCGGTCGCATCGTGAACGCCATCCCGGCGGTGGTGGCCGCCGAACCCGGCATCCGCACGACGCTGGACATGCCGCTGGGCACCGGCAGGGGCCGGTTCGCCCAGGCTCTCCGGCCCGCGTGACGCGCCGCGCGCTTCACTTGTGCGGCACGTCGGCGACCAGACCGCCGTCGACGACGAACTCCGAACCCGTGGCGAACGACGACTCCTCGCTGGCGAGGAACACCACGAAGGTCGCCACCTCCTCGGGGTCGGCGGCCCGGCCCAGCGGCGTCTTCACCATGTCCTCGGGCAGGTTCTCGGTCATCGGGGTCCGGATCATGCCGGGGTGGATGGAGTTCACCCGGATCTTGTGCGGCGCCAGCTCCAATGCCGCCGACTTCGCCAGTCCGCGCACGCCCCACTTGGTGGCGACGTAACCGTGCGCCCAGGGACTCCCGCGCAGTCCCTCGACCGACGAGATGTTCATGATCGACCCGCCGCCGGCCGCCTTCATCGGTTCCACCACGGCCTGGATGCCCAGGAACGTGCCGGTGAGGTTGACGTCGAGGATCTGCTGCCAGCGGGTCAGGTCGAAGTTCTCGATGGTGCTGCCGTTGACGATGCCCGCGTTGTTGACCAGCACGTTGAGCAGGCCGAACTCGCCGACGGCGACGTCGACGGCCTTCTTCCACTCGTCCGGCTTCGTCACGTCCAGGTGGACGTAGCGCGCCACGTCGCCGAGCTCCTCGGCCAGCGCCTCGCCCTCGTCGTCGAGGATGTCGCCGATGACGACCTTCCCGCCCTCGGCGACCAGGGCCCGAGCGTGCGCGGCGCCCATGCCCCGGGCGCCACCGGAAATGATGGCTGCTTTGCCGTCCACACGTCCCATGCCCGGGGACGCTACCCGAGCGGTAGAACATGTTTCAATATTGCGTCCGGGTCGGCGATGGTCGGGATGGCGGTGACCAGGTAGATCATCCCGCCGACGGGACCATTACGATGCTCCGGATGACCGCATTCGACGATCTCGACCTAGAGCACCTGGACACCTCGATCCTGCCGGAGCGCCAGCAGCGCATCCTGGCCACGATCCGGGACTGGGTGGTCAAGCACGGCTACGCGCCGAGCACTCGGCAGATCGGTGAAGCGGTCGGGCTGCGCTCGGCGTCCTCGGTGTCGCGCCACCTGGCGAGCCTGGAGGAGAAGGGCTTCCTGCGGCGCAGCGAAACCCTCTCCCGGCCCATCGACGTGCGGATCTTCCTGCAGGACCAGCAGTCCCGGCCCACCGACGAGCAGTCCGTGCCGGTCCCGGTCGTTGGCGACATCGCCGCCGGTGCGCCCATCTCCGCGGAGGAGCACGTCGACGACGTGCTGACGTTGCCGCGCGAACTCACCGGGCGCGGCAACGTCTTCGGACTGCGAGTGCGCGGTGACTCGATGGTCGACGCCGCGATCTGCGACGGCGACATCGTGGTCGTGCGCCAGCAGCCCGAGGCGCACTCCGGGCAGATCGTCGCCGCGATGCTCGACGACGAGGCCACGGTCAAGGTGTTCCGCCGCCGCAACGGCCACGTCTACCTCGAACCGCGCAACCCCGCCTACGAGGTCATCGACGGCGACGACGCCGTGATCCTCGGAGCCGTCGTCTCCGTCCTCCGCAACGTCTGACCCCAGAACCGCCCGGCTTTCCCGTTGTCGCGCGAAACCCGCCTCCGGGCGTTGCTCAGGCGTGGGCCCGCAGGGCTTCGATGAGCCACTCGAAGTTGGGGACGTGCGGGTCGAAGGCCGGCCAGCCGTTGAGCACGCCCAGCAGTTGCCAGTAGCGCTCCACCCGGCGGTCGGTGAAGGTCTCGACCACGTCGGCCAGCGCCCGCCGATCCTCCGGGCTCAGGTCCGGGTCGACGATGCGGTCCAGGACCTCCTTGCCGCGGGCGGATTCCGGTGCGATCCCTTCGCGCAGCGCCGTTGCGGCGTGCTCCATCGTCTTCTCCGGCGAGTATCCGCCGGGCTGCTCGATGCCCTGCGAACCGGTCACCGCCATCTCGCGGCAGCGCTGCCGGAAGTCCTCGTCGCCGACCAGCTCGGCGAGCTCGATCCACGCGTCCACCTGCTCGGTGGACGGATCGGCCGGTAGTGCGGCGGGCATCGAGCGCATGCCCTGGGCGATGCTGGCGCCCGGAGCGTCGTCGTCGATGCCGTCGAAGGTGCGCTGGACGAAGTCGTCGATGATGCGCTGCCGCTCGTCGGCCGACATCTTCGCCACCTCGTGCATGGTCCTCATCTCCTCGGTAGTGGTTCCACGTCGAGCGATCCACCGCAGCACCGAGCGCCTGGCCTGCAGCGTGCGCAGTTCCGCGTCGAGCGCCGCCAAGTGCGCCTCGGCCACGTCCTGGACCGTCACCTGGCTGGTCAGCACCCGCCGCACCGACGGCAGGTCCAGGCCCAGTTCCCGCAACGTGCGGACCAGGTCCAGGCGCGCGACGGCTTCGGCGTCGTAGAGCCGGTAGCCGCCGGTCGAACGCCCGCTGGGCGCGACGACGTCGCTGTCGGACCAGAAGCGGATGGTGCGCACCGCCAGTCCGGTGCGTTGCGCCAGCTCACCGATGGTGAACAGCTCGGATTTCTCGCTCACGGGATCCACCTTCAACCTTCCACCGGCTGGAGACTCAAGCCCATTTTCCAGGGTCGCGAGAAAATCGATGGAAGATTCCCTAAACAACCCTATGATGAGGCATCATAGCGTCAGTTGCGGATGAATGGGGTAGCGATGAGCAAGGCGGAGATCTACAAGTCCGAGCGCGGGAAGCTGGCGATCCAGCGCTCCTACCGGAAGCTGCTCGACGACTGGCCCGTTCCCGCGAGGCGGCGAACCGTCGAGACCTCGCTCGGTGAGACGTTCGTGCTGGAGGGCGGGCCACCGGACGCGCCACCGCTGGTCCTGCTGCACGGTTCCGGTACCAACGCGGCGATGTGGCGCGCGGAGTTCCCGGAGTGGTCGAGGCACTTCCGCGTGCTCGCGCTCGACCTGCCCGGCGAGCCCGGCATGAGCGCTCAGGCGCGCCCGCCGCTCGACTCGGACGCCCACGCCCGGTGGCTCGACGAGGTCTTCGAGGAGCTGGGCCTGGACGACGCGGCGGTGGTCGGGGCCTCGCTGGGCGCCTGGGTCGCGCTCGACCACGCCGTGCGGCGGCCGAGCCGGGTGAACCGGCTGGTCCTGCTGTGCCCGGCCGGAATCGGCAGGCAGACCTATGGCTGGCTGCTCCCGGTGCTCCTGCTGCGGCTGCTGGGTCCGTGGGGTCTGCGCCGGTCGGCGGCGAAGGTCGCCGGGCTGGACGACGCTCCGTTCCTGGACTACCTCACCGAGATCTACCGCGCGTTCCGGCCTCGGACCGAGCGGCTCCCGGTGTTCACCGATGCGCAACTGGCCGGCCTACCGATGCCGGTGCTGGCGATCGCGGGGGAGCGCGACGCGATGTTCGACACCGCCGAAACGCGCCGCAGGCTCCGGAACGCGCCGCGCGCGACGGTGCGAGTGCTGCCCGGGGTCGGGCACTCCGTGGTCGGGCAGGCGGAGCGCGTGTCGGCCTTCCTTGTGACCAAGTCCACAGTGGAGTAACGGGACCGATTGTTACCGGGTCACTTTGGTTGCTGCACGACCGGGTGATCCTTTGTGGATCGCTCCTCACGGCGAAGCCTGAGATGACGCCCGATCGGTGCACGGCGCTGATCGGGCCTCTTCAGTTTCGATCTTGGTGCGACCGATATCCCGGACGAAGCGGACACCGGAAGATCCGCTTCGTCTTCATCAATGGGAGGAGCGGGATGACCGCGGTCGAACTGAATCGATACGGGCCAGCGCCGGAAGGCCTGGCCCTGAACTGTCCACTGTGCACCGAAGAGGTCCGCTGGCTGGAACCACCGCTGCTGCGCTGGTTCTGCCCGGACTGCGCGGTGTTCTGGCGCCACCCGTGCGAACCCGGCCAGCTGGAGGACCCGATCCGCACCGGCGGCGCGGTGATCACCACGGCACCGTCGCTGCTGGGAGGAGACCAGCCGTGACCAACACCCAGCCCGTCCAGGTGCAGGCCTGCACCCGCACGATCACCGCCGCGCACACCGTCCCGAGGATCCTGCCCGGGACGCTGCTGGCCAGGCGCGGCGAACCGGTGCTCGCCACCGGCACGCTGATCGCGATGCTGGAGGACGCGACCTGGGAGCTGCTGGCCCCGGACGTGCCGGACGAGTTCGCGATGCTCGGCTGCGGCGGCGTGTACGAGCACACCGCGCCGACGCTGCCCGGACAGGTGGTGCGCATCGAGGTCGAGCGCGGCCCCGCGCCCGACCTCGGTCGCCAGACCTGGACCGCCCGCGCCTTCAACGTCGACACCGGTCAGCAGGCCGGAGTGCTGCACCACCAGGTGGCCACCGTCGACCGCGAGCGCTTCTACCGTCGGCTGGGTCGATGAGCGAAGCTCTGGACGCGGCCTGCTCGTCGCGCACGGGGGCAGGCCGCCCAGGATCGAGACCTCAGCCCAGCGCCAGTCGGAGTTCGTCCGGTGCGGGCAGGGTCTCGAAGACCACCTCGGCGCCGGCGGACCGCAGTTCGTCGGCGCTGTAGGAACCGGTGGCGACCGCGACGAGGTGCGCGCCGGACTCCAGGGCCGCGCGCACGTCGTTGAGGGTGTCGCCGATCAGCACGGTCCGCTCCGGCGCGAAGTCGATCCCGAGCTTGTCCGCGGCGCGCTCCCGGGCGATGGGCACCAGCCCGCCCCGCCGCAGGTGGTCGTCGCCGAACGCGCCGATGTCGAGGTCGACGTGGTCCAGCAGGCCGAACGCGTCGAGCTTGATCCGCGCCACCTCCGCGGTGTTGCCGGTCAAAACGCTCTGGTGCACCAGCGGATCGGCGTCGAACGCCGCCAGGGCCTCCCGCGCGCCGGGCAGAACCCGGCCGTTGTCGGCCAGTTCCCTCCGCACCTCCTCGAAAACCCCGGCCAGAGCGGTGGTCATCGCCGTCACCAGCTCACCGGTCGGCTCGATGTCGTGCGAGCGCAGCATGTGTTCGATGGTGCCGAGGTCCGTGCGGCCGTCCATCAGCGCGGGCCGACGCACCGGCTGTCCGGTGACCTGCGGGAAGATCCGCTGGTAGGCCGTTCCCCCCAAGCCCAGGGAGTCGATCAGCGTGTGGTCGACGTCCCACAGCACCAAGCGCTCGTCCACGTCGTGGCTCCTCGAATCCGGTGGTGAAGTGGTGGCGCCACTTCCTGCTTCAGCTCTCCTGACGACGCTGGTCGACGGCGTGCATGCCGCGGACCTCCTCGCGCAGCTGCTGGATCTCGGCGAGCAGGATCGCGGTCTGGTTCTCCTCGGCGATCTCCTGCTCGCGCGCGACCTGCGATTCCATCGCCGAGACGGTCACCGCGATGAACAGGTTGAGCACGGTGAACGTCGTGACGGCGATGTAGATGATGAAGAATATCCAGGCCAGCGGCTCGGCCTCCATCACCGAGCGCGCCACCTCCGACCAGGCCTCACCTGTCATGACCTGGAACAGCGTGAACAGCGAGGCACCCAGGTCGCCGAAGTACTCCGGCGCGACGCTGCTGAACAGCTTGGTGGCGATGACCGAGCCGACGTAGAGGATCAGCCCCAGCAGAGCGGCGATCGAGGCCATGCCGGGGAGCGCTCCGAGCAGTGCTCCGACCACCCGGCGCATGCTGGGGACGGCGGAGATCAGCCGCAGCGCTCGCAGGATCCGCAACGCCCGCAGCACCCCGAACGAGCCCGAGGTGGGCAGCAGCGCGACGCCGACGATGACCGCGTCGAAGCAGTTCCACGGATCGCGGAAGAACCTGGGTCCGTAGGCGTAGAGGCGGGCGGCGAGTTCGACGGTGAAGATCGCCAGCGCGATCCGGTCCACCGCGTGCAGCAGCTCCCCGTGCTCGG
Organism: Saccharopolyspora sp. NPDC049426; assembly: GCF_040676935.1. Taxonomy (NCBI): domain Bacteria; kingdom Bacillati; phylum Actinomycetota; class Actinomycetes; order Pseudonocardiales; family Pseudonocardiaceae; genus Saccharopolyspora; species Saccharopolyspora sp. NPDC049426. The sequence continues at coordinate 163,721 of NZ_JBFAPZ010000010.1, read as the reverse complement.
CCACCAGCGCCGGGGAGGTCTCGCAGCCCAGCGTCACCGCGTTGACCAGGATGACACCGATGATGAACTGCTGGAATCGTGGCGCGTCGACCAGCGCTCGTAACCGTTCCCGTGTGCTCACTGTCGTCCCCCGACGTCGTGCTCGGAATGATCGCCGATCAAGCTAACCGGCACGACCCCGGAATCCGCGGAGGCGCGACCGACTGTCACGCACCGCACAGCGCGGCGGCGGGTCACAGACGCCGCGCGTGGAGCCGGCGCACTGCGGGGGCCAACTCGGGGTCGGGGCCGTCGACCTCGGCTTCGGGCACGATCGCCTCGATCGGCAGCGCCGCGACGGGGGAGAGGGGCAGCCCCAGCTCGACGGCCCACTGGCCCAGCTGTTCCGCCGACGACGCGTAGACGATGCGGCCCAGGCCGACCCAGGCGTGCGCCGCCGAGCACATCGGGCAGTGCTCACCCGAGGTGTAGACGGTGCACCGCGGACGCACCTCGGCGGTGAGGTTCTCGGCCGCCCACCGGGCTATCGCGAACTCCGGGTGCTGCGTGCGGTCTCCGCTCGCGACGTGGTTGTGGTCCTCGAACAGCACATCGCCCTCGGGCGAGACGAGCACGGAACCGAACGGTTCGTCGCCGGAGGCCAACGCGCGCTCGGCGAGCACGACGGCGTGCCGCAGAAAACCTCGATCAACTTCGCTGATGGCCATGCGACGACGCTATCGCGCGGGTGCGCTCGAGCTCGCCGGATCACCCGGTGGGAGGCCACCGCTCGACGGGGTCTCGTCTCCACCGGGCGTCACCTCCCGAGACGTCCCCGATTTCAATGGAAATCGGGACTCCGGTTTCAGTGGAATTCCGAATCCCGAATTCCACTGAAACCGGAAAGTTCACCCGGCCGGGGGATTGGTCGAGGGGAAGTGGGGGAGGGATCTGGCATTTCGGAGAGTTCGGGGTATTGGGGGTTGTGGGTTCGCGGTTTCGGGGTTGTCGCGGTGGTGGCGGGGATAGGGTTGTTCGGGGAGTGAGGGGCCGGTGCCGGCCGGGTTTTCGGGCGTTGGGGGATGTGGTTGGAGCACGTCGTTGTCAGCGGGGGAGGGATCGCCGGGACGGCCCTGGCGCTGGCCCTGCGGACCGCGGGAATCGCCGTGACCGTGGTGGAAGCGCGACCGGCCGATCACGGCGAAGGCGCAGTGGTGCGGCTCAACCCCAACGGGATGGACGCGCTGCGCGCCGTGCGCGCCCACCAGCCGGTGATCGCCCGCTCGTTCCCGCTCGTGCGCACCGAGCGGATCAACCCCGACGGCAGCCGGATCGGGTACTCGCTGGGCGCCGACCCGAGCTCGCAGCGCGGTCTGCCCCGCGTGATGCACTGGCCGGTGCTGGCCTCTGTGCTGCGGGAGCAGGCCGTCGAACGCGGCGCGGTGTTCCGCCACGGCAGCCGCGTCGTGGACGCCGAGGTCGGCGCGACGGCGGCGCTGTCGCTCGCCGACGGCAGCCGGGTCGACGGCGACCTCCTCGTCGGCGCCGACGGCGCGAACTCCTTGGTGCGCGGGAGGATCAACCCCGACGGACCGGAGCCCGAACGGCTGGGCACCCGCACCATCTACGGCTACGCCTCCGAACCCGGATGCGAACCGCCGCCGCCCGAGGTGATGCGTTCCCACGTGGGCACGACGGCGTTCTTCGCCGCCACCCGCGACTCGCACTCAGGCGGCTGCTTCTGGTTCACCAGCCTGCGCGCCCCGGTTCCGCGCGGCCGCGACGAACCGCAGGACCCCGACGCGCTGCGCGCCGAGATGAGCGAGCTGTTCGCCGGTGACGGCACGATCGCGCCGACCGTCATCGGCAACTCCGAACGCGTCCTGTCCTTCGACGACCACGCCCTGCCGAGCGTTCCGCGCTGGCACACCGACCGGGCGATCATCATCGGCGACGCCCTGCACGTCGCCCCGCCGGCGTCCGAGCAGGGTGCGGCGACGGCGCTGGAGGACGGCGTTCAGCTGGCCCGCTGCCTGCGCGACCACGCCACCCCGGCGGCCGCGTTCGCCGCGTTCGAGCGGATGCGCCGGGGCCGGGTCGAGGCCGTCGTCGCCGCGGGCCGGATGGGCACCAGCCGCGCTCACCACCGGCCGCTGGCCCGCCGCTGGCGCAACCTCCGCACCAGGACCAAGCGCTACTTCACGTGGCAGCGCACGCCCCCGATGGGCGGGGGCTGGGCCTACGACCACCACATCGACTGGCCGGAGAGCACCGCGTAGTCGCTGGTCCTTGGCGTGGCGTGAGATGTGGGACACACTGTGGCGGTGCGTCAGGAGAGCTTCGGGGCAGCGCTGCCGGTCGGGGAGGACCCGCACCGCCACGCGCGGCTGCTCGCCCGCGTGCACGACGCGACGGTGGCCGGTGAGGTCCCGCCCGCGCGGCCCCGCGCGGTGATCGGCGCGTCCTGGACGCGCGTGCGCTCCCGCGGAATCGACCCGGAACGCGGCCGCACCGGCCGGTTGCTGCGGGCCGACGAGCTCGTCGAGCGCAGACGCGAGTCCGGGATGTCGGAAGTGCTGCCGCTGCTGCGCGGCAAGCTCGCCGGTGTCGCCGAGCAGACCGCCAACATCATGGTGATCACCGACGCGGACGGCCACCTGCTGTGGCGCGACGGGAGCACCGCCGTGCGCCGCAACGCCGACGCGCTCGGGTTCGTCGAGGGCATGAGCTGGGGCGAAGACGTCGTCGGCACGAACGCGATCGGAACCGCGCTGGTCACCGGCCTGCCGATCCAGGTGTACTCCGCCGAGCACTACGTGCGCACCCACCACGCCTGGACCTGCGCGAGCGCACCCGTGCACGATCCCCGCACCGGCAGGCTGCTCGGCGCCGTCGACCTCTCCGGGCCCGCCGCCACCGTCAGCCCCACCACGCTCGCGCTGGTCGAGACCGTGGCCCAGCTGGCCGAGTCCCAGCTGCGCACCGCGCACCTCGAGGCGCTCGAAGCGCTGCGCGGCAGCGCGGTCCCCCTTCTGTCGCGGGTCACCGGGCGGGCGGTGGTGACCGACTCGCACGGGTGGGTCGCCGCGTCCACCGGCATCGCGCCGGTCCACCACGTCGCGCTGCCCGACGCGTGCGGCGTCGGCCGCGCGTGGGTGCCCGCGCTCGGCGACTGCGCCGTGGAGCCGGTGCCGGGCGGCTGGCTGGTGCGGCTGATCGACGACGATCCGGCCTCGGCGCTCGACGAACGCACCGGGGTGCGCCTGGACCTGCGCGACTCGCATGCCCGCATCGAGGTCACCTCAGCTTCGGGCGGGTGGAGCCACCCGCTGACCCCGAGGCACGCGGAGCTGCTGTTCCTGCTGGCCGTCCATCCGGGCGGAAAGACGGCCGCGCAGCTGGCCGCCGACGTGTTCGGCGACGAGCTGCGCACGGTCACGGTCCGGGCCGAGATGTCCCGGCTGCGCCGGAGCCTCGGCGGCCTGCTGGACAGGCGGCCCTACCGGTTCAGCGAGAACGTCGAGGTGGAGGTGCTGCGCCCGGACGACCCGGGCGCGCTGCTGCCGCACTCGATCGCCCCCGCGGTGCGCGGCGGCTGACCGCCGTTGCAACCCCCTGCAACCCGTGCGCCGCCGAGTTCGGTGTGGCTCCATGACTGTGTCATGTGATCGCCACCACTGAGGGCAACGACGCCCGCGCGGGAGGTATTTCCGTGAGCCAGACCGTGGAGCACAACGCGACCCGGACCCGGGTCGAGCAGTGGATTTCCGAGTTCTCCGAGGCCATCGCCGCCCGGGACGCCGATCGGGTCGCGTCGATGTTCGGCGAGGACAGCTACTGGCGCGACCTGATCGCGCTCACCTGGAACTTCAAGACGTCCGAAGGGCGCGAGGACATCGCCGCCATGCTGCGGGCGACGCTGGAGCACGCGGCCCCGAGCGGGTTCACCGTGCTGGGGGAGCCGACCGAGGCCGACGGCGTCACCGAGGCCTGGTTCTCGTTCGAGACCGCCGTGGGACGCGGCACCGGCCACCTGCGCCTCGCCGGTGGCACGGCGTGGACCCTGCTGACCACCCTCGACGAGCTCAAGGGGCACGAGGAGCCGAAGAACCACCGCAGGCCGAGGGGCGCCGAGCACGGCGCCAACCCGGACCGGGTGACCTGGCGCGAGCAGCGCGAGACCGAGCTCGCCGAGCTCGGCCACACCCGCCAGCCGGAAGTCGTCATCGTCGGCGGCGGTCAGGGCGGCATCGCGCTCGGCGCGCGGCTGCGCCAGCTCGGCGTGCCGACGATCATCGTCGAGCGCAACGAGAAGCCGGGCGACTCCTGGCGCAGGCGGTACAAGTCGCTGGCCCTGCACGACCCGGTCTGGTACGACCACCTGCCCTACATCGATTTCCCGGACAACTGGCCGGTCTTCTCGCCGAAGGACAAGATCGGCGACTGGCTGGAGATGTACACCAAGGTCATGGAGCTCAACTACTGGGGCTCCACGACGGCGCTCAGCGGCAAGTACGACGAGGACGAGGGCAGGTGGGAGCTCGTCGTCGACCGCGCGGGCGAGCAGGTCACGCTGCGGCCGCGCCAGCTGGTGATGGCGCTGGGCGTCTCCGGCAAGCCCAACGTGCCGGTCTTCCCCGGCCAGGAGCGGTTCCGCGGCGATCAGCACCACTCCTCCCAGCACCCGGGCCCGGACGCCTACCAGGGCAAGAAGGCGGTGATCATCGGGTCGAACAACTCCGCGCACGACATCTGCGGCGCGCTGTGGGAGTCCGGTGCCGACGTCACCATGGTGCAGCGCTCCTCCACGCACGTGGTGCGGTCGGATTCGCTGATGGAGCACAGCCTCGGCCCGCTGTACTCGGAGGAGGCCGTCGCGGCGGGCATCGACACCCGCACCGCCGACCTGACGTTCGCGTCCATCCCGTATCGGATCCTGCACCGGTTCCAGAAACCGGCGTTCGACGCGATCCGCGAGCAGGACGCCGAGTTCTACGAGCGCCTGGCCGCGGCCGGTTTCCAGCTCGACTTCGGCGACGACGAGTCGGGTTTGTTCATGAAGTACCTCCGCCGAGGCTCGGGCTACTACATCGACGTCGGCGCGTGCGAGCTCATCGCCGACGGCAGCGTCAAGCTCGCCCACGGCGACGTGGCCGAATTGACCGAGAACGAGGTGGTTCTCGCCGACGGAACCCGGCTGGAAGCCGATCTCGTCGTCTACGCAACGGGTTTCCGGTCGATGAACGGCCTGGCCGCCGACATCGTCGGGCAGGAGGTCGCCGACAAGGTCGGCAAGGTGTGGGGCCTGGGATCGGACACCACCAAGGACCCGGGCCCGTGGGAGGGCGAGGAGCGCAACATGTGGAAACCCACCCAGCAGGAGGGACTCTGGTTCCACGGCGGCAACCTGCACCAGTCCCGCCACTACTCCCTCTATCTCGCGCTGCAGCTCAAGGCCAGGGCGGAAGGGATCCCCACTCCGGTCTACGGCCTCCAGGAGGTCCACCACACCTCCTGATTCCGGGGGCGGGGTGGGGCTACCCGTTCAGTAAACGTGTAAGAACGTTCACTGAGTCAGCGCGTTGCCGCTCTGACGTTGGCCCCGGCCCGCGTGGGCTGGGGCCTTCCCGTGGCGGTACCCGTGGCCACGAGTGGTGGGCTTACGTGGGTTTCCATCGGGCTCGTTTAACCTCGCGGCGCAACTCGCCGAAGAGGTCTCCCGCTCGACGAGAGCGGCGAGGTTCAGGGCGGCGTTGAGGTCCCGGTCGATGATCAGGCCACACGACTGACAGTGGAACAGGCGTTCCGAGAGGTGCAGCTTGGCTTTCACCACACCACAACCGGAACACGTCTTCGAACTCGCGAACCACCGGTTCGCGATGATCACGCGCACGTCGGACCAGGCAGCTTTGTACTCGACCTGGCGCCGGAATTCGCCCATGCCGATTCCGGCGACGTGGCGGGCGAGTCGGCGGTTGGACATCATGCCCTTAACATTGAGGTCCTCCACGACAATCGTCCCGAATTCGCGGACCAGGCGGGTGGTGAGCTTGTGCAACCCGTCCAACCTGGCTTGGGCGATCTGGCCGTGGAGTTTTGTGATGCGGGCTTGGGTCTTGATCCAGCGTTTCGACGGCGTTCGACCGGTGTCAGGTCCGGTTTGACGTGAGGCCTGGCGTTGCAGCCGCCGCAACTCCTTCAACGCCAGCTCCAGATGACGCGGATTCGGAATGACCTCACCAGTGGACAGCACGGCGAGGGACTTGATCCCCAAATCCACACCGACCGCACCGTCGGGATCGCGGGGCGGGGGTTCGTTGCGGTCGATCTCCACGGAGAATGACACGAACCACCGCCCCGACCGGAACGACACCGTCGCAGACGGGACTCGACCGGTTCCTCGCTCGATGTGGCGGGCGAGCTTTCGGGTGGACTCATGCGTGCGCACCAGGCTGATGCGCGGGAGCTTGACATGCCGACGGTCGTGGTCGGCGAGGCCGAAGCTGCCGGTGGTGAACCGGCACGACATCACATGCCGTCGACTCTTACGCTGCGGAAATCCGACCCTCGCGCCCTTGCGCTTGCCTTTCCGAGAGTCGCGCCAGTTTTTCAGTGCGGTCGCGAGGTTCGCCAGGCCGGAGGAGTAGGCTTCCTTGGAGTTCTCGGCCCACCAGGGAGCGAGTTCGTCCTTCACGGTGTTCCAGAGTTTGCGCAGTGAGTACGCCGACCACGACAACGACGGCGTCAAATCCTCCTCACCAATGCCATAAGAGGCTTCCGCCGCGCGCTGGCCCATGACGACCTTGATCAGATCCAGGCCCCAGTTGTAGGCGAAACGCTGCGCGCCACAATGCGACCGCAATGCCTCGGCCTGTGCCGGAGAGGGCTCGAGGGCGAACCGGTAGGACTGGATCACCACCGCCATACCCGCTCACCCCCAAGATCGCCGTTGCTGAAACGATACCGAGACTGTCACGCGAATTTCCACCCACCAGCCAACCAGCGACCTTCACGATCGAGCGAAACACCCAGCCAGCAAAGCACTCGCACCGAAACCGGACAACGCACCACCCTCACCTGGCAGACGCACCGGCGAACACCACACAACGACAACGAACTACACGAACGACCGAAAAACTCGAACAGTCCAAACCCCATCCTGCCCCGACCTTGATCACTTCGGTGCTCGACGGAGGTCATCAGGCGCTAGGCTCGCGGGCGTGATGACGGCGGAACCGGTGGTCTTCGGCCGTGAAGCGGAGCTCGGCGAGCTGCGGCGCGCGGTGGCGTCGGTTGTCGACTGCACCGGCGGCGCGCTGTGGATCGAGGGCGAACCCGGGATCGGAAAGACCGCGCTGCTGAGCCAGTTCATCGCCGAAGCCGCCCTCAAGGGCTGCGCCGTCCGCAGCGCCACCGCCGACCGGCTCACCCAGCGGTTCCCGCTGCGGCTCGTGCTGGACTGCCTGGGCATCGGGCCCAAGTCGGAGGAACCGGAACTGCGGGCGCTGCACGAGCGGTTCTCCGGCGCGGCCGACGTGCCCGTGCCCTCGGTCGCCGACGAGCTCTCCGGGCACGTCGCCCAGTGGTGCGCGAACGCCCCGCTGGTGCTGGTCGTCGACGACGTCCAGTGGGCCGACGAGGCGAGCCTGCTGGTGTGGCAGCGGTTCGAGCGGCTGTCCGAACAGCTGCCGCTGCTGCTGGTCGCGGCCGCGCGGCCCACGCGCAGCCACACCGAACTGCGCTCCGGCGTCCGGCGGATCGCGCTGGCACCCCTGGACGACGCAGCCGTGGCGAACATGGCCGCGAAGCTCACCGAGGCAGCGAGGATCGGCCCCGAACTGCGCCGGTTCCTGGCCGGAGCGGCCGGAAACCCGTGCTACGTCGGCGACGTCGTCGCCGCACTGACCCGCGAGCGCACCCTGGTGGCCACCGACGGCAGGGCCGAACTGGTCGTCGGCGTGGCCGGCGTGCCGCGCCCGCTCGCCGAGACCGTCGTCGAGCGGCTCGGCTTCTTCGACAGCCAGACCATCGGCCTGCTGCGCATGGCCGCGCTGCTGGGACCGACCTTCTCCGTGACCGAGCTGTCCACCGTCTCCGAACGCCCGGTGTCGGCGCTGGTCGGCTACGTCGAGCAGGTGCTGGACACCGGCGTGCTGGTGGAATCGGGGCTGCAGCTGAGCTTCCAGCACCCGCTGGTCCGCCGTGCCCTCTACGAGACCACCCCGACGGCGCTGCGGCTCGCCCTGCACAACCAGGCCGCCCGCGTCCTGCAAGACTCCGGCGCCTCCGTGGAACGGGTCGGCGAGCAACTGCTGTCCTCGATCTCCCTCGGCGACGCCGAAGTCGACGACTGGGGTCTGGACTGGTTGGTGCGCAACGGGCGCGCGCTGGCCCACCGCGCCCCGGCCTGCGCGGCGGAACTGCTCGAAGCCGCGCTCGTCCCGCTGCCCGCGAACGAGCACCACCGCGACGTCCTGCTGGCCGCCCGCGCCCTCGCGCTGGTGCAGCTCGAACGCTCCGAACAGGCCCACGAGTTCAGCGAGCGCGCGCTCCACGAGGCCGCCGACCCCTCCTGCGCCGCCGAGCTGACCTGGTACCTGGTGTGGTCGCTGACCGCGCGCCGGATGGCCGACGAAGCCGCAGCGGTCATCGCCGAAGCCGATGCCACGGCCGGGTTCGAACTCCGCTGGCTGGCCCGGATGCGCGCCAAGCTCGCGCAGGCGAAGCTGATGAGCGGGAGCTTCGCCGAAGCCGAGACCACCGTGGATCGAGCGCTGGCCGAGGCCCACGAAGCCGACGACGACTACGCGCTGGGACTCGCGCTGCACGTCCGAGGCACCGCACGAGCCCGCAACAACGACCTCGCCGAAGCTCTCGTGTGCTACCAGCAGGCCGGTTCGGCGCTGGGCGACGCCCTGGAGAACGTCGACCTGCTGCTGCAGGTGCTCAGCAACCGGATGATGCTGCTGTTCGCCCTCGGGCACGCCGAAGAAGCCGGAGTCGCGCTGCACGAGATGCTGGCCATCGCCGAGCGCAGCGCCACCCCGTCGCGGCTCGCGGTGGTGCGGCTGTCGGCGGCCAACCACTACTTCACCGTCGGCCGCTGGGACGACGCCGCGGCCGAGCTCCAGGCGGCCGGAGAGCTCACCGCCGAGATGAGCTCGCACCAACTCCGCTGGTTGCACGGACTGCGGGCGATGCTGGCCGGATATCGCGGCGAGCGCGAGGTCTTCGAGCAGCAGCTCGCGGTGGCCGGGGAAGCGACACCGGATTCCCAGGAGAACGCCGGATTCCTGATGGTCGCCGGCGTGCTGCGGGCCGAGATCGAGGGCGAACCCCGGCGGGCGATGGGCATCCTCGCCGAGGCGCTGGACACCAGCGAGCGCTTCGGCAGCAACTACGTGTGGCTGCCGATCCTGGTCCGGCTCGCGCTGCAGACCGGTGACGAGGAGACCGCCACCCGGGCCACCAACGCCTGCGTGCAGGGCGCCACGGTGGGCGCCGCGCCCAACATCCTCGCCGCCGCGCAGCACTGCCGGGGCCTGCTCGAACGCGACCCGATCACGCTGCGCGCCGCCATCGAGCACTACGACAAGACCAACCAGCCGCCCAAGCGCGCACGGGCGCTGGAGGACCTGGCCGCCGTCCTCGCCGAACGGGACGAGATCCCCGCCGCCCGCAAGGCGTACGTGCAGGCGGTGGAGATCTTCACCCACCTCGGCGCGAACTGGGACCTCGAACGCGCCGCGGCCAGGATGCGCCCGCACGGCATCCGGTCGCCGCGCACCAAGCGGCTCCGCGCCACCACGGGCTGGGAAGCGCTGACCAAGACCGAGCGCCAGGTCGCGCTGCTGGTGGGCGACGGGATGTCGAACCCGGAGATCGCGGCGCGACTGTTCGCCTCGCGGCGCACCATCGAGGTGCACGTCTCGCACGTGCTGGCCAAGCTCGGCGTGCGCTCCAGGGTCGAGGTCGCGGTGGAGGCGACCGGGCACCGAGCCTGACGCTCCCGAGCTACGCCGGTGAACTGCAGAAACGGCGCGGCCCGTTGATCTCGGTGAGCCGGGCGGAGATGCTGGGTCCGGTTTTTCGGTGCAGCGCGCGCTGCTCGGTGGTGGAAGAGGAGAACGGGTGGACGTCGAGGAATACCTGCGGCACGACGGTCTGGGACTGGCCGAGCTCGTCGCATCGGGACAGGTGACGGCGGGCGAACTGCTGGACGCCGCCCGCAGCAGGGCGAAGGCGGTCAACCCCGCCATCAACGCCATCGTCGCGTGGCTCGACGAGCACGCCGACCAGCGCGTCGCCGGCGAGCTCTCCGGCCCGTTCGCCGGGGTTCCGTTCCTGCTCAAGGACCTGGGCCACAACCTCGCCGGAGCCCCGAGCTCCGACGGCTGCCGCGCGTTCGCCGACCGGACCTCGGCCGTCACCGACACCGTCGTGCAGCGCTGGCTGGACGCCGGGCTCGTCGTCTTCGGCAAGACCAACACGCCAGAGTTCGGCTCCAAGGGCGTCACCGAACCGGCTCTGTTCGGCCCCACCCGCAACCCGTGGGACCTCCAGCGCACCCCGGGCGGTTCCTCCGGCGGAGCGGGCGCGGCCGTCGCGGCGGGGATCGTGCCCGTGGCGGCGGCCAGCGACGGCGGCGGATCCATCCGCATCCCGGCGGCCTGCAACGGACTGGTCGGGCTCAAGGCCGGCCGCGGCCTGGTTCCCGCGGGGCCGGTGGAGAGCGAACCGCTCCTCGGCCTGGCCACCAGCGGAGTCCTCTCCCGCACCGTGCGCGACACGGCCGCGATGCTCGACGCGCTGATCGGCCCGGAGGCCGTGAGCCCGTTCGCCGCCGCGCTGCCCGACCGCCCGCTGGCCGAGCAGCTCGACGAGGCGCCCGGCAAGCTGCGCATCGGCTACACCACTCAGTGCGCCCTGCGCGAGCGACCGCACCCGGAAGCGGTGCGGGCCGTGGAGCGTTCGGCGGAACTGCTCACCGAGCTCGGGCACGAGGTCGAGGAGGTGGACCCGCCGCACGACGATCGCCAGCTCGGCAAGGACTTCCTGCTCGTGTGGTTCGTCCACCAGGCGGACGAGGTCGACCGCATCAAGCGCGAAACGGGCTGCGGCGATGACGCTTTCGAACCCGACACGCTGATGATGGCCGCGCTCGGCCGGATGACCGGCGCCGTCGAGCTCTCGCAGGCGCAGGAGCGGCGGCGCGAGCACATCGCCGCGCTCGCCGGGTTCCACAGCCGCTACGACCTGCTGATGACGCCCACCCTGGGCGAGCCGCCGATCGAGGTCGGATCGCTGGCGACCCCGCCCGCGCTGCAGGCCGTCTCCAAGCTGCTGGTGCGCACCCGGACCACGCGCGTGCTGCGGTTGCTGGGCATGGTGGACCAGCTCGTCGAGAAGAACCTCGCCTGGGTTCCCTACACCCAGCTGGCCAACATCACCGGGCGTCCGGCGATCAGCCTCCCGCTGCACCGCACCGACGCGGGTCTGCCGATGGGCGTGCAGTTCGTCGGCCCCCTGCAGAGCGAAGCACTGCTCCTGCGCCTGGCCCGTCAGCTGGAGCTCGCGGCTCCCTGGACCCTGGAGGCACCACTGCTCGAGGCCGCGTAGGAGGCTCAGTCCGGCCAATCGGGGCTGCGCTTCTCCAGGAACGCGGCCATCCCTTCGCGGGCGGCCGGGAGCTGGGAGGCCGCGGCCATGACCTCCAGGGCGATCGCGTAGGCGTCCTGCTCCGGGCGGTCGAGCTGGGCGTAGAGGGTCTGCTTGCCGATGGCCTTGCTGGTGCGACTGCCCCGCGTCGCGCGGGCGAGCAGGTCGGAGACGGCGTCGTCCAGCGCGTCGTCGGCGGCCACCCGGTTGACCAGGCCCCAGTCCAGGGCCGTTGCCGCATCGATGACGTCACCGGTGAGCGCCATCTCCATCAGCCGCTTGCGGCCGATGGTGCGGGCCACCGGCACCGCGGGCGTGTGGCAGAACCAGCCTCCCTTGCCGCCGGGCAGCGCGAACCCCGCCGATTCGGCGGCCACCGCCAGGTCGCAGGCGCCGACCAGCTGGCACCCGGCTGCGGTCGCCAGGCCGTGCACCCTGGCCAGCACGACCTGCGGCACCGACTGGACGGTGTCCATCAGCTCGGTGCACAGGCGGAGCAGCTCGCGCACGCCGGTGAGGTCGCGCGCGGCGACGTCGGCGAAGTCGTGGCCCGCCGAGAACACCGGGCCCTCGCCCGCCAGCACGATCCCCGTCGCATCGGATTCGCCGGCTTCGCGGAAGGCCGCCAGCAGCTCGGCGAGGTGCTCCTGCGACAGGGAGTTGCGGCGCTTCGGCCGGTTCATCGTGATCGTGACGGTCGCGTCGTCCCGCCTGGTCAGGATGTGCGCGTGGTCGCCCATGTTCCGACGGTACCGCGAGCGAAGATCGACAACCGGAATTCACGCTTCCCATTGGTCGAACCACTTGCGCCGATCGGCGGTACAGGCGGTCGGTGCGCCTTTGAACAATGCCGGTACCGCCCCTGAGAACCGCTCGAATCCGACGATTTTCGCAGCGGCGGTGGGACGGGGAGGTGCGGGCATTGGCGTTGCCGGACGAGTTCAGCCGTGGCGAGCGGTTCACCGCGGTGACCACGGGACTCCTGGTGGTGTTGCTGCCGGTCCTGGCGGTGCGCGGAGATTCCGCGCTGGACGCGGGGCAGCAGCGGTCGCACGCGGCCAGCCCGGCACCGACGCCGCCGGGAGGCAGCAGGACGGGCGTCAGCGGACGCGTGCCCCACGACCCGGTCCTGAGCCCGCGGTTCCACGAGGACCTGCGGCGGGGTGGGATCGAACGCGGAACCGGCCGGTTGGGGCGGATCCCGGCCGGGGCGCTCGGGATTCCCGGCGTCGTGCTCGCCGCGTACCAGCGGGCGCAGGACGCGCTGGCGAAGTCGGACCCCGGGTGCGGCCTGCACTGGTCGGCGCTGGCGGGCATCGGGCGCGTCGAGTCCAACCACGCGAGATCCGGTCAGGTCGACGCCTCGGGACGCACGTACTCGCCGATCCTGGGACCGCGGCTGAACGGTGGTCCGGGCATCGCCGCGATCCGCGACACCGACGGTGGCGGGCTCGACGGCGACGTGGTGTGGGACCGCGCGGTCGGGCCGATGCAGTTCATCCCGGGGACCTGGCGCTCCTACGCGCACCGCGGAGCCGATCCGCACAACGTCTTCGACGCCGCGGTGACCTCGGGCCGGTACCTGTGCGCGGGTGGCGGGAACCTGCGCGACCGCGCGCAGCTGGCCGCCGCCCTCTTCCGCTACAACCCGTCGGAGACCTACGTCCGCACGGTCCTGGCCTGGGCGGACCGCTACGCCCGCGGCGTCGTCTCCACGCCGGGTCTGCCGCCGGGAGCGCCGGACCCGACGCCGTCTCTCGCGGAAGCCCCACCGGCCGGTGCGGCGGTCGCGATGGCGCCGCCCGGCGCCGCTCCCGCGGGCGCGCCACCGCCTCCGGCCCCTGCGCCAGGACCGGCGCCTGCCCCTGCGCCGGCTCCGGCCCCTGCACCAGCGCCTCCGCCGCCGCCTCCACCGGCACCCGCTCCGGAGCCGACGCCGACCCAGCCGCCGCCACCTCCGCCGAGCGAACCACCTCCACCCAGCGAACCGCCGCCTTCCAGCAGCACGCCACCGCCGGAGCCCGCGCCCACGACGACGTCACCGGCGATGGCCACCACGACGGAACCCACGGGATAGCGACGAGGGCGCAGCGCGCGGACCCGCGCTGCGCCCTCGTCGGTCTCGCTGAGATCAGTACAGGTTCACCAGGGCGTCCTTGGAGAACGGGACGAGTTCGTGCTGGCGGTCATCCAGGACCTTCTGGCTCCACAGCGGGTCGGCCAGCAGCGCGCGGCCGATCGCGACCATGTCGAACTCGTCGCGCTCGAAGCGCTCCAGCAGCCGCTCGATGCTCTCCACGCCGGCGCCCTTGCCCGCCAGCGAAGCGGCGTCGAAGATCGCGTCCAGGCCGACCGAACCGACGGTGATGACGGGCTTGCCGGTGACCTTCTTCGCCCAGCCCGCGACGTTGAGCTCCGAACCCGATTCCGGGAACTCCGGCTCCCAGTAGCGGCGGCCGGAGGCGTGGAAGGCGTCGACACCGGCGTCGGCCAGCGGCGCGAGGATCGCCGAGAGCTCGTCGGGGTTCTCGGCGAGCTTGGCGTCGTAGTTGTCGGCCTTCCACTGCGAGAAGCGCAGCACGACGGGGAAGTCGGGGGCGACGCGCTCGCGGATCGCCTTGACGATGTCGACCGCGAACCTGGTGCGCTCGACCGGGTCGCCGCCGAAGGCGTCGGTGCGCCGGTTGGTGCGCTCCCACAGGAACTGGTCGATGAGGTAGCCGTGCGCGCCGTGCAGCTCGACGCCGTCGAAGCCGATGCGCTCGGCGGCCCACGCGGCCTCCGCGAAGGCGTTGATCAGGTCGTCGATGTCCGACAGGGTCAGCGGGGAACCGGCGCCCGGCTCACCGTTCAGGCCGACGCCCGACGGGCCGACGACCGGGGCTTCGGGGAACGGGCCCGCGCCCGCCGGGCGCTGGATGCCCACGTGCCACAGCTGCGGCATGATCTTGCCGCCCTCGGCGTGCACGGCCTTGACCACGCGCGACCAGCCCGCGAGCTGCTCCTCGCCGTGGAAGCGGGGGATGTCACCGCTGAAGCCCGCCGAGGCGTGGTCGACGTAGGTGCCCTCGGTGATGATCAGGCCGGTGCCCGCGGCGGCGCGGCGCGCGTAGTAGGCGGCGACGTCTTCGCCGGGGATGCCGCCCGGGGACTTCTGCCGCGTCATCGGCGCCATCACGATGCGGTTGGGCAGCTCGGCCGAACCGAGGGTGAACGGGCGGGCCAATGCCTGCGAAGCGCGACTGCTCACAGCGATGCTCTCCTGTCGGTGCGTTCCAGGAGTGAAGTCCCGGAGCTGAAGTGTGCAAGACAAACTTACATATTCGATTCAGGAAACTGCAACTGTGACAGTCGCTATTATGGGGGCGTTGTTAGACTTCGGTGCGACTCGCGGACGGAGGTGGAGGAGATGCTCGACATCCGGTTCTGCCGTGCGCTTCAGGTGATGATGCGGCTGGCCATCGCGGCCGAAGAGGGCGCCGAGGTGCGCAGCTCCACGCAGTTCGCCGAGGAGCTGAGCACCAACCCCAGCCTCGTGCGCAAGCTGCTCGTCCCGCTGCACGCCGAAGGTCTCGTGATCTGCACCAAAGGCCGCGGCGGCGGTGCCAGGCTGGGCAGGCCTGCCGAGGAGATCACGCTCGCGGACATCTACCGCTGCGCCGTCGGCGACAAGCCGCTGTGGGCGCGCTCACCCGACGGCGAGCACGTGTGCATGGTCGCCGCGCGCACCGGGGAGTTCTTCGCCAACCTCACCGCCGAGGCCGAACGTGCCGTGCTGGCCTCCCTCGGCGACCGCACCCTCGCCGACAGCGTTCGCGAGATCCGCGCGCTCGAACCGGCGCATCGATGACTTGCGGTTGACGCAGCGTCAACTGGTTGGCTGATCGCCATGAACCCGCTGGAGCACGATCGGCCAGGTCGCTGAGCTCGCCTACGACTCAACCCCGCACTGTTCGGCACCACCAGCTCGAACTGGCCGATGCCGTCCGCGAAGCCGAACTCGCGACGGGCATCGACGGCGACGCCCTCTGGCGGGACCTCGCCGCAGAGGAGGAGCAGGACCCCGAGATCAAAGCCCTCGCCATCCAGGCGATGAGCTCGGAGGTCCCGCAACTCTCACCGGCGCAGCACCAGGCGCTCCGCCGCTTCCTACAGAAGGCCGTGGCGGCTCAGACGCGACCCGCGTAGTCCGGGGCCGCTTCGAGGCGGCTGTTGAGGGCCTCGGTGATGTCCTCCGGGAACGGGGAAGTGCGCCCCTGCTCGGAATCCACGTGCAGGGCGACGAGTTCGGTCGTGGCCCGCAGGACGTCGTCCACCACCATCTCGTGGCAGAGGCGCACCTTCTTGGCGCCCACCTCGACGACCCTGGTGGTGATGAGCATCTCCGAGTCCGGAGGCACCTCGCGGAGGTAGCGGACGTGGGCCTCGACCGTGTAGAGCGAACAGCCGGTCCGCTTCAGGTGCTCGGAGTCCATGCCGATCCGCTCCATCAGGGCGTCGGTGGCGAAACCGAAGACCAGCACGTAGTAGGCCTCGCTGAGGTGACCGTTGTAGTCGATCCACTCCCGGCGGACCTGCTGCCGCATCATCATCGCGCCTCCCGGACCTCGTTGACCGCGCGCATCACCGCGATGACGGCCTTGTCCCGGTCGGCGACGAGCTCCGGGATGCTGCGGCCGTCGGCCGCTTCCTCGCACCCGTCGACCATGCGGTCGCGCAGCTCGGCGGTGAGCTCCGGCGCCTCCAGCCGGGTCCACGGCGACTTCAGCGACGGCCCGAAGTGGTCGAGCATGTGCGCCATGCCGCCCTCGCCTCCGGCGAGGTGGAAGGTCAGGCACGGCCCCAGCAGCGGCCAGCGCAACCCGGGCCCCTCGGTGATGGAGGCGTCGATCTGCTCCACGGTCGCCTCGCCGCTGTCGACCATGTGCAGCGCCTCGCGCCAGATCGCCTCCTGCAGGCGGTTGGCGATGAAACCGGGCACCTCGCGGTCCATCTTGATCACGTGCTTGCCCGCGACCTCGAAGAACTCCGCCGCGAAGTCCACGGCCCACTGCTCGGAGGACTCACCGCCGACGACCTCCACCAGCGGGATCAGGTAGGGCGGGTTGAACGGGTGCCCGACCACCAGGCGGCCCGGGTTCGCGCACGCGGTCTGCATGTCGGTCATCGGGTAGCCCGAGGTCGACGAGGAGATCACCACGCCCGCCGGCGTCGCGGCGTCGATCTTGGCGAGCAGGTCCTGCTTGAGCGCGAGGTCCTCCGGCGCGCTCTCCTGCACGAACTCCGCTTCGGCGACGGCTCCTTCGAGGGTGTCGGCGACGGTGAGGTTGTCGCGGGAGGCGCCGTCGGCCAACCCGAGCTCCGTCAGCGCGGGCCAGGCGGCGTCGACGAGTCGGCGGAGCTTCTCCGCCGCATCCGGCGCCGGGTCCCACGCGGTGACCCGGTAGCCGCGGGCGAGGAAGTGCGCTGCCCAGCCGCCGCCGATCACGCCCGCGCCGATGCAGGCGACGTGGCGGACCCGCGATGCGCTCTCGTTGTCCACAGTGGATTCCCTTTCGGTTCAGGAGCGGGGCTTGAGGCCGAGCTTGGCGCGGGCCTGGTCCGGAGTGGCGATCTTGGCGCCCATGCCCTCGACGATGGTCACGGCGCGCTCGACCAGCTGCGCGTTGGTGGCCTTCACGCCGCGGCTCAGGTAGAGGTTGTCCTCCAGGCCGACGCGGACCTGCCCGCCGAGCAGCGCCGACTGCGCGACCCACGGGAGCTGGTTGCGGCCGATGGCGAAGCTCGCCCAGTTCGCGCCCTCCGGCAGCATGTTCACCATCGCCTGCAGCACACCGGGGTCGACCGGAGCGCCGTAGGGGATCCCCATGCACAGCTGGAACAGCGGCGGGGCGTCGATGAGGCCCTCTTCGATCATCTTCTTGGCGAACCACAGCTGGCCGGTGTCGAAGATCTCCAGCTCCGGCTTCACGCCCAGCTCCTGGATGCGCTTGGCGCCCGCGCGCAGCATGTCCGGGGTGGAGATGTAGAGCTGGCTGCCGTCGCCGAAGTTCAGCGAACCGCAGTCCAGCGTGCAGATGTCCGGCAGCAGCTCCTCGACGTGCGGCAGCCGTTCCAAGCCGTTGACCAGGTCGGTTCCGTCGACCGGCTTGAGCGGGTCGTCCTGGTCGATGAACAGGTCACCGCCCATGCCCGCGGTCAGGTTCAGCACCACGTCCACACCGGACTCGCGGATCCGCCGCACCGTCTCCCGGTAGACCGACACGTCGCGCGTGCCCTGGCCGGTCTCGATGTCGCGCACGTGCACGTGGACCACGGCCGCGCCCGCGTTCGCCGCCTCCACGGCCGACTGCGCGATCTGCTCCGGGCTGACCGGCACGTGCGGGCTCTTGCCGACGGTGTCGCCGGCGCCGGTGAGCGCCGCGGTGATGATGACCTCTTCGTTCATCGGTCTTCCTTCAAGTTCGTTGCGGTGCGGACCATCTCGCGTCGGATGGACTCGTGGGGCGCCCGGCGCATCGGCTCCGCGGAGCGGCCGGGGGAGTGGCGGTGGATCGTGGCGGCTGACGTGGCGCGCGTGCGCGACGCGCCGGCGATCGCGTGCCGGGCCGCTTCCTGGAGCCGGGGCCGAACCCGCGCGACCCACCCGCCATCCGACACGCATCGGACCGTACCGACCCCATGCGCAAATCGCAACATTCAACTGAGGAATCAGTCAGTCGCAATACCCTGGTCGGGTGCCCGGCCCGCGCTGGTGGACCGATTGCCGCAGTTCGCCGATGTCCGAACGCGGCGGTCGGGGTTGTGGAGGTGATCGAAGGCGTCAGGGGGAGGTGTGGCGGTAGCCCTCGACGGCGACCCGGGCGGCCTGGGCGGATTTCCGGACGACGAGGTCCGGGGTGTAGCCGTGCTTGGTGAAGACGCCGTTGAGCCAGAAGGTGCCGTAGCCGTGGGCCTGGGTGAACAGCTGCTCCATCAGCTCCAGGGCATCGGCCGGGGTGGCCACCGCCATGGTGCGCAGGAGGAACTGGTCGGTGAGGCGACGGGTCTGGTCGTGCAGCTCGGCGTAGCGGGCGCCCTGCAGGACCTCGGCGTTGATCAGGTCCATCCCGACCCGCTGCCGGATCAGGTACCCGGTGTAGGTGCCCGCGGCGGCGGCGAGCCCCTCCACGGGGTCGGTGTGCTCGCCCGCCGCCTGCTCGACCTCGTCGGCCAGCTGGCGGGCGACCTCGGTGGCCACGGCGGCGACGAGGCTCTCCCGCTCGGGGAAGTGCCGGTAGGGAGCGCCGGGGCTGACCTTGGCGCGGCGGGCGGCCTCGGCGACGGAGAAGCTCTCGACGCCGCGTTCGGCGATGATCTCCAGCGAGACTCGCACGAGCTCGGCGCGGAGGTCGCCGTGGTGGTACTTGCCGCCCATGTCCTGGATCACATCTCTCGCTCGGAATATGTAAGAGCCCTCTCACGTCTCGATGTAAGAAGGCTCTTACATCGAGAGCTCGTGCACAAGCTGTTCCATGGAGGGTTCATGAGCACGATCACGAACGCTATCGCCGTTCCGTCCCCGGGGGCACCCCTGGAGCAGACGACGATCACGCGACGTGACCTGCGGCCGGACGACGTGCTGATCGACATCGCCTACGCCGGCATCTGCCACAGCGACATCCACCAGGCCCGCGAGGACTGGGGCACCGCGATCTTCCCGATGGTCCCGGGCCACGAGATCGCGGGCACCGTCGCCGCCGTCGGATCGGCGGTGACCGAGTACCAGGTCGGCGACCGCGTCGGCGTCGGCTGCATGGTCGACTCCTGCGGTGAGTGCGAGTACTGCCAGGCCGGGACCGAGCAGTTCTGCGTCAAGGGCAACGTCCAGACCTACAACGGCGTCGGCTTCGACGGCGAGAACACCTACGGCGGCTACAGCCAGCAGGTCGTGGTCAAGGACGCGTTCGTCTGCGGGATCCCGGAGGGCATCGGCCTCGACGTCGCCGCCCCGCTGCTGTGCGCGGGCATCACCACCTACTCGCCGCTGCGCCAGTGGGGTGCCGGCCCCGGCAAGAAGGTAGCCGTCGTCGGCCTGGGCGGTCTCGGCCACATGGCCGTCAAGCTGGCCGCCGCGATGGGCGCCGAGGTGACGGTGCTCAGCCAGAGCCTGAAGAAGCAGGAGGACGGCCTCAGGCTCGGCGCGAAGGACTACTACGCCACCAGCGACGAGTCGACCTTCGAGACCCTGGCGGGCCGCTTCGACCTGATCCTCAACACGGTCTCGGCCGAGCTGCCCGTCGACTCCTACCTGGGTCTGCTGCGCGTCGGCGGAGCCATGGTCAACGTCGGTGCCCCGGGCACGCCGCTGTCCTACAGCGCGTTCTCGCTGATCGGCGGCAACAAGTCGCTGGCCGGCTCGATGATCGGCGGCATCGCCGAGACCCAGGAGATGCTGGACTTCTGCGCCGAGCACGGCATCGGCGCGGAGATCGAGACCATCTCGGCGGACCAGGTCAACGCCGCCTACGAGCGCGTCACCGGCAGTGACGTGCGCTACCGCTTCGTCATCGACACCGCCACCATCGGCGCCTGACGAACGATCGAGGAGAACCCCGGGGGCGCCGAACGCGGGACGCGGCGCCCCCGGGCTCTCCCGCTCAATCCGGCCGGTAGACGTGCAGCGCGCCGTCGCGGGCGGCGAACTCGAAAACGGTTCCCTTGAGCGAGACCTCGCCGTCGCGGGCCAGCGCCACGGGCGCGCCCAGCACCTCGACCCGAACCCGGTCGCGCTCCTCCTGCACGTAGGCGCGGTTGTGGAACAGCGCCCCGGTCAGGGCTCCCGCGACGAACCGGGTCCGGGAGAACGGCAGGTCCGCGCGGATGTAGCGGACGTCCAGCACGCCGGTGTCCAGCCTCGGCCGCCAGGTCGGAGCCAGACCCTTCGGCTGGTACCCGTTGCCACCGGCGAAGAACAGCCAGATCTTGCGGTCGATCCCGTTGATCCGCACCGGGATCGGCTCGGCGCTGGCCAGCACCCGCACCAGCGCCGCCGCTCCGGCGGGCCACTTCCCCCAGCGGTGCTCCCACTTCTCGCGCAGCCGCACCATGTCCGGGTAGCCGCCGAGGCTCGCGGTGTTGACGAACCACTGCTGCGGCAGGTCGTCGACCTTGACCGTGCCCAGGTCCACGTTCACCGCCGAACCGGCGCGCAGCGCACGCACGGAGTCGTCGGTGCTGTTCACGCCGAGATCGCGCGCGAAGTGGTTGAGCGTCCCGCTCGGCACCACCAGCAGCGGCAGCCCGCGCACCGCGGCGACCGCGGCCGCCGCCGCGACGCTGCCGTCCCCACCGGCGACGCCGAGCGCCTTCGCGTCGCCGGTGGCGTCGAGGTGCTCGTGCAGCTGATCGGCCAGATCGGTGCCGGGCAGCGGGCGGACGAAGTCGGCGCGCGGCAGCAGTCCGGTGAGCTCGGCGGTGGGGTCCCGGGCGGGATCGCCGGAGGAGGGGTTGACCAGCAGCACCAGACCCTCGCCCTCGTCCATCGCGACGGTGCGCGCGCTGGGCCTGGCGATGCTCGGCGTGGACGGGCGCACCGGCCACCAGCGGCTGGTGGCGGCGGCGACGCCGGTGCCGATCGCGGCGCCGAAGAGCACGTCGGTCGGCCAGTGGACCCCGGTGTGCACCCGCGAGTACGCCACGGCCCCGGCCAGCGGGAGCAGCGCCAGGCCCAGCTCCGGGGACTCCATCCACACCGCGGTGGTGAACGCGGCCGCCGAGGCCGCGTGACCGGACGGGAACGAGGACGACGACGGCGGCGTGCTCAGCCTGCGGCGCACGGGCAGGAGGTTGGCGGCCGGACGACGGCGGGGGAGCAGGGGCTTGCCGAGGCCGTTGGTCACGGCGCTGGTGAACGCGATGGCGCTGGCTCCGCGCAACGCCGCCCGCCGCAGCCGTCCGCGCCTGGTCGCCAGCACGGCGGCGACGCCGAGCCACAGCTTGCTGTGGTCGGCGAGGTGGGTGAGCCGGCGCAACGCCGGGTCGGCGGTGCTGCGCGGCCACGACGCCGAGCGCAGCACGAAGTCGTGGTCCGCGGATTTCAGTCGCCGGATCACGCGAACGCTGTTGAGCACGTCGCGACCCTAGCCCGTGCGGCTGGAGCTCAGCGACCGTCGGTGTCGCGGAAGATGACCCAGCGCATGACGCTGTACATGTACACCGCTTCGCACAGGCCGGCGACGAGCCGCGACACGTGGTACTGCGTGCCCAGTGCCGCCAGGCCGCTGCCGAGGCCGAGGATGAACGCCAGGTAGTTGATCAAGATCGCCAGCGCGTAGAGCGCGGCCTGCGGTCCGACGGGCGCGTGCGAGCGGAAGTTCAGCGCCCGGTTGAGCACGAAGCTCAGCGCGAAGGCGATCAGGTACGCGACCGTGAAGGCCACCGGGACCGGCCAGTGCAGCACGCTGCGGAACAGCGTGAGCAGCAGCAGGTCGAAGGCGAAGGTGGATCCGTTGATCAGCGCGAAGCCGAGGAGGCTGGGCGCGACGACGCGGGAGAGCCCGAAGGGGAGTCTTCGCGTCACGGCTTCCATCGCGGTGTGGAACCGCTGCCCTCGGTCGGGCTGGGACTGCTGTGCGATCGGCTCGGCCTGCTGCCCGGCGCTCATGGCCCCACGATGGCATGCCCGCATGAACGCGACCCGCCGAGGGGTCGTGCACGTGGCGATGACACCTATCACTTCAGTGCAAAGTGAAATTGAGCCTAAAACCCGGTGAAATCGCGGGAATTGCAATTCGATCCACAATGGAATGCGAATGGAATTCGACGCATTCGGGCGCAGATGTCGACCCCGCCGTGAAGATCGACATCGGATGGCGCATAATTGGTTCTCGGCAGCGCGTGCTCTCCTGCCCCCAATTTTGCTCTTTACCTACTTTTCGCTGGTGAGAACTGTGTCCAAGCACGCTCAGCCCCGCCCGGAGGCCGGTATTTCCCGGATCGCCGAAGGTGGGCGCACCTGTCCGCTCCCGTCCGACATGATCGCCCTGCACGGTCCGTGGGGCACCCGCCGAGCCAAGCGCCGATTGGTCTCGACCGGCGTCGTCACCGCAGACGTCGGCGCCCGCGCCTGACCGTCCGTTCCTGCGGCGAGGGGAAGGCCGCGAGGCCCGGTTCCACGTCTCGCGGCGGTGCCGCTCGGTCCCGGACACCCCTGTGGGGTGTGGCCCGCGACCTGGCGGCGGTAGAAAGGACGCCATCGGTGTCCCCGAACTTCGCAGGAGGCGGACCATTCGCATCGAGCGGCCTGTCACCAAAGCCGCCCTGGTGGTCAACGTGCACTCGCGCACCGGAGGCAAGGCCTACGCCTACGCCCTCGACCGGTTGCGCGAGCTCGGCGTACCCCTGGGCGCCACCTACCCGCTGCACGACCCGTCACGACTGGTCGAAACCGTCGACTCGGCGGCCAAGAGCGGCCACGACCTGATCATCGTCGGCGGCGGAGACGGCAGCGTCAGCTCGGTGGTCGACTGCCTGGCGCACCGCGACGTCCCGCTCGCGCTGCTGCCGTTGGGCACGGCCAACGACTTCGCCCGCACCATGCACATCCCCGACGACCTCGACGGGGCCTGCCGGACCATCCTGGGCAGCCACATCGTCGACGTCGACCTCGGTCTCTGCGGGGACAACTACTACGTCAACCGCGCCTCGGTCGGCATCGGCGCCGAGGTCGCGCAGGCCATGTCGCCCCGGCTCAAGCGCTACGTCGGCCCGCTGGCCTACCCGGTGGCCACCGCCAAGGCGTTCCTCAAGCACCGGCCCTTCGGCGCCAAGCTGACCTTCCCGGACGGAGACCACGAGGACCGCGAGCACGACAAGCTGCTCCAGGTCTCGGTCGCCAACGGTCGCTACTTCGGCGGCGGGCAGCTGGCCGCCAGCGACTCCGGCATCGACGACGACGCGCTGGACGTCACGGTCATCAAGCAGGGCAACCTCCGCCAGCTCGCCGACGTCGTGCGCGGGCTCAAGACCGGCAAGTCCAGCGATCAGGTCGAGCACATCCGGACCCGCGCGGTGCGGATCGACACCGAGGAGCCGCTGCCGATCAACATCGACGGCGAGGTCGTCTCCAGCACTCCGCAGACCTTCGAGGTCGCGCGCAACGCGCTGCACGTGGTCGTGCCGCGCACCTGGACCGACGGCGAAGCGCCGGAGTAGATCAGCTGTAGGGGGACGGGGTCGGCAGGTCACCGCGCAGGGTGTACCGGCCGACCTCGACCCGCTTGTAGGCCACCGGGTCGTGCAGGCTGTGGGTGCGCAGGTTGCGCCAGTAGAGGTCCATGCCCACCGAGTTGGCCGTGGCGCGGGCGCCGGTGAGCTCGAAGACCCGGTTGGCGATCTCCAGGCCCACGTCGATCGCGCGCTGCTTGGCGGCTGAGACGAGAACCGCTGCGCGGCCCCGCTGTTCGCGCGTCACCGAATCGCGGTCGGCGTGCAGCAGCTGCGCGAGGTTCGCTCCCGCCGCGTCGGTGAGCGTCTCGGCCGCCCACAGCTTGGACTGCAGGTCGCCGTACCCCTCCAGCACGTAGAACTCCTCGGTGCCGGAGTTCTTGCCCTCGCCGCCGTAGGGCCAGGCGCGCGTGTGACCGCGGGTGTAGGTGACGCCGGCGCGCAGCGCCGCCTGGGCGATGCCGAGGTAGAGGTTGGCGAACACCAGGTGCAGCGCGGGCACGTGCAGGGTGCTGAAGGCCGACGGGCGGAACTGCTTGTCGACGTACCCGGCGGCGCCTGACCACGGCACCCGGACGTCGGTGATCTCCACGCTGCCGGAGACGGTGAGCCGCTGGCCGAGGTTGTTCCAGTCGTCGCCGAAGGTGATCCCGTCCTGCTGGGCGGGCACGACCGCGAACACGCTGCTCCCGCTGGTTTCCAGCGTTCCCTCCATCACCAGCAGGTCGGCGACCTTGCTCCCGGTGGAGAAGAACTTCTTGCCGCGGTAGAGCAGGGTTTCGCCCTCATCGGTGACGACGAGGTCGTGGTCGCGCGGGTTGACCACGCCGCCGAAGAAGTGGCCGCGGGTGGTGTAGAGCTCGTCGACCTCGGCGATCTGCGCGGGAGTGCCGACCAGGCGCATCGCCCACGCCCACACGTAGTGGTGGCCGAGCAGCTGTCCGATCGAGCCGTCCCCGGCGGAGACCTCGCGCACCACGCGGCAGGCGGTGGTCCAGTGCTGCTCCGCGCCACCGTGCTCCGCGGGGCCCAGCAGGGTGACCAGCCCGGAGTCCTTGAGCAGCTGGACTTCTCGCGTCGGCACCGCACCGGCCCAGTCGCGCTCGACGGCGTCGGCGGCGAGGACTCCCGCGACTTCGCGCGCTCGCGCGATCCACCCTTCGGCGGACGATGGCTTGGACTGATCGGACCAACGTGAAATCTCGTTGCTGCTCAAGGCCATCCCCTCCGAGCGAAGCGAAAACGCCACGACGAGAGGCACAATAGCGCCCGCGTCGTCGCGGTCTCCCCGCGCCCGGCGAACTTCCCGGCCTCAGGTGAGAGCGACGTCGCGGGTTTCGGTGCGGTCCGTCGCCGGCGGCGGGGGAGGGGAGAGCTGGGAGATCTCCTCGCGGAGGTCGGGGGTCATGTCGATGTCGAGCGCCGCCAGCGAGTCGGCGAGCTGGTCGAGATCGCGGCCGCCGATGATGGGGGCGGTGACCGCCGGGGCCGACATCGCCCAGGCGACGGCGAGCGTGGCCGGTTCGACGCCCTGCTGAGCGCAGAAGTCGGTGAACTTCTCGGCGGTGACGTAGTCGGACTCCTGCCCGTAGCGGCGGGCGTAGCGCTCGTTGTCGACGAGACGTCCGGTCTCGGGACGGCGGCTGGTCCCGTACTTGCCGGTGAGCAGACCGCCGCCGAGCGGGCTGTAGGTGATGACGCCGAGCTTCTCGGATTCGGCCAGCGGCATGATCTCCACTTCGGCCTGCCTGCGGACGAGGTTGTACATCGGCTGGATCAGCTCGAAGCGCGCCAGCCGGTCCTTGGCCGAGATCCCCAGCGCCTTGGCGATCTGCCAGGCCGCCCAGTTGCTCACCGCGGGGTAGCGGATCTTGCCCTGCCGTTGCAGGTCGTCGAGCGCGCGCAGGGTTTCCTCGATCGGGGTGTGCGCGTCGAAGGCGTGCACGAAGTAGAAGTCGATCCACTCGGTGCCCAGGCGCCGCAGGCTGGCCTCCACGGCGCGCACGAGGTAGCGGCGGGAGGAACCCTGGGCGTTGATGTCGGGTCCGGTGGGGAAGAACGCCTTCGAGGTGAGCACGACCTCGTCGCGGCAGTCGGCGATGAGCCTGCCGAGGATCTCCTCGGAGCGCCCGCCCGCGTAGACGTCGGCGGTGTCGAAGAAGTTGAGGCCAAGCTCGCGCGCCTGCTGGAACATCTCTGCCGAGGTCTGCTCGTCGGCTTCGGCGCCGAACGACATCGTTCCCAGGCACAGCGGCGACACGCGAACGCCGGTCGCCCCGACGGTCCGGTACTCCATCACGTTCCTCCCGTGGTCGGTCGGATCACAGTGTCACCCATCGGTCACGCGCCGTCAGGATTTTCGCGCTGCGTGGTCGCGGTGCCCGTGAACCGGAGGGATGCGCTCCGGAAGAAGGCGTTTTCCCAGTTCGGAGGCTGAGAAGGTGCCCGGGGGTCCAGGGCGGATCACACGTCCGGGTTAGCCTGGTCGGGGTTTTTCCCGAGCAGAAGGGCTACGCGTGGCAGAGGTGGGCGCGCTGCTCGCCGATCGGTACCGGCTGGAGCGGCGACTGGGCAGCGGCGGCATGGGCGTGGTGTGGCTGGCCGCCGACGAGCTGCTGGGACGCCCCGTCGCGGTCAAGCAGCTCAACCCCAGCGCGGCGTCGACCCCCGAGCTCGTCGAAGTGGCCCGGCAGCGGGCGATGCGCGAGGGCCGCATCGCCGCGCGCCTGCACCACCCGAACGCGGTGGCGGTGCACGACGTGATCGAGCAGGACGGCTTCCCCGTGCTGATCATGGAGTTCCTGCCCTCGCGCAGCCTCGCCGAGGTCCTGGCGGAGAAGGGGCGCATGACGCCCGGTGCGGTGGCGAGCATCGGCGCGCAGACGGCCGCCGCCCTCGACGCGGCCCACGCCGCCGGGATCACCCACCGCGACGTGAAGCCGGGCAACATCCTGCTCAGCGACGACGGCACCGCCAAGATCACCGATTTCGGCATCGCGCACGCCGTCGACGACGTCGCTGTCACGCAGACCGGCGTCATCGCGGGCACGCCCGCCTACCTGTCTCCCGAGGTCGCTCGCGGGCGGGCGCCCACGCCCGCCTCCGACGTCTACGCGCTGGGCGCGACGCTCTACGCCGCGGTCGAGGGCGTGCCCCCGTTCGGCGAGGGCGCGGAGAACTCGATCGCCCTGCTGCACGAGGTCGCGGCGGGGCAGATCCGCCCGCCGCAGCTGGCCGGCGTGCTGGCCCCGGTGCTGACCAGGATGCTGCACGTCGACCCCGCTCAGCGGCCCTCGCCCGCGCAGGCGAGCGAGGCGATGCAGGCCGTGCTCTCCGGAGCCCCGTCGCCGCTCCCGCCGATCACCGACCCGGACCTCACGCAGCCGGTGGCCCGGGTGCAGGCCGCTTCGCCGAGCCAGGACACCCGCCTCGACAACGTTCCGGTCTCCGCGCCGCAGCCCGCTCGCTCGCGGCGCTGGATCTACGCGGCCGCCGGTGCCGCCGCGGTGGTGCTGGTCCTGCTGGCCTTCCTGCTGCCCTCGGCCGAGAAGGAGCAGCCGGTGGAGCGGTCCGCCACGGCCGCCGAGCTCGAACGCGTCGTCTCGGACTACTACGCGCTGCTGCCCGAGCACCCCGCCAACGCGTGGACGCGGTTGGGCACCGGCTTGCAGGCGCAGGGCCGCGCGGGCTACGAGGGCTTCTGGTCGAGCGTGGCCGACGTGCGCGTCGTCGAGCCGCCGAAGACCAGCGCGCCCAACACCGTCCTGGTCGGAGTCGAACTCCACATGACCGACGGGTCCCGCATCACCGAGCGCCACCAGCTCGGACTGCGCGGCTCCCAGCAGCCGCTGATCGTGTCCGACGCGGTCCTGAACTCCACGACCAGCACGCCACCGCCTCCTCCGCCTCCGCCGCCCGCGCGGACCGAGCGTCCCCAGCCGCCCGACGGGGACAAGCAGGAGGAGCGCAGGGGGCGCGAGGACCGCAAGGGCGAAGAGGACAAGAGGGGCGAGGACAGCTGACCCTCGCAACCCCCGGACGGGAGGGCGGAGTCGTGCGCACGCTGCTGGTCGACAACCACGACTCCTACACCTACAACCTGTTCCACCTGCTGGCCCGGGTCAACGGCTGCGAGCCGCACGTGGTCACCAACGACGCGTCCGTCGACCTCGACGACTACGACAACGTCGTCCTCTCACCCGGACCTGGAACGCCGGAACGTCCGCGCGACTTCGGCATCTGCGCCGACGTCCTGGACAGGGCCACCGTTCCGGTGCTGGGGGTGTGCCTCGGGCACCAGGGCCTGGCGGTGAGCGAGGGCGCGCGCGTCGTGCAGGCCCCGGTCGCGCGGCACGGTCACATCACCCGCGTCGCGCACGACGGCGACCTGATGTTCGCCGGGATTCCCACCGGGTTCGGGGCCGTGCGCTACCACTCGCTGTGCGTGGCCGAGCCGGTGCCCGAGGAGCTGCTGGTCACCGCGCGCGCCGAGGACGGGGTGGTGATGGCGTTGCGGCACAGGCGTTTGCCGCGCTGGGGCGTGCAGTTCCACCCGGAGTCCGTCGAGTCCGAGCACGGCGAGCGGCTGCTCGCGAACTTCCGCGATCTCGCCACCCGCAGCACGCCTCGGGCCGCGCGACGAGCGCCGCGAAGGGTCCTGCCGCAGAGGAGGTTCCGCGCCAACGTCGTGGAGCTCGACGGGGCGGTCGACACCGAATCGGCGTTCACGCGGCTGTTCTCCGAGTCGGAGAACGCGTTCTGGCTGGACAGCTCCCGGGTCGAGGAGGGGCTGTCGCGGTTCTCCTTCCTCGGCGACGATTCCGGTCCGCTCAGCGAAACCCTCGTCTACCGCGTCGGTTCCGGCGACGAGCCGGTCCTCGACCGGTTGCAGCGGGAGCTGGCGCGCCGCGAGGTCGAAGCGCCGCCGCTGCCGTTCGACTTCACCGGTGGTTACGTCGGCTACTTCGGGTACGAGCTCAAGGCCGACTGCGGCTCGCCCAACCGGCACCGCTCGCCGACGCCGGACGCGGTGTGGATCTTCGCCGACCGCTTCGTCGCCGTCGACCACCAGCAGCAGCGCACCTACCTGGTGGCGCTGAGCGAGGGAGAGGACCGGTCCGGTGCGGTCGACTGGCTCGCCGACACCGCCGCGCGGCTGGCGGACCCGGTCCGGCTCGACGAACCCGGCGGCGGTGAGGCCGACGGCGTCGAGTCCGCGTTGGCCCGCGACCGCGCCGAGTACGTGAGCGACGTGCTCCGGTGCAAGCAGCACCTGCTGGCCGGTGAGAGCTACGAGATCTGCCTGACCAACTCGGCGGACCTGCCCGCCGCGGAACCGGCGTTGCGGACCTACCGGCGCCTGCGCCGCCGGAATCCCGCGCCGTACTCCGCTTTCCTGCGCGCGGGCGGTGTCGAGGTGGCGTGCTCCTCGCCGGAGAGGTTCCTCAAGATCACCTCGGACCGGGTGGTGGAGGCCAAGCCGATCAAGGGCACCGCACCGCGCGGCGAGAACCCCGAGGAGGACGCGCGCATCCGGCGTGAGCTGGCGGCCGATCCGAAGACGCGGGCCGAGAACCTGATGATCGTCGACCTGATGCGCAACGACCTCGGCCGGGTGTGCGCGGTGGACACGGTGCACGTGCCCGAGCTGATGGCGGTGGAGACCTACGAGACCGTGCACCAGCTGGTCTCGACGATCCGCGGTGCGCTGCGCCCCGAGCGCGACGCGATCGACTGCGTGCGCGCCTGCTTCCCGGGCGGATCGATGACCGGAGCGCCCAAACCGCGCACGCTGGAGATCATCGGAGAGGTCGAGGACCGGGCGCGCGGCGTGTACTCCGGCACCATCGGCTACCTGGGCTGTTCGGGCGTGGCCGACCTCAACATCGTCATCCGCACGATGGTGCTCGTCGACGGCCGCTGGCAGGTCGGCGCCGGTGGTGCGATCGTGCTGGCGTCGGATCCGGAGGACGAGTTCGACGAGATGCTGCTCAAGGCCGCCGCACCGACGCGCGCGCTGCCGTCGTCAGTCGGGAGCGCGCATGGCGGTGGCCAGCAGCGCCGCGGCCGGGCCGGTGAGCTGAAGTCCTGAGCGCCAGACCGCGTGCAGCGGTCGTCGCAGGTCC
The DNA here is from genome assembly GCF_040676935.1 of Saccharopolyspora sp. NPDC049426. Taxonomy (NCBI): domain Bacteria; kingdom Bacillati; phylum Actinomycetota; class Actinomycetes; order Pseudonocardiales; family Pseudonocardiaceae; genus Saccharopolyspora; species Saccharopolyspora sp. NPDC049426. Next base: position 133,752 of record NZ_JBFAPZ010000010.1, on the reverse strand, counting down.
AGGTCGGCGACCGGGACCTCCACGAGCCGCTTCTCGGCGAGGTCGGTGGCCACCGCGAGCGTGCTGAGCACCGCCGGGCCGGCGCCTGCGACCACCGCGTTGCGCACGGCGGTGGTCGAGCGCAGCTCCAGCAGCGGAGCCACCGGGGTGGCGCCGACGTCGGCCAGCGCCCGGTGCAGCGTTTCCCGGGTTCCCGAGCCGTGTTCGCGCACGATCACCGGCGTGGCGGCCAGTTCGCTGGGGGTCAGCGGTCGCCGCAGTTTCGCCCAGGGGTGTCCGGGCGGGGCGATGACGACCATGCGGTCGCGGGCGACGTAGCGAACCGAGACGCCCTCGGGCGGGTCGGGGGTTTCGATGAAGCCCAGATCGGCCTGGCCGTGCCGGACCGCTTCGGCCACCGCCGCGGAGTTGGTGACGTCGAGCTCCAGGTGGACCTCGGGCAGGGCTTCTCGAAGCCGGCTGATCCAGCGCGGCACGAGGTACTCGGCGACGGTCATGCTCGCCGCCACCCGCAGCTTGGACTCCTGCTGGGCGCGCAGCGCCCGGACGCCGTTCATCAGTCCGTCGACGTGCGCGAGGACCTCGCGCGCCCAGCCGCACACCATCTCCCCGGCGGGGGTGGGCGTGCAGCCCTGACGGGTGCGCTCCAGCAGCGCCAGGCCGAGCTGCCGTTCCAGCCGGTTGAGGCGCTTGCTCGCCGAGGGCTGGCTGATGCGCAGCTCGGCGGCGGCGGCCCCGATGCTGCCCAGCTCGCCCACCAGCACCAGCAGGCGCAGGGATTCCGAATCGGGCGCGGTCATGCCCGAAGGGTAGGTCCTGGGCAGGCCCACTGGGGAGCGGGCATTCCGCTGGGCTATGACGACCTGCGCCGACGACGGCTACAAGGTGGCCGCCCGGTCGGCGAACCTGACCGATGTGAAGATCCTGACCAGCGCCGATACCCACCTCGTTCCGGGACTCGTGCTGACCGGCGCGGCCGTGGCCGCGGCGATGCTGGTGTCCTCGCAGGTTCCGGTGCTCAGCGCGCTGACCGTCGCGGTCGCGCTGGGCGTGGTGGTCGGGAACCTCCCGCGCCTGCCCGAGCGGGTTCGGCCGGGACTCGCGTGGGCGGCGCGCACCCCGCTGCGCGCGGGCGTGGTGCTGCTCGGGTTGCAGCTGAGCATCGGGCAGATCCTCGGGCTGGGCGCGGGCACGGTGCTGGCGGTGCTGATCACCGTGGTGGCGACCTTCGCCGGGACGCTGTGGCTCGGCCGGGTGCTGGGAGTCTCGCGAGGCCTGTCGCTGCTGGTGGCGACCGGGTTCTCGATCTGCGGGGCCTCCGCCGTGGCCGCGGTCGAGGGAGTGGTGGACCGCGAGGACGAGGACGTGGCGACCAGCGTGGCGATGGTGACGGTCTTCGGGACCGTCGCGATGATCGCGCTGCCGGTGACCTTCGCGGGCACCGGTGTCGGCGCCGACCTCGGCGGGCGGATCGCCGGGGCGGGCGTGCAGGAGGTCGCTCAGGTCGTGGCCGCCGCCTCGCCGCTGGGTGCCTCGGCGGTGACGCTGGCGGTGGTGGTCAAGCTCAGCCGCGTGGTGTTGCTGGCCCCCCTGGTGGCCGGCGTGAGCCTGCTCGGCCGGCGGCGCGCGACGGCGACGCGACCGCCGATCATGCCGTTGTTCGTGGCCGGATTCCTGGTGACCGTGGTGCTGCGCAGCAGCGGGGTTCTGCCGGAGTTCGTCGTCGACGTGTCCCGGCCGGTTACCACGCTGCTGCTCACCGCCGCGCTGTTCGCGCTGGGCACGGCGGTCCGCGTCGGGGCGCTGCTGCGCACGGGACCGCGCGCGTTCGCGCTGGGCACCTGCTCGACGATCCTCGTCGTCGCACTGGCCACCACGACGATGGGCCTGCTCAGCCAGTAGCGGGCAGCAGCCTGCGCAGGGCGCAGTCGGCGGCCGTGGCGAGCTCGTCGAGGCTCATGCCGGTGCGCCCGAGTGCGACGATGCCGAGCTGGGCGGCCAGGACGGCCCGGGCGAGTTCCTCGGCGTCCGCGTCCGCCTCGACGTCGCCCTCGCGCTGGGCGCGGTCGAGCGCCTCGGTCAGCACCCGCGTGGTCGCCTCGTAGCTGCGGCGGGCCTCGGCGGCGACGTCGGGCATGCTCATGGCCAGTTCGGCGGTGGTGTTGGCCAGCAGGCAGCCGCGCCGGGCGCCCGTCACGTCGCTCCCCGGACCGCGCACGAAGTCGCGGACGAAGTCCACGCCCCGCTTCGCCGCGGCCAGGCGCTCGCGGAGCATGCGGTCGTTGGCCTCGTCGTAGTCGCGCAGCACGCGCAGGAACAGGCTCCGCTTGTCGCCGAACGCGCCGTAGAGGCTGCCCTTGCCGAGTCCGCTGGCGCGCATGAGGTCGTCCAGCGACGTCGCCGCGTAGCCCTTGTCCCAGAACTCCTGGCGGACCGCCGCGACGACACCGGCTTCGTCGAACTCCCGGGGTCGTGGCACGGCACGAGAATACGACTTCTTGACCGTTCGGTCCAGAACGGGCAGAGTTGTGGACGGAATGGTCCATAATTCAGGGAGGTGGGCGGCATGGCCGTCCTGCAGGACAAGGTCGCCGTGGTCACCGGTGGTAGCAGCGGAATCGGGCTCGCGATCGCGCGAGCGTTCCGCGACGAAGGCGCGACGGTGTTCATCACCGGCCGCCGGAAGGAGGCGCTCGACGAGGCGATCGCCGAGCTCGGCGAGGACGTCACCGCCGTGGTCTGCGACTCCTCGAAGCTCGCCGATCTCGACGCCCTCTACGAGACGGTCCGAGAGCGGGCGGGGCACGTCGACGTGGTGGTCGCCAACGCCGGCATCGGCATCGACGCGCCGTTCGGCGAGGTCGCCGAGGAGCAGTTCGACGCCCAGTTCGGCGTGAACGTCAAGGGAACGGTCTTCACCGTCCAGAAGGCGCTGCCGCTGCTGCGGTCGGGCGCCTCGATCATCCTCACCGGATCGACCGCCGCGACGCACCCGCAGCCCGGCCTGGAGATCTACGCGGCGACCAAGGCCGCGGTGCACCACCTGGCGCGCGGCTGGGCGCACAGCTCCGGTGCGCGCGAGTTCCGGGTCAACGTGGTCTCGCCCGGCATGGTCCCCACACCGGGCCTGCTCGACCTCGTCGACGCCGAAACCCGGGAGCGGGCCCAGCGAACGATCCCGTTGGGTCGCCACGGCAAGCCCGAGGAGATCGCGGCGGCCGCGGTCTTCCTGGCCACGGACGCCGCCGGCTACGTCAACGGCTCGGTGCTCGCCGCCGATGGGGGAGTCGGGCAGGTCTGACTCGCCGGTCGAAGTCCCCCCGGTCGTGATCGTCTGGCCGTGCGCGGCGCAGATCTGGCCGGCCAAGAAGTCGGGGACCACCGGGTCCGGGTCGGCGCACAGGTCCGCCGGCACCCGGACCCGGTGGTCCCGGCCGGCGGCGTCGCGGACGGTCGACAGCACCACGCCGCTGGTCGAGATCCCCGCCGACAGCAGGGTGTTCACCCCGCGCTCGCGCGGCCGCGCGTCGAGGTCGGTGCTGGAGCACGCGCCCGCGCGGGTCTTGCGGACCTCGTGCGTCCGCAGGATGGGATCGTCGATCCGGCTGTTGACACCTGTGGTGGGCACTGGTGGCATGAGTGCGTGCTCCCCGCGGATCTGCTGACCAAGCGCCGCCACGTCGACCTCGTTCGCGTGGCCGCGCAGGCGTGTCGCATCCGCTGATCCGCAGCGCTCTTCTCCCTCTTCTCATTCGGCGCAGCCGCGTCTGGTTCAGGCTGCCGCGCGCCGTTTTCCGCTGCCTCCGAGGAGCCCTCCCATGGCAACCACGTCCACCGTTCCCACCCCGGTGGCCGCCGTGCTGCGCGACGACGCCGACGCGCTCGTGCAGGCACGCCGGCAGGCCGACTCGTTCGCGGTCGAGGCCGCTGACCGGGATCGGGAGCGCCGCATCCCGCGCGCCGAGCTCGGCGAGCTGTCGGCCAGCGGCCTGCTCGCCGCCACCGTCCCCGCCGACCACGGCGGCGCCGACGTCGGAACCCGCACGCTGCTGGAGGTGTTCCGGCTGCTCGCCGCCGCCGACCCCAGCATCGCGCAGATCCCGCAGAGCCACTTCGCCTACGTCAACGTGCTGCGCGAGAGCGCGACACCCGAGCAGCAGGAGTTCTTCTTCGCAGAAGTGCTGGCGGGCAAGCGCTTCGGCAACGCGCAGTCCGAGAACGGCAGCCGCACCGCGCAGGACATCCAGACCCGGCTGAGGCCCACCGGGGACGGCGGTTTCGCGCTCAACGGCACGAAGGGCTACTCCACCGGGGCGCTGCTGGCGCACTGGATCCCGGTGCTGGCCAAGGACGACAGCGACCGCCTCCAGGTCGCCTACGTGCCGCGCGACGCCGACGGCGTCACCGTGATCGACGACTGGGCCGGGATGGGTCAGCGCACCACCGCCAGCGGCACCGTCGAGCTCGACGACGTCCGGGTGCCCGCCGAGCGGATCGTGCCGCACCACTTGACCTTCCAGCGCCCGCAGCTGCACGGCGCGCTCGCCCAGGCGCTGCACGCGGCGATCGACGTCGGCATCGCCGGGGGAGCCCTGGCCGACGCCGCGGAGTTCGTGCGCACCCGCAGCCGCCCGTGGGGTGAAGCGGGAGTGGACACCGCCGCCGAGGACCCGCTGACCATCCAGCGCTTCGGCGAACTGGGCATCCGGCTGCGCGCCGCCGAAGCGCTGCTGGACTCCGCCGGTGCGGCCATCGACGACGCCCGAGCGGACCTGACCGAGGACTCCGCCGGAGCCGCCTCCATCGCCGTGGCCGCCGCCAAGGCGTTCGCCGACACCACCGCGATCGAGCTGACCAACGCCCTGTTCGAGGTCTCCGGGGCGCGGTCCAGCCTCGATTCCGCGAACCTGCACCGGCATTGGCGCAACGCGCGCACCCACACCCTGCACGACCCGGTCCGCTGGAAGATCCAGCACATCGGTCGCCACACCCTCAACGGCACCCTCCCGCCGCGCCACGGCCAGATCTGAAACGAGGACGCTCATGCTGATCGAAGAACAGGACGTGGCCCTGGCGGCGGTCGCCGCAGGAGAAGCCGTCGTCGTGCACGACGCGGGTGACGAAGGCGGAGTCGTCTTCGCCGCCGGACGCGCCGACGTGGGAAGCACCGCGTTCGCCGTCCGGCACTCGTCGGGCTTCCTGTGCGTCGCGCTCCCCGAGAACCGTTGCGATGAACTGGCTCTGCCTCCCATGTCGCCGCGGGCACGACGCGATACCGGCGGCACGGTGTGCGTGACGGTGGACGCCGCCGTCGGGGTGAGCACCGGAATCTCCGCCGCCGACCGCGCCCGCGCCGCGCGGGTGCTCGCCGACCCGGCGGCGGTGGCCGCCGACCTCACCCGGCCCGGACACCTGGTCCCCGTCGCGGTCGACCCCGACTTCCCGAAGCCCGGCCTCGCGCACGCCGCGCTGCGCCTGGTCACCCTGGCCGGGCACGCCCCGGCCGCGGTGTTCGCCCACCTGGTCAGCCCCGCCGATGAGACCCGCATGGCCACGGGCGACGAGCTGCGCACCTTCGCCGCCGACCACGGGCTCACCGCGTTCGACGCGCGGAACCTGACCGAAGGGGACCTCGCCCGCGTCGGCGCGCCGTCGCCCAGCTGACCGACCCTTCCTGAAAACCCGCTGCAGAGCGGGACTTCCCACCGCACGCGCGTGATCCACGCGCGTCGATCCCGCACGCCCGATTCACGTTCGCATTGGAGTTCTTCGCATGTCCGAGAACACACCGCTGAAGTTCGCCTATTGGGTGCCCAACGTCAGCGGCGGCCTGGTCACCAGCACCATCGAGCAGCGCACCGAGTTCACCTACGACTACAACAAGAAGCTCGCCGTGCTCGCCGAGAACAGCGGGTTCGAGTACGCCCTGAGCCAGGTGCGCTACGCATCGAGCTACGGAGCCGCGCAGCAGCACGACCCGGCCGCGTTCAGCCTCGGCCTGCTCACCGCCACCGAACGGCTCAAGCTCATCGTCGCCGCCCACCCCGGCCTGTGGCATCCGGCGATCCTCGCGAAGTTCGGCATCACCGCCGACATCATCTCCGAGGGCCGGTTCGCGGTGAACATCGTCAGCGGCTGGTTCAAGGACGAGTTCACCGGCCTCGGCGAACCCTGGCTCGAACACGACGAGCGCTACCGCCGGACCGAGGAGTTCATCCGCGTGCTGCGCGGGCTGTGGACGCAGCCGAACTTCGAGTTCTCCGGCGACTTCTACCGCATCCACGACTTCAGCCTCCGCCCGCAGCCCGTCGACGTTCCCGGCCGAGCGCATCCGGAGATCTTCCAGGGCGGCAACTCCACCGCCGCGCGCAAGCTCGCCGGACGCGTGTCGGACTGGTACTTCAGCAACGGCAAGGACTTCGACGGCTTTTCCGAGCAGGTCGCCGACGTCCGGGGTTTCGCGGCCGAGAACGACCACGCCGTGCGCTTCGGGCTCAACGGCTTCGTCATCGCCCGCGACAGCGAAGCCGAGGCCCGCGAGGTGCTGCGCGAGATCGTCGACAAGGCCGACGCCGGTGCCGTCGAGGGGTTCCGCAAGTCCGTGCAGCAGGCCGGGAACTCCACATCGGACGGCAAGGGCATGTGGGCCGACTCCGAGTTCGCCGATCTCGTGCAGTACAACGACGGGTTCCGCACCGGGCTGATCGGGACTCCCGAGCAGATCGCGCGCCGCATCATCGAGTACAAGAAGCGCGGCGCGAACCTCCTGCTGCTCGGATTCCTGCACTACCTCGAAGACGTCGAGCACTTCGGCGAGAACATCTTGCCGATCGTCCGCGAACTCGAAGCGGACCTGGACCGCACCGGCGACCCGATCGGTGTGGGGAACGCTCGCTGAAATCCCGGAAACACCGAGAGAAGGAGAGTCATGACCACCACCGAACAACGCCGCTTCACCACCCGGCCCGACACCACGCAGGGCTGGCTGGACCGAGCCCGCGAGGTCGCCGGCGTGCTCGCCGAGACCGCGCTGAGCCGCGACCGGGCCAACGAGACACCGCACGAGGAGGTGCGGCTGCTCAAGGAATCCGGGCTGGTCACGCTGCTCGGGCCGCGCGAGCACGGCGGCGCCGGCGAGACCTGGCAGACCGCCTACCGCGTGATCCGCGAGGTCGCCAAGGGAGACGGCTCCATTGGCCAGCTGCTCGGCTACCACTACCTGTGGGCCTGGGCCGCGCGGCTGGTGGCCACCCCCGAGCAGATCGCCGAGGTCGAGCAGCTCTACACCAGCAACGAGTTCTTCTTCGGCGGCGCGGTCAACCCGCGCGACGACGACCTGGTCATCACCGACGAGGGCGACACCCTGGTGTACCGGGGGCGCAAGTCGTTCTCCACCGGCAGCAAGGTCTCCGACCTGACCGTGCTGGAAGGCGTGCTGGAGGGAACCGACACGCACGTCTTCGCGATCGTGCCCTCCCAGCAGGACGCCATCGTCTACGGCGACGACTGGGACAACCTCGGTCAGCGGCTCACCGAGTCCGGCAGCGTGCGGATCGACGGGGTCCGCGTGCCGTGGGCGTCGGCGGCCGGGTTCGTGGACAAGCAGTTCCAGGCGCTGACCTACAACACCCTCAACGTGCCCACCATCCAGCTGGTGTTCGCGAACTTCTACCTCGGCATCGCCCAAGGCGCGCTGGAGGCGGGGCTGTCCTACACGGCGGGCAACACCCGCGCCTGGCCCTACGGCGGTGACAACAAGGAGTCCGCGGGCGAGGAGTTCTACGTCCTGGACGGCTACGGCGACCTGCAGGCCAAGCTGTGGGCGGCCGAGGCGCTGGTGGACAAGGCGGGCGAGGAGATCTCGGCCGTGCTGCACGCCGAGCGGGAGGCGCTCACCGAGCAGCAGCGCGGCGACGTCGCGGTGCGCATCGCCGCGGCCAAGCAGCGGGTCATCGACGTGGGGCTGGAGATCGCCACCCGCGTGTTCGAGCTGACCGGTGCTCGCGCGTCGTCGAACTCGGTGGGCCTGGACATCTACTGGCGCAACCTGCGCACCCACAGCCTGCACGACCCGGTGGCCTACAAGCGGGTCGAGGTCGGCCGGTACGCGTTGCTGGGGGAGGTGCCCGAACCCACCTGGTACACATGACCGGACCGCGAAGAGGGGGTGCGGCCACCGCACCCCCTCTTGACCGACCGTCACCCCCGGGCCTCCGGGCGTCAGTTCTGGTCCGAACTGCCAGGGCAAGAGGGTTCGGACCAGAACCGCCACCGGGCGACCATCCTCCCGGTGGGTCAGCCGGCTCCGGCAGTGGGTTCGTAGCGACTGGGGCCGTGGGAGGCCGAAGTGCTCGCGGAGGGTCGTCCCGCTGTAGTCGTGGCGGAAGATCCCTCGTCTCCGGAGTTCGGGCACGACGTGGTCCCGAAGGTTTCGAGACCTGAGGGGAGGACGTCCGGCATGAGGTTGAAGCCGTCCGCCGCTCCGTTGCGGAACCAGTGCTCGATGGTGTCGGCGATGTGCTCGGGCGTGCCGATGGCGTAGCGGTGGCCGCCGCCACCCAGCAGAGCCAGCTCCCGGGCCGTGAGACCGCCTTGACGGGCGTAACCGGCCACCGCGCGCGCGAACCCGCGCGAACCGCGCTTCTCGTCGAGGTTGGCCAGCAGGTGTTCCGGCACCGGCGCGTCCAGGTCGAGTTCGTCCGCGGACACGCCGAGATTGGCGGCGAGTCTCGCGATGGCCCATTCCTGACCGCCCAGCTCGTCCAGTTCCGCCTTGCGGGACCGCGCCTCGGCCTCGGTGGAGGCGATGACGGTGCACAGCCCCGGCAGGACCTTGAGCGTCGACGGGTCCCGGCCGAACTCGCGGGCCCGGCCCTTCATCTCGTCGTAGAACGTCTTGCCGTCGGCGAAGGTCGTCTGGGCGGCGAACACCGCGTCGGCGGTGCGGGCGGCCAGTCGCTTGCCCGGTTCCGAACCGCCCGCCTGCACCACCACCGGCCGGCCCTGGGGCGATCGGGGCAGCGGCAGCGGTCCGCGCACCGAGAAGTGCGGGCCCCGGTGGTCGATGGTGTGAATCCGGTCGGCATCGGCGAGATCCCCACGTCGATCGCCGACCAGCGCGGAATCCTCCCAGGAATCCCACAGCGCGTTGACGACGTCGACGACCTCCTCCGCGCGGCCGTAGCGGTCGTCGTGGTCGGGCAGCTCAGGAAGCCCGAAGTTCGGGGCCACCACGGGGTCGTAGGTGGTGACGGCGTTCCACGCCGCCCGGCCCCGGCTGATGTGGTCCAGCGAGGAGAACCTGCGGGCCAGGTTGTACGGGTCGTTGAAGGTGGTCGAAGCGGTGGCCGCCAGTCCGATGTGGGTGGTCGCCGAGGCGATGCCGGTCAGCAGCACGGTCGGCTCCAGCCCGAGCGTCGGCCGGACCCGGGGATCCTCCCGCAGTCCGGGGATGTCGGCGAGGAACACCGCGTCCAGGGTGCCGCGCTCGGCGATGCGGGCGATGTCGCGGTAGTGGTCGATGTCGAGGTAGGCGAACGGGTCGTCGTGGGTCCGCCACGCCGCCGCGTGGATTCCGGCGTTGTACATGTTCACGCCGAGATGGAGCTGTCCCATGTCGGCTCCAGATCAGGCGGTGACGGCGACCGGACGGCCGGACAGCGTCGGCAGCCGGTGCGTCTCCGCCGCCAGGTAAGCCGAGACGGCGGTGATCGCCGACAGCGCCGCGTAGAACGCCACGATCAGCCACGGCTGACCGCCACCGGCGATGAGCAGGCTCGCGGCGATCAGCGGAGCCAGACCACCGCTGACCACTGAACCGAACTGGTAGCCGATGGAGGCGCCGCTGTAGCGCACGCGGGTGCCGAACAGCTCGCTGAACCACGCGGCCTGCGGCCCGTACATGGCGTCTTGGAACACGTTGATGCCGACCACGACCGCCAGCACCACCAGCACCGGTGACCCGGACCCCACCGCCAGGAAGTAGGCGGGCAGGAACAACCCGCCGCCGATCGCGGCGAACAGGTACAGCGGTCTGCGCCCGACCCGGTCCGAGAGCACCGCCCACGCGGGTGTGCTGATCAGGCCGAGGGCGGAGGAGACCAGGATCGCGGTGAGGCCGACGTTGTTGTGCGTGCCGAAGTGCTGCGCGATGTAGGTCAGGCCGAAGGTCGTGTAGATCGTGTAGCCGCCGTTCTGCGACAGCCGCATGCCCGCGGTCAGCCACAGGTTCTTCTGCTGGGTGCGGGCGACCTCCAGGAGCGGCCAGCGGGCGAGCTCGTCGCGCTCCCGAACTTCGGTGAACACCAGGCCGTCGTCGAGCTTCATCCGGATGACCAGGCCGACCGCGATGAGCGCGATGCTGGCCAGGAACGGCAGCCGCCAGCCCCAGGCGTCGAAGGAGTCGTTGCCGATCAGCCAGCGCACCGTCGCGAAACCGCCCGATGCCAGGAGCATTCCGGCCGGGGAGCCGACCTGCACCAGGCTGCCGTAGAAACCGCGCTTGCCGGGTTTGGCGTGTTCCACCGCCAGCAGCGCAGCACCGCCCCACTCGGCGCCGGCCGCGAGGCCCTGCAGCAACCGCACGGTCACCAGCAGCGCCGGGGCGGCCAGGCCGACCTGGACGTAGGTGGGCAGCAGACCGATCGCGAGCGTGGCGATGCCCATCAGCAGCAGCGAGCCGACCAGAATCGGCTTGCGGCCCACCCGGTCTCCGAGGTGCCCGGCGACCAGAGCTCCGATCGGCCGGGCACCGAAACCGGCGGCGAACGTCGCGAACGCCGCCAGCGTTCCGGCCGTGGGGCTGATGTCGGGGAAGAACATCCGGTCGAAGACCAGTGCCGTCGCCGTGCCGTAGAGGTAGAAGTCGTACCACTCGATGGTGGTGCCGACGAAGCCACCGATACCGGCCTTGGTGGCCGGATCGCGCAGAGCGCTGTTCATGTCGTGCCGTCCCTGAAGTCGAGTTCCGTTGCTGCGGAAGCGAAATCCGCCGAAGTGTGCGGATCAGGGACGACAGGAGGCCGCGGTCACGCGTGCGAGATCGATGTGTCGACGGGCGACCAGCTGGACCATGGCCGAGAGTATGAGCCGCCGAGGTCGAACCGGCCAAGGTCGTCCAGCGAGTGAGAATCCTCCACGGCCACCAGCGGTTTCCCATCAGGTGAGTGTCGTTGACACCTCCGATCAGCGGCTGGCACCGTCAACCGCGTGGATGAACCGAAGCTGTTCGTGCGGTTGCACGTCGACCTGCGTCGCGTGACGTCGGCTTCCTGTTCGGCCTGAGCGCTCGTCTCCTCCCCGCTCTCGCGGGAACTCTCACCTCGCCGGTTCGCGAAAAACCGGGCACCTGCTCAGGAGCATCCTGTGACCGCTTCCACCACGCAGTCCGACGACGCGATCACCACCCGCCTTCGCCCGCTCCTCACGCGCATCGCCGACACCGCCGCCGACCGAGACCGTCGCCGCAGACTGCCCTTCGAGGAGGTGCGGTGGTTGCGCGAGGCCGGCATCACCACCTTGCGGCTGCCGGTCGAACGCGGCGGTGCCGGGCTGGCGTTGGACGACTTGTTCCGCCTGCTGGTGGAGCTCGGTGAAGCCGACCCGAACTTCCCGCAGCTGCTGCGCGCACACATCATGTTCACCGAAACAGTGCTGCACCAGCCGGATTCGCCGCAGCGGGAACGTTGGCTCGCGCTGCTGGAGGGCGGCGCGCTGGTGGGCAACGCGATCAGCGAGACCGGGTCGGCCGCCGTCGGGCGGGTCGGCACGCGCATCAACGAGAGCGACGGCCGACTGCTGCTCAACGGCACCAAGTACTACACGACCGGCAGCCTCTACGCGGACTGGATCCAGGTCTCCGCCGAGCGTGATGACGGCGAATCCGTGCGCGTGCTCGTCCCCGCCGACGCGCCCGGGGTGACGCAGCGCGACGACTGGGACGGATTCGGGCAGCTGACCACCAGCAGCGGCACCATCGAGTTCACCGATGTCGCAGTCGACCCTGCGGACGTGGCAGCGGGGGAATCGGGACGCACGCTGCGCCCGGCGGTGGCGCAGCTGGTGCTGCTGAGCTGCCTGGTCGGCGCATCTCCCGCAACGCGGCCGCCGACGCCACGCGCTTCGTGCGGGAGCGCCGCCGGTCCTACAGCCACGCCAGCGCGGAGCTGCCCAAGGACGATCCGCTGGTGCAACAGCTCGTGGGTGGGCTGCACGCGACGAACTTCGCCGCGGAAGCCACCTTGCACGCCGCCGTGACCCCGCTGCAGCGGGCGCTGTCGGCACTGCGGTCCGGAGACGTTACCGACGAGGAGCTGGACCGGGCCGAGATCGCGGTCTCGAAGGCGCACGTGGTGATCGTCGAGCAGGTGCTCGCGGCCATCACCAGGATGTTCGACGTCGGAGGCGCGTTTATCGTGGGCCGCGAACTCGCGCTCGACCGGCACTGGCGCAACGCTCGCACCCTCGCCGTGCACAACCCCGTGCTGTACAAGACGCGCGGCATCGGTGACTGGGCGATCAACGGCACCGATCCGATCTACCGGTGGACGCCGGGAACCGTGAACTGACCTGGAGGAGCCGTGCCGACCGAATCCCAGCCCCTGCGCCACCTCGGATTCCTGACCATCGGGCTGTTCGATGAGGCCGATCCCGGCGCCGGCCACGAGACCACGCTGCGGATCATCGAACTGGGCGAGCGGCTCGGTTTCGACAGCGCCTGGGTGCGGCACCGGCACCTGCAGTTCGGGATCTCCTCGCCCGTCGCCGTGCTGGCCGCGGCATCGCAACGCACGCGGCACATCCAGCTGGGAACCGCGGTCACCCCGCTGGGATGGGAGAACCCGCTGCGGTTGGCCGAAGACCTCGCCACCGTCGACGTGCTCTCCGGCGGTCGGCTCAACCCGGGCATCAGCGTCGGCCCGCCGCGCGCGTACGACGAGATCAAGGAGGCGTTGTACCCGGACAGCGCCGAGCACGAGGACTTCAGCCACCAGCGCGTGGCGCGGCTGCTCGCGCACGTGCGCGGGGAACCGGTGACCGGGTGGAGCGGGACGGAGGGCTTCGAGGAGTTCTCCGACCGGGTGCAGCCGCACTCGCCCGGACTCGCTTCGCGGCTCTGGTACGGCGGCGGCAGCCTCGGCTCGGCCCGATGGGCGGGGGAACACGGCATGAACCTGCTGACCAGCAGCGTCGTCAAGTCGGAGGAGTCCGAGGACTTCGCCGAGATCCAGCGGTCCCTGATCCGCACCTTCCGCGCCCACCACCCGGACGGTGAGCGGGCGCGCGTCTCCCAGGGCCTCGTCGTCATCCCCACGGACTCGGCCACGCCCCAGCAGCGGGCCAAGTACGCGGACTACGTGGCGCGCCGAACACCGCGCACCACCGCCCCGCAAGGACCCGGGCGGTTGCTGTTCGCGCGCGACCTGCTGGGCACCTCCGAGCAGATCGCGGAGCAGCTCCACGCCCACGCCGGTTTCCGCGAGGTCGACGAGGTGGCGTTCGCGTTGCCGTTCACCTTCGACCACGACGACTACGTCCAGATCCTCACCGACATCGCCACCGGGCTCGGCCCGCGGCTCGGTTGGAAACCCGCGCACTGATGGGAATGAGCACGTGAGCACCAGGAAGCGACTCCGGCTGAGCGCGTTCGTCATGGCCACCACCTCGCACATCCTGGAAGGGCAGTGGCGGCGGCCGGACGCGCAGCAGCACCGGTTCGACGAGCTGGAGCTGTGGACCGACCTGGCGCGCAGGCTCGAAGACGCGCGGTTCGACGCGATGTTCTTCGCCGACGTCGTCGGCCTCTACGGCAACTACCGGGGCGATTGGGACATCTTCGCCACCGAGGGGCTGCAGATCCCCTCGCACGACCCGTCGGTGATGATCTCCGCCCTCGCCGCTGCCACCGAGCACTTGGGCCTGGCTTGGACGAGCTCGGTCATCCAGGAGCACCCGTTCAACTTCGCCCGCCGGACGGCGACGCTCGACCACCTCACGCGCGGCCGCGTCGGGTGGAACATCGTCACTTCGGCGCTGGAGAACTCCCACCGCAACTTCGGGCTGCCGGGTCTGACTCCGCACGACGAGCGCTACCGCTGGGCCGACGAGTACGTCGATGTCGTCTACAAGCTCCTCGAGGGCAGTTGGGACGACGGCGCGCTGCGGCGCGACAAGGCCGCGGGACTGCACGCCGACCCAGCCGGGATCCACAAGATCCGCCACTCCGGTCAGCGCTACCGCGTCGACGGGCCGCACCTGGTGGCACCGTCACCGCAGCGCACCCCGGTGCTGTTCCAGGCCGGGAACTCGCCGGCCGGGATGGATTTCGCCGCGCGCAACGCCGAAGCCGTGTTCATGTTCGCCGGTTCGCCGGACAGCGCGAGCAAGGTGACCGACACCGTGCGGTCCCTTGCGGCCCGATACGGGCGCCGCCGGGAGGACCTGCTGTTCTTCGCCGGTCTGTCCTTCGTCGTCGGCAGCACCGAAGCCGAGGCGCGACGGCGCAAGGAGGACACGGACGCCCACATGTCCGTCGAGGGCCTGGCCGCGCACATGCTCGGCGGCATGGGCGTCGATCTCGGAGACGCGCCCGTCGACACTCCGCTGAAGGACCTCGAGGTCGAAGGGGCCCGGGGAATCCTGCAATCGATCATCGACTCGGTGCCGGGTGGTGCGCCGACCATCGAGGACATGGTGCGCTACCGCGCCGAGCGGATGCGACTCGTCGGCACTCCGGAGCGCATCGCCGACGAGCTGGAACGCTGGCAGGACGCGGGAATCGATGGCATCAACATCATCAACCACGTCATCCCCGGCAGCTACGACGAGGTGATCGAGGGATTGCTGCCCGAACTCCGCCGACGCGGCCTGGCGCAGTCCGACTACGCACCGGGAACCTTCCGCGAGAAGCTCTTCACCGACTCCGGGCCCCGCCTCAACGCCCGCCACCCGGCGGCATCCCACCGCGGAGCCTTCCGCAACACCCCGCGCTGACGCCTCCACGGGTTCGCTCGCGACCCGGGAGTTCCTGCAGCGCACGCCGTGCTGTGCGGCAAGTCATAAGTGCGGTGGGAACCGGGGCGGTGATCTCTCCGACCACTGGGACGTGGAATCGATCGCGAGGAGCAGTGCTGCGGTGGACGAGATCGGTGTGATCGGGGCCGGTGGCGAAGGGCTGGCCGTGGTCGCCCACCTGTCCTCGACGGGTCGCCGGGTGCGGCTGTGCACCCGGAACCCGCAGCGGGTGGCGGGCATCCGGGCCGGAGGTGAGATCCGGGCGACCGGTGAGCTGGAGGGCAGGTTCCCGGTTGCGCAGGTCACCGCCGATCCGGCGGAGCTGGCACGGCGCTGCCGGGTGCTGGTGATCGCCGCGATCACCACCGCCTACCCGGAGATCGCCGCGTCGCTGGCCGCGCATCTCACCGAGGACCACGTGATCGTGCTGTTCTCCGGGAAGCTCTGCGGCAGCGCGGAATTCGCCGCATCGCTGAGCAGCGCCGGAGCTCCGGAGGTGGACGTGGTGGAGACCGACGCCCTGTTCGCCGCCCGCCCCGACGGCGACGACGGCGTGCGCGTCCTCGGCACGAAGCGGTGGAACCTCCTCTCCGGCGCCACACCCGGTGCTGTTGAACGCGGGGCGCCGGTCGTCCGGGAGTGGTTCCCCTGGTTGGAGAACGCCACCAATCTGGTCCACAGAGGACTGACCGATTTCGGCGCGGTCGCCCACGCACCGATCGCGCTGGCCAACCTCGGTACCATCGACCGCGGCGAGGAGCTGCTGTTCTACCTCGACGGGGTCTCCGACCGCACCGTCGCGCTGCTGCGCGAGGTCGAGCAGGAGTTCCGCGAGGTCGCCGCCGCCTACGGCGCAACCTTGATGCCCATGCCGGAAGTCCTCGACCGCTACTACGGCTGCACCACCACGAGCCTGCTGGACGCGATGCGCAGCGCAGCGCCCTACAAGACCATCCTCGCGCCCGGATCGCTGGACCACCGGTTCCTGCACGAGGACATCGCCTCGACGCTCGTGCCGCTGGAAGGCCTCGCCGACAAGGCCGGAGTGGCCACGCCGATGGTCGGCTCCATCATCAACGTGATGTCCACGCTGTCCGGGAAGTCCTTCCGCCGCAACGGCAGGACCCTCGAACGGCTGGGCTGGGCGGACCTCGACCACGGCGAGATCCGCCGCGCGCTCAACCCCGGGAGAACCGCCGGCGTTCGAACATCGCGGCCAGCGCCGGGTAGCGTCGCGGCAGCAGTCTGACCAGCAGGTCCACCAGTTTCGCGTCGTTCCCGACCAGGACCCGCTGCTTGCCCGCCTCGACCCCGTCGACGATGATGCCGGCGGCCTGCCGCGGAGGCATCTTCAGCAGCTTCTCGTTGTAGGTGCGCACGCGCGCCTCGTCCTCGGGGGTCACCTCACCGCGCTTGCGCGCGTCCTCCAGACCGGCCGAGGCGATGTTGGTGCGCACCCCTCCGGGATGCACCACGGTGACCCGCACCGGGTGCCCGGCCATGAGCATCTCGGCGCGCAGGCTCTCGGTGAATCCGCGCACCCCGAACTTGCTGGCGCAGTAGGCGGTGCTGCGCGGCTGGCCCATGATGCCGTTGAGGCTGGACACGTTGACCACGTGACCGTCACCGGAGGCGATGAGGTGCGGCAGGAAGGCCTTGCTGCCGTGGATCACGCCGAACAGGTTGATCCCGAGCACGCGCTCGTAGGTCTCCCAGTCGTTGTCGGCCACCGCGCCGCCCGCGGCGATCCCTGCGTTGTTGTAGACCTGGTGCACCACGCCGAAGTCCGCGGCCACCGACGCCGCGTAGGACTCGACGGCCTCCCGGTCGCTGACGTCCAACCGAGCCGAGCGCACCTCGGCGCCCAGCGCCTCGAGCCGGTCGACCGTGGCCGCCAGGCCGGTCTCGTCGACGTCCGACACCGCCAGCCGCGCACCCCGGCGGGCCAGCTCGAACGCGACCTCGCGCCCGATGCCCGAACCGGCACCGGTGACCACGGCGACCTTGCCGCGAACCTCGCTCATCGGGACGACTCCTCTGCAGCGGTGCTGATGTGCTCGGTGGTCATCGCCACCAACCGGTCGATCAGACCGGGTGCGATGTGGTGGCCCATGCCTTCGATCTCGACGTAGCGGGCGCCGGGGATGGCCGCCGCCGTGGCGCGACCACCGCTGACGTGCACCATGCGGTCGGTGTCGCCGTGGATCACCAGCGTCGGCGCGGCGATCCGGCGCAGCTCGGCCGTGCGGTCGCCGCTGGCGTGGATCGCGCTGATCTGACGCGGCCGACCGTCCTTGGCGCGGGCACCGCCACCGCGTTCCCACAGCCCGGCCGCCCACGCGCGTTCGAGGTCGTCGTCCGGTGGGAACGACGCCGAACCGATGTGCCGCAGCATCCACAGGTGGCGCTCCACCGACTCCTCGACGGTGTGCGTCGGGCCCTTGGCCATGCGCACCAGCGTCGACCGCGCGGGCTGGCCGACCTCGCGCGCACCCGTGGTGGAGAAGATCGAGGTCAGCGAGTCGACCCGGTCGGGGTGCCGGGCGGCGACGGTCTGGGCGATCATCCCGCCCATCGACATCCCCAGCAGCTGCACGAGCTTGAGGCCCAAGTGGTCGAGCAGGCCCACGGTGTCGGCGGCCATGTCACCGAGGTCGTAGGCGTCCGGCCGGGGCCGGACGAACAGCTGGCGCAGCCTGCCTGGCGGTGGCGTGCCGATCCGCGACGAGCGGCCGGCGTCGCGGTTGTCCAGGCGCACCACGCGGAAACCGCGCTCGGTGAACCCGTCGACCAGCCGCTGCGGCCACGAGGTCAGGTCCAGGCCCAGCCCCGCGATGAGCACCAGCGGAGTCCCGTCGGCCGGGCCGTCGAGGCGGTAGCAGATCCGGGGGCCCGCGGGCAGGTCGACGAAGAGGTCCTCGCTCATCGGGTCACCTCCACGCGGGCCTCGGCGCGGGAGAACCGCAGCTCGGGGTCGGTGACGTCGTCCGCACGCAGCAGCTTGACGTCGGAGTGGTAGCTCAGCGAGGTCAGCCACGGCATCCGGTCGCCCTGCTTGGGCAGCTGGTCGACCGCCCGCTGGACGTAGCCGGCGTTGAAGTCCAGGAACGGTCGCTTGGGCATCGCCGGATCGCTGGGAACCGGCCGGCAGATGTCGAGCCCGTAGTTGTCCATGTGGCTCAGCAGGCGGCAGAAGTGCTCGCACAGCAACCCGATCTTCAGCGTCCACGACGAGTTGGTGTAGCCGATCGCGAACGCCAGGTTCGGCACGCCGGAGAGCATCATGCCCTTGTAGGCGATCGTGTCCGGCAGGTGCACCGGTTCGCCGTCGACCACCAGCGGCACACCGCCGAAGGGCTGCAGGTTCAGGCCGGTGGCGGTGATGATGACGTCCGCCTCCAGCTCCGCGCCGGATTCCAACTTCACGCCCCGCTCGGTGAACGTCTCGATCCGGTCGGTGACCACCGAGGCCTGGCCCCGCCGGATCACCTTGAACAGGTCGCCGTCGGGCACCGCGCACAAGCGCTGGTCCCACGGGTCGTAGGGCGGGTTGAAGTGGGTGTCGACCGGATAGCCCTCGGGCAGCGCCTTGCTGTTGACGTAGCGGATCAGCTTGCGCGCGGTCTTCGGGAAGCGCTGGCAGAAGCTCCAGATCAGCCGCTGCTGCAGGATGTTCTTGCGCCGCGCGATCGCGTAGCCGCGTTCGGGTCCGAAGAGCCGGCCCGCGATGTTGGCGACGGCGTCCTTCTTGGGCACCGGCATGATGTAGGTCGGCGTGCGCTGCAGCATCGTCACGTGCGAGGCCGTGTCCGCCATCGCCGGGACGAGCGTCACCGCTGTCGCGCCGCTGCCGATCACCAGCACCTTCTTGCCGGAGTAGTCCAGGTCCTCCGGCCAGTGCTGCGGGTGGACGATCGGGCCGGCGAACCGCTCCCGGCCTTCGAAGTGCGGGGTGAACCCCTCGTCGTAGCGGTAGTAGCCGCCCGCGCTGAACACCCAGCGCGCGCTGAGCTGGTGGCGAGCGCCGGTCTCGGGGTTCTCCACGTCGACCAGCCAGCGCGCCTGCGCCGAGGACCACTGGGCGCCCACCACCTTGTGGTGGAAGCGGATGTGCGGTTCGAGGTCGTTCTCGGTGATGGTCTCGCGCAGGTAGTCGAGGATGCGCGGTGCCGAGGCGATCGACTCCTCGTCCCGCCACGGCTTGAACTCGTAGCCGAAGGTGTGCAGGTCGGAGTCCGAGCGGATGCCGGGGTAGCGGAACAGGTCCCACGTCCCGCCGGAAGCGCCGCGCGCTTCCAGGATCGCGAAGGACTTCGCCGGGTGCGACGTCTTGAGGTAGCGGCCTGCGCCGATGCCGGAGATCCCGGCCCCCACGATCAGGACGTCGAGGTGCTCTACCGGTGCTTCGGTGGTGGTCATCGTGCTGCTCCCCGCGCGAACGGACTGCTCTCTCCCCGGAAGAGCATGCCCGGGGCCCCCTGACTTGCGCCACAGCGACATGCACCAGGATCATGCGGAGATGGTGCGGAATGCTGCGTCCGACTGGCCGAGCGTGTCCCCGCGCGTGCGGGAGCTGTTCCGGCGGGGTGCCGAGATCGCGCTGAACCCGCACGCCGAGTGGGTCGAGGAGCTGCACGCCGCCGCCCTCGGCGGTGCGCGGGTCCGGCTGGTCGCCGAGGACCCGGCGCTGGCCGCCGCGACCCGCCGCGCCAACCTCGCGAACCTGCTGCACTGGGCGGCGGCCAACGTCCAGAACCCGGGCCGCAGGGTTCCGGCCAACACCAGCTCAGAGCTGCTCGAAGCATCCCGCGACCTGGTGCGACGGGGTTTGGACGAGACCGCGCTGGACTCCTACCGGATGGCGCAGAACGTCGCGTGGCGGCGCTGGATCGAGATCGTCTTCGGCCTCACCGACGACCCCGGCGAGCTGCGCGAGCTGCTCGACGTCTCCGCCGTGTCGATCGGCACCTTCATCGACGACACCGTCGCCGCCGTCAGCGAGCGCATGCAGCACGAACGCGACGAGCTCACCCGAGGTGCGCACGCGGAGCGCCGCGCAGTGGTGACGCTGCTGCTGGAAGGCGCGCCGATCGGGCAGGCTCGGGCCGAGAGCAGGCTCGGCCACCGGCTCTCCGGACCCCACACCGCCGCGATCCTCTGGAGCGGCGCGGGAGGCTCCGAGCAGGTCGAGGCCGCCGCGGAGGCGGTGACCCGCGCGGCCGGCGCCGACCACCGGCTCACCGTCATCGCCAGCGCCGCGGCCATGTGGGTTTGGCTGCCGGTGGCCACCGCGCCCCCCGCGGCCGAACTGGCCGCGCGCCTGGCCGAGCACCCCGACGTGCGGGTCGCGGTGGGTCGTCCCGGCACCGGCGTGGAGGGGTTCCGCCGCAGCCACCTCGACGCCGCCACCACGCAGCGCATGGTCGCCCGGCTCACCTCACCGCAGCAGGTGGCCCGCTACCAGGACGTGCAGCTGGTGTCGTTGCTGACCAGCGAACCCACCCAGACCGACGAGTTCCTGGCCGACACCCTGGGCGATCTGCGGCACGCCGACGCCGAGACGCGCACCGCGGTGCTGACCTACGTTCGCGAGCTGGGCAGCACGACCCGCACCGCCGAACGCCTCTACACCCACCGCAACACGGTCCTGCGCCGGCTCGCCAGGGCCGACGAGCTGCTGCCGCGCCCGCTCGCCGAGAACGCCCTCGCGGTGGCGGCAGCTCTCGAAGCCCTGCACTGGCGCGGGACCGGCTAGAGCTGCTCGGCGGGGAGACCCGGAGCAGGACCACGACGTGGGAGGCGATTTCGGCCACGAGGTGAACTCGCGCTCAGCGCTCAAGGGCGTTGGCCGACGCCCGTGCGGAGCTCCTCCAGCCTGCCGCCCGGGAGGGGAGAGCGGAGCGGAGGGCTGGAATCGCCGGTGGCGGAACGCAAACCGCGCAGGAAGTCGGCGACCGCCTCGGTGGAGCTGCGTCGCGGGCTCCAGCCGAGCTCCTCGCGTGCGCGGCCGGTGTCCATCATCGGCAGCCGCAGGAACGCGTCGAACAGGTCCGGTGACGCGGGAACCAGGTGCAGGTTCCATGCCGCCGCCAGAACCGCGCGCACCAGTGGCGCCGGAACCGCTGCGGGACGGACGTGCAGCAGATCCGCCAGCGCGCTGAAGTCCACCACCGGATCCGCCGCGACGTTGAACGCTCCCCGGCTGTCGGACAGGACCGCGAGCCGGTACGCCTCGCCGACGTCGTCGCTGTGCACCGCCTGGAAGCGCAGCCCGGTCGGCAGCGGCAGCACCGGGAGGAGTTCCGGGCGGGCGAAGCTGTTGGGCAGGAACGGCCCGATGAACAGGCGTCGCTGCTGTTCGGCGGACTCGGGCTTGAAGCAGAACGCGGTGCGCATCCGGACGACCCGGATGTCCGGGTGCTGCCGTTCGAAGGAGTCGAGGAACCGCTCCAGGTAGGCCTTCTCCCGGCTGTAGGCCGCGGCCGGCCACCCGTGCGTCGGCCAGGTCTCGCTGACCGCGCGCCCGGCGGGCCCGGGGGAGTAGGCGGCCACGGACGAGGCGTAGACGAGGTGGCGCACCCCGGCGGCGGCAGCGGCCTCGAACACCCGGATGCTGCCGAGCACGTTGGTGCGCCAAGTAGTCACCGGGTCGTGGGTGGGCTGGAACAACCAGCCCAGGTGGACCACGGTGTCCACCGAGGCGAACCGCCCGACCAGGTCGTCCTCCCGGATGTCGGTGCGCTCCCACTGGATCTCCGGGCCCTGTTCGGGTGGTTGCCGCCGGGACAGCGCGGTGATCCCCTCCACGTGGGGGTCGCCGCGCAGCGCCTCCACAACGCTGGTCCCGATGTTGCCGGTGGCCCCGACGATCGCGACTCGCCGGGAACTCGCGGACGCTGCCATGAGGACTCCTGCCATCGGTCCGGACGGTCTCCCACAACGGGTTCCCCGCAGGCCGCGGCACAAACGCGCCGCGGAGGTGCGGGGTTTGCCCGGTGCCGCCACCGGAAAGAACGTGGTGGTGAGCTACTGAGGAGGTGGCCTGTGAAGGCGCTGACATGGCAAGGACCGCGCGACGTGCGCGTCGAGAACGTGCCCGACCCGAAGTTGGAGGCGGACACGGACGCGATCATCCGCGTCACCAGCAGCGGGATCTGCGGCTCCGATCTGCACCTCTACGAGGTGCTGGCCCCGTTCCTCGACCCCGGCGACATCCTCGGCCACGAGCCCATGGGCGTGGTGGAGGAGACCGGGTCCGCGGTGACCGACATCGCGCCGGGAGACCGGGTCGTGGTGCCGTTCAACATCTCCTGCGGTCACTGCTGGATGTGCGAACGACGCCTGTTCGCCCAGTGCGAGACGACCCAGGTGCGCGAGCAGGGCAGCGGCGCCGCGCTGTTCGGCTACACCAAGCTCTACGGCAGCGTTCCCGGCGCCCAAGCCGAGTGGCTGCGGGTGCCCCAGGCGCAGTTCGGTCCGATCAAGGTACCGGAAGGACCGCCGGACGAGCAGTTCGTCTACCTCTCCGACGTGCTGCCCACGGCGTGGCAGGCAGTCGAGTACGCCGACGTGCCGAAGGACGGCACGGTGGCGGTGTTCGGCCTGGGCCCCATCGGGCAGATGGCGGCCCGCATCGCCCTGCACCACGGATTCCGCGCCATCGGCATCGACCGGGTGCCGGAACGGCTGAACATGGCCGAGCGGCACGGAGTTCGCACCATCGACGCCGCGCAGCAGGACCACGTCGCCGACGCCGTGCGCGAGCTGACCGAGGGTCGCGGCGCGGACTCGGTGATCGACGCCGTCGGCATGGAGGCGCACGGCTCACCCGTCGCCGAACTCGGCCAGAAGGTCGCCGGGGTGCTGCCCGACGCCGTCGCCGAGCCGCTGATGTCCAAGGCCGGGGTCGACCGGCTTTCCGCACTGCACCAGTGCATCGACAGCGTCCGCCGGGCGGGCACCATCTCGCTCAGCGGCGTCTACGGCGGCATGGCCGACCCGATGCCGATGCTCACCATGTTCGACAAGGGCGTTCGCATCGCGATGGGGCAGGCCCACGTGAAGCGGTGGATCCCGGACCTGCTGCCGCTGGTCGGCCACGAATCCGACCCGCTCGGGGTGCGCGACCTGACCACCCACCACCTCCCGCTGGACGATGCCCCGAACGCCTACGACATCTTCCAGCGCAAGGCGGACGGGGCGATCAAGATCCTCCTGGAGCCGTAGGAGTCAAGCGAGGCTGAAGGGGAGGAGCTGCACGCAGCGGTCGAACTTCGCTCGCAGCTCCTCCTCGTCCGCCGCTCCCAGGTAGACGGCGAAGAGCTCGTAGCTGTAGCTGTCCTGCGCCGGGAGCTCCGAGAGCCGCGCGCCCTCCTCGGCGATGATGTCCACAGTGGCCCCGGGAATCTCCTCGGCCAGCCGTGCGAGGTCGTCCTCGGACGGGGTGGAGCGGACCACGGCGTCCTCGAAGACGCGGTGGAACCACTTCGCCGCGATGCGGTCCTGACCTTCCCGGCTCGGCATGGTCGGCTCTTCACCAACCGCGAGCTGCACCATCGCCTGGTGGTTGGGCATGCCGTCGACCAGCTCGAACAGCGGCGCGTGCGACTGCGACAGGCGCGGGTTGATCTCCAGGATGTTGACCGCGTCTGTCTCGGTGTCCCAGAAGAACTCGATGTTGAACGTCGAATCGTTCAGCCCGATGTGCTCGATCACCTCCCGGCTGATCTCGGTGATCCGGTCCCGCACCTCCTCCGGGGCCTGCGAGGGGTACTGGTAGCCGAGGAAGCTGGAGGAACCCGGGTAGCACAGCGAATCCACGATGCCGTGCACGTGCGCGCGGCTGTCGTGGACGTAGCCCTCCGTGGTGAGCTGCTCGCCTCGCACGGCCTCCTCGGCCAGGCACGCCATGCCCCCGGCCTCCTCGATCGCCGGCGGCAGCTCCAGCTTGGATAGCAGGAAGTCGAAGGCCCGGCCGATGCGACCGATGCCGTCCCGGATCTCGGCCGTCGCCGCGCGCAGCTCGTCCTCGTCGTCGACCTTGAACGCCAGGTCGGAGGAGAAGGACTTGACCGGCTTGAGCCACATCGGGAAGCGCATCCCCGGCGGTGTGGCCGGCTCGTCCAGGTCGATGATCGCGAATCCCGGGTGCGCGTCGGTGACCTCGCGCTGCACCAGTCGGCTCCAGTACTTGTGCTCGCACTTGACCACCGATTCCAGGCTCGGTCCCGGCAGGCCGTTGTCGGTGGCCAGGATCGGGACCATCGAGCTCACCGGGAAGTCCCAGTAGCCCACGATCGCGTCGATGGGCTCCGCGAAGTCGTCGAGGCGCTGCTGGGCCTTCTCCAGCAGCTCCTCCAGGCCGATGTCGCCGTACATCAGCTGCTCCTTGTCGAGCAGCGCGTGGAACCGGTACGGCGCGAGGTGCTGGAGCTCGCGCATCAGGGCGAGATTGCGTTCGTCGGGACCTAGCAGGAACACGTTCTTCGGCCGTTCAATCACACCCTCCGCATACCCCTGGCACGCCGAGGTTGAACACGTCGGGAGGTGGGGTACTCGGCGGGGCGCCGAAGACTTCCGACGTGGAGGACGAGATGGAACAGCCGCCCAGCAGCGCGCCGGCCCAGCAGCAGGCCCCACCGGGTGCCACCGGGCCGATGCAGCCTCACCCGCGCGATGAGATGCGCGACTACACCGGCTCCGGGCACCTCGCCGGCAAGCGGGCGCTGGTGGTCGGCGGAGACTCCGGGATCGGTCGAGCGGTGTCGGTGGCGTTCGCCAAGGAAGGCGCCGACGTCGCGCTCGCCTACTTCGACACCTCGGAGGACGCCGACGCCGAGCGCACGGCTGAGCTGGTGCGCGAGCAAGGCCGCGAATGCCACCTTTTCCGCGGCGACGTCGCCGAGGAGAGCTTCTGCACACGCCTGGTCGACGACGCCGCCGAGCGGCTCGGCGGGCTGGACGTGCTGGTCAACCACGCCGGCACGCAGGCGGCGCAGGACGACCTGCGGTCGATCAGCACCGAGCAGTTCAAGCGGACCTTCGAGGTCAACGTCTTCGCGGTGTTCTGGTTGTGCAAGGCGGCGCTGCGGCACCTGCCCGAAGGCGGGGCGATCATCAACACCGGTTCGGTCAACGGGCTGCGCGGCAACAAGGACCTGATGGACTACTCGGCCAGCAAGGGCGCGGTGCACGTGCTGACCCAGTCGATCGCCCAGTCGCTGGCCGCCTCCGGTGTCCGCGTCAACTGCGTGGCGCCCGGTCCGGTGTGGACACCGCTGATCCCGGCGACGCTGCCGGAGGACAAGGTGGAGGGCTTCGGCGAGCAGACGCCGATGGGGCGCATGGGCCATCCCGACGAGATCGCGCCGTCCTACGTCTTCTTCGCCTCCGACCGCCTGTCCAGCTACTACACCGGCGAGGTGCTGGCACCGGTCGGCGGCGAAACCCACCCCGGCTGACCCGCGCCCGAGGAGATCCATCAGATCCCGGTTGAGCGCGCCGACATCCGGGTAGGCGGGTGGGGACGACGCCGACACGGACGATCGGAGGCTTCGGCATGGCCGACACGGTGGCCGACTACCTGCTGCGACGGCTGCGGACCTGGGGCGTGGAGCACGTCTTCGCCTACCCCGGGGACGGCATCAACGGGATCCTCGCGGCCTGGGAGCGGGCCGACGACGACCCGCGGTTCATCCAGGCCCGGCACGAGGAGCTCGCCGCGTTCGAAGCCGTGGGGTACGCGAAGTTCTCCGGGGAGGTGGGGGTCTGCGCGGCGACCGGCGGACCCGGCGCCATCCACCTGCTCAACGGGCTCTACGACGCCAAGCTGGACCACGTTCCCGTGGTGGCCATCGTCGGGCAGCAGGCCAGCACCTCCCTCGGCGGGGCCTACCAGCAGGAGGTCGACCTCTCCTCGCTGTACAAGGACGTCGCCGAGTACGTGCAGTTCGTCTCCACCCCGCAGCAGCTGCCCAACGCGCTCGACCGCGCGATGCGCACCTCCTTCGCGCGCCGGACCGTCACGGCCCTGATCATCCCGGGCGACGTGCAGGAGATGACCTACTCGCCGCCCACGCACGCGTTCAAGATGGTGCCCTCCAGCGTCGGGATCTCCGAGGCGGTCACCACGCCCGCGGAGGCGGACCTGGAGCGCGCCGCCGAGGTGCTCAACGCCGGCGAGCGCGTGGCCATCATGGTCGGCCAGGGCGCCCGGAAGGCGGCGGGCGAGGTCACCGCCGTCGCGGACGTGCTCGGAGCCGGTGTGTCGAAGGCGTTGCTGGGCAAGGACGTGCTGCCGGACGACCTGCCGTGGGTGACCGGTGCGGCGGGACTGCTGGGAACGCGGCCGTCGTGGGAGCTGATGCGCGACTGCGACACGCTGCTGATGATCGGCGCGAGCTTCCCCTACAGCCAGTTCCTGCCGGACTACGAGCAGGCCCGCGCGGTGCAGATCGACATCGATCCGACCATGATCGGCATGCGCTACCCGTTCGAGGTGAACCTGCTCGGCGATGCGAAGGCGACGCTGTCGGCCCTGCTGCCGCGCCTGCGCCGCAAGCAGGACGGTGCCTGGCGGGAGAAGGTCGAGTCCGGAGTCCAGGACTGGTGGGAGGTGATGGAGCGCCGCGCCGGGGTCGAGGCCGAACCGCTCAACCCGGAGCGGGTGTTCCACGAGCTGTCACCGCAGCTGCCCGATGACGCCATCATCACCGCCGACTCCGGCTCGGCGGCCAACTGGTACGCCCGGCACCTGCGGGTGCGCGGCCACATGCGCTGCTCGTTGAGCGGGACGCTGGCCACCATGGGGCCGGGAGCTCCCTACGCCACGGGCGCGAAGTTCGCCCACCCTGACCGGCCGGTGATCGCGCTGGTCGGCGATGGCGCGATGCAGATGAACGGGATCAACGAGCTCATCACCATCGGGCAGTACTGGCGCGAGTGGCGGGACCCGCGGGTGGTCGTGGGTGTGCTCAACAACGGCGATCTCAACCAGGTTACCTGGGAGATGCGCGCGCTCAACGGCGCTCCGCAGTTCCTTCCCTCGCAACGGCTCCCGGAGTTCGACTACGCGGAGTTCGCGCGCAGCGCGGGTTTCCGGGGGATCCGGGTCGCCGACCCGGGCAGCGTCTCCGATGCGTGGGCCGAAGCGCTGAGCAGCGATCGGCCTTGCCTGATCGACTTCGTCACCGACCCGGCCGTGCCACCGATCCCGCCGCAAGCGGACTGGAGCCAGGTCGAGTCGATGGCCGAGGCCATGCTCAAGGGAGACCCCGACGCGTGGTCGGTGGTCACCGAGGGCGTGAAGTCCAAGGCCCAGGAGTTCCTCCCGCGCCGTCGCTGACGCGGCACGAACCGGCGCCCCCGGAAAACCGGGGGGCGCCGCGCCGTGGGATCTCAGCTGTTCCTGCGCCGCTCCGGTGGGACGCGAGGCCCGGTGTGGAGCAGCGAGTTCGCCCTTCCCGTCTTGTTCGGAGCGCCGTCCTGGGAAGCCGAAGCCTCCCTGGCGAGTTTCATCGGGTTGTGCTGCGCTACTTCGTCGCGAACCCTCTTGGTGAGTTGGCGGATCCGGTCCCCGGGCATTCCCACCACTCCTCTCAGCCGTCGTCGAGGTGGTTCTTCCTTCGCACCCGTCGGGTTGTCACCGCGGCACGGGTGCCAAACACGCTGGTGCAATCAGAATTCCGGTGGAGGGGCGTTCAGCTGCCGGCCGCTTCGCGGAGTGCGGGCAGCAGCTTCTCCCGCGCGAACCCGAAGAAGCCCGCGGGATCGGCGTCCACGCCGACCTGGACCAGGGCGATGTCGGTGAAACCCGCCTGCCAGTGGGCCTGCACGGTTTTGACGATCGGATCGACGTCAGGGCCGCACGGGATGCCCGCCGTGACGTCGTCGAGCCGCACGTGCTGGGTGGCGGCTGCGAAGCCGGCAGGCCCGGGCAGTTCGGCGTTGACCTTCCAACCACCGGCGAACCAGCGCAGCTGCTCCCACGCGCGCTGGGCGGCGGCATCGGCGGACGGGTCCCAGCAGATCGGCTGCTGACCGTACTTGCGATGGCCACCACCGGTCGCGGAATCCCAGGCCCGGCAGAGCGAGGATTCGGGCTGGACGGCGATCATCGCGTCGGACAACGGGGCGAAGCGATGCACCGACTGGTCGCCCGACACCGCGGTGGCCACCGGGACCCGCTGGTCCGGCAGGTCCCACAGCTTCGCCGAATCGACCCGGTAGTGGTCACCGGTGAAGTTCACGTGGCCGCCGTCGAACAGCGAGGAGATGATCCGCAACGCCTCGGTGAGCATCTCGTGCCGCACGTTGACCGGCGGCCAACCCTGGCCGATGACGTGCTCGTTGAGGTTCTCCCCGGCACCCACGCCGAGCGTGAACCGGTTCTCGGAGAGCAACCCGACCGTGGCGGCCTTCTGCGCCACGACGGCCGGGTGGTAGCGCATGATCGGCGCGGTGACGAAGCTCAGCAGGTCCATCCGCTCGGTCATCTGCGTGACGGCCCCCAGCACGCTCCACGCGTAGGGGGAGTGGCCCTGCTCATCCAGCCACGGCGAGTAGTGGTCGCTCATCACCGCGAAGTCGAACCCCGCGCGCTCGGCAGCGGCCGCCTGCTTGACCAGATCGCGCGGCCCCGACTGCTCCGTCATCAGCGTGTACCCGAACCGAACCATGTTGCCCGCCCTTCGGTGCTCGGCAGTCCTGTCCGCGAGTAACCGCGGGGCGGCGCGGTGAAACGTGCGCGCGCCGGGCATGGCCGCAACGGTTGATGGGTAATCAACGAGTGACGCCCGTGACAAGCGAGGTGAGCGAGGAGGACGCGTGCGCGAGGTCGACGAGCTGCCCTGCGAGATCAAGCAGGAGGAGCACATCTGGATTCCGATGTCCGACGGAACCCGCTTGGCCGGACGCATCTGGCGCCCGGTCGCGTCCGACACCGAACCCGTTCCGGCGGTGCTGGAGTTCATCCCGTACCGGCTGCGGGACCTCACGTCGTTGCGCGACTCCATCCACCACCCGTACCTGGCCGGGCACGGTTACGCGGCCGCCCGCGTGGACCTGCGCGGCAGCGGAGACTCCGACGGCATCCTGGCCGACGAGTACCTGGAGCAGGAGCTCGCCGACGCCGAGGAAGTCCTGGCATGGCTGGCGGAACAGCCGTGGTGCACCGGGCGGACCGGCATGATGGGCATCTCCTGGGGCGGTTTCAACGCCCTCCAGGTGGCGGCCAGGAGACCGCCGAGCCTGGGGGCGATCGCTGCGGTGTGCTGCGCCGACGACCGCTACGCCGACGACGTGCACTACATGGGCGGATGCCTGCTCAGCGACAACCTGTCCTGGGCGAGCACGATGTTCGCCTACACCTCCTGCCCGCCCGACCCGGAGGTCGTCGGCGACCGCTGGGAGGAGATGTGGCGCGAACGCATGGACGAGAGCGGCCTGTGGATCGACACCTGGCTGCGCCACCAGCGCCGCGACGACTACTGGCGGCACGGCTCGATCTGCGAGGACTTCTCCGCGGTCGAATGCCCGGTGCTGGCGGTGAGCGGCTGGGCCGACGGTTACTCCAACGCCGTGTTCCGGCTGATGCAGAACCTCGACGCGCCGCGTCGCGGACTGATCGGGCCGTGGTCGCACAAGTACCCGCACCTCGGGCGACCAGGTCCCGCGATCGGCTTCCTGCAGGAGCTGGTGCGCTGGTGGGACCACTGGCTCAAGGGCGTCGACAACGGAGCCATGGACGGCCCGATGCTGTGCACCTGGATGCAGGAGAGCATGCCGCCGTCCACCAGCTACGAGGAGCGTCACGGTCGCTGGGTCGGCGAGCCGTCGTGGCCTTCCCCGCACGTGCGCCGCACCCGGTTCCCGCTGGGGCAGAACAGCATCGCGCAACCGGGGGAGCACCAGGACGCACGGCCGCTGACGGTGTCCTCACCGCTGTCGGTCGGGCAGTACGGCGGCAAGTGGTGCTCCTACAACGCACCCCCGGACCTGCCCTACGACCAGCGCGAGGAGGACGGCGGGTCGCTGGTGTTCGACACCGAACCGCTGACCGAGCGCTGCGAGATCCTGGGAGGACCGCTGCTGGACGTGTGCGTGGAGGTGGACCGGCCGGTGGCGATGCTGGCCGCACGGCTCTCCGACGTCAGCCCGGTCGGGCAGGCCACGCGCGTGACCTACGGCCTGCTCAACCTCACCCACCGCGACGGGCACGACGATCCGAAACCGCTGGAACCCGGTGTGCGGTACCAGGTTCGGTTGCGGCTGAACGGCGTGGCCCAGGCCTTCCCGGAGGGCCACCGCATCCGGCTGGCGCTGTCCACTTCGTACTGGCCGCTCGCCTGGCCGCCGCCGGAACCGGTGCGGCTGACCGTGCATCCGACCGAAAGCGAGCTGGAACTGCCGATCCGGCCGGCCGAAGAGGCTGATGAGCTGCCCACGCCGCTGTTCGGTGAACCCGAGGGCACCCCACCGGTGTCGGCGAAGCAGATCACCCCAGGGGAGCAGCGGTGGCAGGTCAGCAGGGACCTGGCCGACTACCGCTCGTCGCTGGAGGTGATCAAGGACCTGGGGCATGCCCACTTCGAGGACATCGACCTGGACGTCGATCGCCGCGTCACCGAGCTGTACAGCTGGGTCGGGGAGGACTTCGACTCGGTGCGCGGAGACATCGAGTGGACGATGGGCTTCACCCGCGGCGACTGGGCGGTGCGCACCAGCACCCGCACGGCGCTGACGTCCACGGCCACCGAGTTCCGGCTGCACGCCGAACTCGACGCCTACCTGGGCGGGGAGCGCGTGTTCTCCAAGAACTGGGACCGCCGCATCCCGCGCGACAACGTGTGATGACCGAAAAGCGTTGCCGCGCCGGGGGTCGATCACCCCCGGCGCGGCAACGCCGTTCTCATTGGCCGTTCTTCTGCACGTAACCCCGGACGAAGTCCTGCGGGTTCTCCTCGAGGACGTCGTCGATGTCGTCGAGCAGTTCGTCGGTGTCCTCGTCGAGCTGCTCGCGGCGCTGTTGGCCCGACGTCGTCGGGGCCGGGGCGTCCTCGTCGTCGTCCGGTGGTCTGCGGGTCCTGTCCTGGTGCATGTGGGCCTCCACGGTCGGCGGGCTCGCCCGCTCGCCATACCCGTTGCGGTGGAACGCGAATCCCCGCGCTCAACTCGCCTTCCGCAGCAGACTGCGGCGTTCCTGCTCGCCGAGACCGCCCCACACGCCGTAGGGCTCGTGGGACCGCAGCGCGTGCTCGCGGCACTGGGCGATGACGGGGCAGCTGCGGCAGACGGCCTTCGCCTGCCGTTCCCGCTGGGCTCGGCGCTCGCCGCGTTCGTTGTCCGGGTGGAAGAACCGAGCGGTCCTGAGATCCCGGCACGCGGCGCGCAGCTGCCATTGCCAGGAGTCGCTGTTGGGCTTCGGAAGGCGTGTCGTGGCGGTCATTCTCACCTCCGTGCTGCCGATTTCGATCATCCGGTCGATCATGGATTACCCGGTGGGGGCACGGTTCACACGTGGCGGGCTCCGGTTCGGACCGAGCCGTTCCGGGTAGCCCGGAGATGATGCAGCGCACGAAGACCGAACTCGACCGCCCGGACCTGTCCGAGGCCGGTGTCGTGGCGTGGCGCGTCGAGGGCCGGGGCCCTCCGCTGGTGTGCGTGCACGGCGCAGGGGTCTCCAGCCGGGAGCTGCTGCCGTTCGTGTCCGGCCGGGCCGGTGTGCGCGAGACCTGGGCGGTGGACCTGCCCGGCTTCGGGTCCAGCCGCCGTTCCGGCCGCCCGCTCGGGCTCCACGACCTGGCGCAGGCCTTGGACGTGTGGCGGCAGCAGGCGGGGCTGGCGGAGGTGAACCTGCTCGGATGCTCCTTCGGGTGCCAGATCGCCGTCGAGGCGGCGCTGCACGCCCCGGAGCGCGTGCGGGGGCTCGTCCTGGTCGGCCCGACCACCGACCCGCGCGCCCGCACCTGGCAGGGCCAGGTCCGCCGGTGGTTGCGCAACGCCCGCTGCGAACCGCGCCGGCTCGCACCGCTGACGTTCCGCGACTACCGGGAGGCCGGGCTTCGGCGCGTGATGACCAGCTTCGCCGAGTCGATTCACGACCGCCTCGAGGACAAGCTGCCCCGGGTCGGTGCGCCCGCGCTGGTCGTGCGCGGCGAGCACGACGCGCTGGTCCCGCAGGACTGGGCTCAGCGGGTCACCAGGCTGCTCCCGGAGGCGCGCCTGCTGGTCTGGCCCGGCGCAGCGCACATGGTGCCGTTCGCGGCGCCCGACGACCTGGGGAGCGCGGTCGAGGACTTCCTCGCCGCGTCGTGATCAACCGGAGGCGTCCGCGGAGGACATGTCGCCGTCGGCGTGCTGGCCCCGGACCTCCCACCGCATCCGCACTCGCGTGCCGTTCTCGCCGGCGCACACGACCGCTTCGTCGGCGAGCCGGTGGATCAGCGGGAGGCCGCGCTTGCGCTCCTGGTCACCGTCGTGCGGTGAGCGCCACGTTCCGTGGTCGGTGACCGTCACCTCGACGCCCCGGTCGAGCAGCGAGGCCTCCACGTCGAACGGCCCGGGCATGCCGTCGTAGGCGTGTTCGACGGCGTTGGCCATCGCCTCGTAGGTGGCCAGCGCCAGCGCACCGGCGAGGCTGTCGCCGAGCCCGGCGGTGCGGGCCCACTGGTCCAGCTCATCGCGCAGCACCGGCAAGCTGCCGGCGGAGGCGAGGACTCCGTGGCGGCGCAGAGCCTCCACGGCCCCGGGCTCCGGCCCGCCTGACTGAGCGGGTGCCATAGGTCGCTTCCTAACAGTTCTCCGTCAAACGAGGCTCAGCTCCTAGGTTCGGCGACTCGGACAGCTCACAAACCCCGCGCGCCGGACAGGGCGTCATCGCGGTCGGCGAACACGTCGAACTCCTGGTCCAGTCCCATGAGCTGGATCGGGCGCAGCGTGGCGACGTTGGCGGCGACGACCCGGAACCGGGTGCCGGCCGCCTCCGCGTTGCGGTGGGTGCGCACCAGCACGGCCAGTCCGGCCGACGACAGGAACGTGACGTCCATGATGTCGAGCACCAGGACCTCGGGCTCATCGGTGAGGGCGTGGTTGAGCACCGCCTCGAGCTGCGGTGAGTTGACCAGTTCGACCTCGCCGGTCGCGGTGACGAAGAGCGTGCGGCCCGACCACTCGGCGACCGCGCTGAACGGCGTCGTGCTCTCGTTGATGTCGGTAGCCATGACCCCATGATGGGACCGCTGGGCCCGCTTGGCAAAGACGCACGGCACCGTGGCGGCTATGCTGAACGCATGCGTGCTTCTGCGGAATCTTCCGCCGAGGAGCGTTTGCGGCGCATCGAACTGGTCACGGACACCTCGTTGGCTCACCTGGACGTCAACGAGCTGCTGCGCGAAATCCTGGCTCGGGTGCGCGATGTCCTTGGTGTGGACATGGCGACGGTCCTGCTGCTGGATTCGGGTGGTGAGGAGCTGATCGCGACCGCCTCGGTGGGCATCGAGGACGAGGTCCGGCAGGGCGTCCGCATCCCGGTGGGCAACGATTTCGCCGCCGCCGTGCTCGACTCCGAGCGGGCCGTGGTGTCCAACCGAGTCGACGACGACGTCCTCGTCAGCACGCCGTTGCAGCCGAAGGGGATCCGATCGCTCGTCGGGGCCCCGATGGTCGCGGGTGGCGACACGCTGGGAGTGCTGTGCGTCGGCGCGTTCGGGCAGCACGGGTTCACCGACCAGGACGCCGGTCTTGTGCGCATCGCCGCCGACCGCATCGCCTCGGTCTCGAAGGTCGGTTCCTCGCGCGCGGAACGCATCGCCGCGACCGTGCTGCAGCACAGCCTGCTGCCCAGCCGCTTGCCGTCCGTTCCCGGTGCGTCGATGGACGGCCGCTACATCGCCGGCGCCGACCACGGCATCGGCGGTGACTGGTACGACGTGTTCGAACTGCCCTCCGGCCAGATCGGCATCGTGATCGGTGACGTCGTCGGCCACGGTCTGCTGGCCGCGGTGGTGATGGGACGTCTGCGCAGCGCGCTGCGCGCGTACGCGCTCGACGACGAGAACCCCGCCCGCGTGCTGCACAAGCTCGACCGCAAGGTCACCTACTTCGAGTCGGACGCGATGGCCACAGTGTCCTACGCGCTCTACGACCCGGCCACGTCGCGGCTGGAGCTCTCGCTGGCCGGGCATCTGCCGCCGGTGCTCGCGCTGCCCGGTGATTGCGGCGACCTCGTCAAGGCGCCGGTGGACCCGCCGGTGGGCGTGGAGGTGTCCCGCCGCGAGCGGCGCTCCACCAGCATCGAGTTGCCGGAGTCCTCCGTGCTGTGCTTCTACACCGACGGGCTCATCGAGCGCCGCCAGCAGTCCATCGACGTCGGGCTGAACTCGCTGTGCGAGGCGATCGAGTGCGCGCCAGCCCAGGAGGTCTGCACCGCCGTCACCCACCGCCTGGTGACGGCGGCGTCAGCCGGTGACGACGTCACGCTGCTGGTCCTCAGCCGCCACGGCTAGGCGCTGTCGGTCACCAGCTCCTAACTTCCCAGCGCGACCTCCTCGTTGACCTGCTCCTGGTTCTCGTATGTGCGGTCGGGGACGATGCGCAACGCGCGCAGCACCTCGCCGTCCACGCCCTGCTGCTCGGCGATGTGCACCAGTTCCTGCTTGCTGACCGGGTAGTGCACCTCCCGCAGGAACGGCTGCACGCTGTCCGGGTCCGGAGGATGGGTCATGACCGCTCACCTCGTCTTCGGCGTGTCCGGGGAAGGCTCTGGGGGGTGGTTTCCCCGAAACCTGCCCGTTCAATCACCGACCAGCTCCGAGACCCGGTCGGTCGCGTGCCTGGCCTCCGGCAGGTTCTGCAAGATCCAGCCGTGGAACATCCCGGGGTACTCCTCGTAGTCGACGTCGGCGCCGGTCGCGCGGATCCGGTCGCGCAGTCGTCGTGAGTCGGTCAGCAGCACGTCGCGGGTTCCGGTGAACACGCTGATCGGAGCCAGCCCCGACAGGTCGCCGAACAGCGGGCTCACCCGCGGATCGCGCTGATCGAGTCCGTCGGTGTAGAGCCGGGCGGCCTCCCGCAGCCCCGGCCCGCTGAGGAACGGGTCGTGCGACTCGCGCTCGGCGATGCCCGGATTCGACGTGGTGAGGTCCAGCCAGGGCGCGAACAGCACCAGGCGTCGCGGCTGCGGCCACCCGCGGTGCTTGATCCGCTGCGCCACGAACAGGCTCAGCCCGCCGCCCGCGGAGTCGCCCATGACGATCTGGTCCTGGGCCGGGAGATCCCCGAGGGTCCGCTGGTAGGTCTCCCAGACCATCGCCAGCGTCTCGTCGTAGGCGTGCGCGGGAGCCAGCGGGTAGATCGGCACGGTGACCACCGACCCGGTCGAGTCGATCAGCCGGGCGAGGAACCGCCAGTGAGCCTGCTCGACCTGGTGCACGTAGGCGCCTCCGTGCAGGTAGAGGATGTGCTGCGAGTTCTCCGGCTCGCGGGGGTGCAGCGTGTAGCAGCGGTGCCCGAGCACGTCGGACTCCACGACGTCGAAGCGCCGGTGGACCCAACCGGGCACCTGCACGCTCTCCGCCTGGTGGCTCTCCGCGCTGTCCCGCAACTTCCCCGGATCGGCGAAGACCTGCTTGCGCCGGGTCACCCAGTACTTCGCGATGACGACCCGAGCCTGCCAGCTCACCACCGGTGAACCTCCTCTCGTGCTCCGACCTCCGCTCTCGGAGTACCCGCTCACCACCGGTCTAACCGGACCCTGCTGGGCGAGGCGGACGGGGGCGTTCCACTTGAGACCGTGGATGTCGTTGGGGTGAAACGGATTTCACGAGCCCGGAGAGGTCTATCGCTCGCAGTTCGGGTTCGGGTTACGGGCGATGTGCACCAGAGTGGGGGAATCGGGAGGCAGAGTGCCCCTGGAAGCGAGGTGTGTGGCTGATCACTCTGGATGCCCTGCCGAGACCACGGGGAGCCGCGATGGGTGTTGGAGTGGCACGACCAGCCGGTACCGGTCCGCTCAGCGAGACCGGACGGCTGTTCCTGCACGCCGTGGACGTGGCGAGGGCGGTGTTCGCCCGGCCGTTCCAGTGGCGCGAGTTCGTCCAGCAGTCCTGGTTCGTCGCCAGCGTGACCATTGTGCCCACCGCCCTGGTGTCGATCCCGTTCGGGGCGGTGATCGCGCTGCAGCTCGGTTCGCTGACCAAGCAGATCGGCGCCCAGTCGTTCACCGGTGCCTCCAGCGTGCTGGCCATCATCCAGCAGGCCAGCCCGCTGATCACCGCACTGCTCATCGCCGGGGCCGGCGGCTCGGCGATCTGCGCCGACCTGGGCGCGCGCACCATCCGCGACGAGATCGCCGCGATGGAAACCCTGGGCGTCTCACCGATCCACCGGCTGGTCGTGCCCCGCGTGCTCGCGGCGATGCTCGTCGCCACCCTGCTCAACGGCGTGGTCAGCGTCGTCGGCGTGCTCGGAGGCTACTTCTTCAACGTCATCATGCAGGGCGGCACTCCCGGCGCCTACATGGCCAGCTTCAACGGCCTCGCCCAGCTGCCCGACCTGTGGATCGGTGAGATCAAGGCGGTGATCTTCGGGTTCATCGCCGGGGTGGTCGCCGCACACCGGGGCCTCAACCCCGCCCCGGGGCCGAAAGGCGTTGGGGACGCGGTGAACCAGGCCGTGGTCATCTCGTTCATGCTGCTGTTCCTGGTGAACGTGGTGCTCACCGCGATCTACCTGCAGCTCGTCCCGGCGAAGGGGATGTGAGCCGTGGTCGTGGCGAACGGCCGAGTCCGCCGGCTGCTCAACGGGCCGCTGCGGGTCCTCGACACCTCCGGTGACCAGGCGCTGTTCTACCTGCGCGCCATCGCGTGGGCACCGCGCACGCTGCGCCGCTACTCCAAGGAGGTGCTGCGGCTGCTGGCCGAGGTGACCTTCGGCAGCGGCGCGCTGGCGGTGCTCGGCGGCACGATCGGCGTGATGGTGGGCATGACGCTGTTCACCGGCACGGTCGTCGGGATGCAGGGCTACACCGCGCTCAACCAGCTCGGCACGGCCAGCTTCACCGGGTTCGTCTCGGCCTACTTCAACACCCGCGAGGTCGCGCCGCTGGTGGCGGGTCTGGCGCTGTCGGCGACCGTCGGCTGCGGATTCACCGCGCAGCTGGGCGCGATGCGCATCTCCGAGGAGATCGACGCGCTGGAGGTCATGGCGGTGCGCAGCGTGCCGTTCCTGGTGACCACCCGCGTGCTGGCCGGGATCGGCGCGGTCATCCCGCTGTACGTGATCGGGCTGATGTCGTCCTACCTGGCGTCGAGGGTGATCACCGTCTACTTCTACGGCCAGTCCGCGGGCACCTACGACCACTACTTCCACCTTTTCCTACCGCCGGAGGACGTGCTGTTCTCCTTCGGCAAGGTGCTGCTGTTCAGCCTGATGATCATCCTGGTGCACTGCTACTACGGCTTCCGCGCCTCCGGCGGTCCCGCCGGAGTCGGCAGCGCGGTGGGCCGGGCGGTGCGCACCGCGATCATCGCCCTCAACGTGCTGGACTTCTTCCTCAGCCTCGCGATCTGGGGCGCCACCACGACCGTGCGGATCGCCGGATGAGGGCGGGCGAGCGGGCCGAGGCGGTGCGCCGCCGCGTCGTTGGGGCGGTGTTCATCAGCGTGATCGTGCTGTTCCTGGCCTCGACGGTCGCGGTGTACCAGAAGGCGTTCACACCGGTGGTCAACGTGCTGCTGCGAACCGACCGCGTCGGGAACCAGCTGCAACCGCCCTCGGACGTCAAGGTGCGCGGGCTGGTCGTCGGCGAGGTGCGGGAGGTGCGCGCCACCGCGAGCGGCGCCGAGCTGGACCTGGCGCTGCACCCGGACAAGGCGCACCTCATCCCGGCCGAGGTCACCGCGCGGCTGCTGCCCAAGACCCTCTTCGGCGAGCGCTACGTCAGCCTCGTCCCGCCTCCCGAGCCCTCCCGCGAGTCGCTGCGCGACGACGACGTCATCGAGCAGGACCGCAGCGAGGCATCGATCGAGCTGGAGAAGGTGCTCAGCGACCTGATGCCGGTGCTGCAGGCCGTCCGGCCCGACAAGCTCGCCACCACGCTCAACACCGTCTCGATGGCGCTGGACGGACGAGGCGAGCAGCTCGGCGAGACGCTGGTGGCCACGAACCGCTACCTGGAGCAGTTCAACCCCGCGCTGCCCGAGCTCAAGGGCAACATCCAGGCGCTCGCCGACGTCGCGCACCTCTACGCCGAGACCACCCCGGAGCTCACGCAGGCGTTGCGCGACCTGGCGGTCAACCACCGGACCGTCGCCGACAACCGCGAAGGCCTCGACCGCCTCTACCGCACGGTGACGACCGGGGTCGCGGACCTGGACGGATTCCTGCGCGTCAACTCGGAGAACATCATCGACCTCAACGCGGCCAGTCGTGAACACCTGCGGCTGCTGGCGCGCTACTCGCCCGAATACCCCTGCCTGTTCGACGATCTCGCCGATTCGGTGCCCCGCCTCGACCAGGTCGCGGGCAAGGGCACCGACACCCCGGGCGTGATCCGCCTGCGGGTGCAGATCAGCGACAGCGCCGACAAGTACCTGCCCGGCCACGACGAACCGAGCTGGCAGGACCGGCGCGGTCCCCGCTGCTACGACCAGGTCCCGATGCCCGCCGACCTGCCCGGCGGCGGACCGCCGCGCGACGGCTCGACGCACCCGCCGCAGCGCGAGCAGCGCACACCACCGGCCTCGACCAGCCCGAGCTCGTTCACCGGGCCCGGGGGCTCGATGCAGCACTCGCCGGCCGAGCAGCGCCTCATCGCGGCCCTGCTGTCACCGGCGACCAGGCTGCGCCCGGACGAGGTTCCGGCCTGGAGCACGTTGCTGGTCGGACCGCTGTACCGAGGAGCGGAGGTGCAGGTGCGATGAGGTCGATCACGCCGTCGCTGACCAAGCTCGTCGCGTTCATCGCGGTCACGCTGCTGGCCACCGGGCTGCTCGCGGTCACCATCGCCAACACCAGTTTCGGCCCCACCACGGGGTATTCGGCGCGCTTCACCGACGTCACCGGGCTCAACGAGGGCGATGACGTGCGCATCGCCGGGGTCAAGGTCGGCCAGGTCCGCTCGATCGAGATCGCCGAGAAGCGGCGGGCGCACGTGGAGTTCACGCTCTTCGGCGACCGTGCGCTACCCGCCTCGACCACCGCGTCGATCAAGTACCGCAACCTCGTCGGACAGCGCTACCTCGCCATCGAACGGGGAGAGGGAGCCGGTGCGATGCTGCCGGAGGACTCGACGATCCCGATCGACCGCACCCGGCCCGCGCTGAACCTCACGGTCCTGTTCAACGGGTTCAAACCGCTGTTGCAGGCGCTCTCGCCCGAGGACGTCAACAAGCTCTCGCACGCGATCATCCAAACCCTGCAAGGGGAAGGCGGCACCGTGCAGAGCCTGCTGGCGCACATCGGCTCGCTGACCCAGACACTGGCGTCCCGGGACCAGGTGATCGGTGACGTCATCACCAACCTCAACGACGTCCTCGGCACCGTCAACAGCCGCAACGCCGAGCTCGACGAGGTGCTGGTGCAGACCCAGCAGGTCGTCTCCGGCCTGGCCGCCGACCGCGAGCAGATCGGCTCGGCCGTCGACGGGATCGGCCAGGTCAACGAGGCGACCGCCGGGCTGCTCGCCGAGGGCAGGCAGCCGCTGCGCGAGAGCATCGCGCACCTGGGCGTGCTCTCGCACCACCTCGACAACCACCGGCCGCTCGTGGAGCGGTTCGCCGCGGGCCTGCCCAACAAGCTCAACACCATCAACCGCACCGCCAGCTACGGGTCGTGGTTCAACTACTTCCTGTGCCGCAGCTCCGGGCAGGTGCGCATCTCCAGCCTCGGCGTGACTGCGCCGCTGCCCGCGACGTCCCCCGAGCAGATGCCTGAGAGGTGCCGATGATCGAGCGGCTCAGACGGCGCGACCCGGCGGCCGCCGGGGTGGTGGGCCTGGTGCTGATCACCGCGATCTCGCTGCTGGCGTTCTACTTCGAGGACCTGCCGGTCGTCGGCGGCACCACCTACCGCGCGCAGTTCACCGAGGCGGCCGGGCTCAAACCCGACGACGAGGTCCGCATCGCCGGGGTCAAGGCCGGCGAGGTGACCTCGATGTCCTTGCGCGGCAAGCACGTCGAGGTCGCCTTCCGCGTCGACGACGCGTGGGTGGGCGACCGGACCACCGCCTCCATCGAGATCAAGACGCTGCTCGGCCAGAAGTACCTGTCGCTGGACCCGCACGGCGAACGCGAACAGGACGCCGCCGCGACGATCCCCGCCGACCGCACCCGCTCGCCCTACGACGTCACCGAAGCCTTCCAGGACCTCGGACGCACTTCCGGCGAGGTCGACACCGCGGCGCTGGCGCAGAGCTTCCAGACCATGGCCGACACCTTCCGCGGAACCCCGGCGCACGTGGGCGATGCGCTGCGCGGGCTCTCGGCGTTCTCCCAGGTCATCTCCAGCCGGGACCAGCAGCTCAAGCAGCTGCTGAGCAACACCCGGCAGGTCAGCCAGGTGCTCGGTGACCGCGACGAGGTCTTCGCCCGGCTGCTGGCCGACGGCAACCTGCTGATGGAGGAGATCCGCTTCCGTCGCGAAGCGATCAGCACGCTGCTGCGCAGCACCCGGCAGCTCTCCGAGCAGCTGCGCGGGCTCGTCGCCGACAACCACGTCCAGCTGCGACCAGCGCTGACCACGCTCGAACGGGTCACCGAGGTGCTGCACCGCAACCAGGACAACCTCAACAGGGGCCTGCAGAACCTCGCGCCGTTCGCGCGGTACTTCAGCAACACGGTCGGCAACGGGCGCTGGTTCGACAGCTACGTCTGCGGCCAGGTCCCGCCCGTGCTGCACGCCGGCCCGGTGACGTCCAACGAGGAAGGCTGCCGCCCGCCGATCGAGGGCGGCGCCGGGGGAGGTCCGCGATGAGCAAGCGCGCTGTGGCCGTCGTCCTCGCGACCGCTCTGCTGATCACCGGCGGTGCCTGGTGGGCCGTGGCGCTCACCGCGCGCACCTCGGTGACCGCCCACTTCGGCGCCACCGTCGGGTTGTTCCCCGGCTCCGACGTGCGGGTGCTGGGCATGCGGGTCGGTTCGGTGACCGAGGTCGTCCCCGAGGGCACCCAGGTGCGGGTCGAGATGCGCATCGACGACGGCACGCCGATCCCCGCCGACGCCAAGGCCGTCGCGGTCGCGCCGAGCTTGGTCAGCGACCGGTACGTGCAGTTCACGCCCGTCTACGAAGGCGGACCAGAACTGGCCGACGGGGCCGTGATCTCGCGCGAGCGGACCGCGACGCCGCTGGAGCTCGACGAGATCAACCGCAACACCGACCGCACTATGCGGATGCTGGGCCCGGACGGGGCCAACGAGAAGGGCGCGCTGTCGGACTTCCTCGACGTGCAGGCCACCAACCTGGGCGGGCACGGCGCCGAGCTCAACGACATGCTGCAGCGGTTGAGCCAGGCCACCAGCACGCTGTCGGGCTCCAAGGAGGACATGTTCGCCACCGTCGACGACCTCCAGCTGTTCAACCGCACGCTCGCCGACAGCGACCAGCAGGTGCGCCGGTTCAACACCCAGCTGTCCGACACCGCCGCGTTCCTGGCCGCCGAACGCGGCGAACTCGGCGCGGCGCTGCGGGAACTCGGCCCGGCGCTGTCGGAGACCGCCGGGTTCATCCGCGACAACCGCGCCGTGCTGCGGACCAACGTGGACCACCTTCAGGTGGTGACGCAGGTGCTCGTCGACCAGCGAGCGGCGCTGGAGGAGGTCACCGACCTCGCGCCGCTGGGGCTGTCGAACCTCGCCAACACCTACGACGCCTCCACCGGGTCCACCCGCACCCGCGGCAACATCAACGAGCTGACCCACCCGCCGATCGTCATCGTCTGCAAGCTGCTGCGGCAGTCGCCCCCGGACCGCCCGGTGCCGCCCGTGCTCGCCGACGCCTGCAACCGCATCGAACCGATCGTCACCGGAGCGGTCCCGCTGCCGTCCCCGGCCGAGACGATCACCTCGCTGGAGCACGGGCACGCACCGGACATCCCGCTCCCGCTGGTCGACGCCATGCGCGACACCGGCACGCCCCACCCGGGAGGTGGTCGCTGATGCGGATCGCGGTGGCGCTGCTGAGCTTCCTGCTGGTCGCCGGATGCGGCCAGCACGGGTTCACCGGCCTGTACAACGCGCCGCTGCCCGGCGGCGCCGACCTCGGCGACGACCCGTACCGGGTCACCGCCCAGCTGGCCGACGTGCTGGACCTGGTGCCGCAGGCCAGCGTGAAGGTCAACGACGTCTCCGTCGGCCGGGTCTCCGGCATCCGGTTGGCCCCGGACGGCTGGACCGCCGAGGTCACCCTGGAGATCAACCGCGACGTGCGGTTGCCCGCGAGCGCCATCGCCCAGCTGCGCCAGTCCAGCCTGCTCGGCGAGAAGTACGTCCAGCTCGACGGTTCCGCGACGGACGGTCGAGCGCTGCTGTCCGACGGCGACCGCATCCCGCTGTCGCGCACGAACCGGCACCCGCAGGTCGAGGAGGTGCTGGGGGCGCTGTCGATGCTGCTCAACGGCGGCGGCATCGGCCAGCTCCAGCACATCAACCAGGAACTCGGCGCCGCCCTGTCCGGCAACGAGGCCGACATCCGCTCGCTGCACCGGAACCTGGAGGTCTTCACCCGGGAGCT
Source organism: Saccharopolyspora sp. NPDC049426 (assembly GCF_040676935.1). Taxonomy (NCBI): domain Bacteria; kingdom Bacillati; phylum Actinomycetota; class Actinomycetes; order Pseudonocardiales; family Pseudonocardiaceae; genus Saccharopolyspora; species Saccharopolyspora sp. NPDC049426. The sequence goes on along the minus strand of NZ_JBFAPZ010000010.1, from coordinate 91,017 downwards.
CGACGGCCAGCGCGGTGAGATCACCCGCGCCATCGACGGGCTCAACCGGCTCGCCACCTCGCTGGTCGGGCAGAAGCACGACATCGCCTTCGCGCTTGACAACCTCGGGCCCGGGCTGAAGGTCATCAACGAGCAGCGAGGGCAGCTGGTCACCATGCTCCAGCAGATGGACCGGCTCTCCGAGGTCGCCGTGGAGACCACCGAGCGCAGCAAGCAGGACACCCTGGAGAACCTGCGGTCGCTGAGCCCCATCCTGCAGAAGCTGGCGGAAGCGGGCGAAGACCTCCCCAAGTCGCTGGAAATCCTGCTCACCTTCCCGTTCACCGACTACACGGTGAACGCGATCAAGGGCGACTACACGAACCTGGACCTGCAGCTGGACCTCGACCTGAGCACGTTCGTCGACAACGTGCTGCAGGGACGCCCGCCGCCCACCGGCGGCATCGGGCCCGGCGAACTCCCCCTCCCGCTGCCCGCACCGGCACCGGGACCCGCACCCGCCGAGCCGCCACCGCCGCGGCCGGGCGGACCGTTCGACGCAGTGCTCGGAGGTGTCCGGTGATCTCGAAGCGGGTCAAGCTGCAGATCGGGGCGTTCGTGCTGATCGCCCTGGTCGGCATCACCTACGTCGGCGCCACCTACGCCGGACTGGACCGGCTGGTGTCCTCCCGCGGGTACACCACCATCGCCCGGTTCCGCGACTCCGGCGGCATCTTCACCAACGCCGAGGTCACCTACCGAGGACTTCCCATCGGGCGGGTCGGACCGCTGCGGTTGACGCCCTCGGGCGTCGACGTGTCGCTGGAGATCGAGGACAGCGCACCGAAGATCCCGGCCGACACCGACGCGGTGGTCACCAACCGATCGGCGGTGGGGGAGCAGTACGTCGACCTCCGCCCCCGATCCGACGGTGGTCCGCACCTCGGAGAAGGCTCGGTGATCACCAGCGACCGCACCTCGATCCCGGTGCCGCCGGAGGACCTGCTGGCCAACCTGGACCGCACGGTGCGCAGCATCCCGATCGGCTCGCTGCAGACCGTGGTCACCGAACTGGACCTGGCGTTCACCGGCCTCAACGGCCCGCTCGGCACGCTGCTCGACACCTCGAACGCCTACACCCGGCAGGCCACCGACCACCTGCCGCAGACGCTGGACCTGATCTCCAGCGGGCGGGAGGTGCTGGAAACGCAGCGGGAGCAGGGCGCCGAGATCGCCTCCTTCAGCCGGGACCTCCACCTGTTCGCCGGGCAGCTGCGCGCTTCCGACCCCGACCTGCGCCGCGTCATCGGCGCAGCGCCGGACGCCGCCGAGCAGGTCAGCGGTCTGCTGCGGGAATCCGGGCCGCAGCTCGGCGGGCTGTTCTCGAACCTGCTGACCACCGCCAACGTCTACCGCACCCGGCTCGACGGCGTGGAGCAGCTGCTGGTGACCTACCCGAGCCTCGCGCAGGGCACCAAGACCACCGTCCCCGGCGACGGGAGAGCCCGGTTCGGCCTGGTCCTGAACAGCTTCGACCCGTTCGTCTGCACCCAGGGCTACGAGAGCACCCACCAGCGAGCGGGCACCGACATCGCCGAAAACCCCGCCAACCTGGAAGCCCACTGCGCGGAACCCCCGGGCAGTCCCACCAACGTCAGAGGCTCCCAACACGAATCACCGCGTTAGGAGGATTGAGGGAATTGCTTTGCTTGGCGGTGCAGGTGGCGGAAACCCCGAAGGGGAAAGCGCAGCGGCTTCGTGGTCTCCGTGCGCCGCTCCTTATGTATTCCGCTTACCCAGGGGGTGGACATCGGCGTCGCGGCGTACTCGCCACGAAGCCGCTCAGAACCCGCGGCGGTGCTAGCTGAGTCCCACACCTGAAGCAACGGCTCCGCCGCATTCTTAACCAGCTCCTCACCGACACTCCACATAGGCGACTTTTTGGGGCATAGTGCCTGCCGTGACTCGATCGTGGCCCTGTCCGTCCGCTCGGGTTCGGGAGTTGATCCGGCTCGGCGCGGAGACGGCGCTGAAACCGCCCGCGCGCTGGGCGGAGGAGCTGCACGCCGCGGTGCTCGCCACCGACCGCACGCAGGCCATCGCGGCCGATCCGGTGCTGGCCGACGGGCTGCGGCAGACCAACGTCGACAACGTCGTGCACTGGGCGGCGGCCAACGTGCAGGACCCCGGTTGCCGCGTCCCACCGCACCTCGGCAGGCAAGCGCTCGACACCGCCCGGGACCTGGTCCGCCGCGGGCTCGACGCCCACGCGCTCGACACCTACCGCGCCGGGCAGAACGTCGCCTGGCGGTACTGGATGGAGATCTGCTTCTCGCTGACCTCCGACCCCGACGAGCTGCGGGAACTCCTCGACGTCACGGCGCTGTCGATCTCGACCTACGTCAACGACACCATCGCCTGCATCAGCGAGCGGATGCAGGCGGAACTCGACACCCTCATCCGCGGCACCAACGCCGACCGCCGCGCCGCGGTCGCGCTCGTCCTCGAAGGTTCGCCGATCAGCGCGCGCAGGGCCGAGCTCAAGCTCGGGTACGGCCTGACCGGGCCGCACACGGCGGCCGTGGTGTGGAGCACCGCCCACGTCGGTCTGGAGGAACTGGAGAGCGCCGCCGAGGAGCTGGTGTGCCTCACCGGCGCGCGCCGACGGCTGACGGTGGTGGCCGCCGCAGGAACCCTGTGGGTCTGGCTGCCGGTGGCGACCGCGGTGGGCACCGAGGAGCTGTCCGATCACCTCGGCTCCCGCCCGCACGTGCGCGTGTCGATCGGCAGACCGGGTCGGGAGGTGGACGGCTTCCGCCGCAGCCACCTCGACGCGCTGACCGCGCAGCGGATGCTGGCCCGCCTCAGCTCCCGTCGTCAGGTGGCCCGCTACGAGGACGTCCAGCTGGTGGCCCTGATGACGGCCGACCCCGCCCACGCCGACGAGTTCGTCGCCGAAGCGCTCGGTGCGCTGCGCGACGCCGACCCCGAGGTGCGCCAGGTGGTGCGGACCTACATCCGCGAGCAGTGCAACGCCTCCCGCACCGCCGAGCGCCTCTACACCCACCGCAACACCGTGCTGCGGCGACTGGCGCGCGCCGACGAGCTGCTGCCTCGCCCGCTGGCCGAGGACGTGGTCGGAGTCGGCGCCGCGCTGGAAGTGCTCCGCTGGCGCGGCGCCGACGCCTGATCTCCCACCCGGAGTGGTTGGCGTACTGCGCGTGCCCTCGGTCGCGTTGCGACCGCGACTTCACCTCCCGCGAGGTCAACGGCGGCCGGCGTTCGTCGAGTTCGACACCGCCGGGTCCCCGCAGGTCGTTGCCCGGATCGGGATCTCGTTCGTCAGCGCGGACAACGCCAGGGCCAACGCCGAATCCGAGCAGGGCGGGCGCGATTTCGAGGAGATCCGCGACGGCACCCGCGCGGCGTGGAACGACATGCTCGGGCGACGATGACAACCGGACGAGCCGGGGTGAATCGGAGGGGCGCGAATGACCGCCGCAGTCCCGCCCTCTGCGGAAGATCTGTGCGGTGATCGAAAGGAGAACGTAACCGAAATCAGGTGCTGCTGTTCACCTCGTTGGAACGCGAAGACCACTTCGGATCGCTGATCAACCGCGAAAACCGTGCTGGTACTGTCCCGGCCAAGCGCGGATGATCACGGGGCCGGGAGTGCGGCGTGCCCGCTCGCATCGGTGACATCGCCCAATGTCGGGGAATCCCAGCGGAGCTCGTGCTTCGCGCAATTCGCGCCGAGGCTGCCGGGGGGGCCGGGGCCTGTCTCGTGGAGAGCACAACCGAAGGAGCGCGGTCGACGTGAAGTTAACCAGGGACAGAACGCGCGAGCCGGACAGGACGAGTCTCCGGCGGCGGATCAGGAACATCCTGATCGCCATCGTTGCGCTGTTCTTCGTGGTGGTGCTCGCCGGTTTCGCGCCCGCGTTCGTCGACGCTCTCATCGTCCGCGCGGTCGCCGTCACCGTGCAGGACACCTCGATCCCGGCGGTGCGGACCTTCGCCGCCGTGCAGTCCGAACGCCAGCTGGTCGCCCGCGCCTTCGACGGCGACGCCACCCCCGGCACCCTCGGCCAGCGCTACGCCGCCACCGACCAGGCCATCGGCGAACTCTCCGGCAAGCTCACCGAACTGTCCGGGAACTCCGCGACGCCGCCGGACCTCAAGGTCAAGATCGACGCCGTCAACACGCTGATCGGGCGGCTGCCGAATTCCCGTCCCGAATTCCCGCTGGACCCGACCCGCAAGCGCGAAACCGTCCAGCGCTACAACGAGGTCCTCGACGCCGGCGCCGACCTCTTCGACGGGCAGGCCCGCGCCGTCGAGGACGCCAAGGCCGGGCAGGCGGGCATCACCGCCACCGAGTTCTTCCGCGCAGGCGACCAGATGGCGCAGACCGCGCTGCTGGCGTCCCGGGGCGTGGTCACCCGGATGCAGCCCGACGAGCAGGTCAACTTCGCCGTCCTGGTCGGCTCCTACCACGACGAGCTCGAAGAGCAGATCTCCAACGCGTCACCGCTGGTCAAGCAGCGCTACGAGGAGCTCACCCGCTCCCAGAGCTGGAAGCAGCTGCAGGCCATCGAGCAGCAGCTGATCGCCCACGGCCAGGTGCAGGGCGTGACGATCCAGCAGTGGCACCAGATCAGCGACCAGGTCGGCGGGCAGCTCACCGAGATCTCCATCGAGCAGGCCCGCTACGGCGCCGAACTCGGCCTGACCAACGGCAGCGCCGCGCTGCTGCGCACCGCCCTGTTCGCCGGCCTCGTGCTCGTCGCCACCGCCGGTGCCGCCCTGCTGATGTGGTGGTTCGCCGGACGTCACCTGGTCGCCCTGGTGCCGCAGCGACTGGTCGAACTGCGCGACGCCGTGCGCAAGATCGCCGACGAGGAGGTCCCCGAGCTGTTCCGCAGGGTGGAGCGCGGCGAGGACGTCGACGCCTCCGCCCCGCTGCGCTCGCTGGACTTCGGCAAGGACGAGATCGGCGAGGTGGCGGACGCTTTCGCCGGTGCCTACCAGGTCGCCGTGCAGGAGCGCATCAAGCAGAAGCGGACGAGCGACGCGTTCACCCGCGTCGTGGTCGGCATGGCCGCGCGAGTCCAGCAGATCGTGCAGAGCGCCATGCAGATCGTCGACACCGAGGAACGCGAAGCCGGCGAGGCCGCGCCCCGGTACCGCGCGCTGCTGGTCCTCGACAGCCTCCTGCTGCGCGCCCGCCGGCTGGCGGAGAACCTGCGGCTGCTGTCCGGCAACCGGCTCGCCCGCTACCACCGCGGACCGACGTCGATGGAGGTCATCCTCGAATCCGCGCGAGCCGAGATCGAGCACTACGGCCGCATCCACACCCGCAAGCCGGGAGCGGTGGCCGTCGACGGCCAGGCCGCGCCGTACCTGATCCGCGCGCTCGCCGAGCTGATGGACAACGCCGCCAACTACAGCTCCCCGCAGGGCAAGGCCAGGGTCTGGACCGAGGAGCGCAGCGGATCGCTGGTCGTCATCATCGAGGACCGCGGTCTGGGCATGCCGGCCGAGAAGCTCGGCGAGGCCAACGCGATCCTGGGCACCGAGGCCGACTTCGCGCTCGGCAGCGTCCAGCGGCACATGCAGCTCGGCCTGCCGGTGGTCTCCCGGATCACGCAGCAGTGGAACATCGAGGTCACCCTGGCCGCGGGCGAGTCCGGCGGCATCCGGGCCGAGGTGTCCATCCCGTCCGGCCTGCTGCGCGAGGCCGAGATCGAAAGGGCCGCCCCGGTGGGAGTTTCCAGCGCGCGCGGCACGCTCAGCGGGGCGACCGCGCTGCTGGCCGACCCCGTCGAGACCCGCGCTCAGACGCGCCCGGAACCGACGCCGCGGGCCGAGCCGGTCGAGCAGGAGCCGCTGGAGACCTCGTCGGTGGGCCTCCCGGTGCGGCGCAGGGGAGCCTCGGCGGTCGGCCGGGCCCTCGACGAGGAGAAGAAGGCTCAGGGCGGTTCCACCAACGAGAGCACCGGGACCCGGCGCAGCGCGGGCGGCGGCGGGGCCATGGGCTTCGTGTCCGGACGCCAGAACCACAGCAGCGACACAGGTGAGGGGTGAACACAATGAGCGATGGCAGGGATGACTTGAGCTGGGTGCTGACCGACTTCGCACAGCGCGTCGCGGACGTGGACTGCGTCGTGCTGTGGTCGTCCGACGGATTCCCCCGCGGGGCCTCCGAAGGTGTGGCCAAGGAGCAGGCGGAAGACCTCGCCGCGATGTCGGCGTCGGCGTTCAGCTCGTCGAAGCGGGTCAGCGTGATCGGTGGGGGCGGTGATCTGAGCAAGACGGTCATCGAGGGCGCGAACCGGTTCGTGATCCTCGCCCTGGCCGCCGAGCGCACCGGGATCACCGTGGTCGTCGACACCGCGGCCGACCCGCTGATCGTCAACGTCGAGCTCGACCGGTTGCTCGCCCAGGTCGGCGAGCACCTGGTGACCGAGGGCCGCGGTGGCTCCGCGGACCCGCTGACCGGGACGAGGCCGTAACCCATGTCCGATCAGCAGAACGTCCACGCAGAGGACCCCGTCGCGGGTGTCCGGCCCTTCGTCGTGGCCGGCGCCCCGGAGAAGTCCGACCTGGACCTGGACCTGGCGACCCAGGTGGTCGCCAAGCCAGGTGGCGAGGGGCACCGAGACCTGTCGATGAGCGACAGCGCCGCGCTGGAGCTGGCGAAGAACCCGGTCGCGATAGCGGAGGTGGCGGGGAGCCTGGGCACCCCGGTGCTGACCGCCCGCGCCCTTGTGGGTGCGCTGCTCCGCCGGGGAGTCCTCACCCTCGACGGTGAGAGCAACCCGGAAGAAACCGTTTCCGATGCAACACTGGATTACCTGCAGGGGGTTCTGGACAGTGTTAAACAGCTTTGAGCGGCCGCCGGTCAAGCTCGTCATCGCCGGTGGGTACGGATGCGGCAAGACGACACTGATCAAGAGCGTGGCGGACCCGGACCGGTACGTGCGGCTCACCGACGAGCCGATCACCGACGCCAGCGCCTCGGTGGACCCGCTCACGGGTGTTCCGGAGAAGACGACCACGACGGTCAGCATCGACTTCGGGCGCATCAACCTTAGCAACGGCACGCCGCTGTTCCTGTTCGGAATGCCCGGCCAGTCCCGATTCTGGTCGGTGTGGGACGACCACACCCACGGCGCGTTCGGCGCCGTGGTCGTGGCCGACACCCGCAGGCTGGACGACTGCTTCTCCAGCCTGGACTTCTACGAGGACCGCAACATCCCCTACGTGGTCGCGGTCAACGAGTTCGACGGCACGAAGCGCTACCAGCCCGAGGACATCGCCAACGCGCTGCAGATCGACACCGCCAAGGTCCCGGTGATCAACTTCGACGCGCGGCAGCGCGCCGACGTCAAGGACGTCCTCGCCCGGCTGCTGGAGCACGTCATGAGGCAAATGGCGAGTCAGCAGGCCGTCGGCGCAGGTCAGTGAGCCCGTTGTTCGGATGAGCGTCAGCCGCCGGGCGGGCCGCGCCCCGGCGGCGCTCTCGCTTGAGCCCCCGGACGTAGCTCGCGACGTCGACGTTGAGGTCGTCCTCCGGGCGCTGCGCGCCGTAGCGCTCGGCGATCCGGTCGAGGTGGCCGCGCACTTCCGCGGCCATCTCGTCGCGGCCGGGGAGCCTGGCCTCGCCGGTGAGGAGGTCGCCGATCCACTCCGCCTGCAGTTCGGCGAGCCGAGTCAGGGAACCCACCGGGCGCAGGAATCCCGCGAAGTAGAGCCCGTCGTGGCCGAGCGGAACGATCCGCTGGAACAGCGAGAGCCTCCCGTCGCCGTCGAAGGCGACGTCGTCGGGGAGTGGCAGTGACATGTCGTAGCCGGTGCAGAGGATGACCGCATCGGAGTCTTCGGTGCTGCCGTCGGTGAAGCCGACCTGGTCGGAAGTGAGCTCCCGGATGCCGGGCTTGATGGTGATCTCGCCGTGCGAGATCCGGCTGAGCAGCTCGTCCGAGATGGTGATCGGGGCGTCCATCACCCGGTGGTCGGGCTCCGGCAGGCCGTAGTCGGTGATGCGCCCGCGCGAGAGGTGCAGCAGCACCTCGATGAGCTTGCGCTGCACCCGGAACGGCAGGAACGACCACCAGCGGCTGACGGCGATCTCGTCGATCGGCAATCCCATCAGGGTTTTCGGCACCACGTGCGCGCCCCGGCGGACCGACAGGACCGTGCGTGCCGCGACGCGGGAGAGCTCGACGGCGATGTCGCAGGCCGAGTTCCCGAAGCCCACGACCGTGACGTTCTTGCCGCGGAACGGTTCCGGATCGGTGTAGTCGGCGGAGTGCAGTTGGCTGCCCCGGAACACCTCCGAACCGGTGATCGCCGGGTCGGGAAGTCGTGGCGCCGAGTGATAACCCGAGGCCATCACCACCTCGCGGAAGTGCCGCGTCCGCGTGCTCCCGCTGCTGCGGCTGGTGACCAGCCATCCGCCGCCGGGGGACGGTTCCACCTGGTGGACCTGGGTGCCGAACTCGATGCGGCCGGTCAGGTCGTGCTCGTCGGCGAATCGCGCCAGGTAGGAGGCGACCTGGTCGTGGCGCGGGTAGCGCGGGAAGTCCTCGGGCACGGGGAATCCCGTGAACCCGGTGACCTTGCTGGAGGTGTTGAGGTGAAGGGACCCGTAGGCCGGGTGCGAGCTCTGCGAACTGGCAGGGCCGAAGTTCCACACCCCGCCCACGACGTCATCGCGTTCCAGACCGACGAAGTCGATTCCGCGGCGACGGAGCGAACGCATCATGGCCAATCCGGAAACGCCGGCTCCGATCACGCACACATCACGGGTTTCAACCTGGGGAGATGTCATGTTTCCGCGACCGTCCACAGTGCCCATCGAACCCTCTCCGCGTGGAGACCATTCCCAATTCGTCGTCTGGATGAGATCGTGTTGATGTTGCTGACAGGCGCGATGCCGCGATCAAGAGTAACCGCGATGCGGAAGGTCGGGGTAGTGCCCAGTTCACGAGCAGGATCGTCGTCCGTTCGCCGGTGGGGAGTCTTTCCCGCGCACGGCGTGTCATTCACACAGTTCCTGACCAGCCAGTACCGAACCGTTGCCGAACATCTCGGGTTCTCGCCCCCCGATGTGGAGACCCTCATCACAGAACTCAGCGTTGCGCTGAGCCCCTGGGGCGATCACCCGATCGGCTCTTGTCCGGAGGTTCCGTCTTTTGTTTCGGCGGACGGTTTTCCGGCCGAGATGTCCATCAGCTGGCGAGCCCGGCGACCCGAGCTGCGGATCCTCTTCGAGTCCCTCGGGGACGAGCCGACACCTGCGGGTTGTCAGCGCGCCGGGCGTGCGCTCACCGAGCGGTTGGCCGATCTGCACGACGTCGACCTCAGCCGCTACCACCGTGTGGAAGATCTCTTCGTCAGCGACGATCCGCGGGTGAACCGTCCCACCATCTGGCATTCGCTCGCATGGCGCCCGGGTGAATCCACGCGGTACAAGGCCTACTTCAACCCGCAGGCGGAGAGCACGGATCCGGTCGACGTCCTGGCCAAGACCACCGAGGCGATGGGACGGCTCGGATTGGAGCGCCCGTGGGACTCGGTCCGAATGTGGATGCCGGAAATGATGGAACGGGGAAATGAGATCGAATTCACCGCTCTCGATTTGACGAATTCCGATCGGGCGAGGGTGAAGATCTATTTCCGGATCGCCAGTCGCGCATGGGAAGATCTTGATTCGGTGGCCGCCCTCGCGGCCGGACACGATTCCGAGCGGGCGGCCCGGGTGTGGCGGTCGCTGTATCACGGCCAGGACAAGGCCGACGGCGAGGAACCGATGGTGTGCCTCGCTTTTCGCAGCGGTTCGGCGCAGCCGGAGGAAGCCAACGTGTACCTCCGATTGCCGGAGAACGCGGTGTCCGATGAGGACGCCGCGGAACGCACCGCCGTCCTCATGAGACAGGAAGGGCTCGACCCCGGGCCCTACCTGTCGATGATCAACGCTCTCGCGCCCCAGCACCCGTCGACCTTGACCGGCCTCCAGGACCTCCTGGCGTTCCGCACGACGCACCCGGACGAGGCCGCCGACATCGGCATGTACCTGCGCTTCTCCGTCTACGACCGTCCCGTCGATTCCTGATCCCGCCAAGAAGGTGGTGGCGCTTCCCCGGGAACCGCCACCTCCTCCCGGGGGCTCCCGTTCGCGCGGTTGAGCCCGTAGCTTCGGGGCATGGACGACCTCGCCACACGTGATCTGATCCGCTACTCCGGGCACGGTGCGTTCAGCCCCGGGATCATCGAGCGCGCCGAGGGCGCCTCGGTCTTCACCGAGGACGGGCGCGAGCTGCTCGACTTCACCTCCGGGCAGATGAGCGCGATCCTCGGGCACTCCCACCCGGAGATCGTCAGCACCGTCCGGGACCAGGCCGCCAAGCTCGACCACCTCTACAGCGGGATGCTCAGCCGCCCGGTCATCGACCTGGCCCGGCGCCTCGCCGAGACTCTCCCCGAACCGCTGGACAAGGCCCTGTTCCTGACCACCGGCGCGGAGTCCAACGAGGCCGCGCTGCGGATGGCCAAGCTCGTCACCGGCAAGCACGAGGTCGTCTCCTTCGCCCGCTCCTGGCACGGCATGACCCTGGCCGCGGCCAACGCCACTTACAGCGCCGGCCGCGTCGGCTACGGTCCGGCGGCTCCCGGCAACTTCGCGCTGCCCGTTCCCGACTCCTTCCACCCCGACATCGTCGACGCGGTCGGAAACCTCGACTGGCGGCGTCAGCTGGACCTGGGCTTCGACCTGATCGACGCGCAGTCCGTCGGCAGCCTCGCTGCCTGCATCGTCGAGCCCGTCCTGAGCTCCGGCGGCGTCATCGACCTGCCGCCCGGCTACCTGGCCGCGCTGCGGGACAAGTGCCGCGAGCGCGGGATGCTGCTGATCCTCGACGAAGCGCAGACCGGCCTGTGCCGCACCGGCGCCTGGTACGCCTTCGAGCGCGACGGCGTCGTCCCGGACATCCTCACCCTGTCCAAGACCCTCGGGGCGGGACTGCCGCTGGCCGCGGTGCTCACCAGCGCCGAGATCGAGCAGCAGGCCCACGACCGCGGATTCCTGTTCTTCACCACCCACGTCAACGATCCGCTCCCGGCCGCCGTCGGCAACACGGTCCTGGACGTGCTGACCCGCGACCGCCTCGACCTGCGGGCCCGCGAGCTGGGGGAGCGGCTGTCCGGTGGTCTCCGCGAGCTGGCCGGGAAGCACCCGGTGATCGGCGACATCCGGGGCCGGGGGCTGCTCGTCGGCCTGGAGCTGACCGCCGGACCGGACGGCGGCGACGTCGACAAGCTCGGCGCCGCGGTCACCCGTCGCTGCACCGACCTCGGGCTGCACATGAACATCGTCCAGCTGCCCGGCATGGGCGGCACGTTCCGCATCGCGCCGCCGCTCACCGCGACCGAGGCCGAGATCGACCGCGGCCTGTCGATCCTCGACGACGCCCTCACCGACGTGACCCCGGAGCTGTAGGAGCCGAACTCCGCTCGGAGCGGGCCCGCCGACGTCCGATCGGTGGGCCCGCTCCTGCGTTCCAGGTCAGGAGCCGTACCCGCGAAGCCTGGCCGGGCGCGGGAGGGCGACCGGCGGAACGTCGGGATCGCTTTCACGCGCACGGCGGTGCCGCATCCAGCGCCACCACACCACCGTGAGTGAGGGGACCGCGATCGCCGCGCACACGGGGCACTGCGACCGAGTAGGCCGCACGCGGGGCGTCGCGTCAACGCGGCTCTTCGAACGAGTCGCCGGACAACTCCTGGGGGAGGGCAACGCGATGGGGCGCGTTTCCACGGGGACCACTCTGCCTCGGCCACCGGGCCTGCGCGGCCCGCTCACCCAGCGCCGCCTGGTGCGGACCGGTGCGCTCGGCGGAGCGCTCGTGCTGCTGGGGTTGCTGCCGACCCTGCTCGGCGGCCCGGTGTGGCTGCGAGCCGCAGGGCTCGTCCCGGGCTTCGGGATCGTCTACGCGACGCCCACTCCGGGCTGGTCCGTCGCACTCGTGCCGTGGTTGCTGTTGAACCTCGTCGTCCTGCTGGCGGTCGTGGCCGGCCTGCTGACGGGTCTTCAGCGCATCATGGCCAAGGGCGATCACCTCACCCTCCCGGCGGTCGTCGTCGCCTCGATGGTGCTGGCCGCGGTCCTCGCCGCCGTGCACGACGGGCACGGGCACGGGCAGCAGGAGTGGGTGCCGGTCGCGGAGGTGCTCGCGGTCATCGGAGTCCCGGCGGCGCTGCTGGTGCGGGAGCGGCGGCGGGGCCGGGCTGCCCGTCGAGCCGGCGACGCCCGCCAGGCCCGCCTGGACGTGGCCGCGCCCGAGGAGTGGCGGCCGGGCGGGGACGAGTGCGCGGACGAGGACGACCGGGCGCGACTGGCGCGGTGGGCGGAAACCCTGGCGCTGCAACCCGCGCACGAGTGGAACGGCTTCGGTCCGTTCGGCGACGAGTACCTCCTGCCCGCCATGCGCTACCGCGTCTGGGCGGTGTTCCTGATGCTCGCGAGCCTGCGCCACACCCACACGCCGGCCTACTGCGGATATCGCGACGACGCGCTGCGGGCGCTGGTCCTGCGGATGACCGACAAGCCGGTCTGGCGCTACTGGCTGCGGGAGAACCGCTGGGGGATGCTGCGCGACAGCGCCGATCCGATCGGCGGTCCGGCGAACGTCATGTACACCGGGTACCTGCTGCTGATGCTCTCGGCGTACCGCCAGGCCACCGGGGACGACAGCTTCGACCGGCCCGGCGCGCTCCGGTTCCGCTGGGACGAGGGGACCGAGTTCGCCTACAGCCACACCGAGGTCGCCGAACGGGTCAGCGCCAACTTCCAGCGCTCGCCGCTGGTGCTGTGGCCGTGCGAGCCGGGACTGGTGTTCCCGTTCTGCAACTCCGTGGCCCTGGCGGGCCTGCGGATGTACGACACCTGCGCCGGTACCCACCACGCCGAGGAGATCGCGCCGAGGTTCCTGCACCGGCTGCGCACCGAGTTCACCGCGCCGGACGGTGACATCTGCGCGTTGCAGGCCAGCAGGTTCGGCATCACGGCCCGCTCGGCTCGGGGCATCACCAACACCGCGCCCATCGCCGCGCTGCTGTCGCCGCTCGACCCGGACTTCGCCTGGCGCACCTGGGAGCTGCTCGTCGCCGAAGAGCTCAACTCCGGCCACTACGCGCGAACCGACCGAGCGGGAAGCCCGGCCCCCACCGATGCGGACTGGGGCGGGGGTGCGAACCGCGCGAACGCCCTGGGCTGGAGCATGTTCCTCGCCCGCGCTCGCAACGCGGCCTGGTACCGCAGGCTTCGCGAGGCCGCGCGGAACCTGGAGAACCCGCCCGCGGACTTCCGGATGTTCGACGCGTCGGTGCACGCCAACGGGATCCTCGGCCTGGGCGCGGTCACCGACGAACGTACCTGGCGGACCATGCTGCTCACGCCGTCCCGCCACACCGGTCCGCGCCTCACCGAAGCGCCTTGGCCGGACATCGCGGTCGTCACCGCGGTCACCGACGGCCGGTCCCACGACGCGATCCTGCGCGGCACCGGCGGTGCTCTGCGCCGGCACCGGCTCGGTTTCGACCACCTGGCCCCGCACCGCACCTACGCCGTCGACGGCGCCACCACGCGGGAGGTCACGGCGGATGCGATCGGCAGGGCGGTGGTGGAGGTCGACCTCAGGCCTCGCCACCACCTCCGCCTCACGCGGGAGTGACCGCCGGGCGCGTCCGCTCCACCTCGCCGGGTGCCGGGGAGAGAATGGGGGTTCCCGTCTTCAGGAGGTCGCAGTGCCGGAGGATCGCCCGCCCTACCCGCCGTTCACCCGCGAGACCGCGCTGCAGAAGGTCCAGGCGGCCGAGGACGCCTGGAACACGCGCGATCCGCAGCGCGTGGCGTCGGCCTACACGCCTGATTCGCAGTGGCGGAACCGGGACGTGTTCATCAGCGGCAGGGAGGAGATCGTCGCCTTCCTGACCCGCAAGTGGGAGCGCGAGCTCGACTACGCGCTGCGCAAGAGCCTCTGGAGCTTCGGGGAGAACCGCATCGCGGTCCGCTTCCAGTACGAGTGCCACGACGCCGGCGGGCAGTGGTGGCGCAGCTACGGGAACGAGCTCTGGGAGTTCGACGAGCACGGCCTCATGCGACGCCGCGAGGCCAGCATCAACGACGTCGCCATCGACGAGGCCGACCGCCGCGTCCGCGGTCCCCGCCCGGAGGCGGAACGCGGCCTCGACATCCCGCTCCGCTAGGACCCGCGGAGCTGGAATCGCTGGTCAGGGCCTTCGCGGTCGGCGCGCGGCGGCGTGCGAGGATGACCCCTGGTGAGCGAGTTGATGAACGTGGGGGAGCTGTGACGGCGCGGATTCCGGTGGTCGTGCTGGCGGGCTACTTGGGCTCGGGCAAGACCACCCTGCTGAACCACCTGCTGCGCAACGACGAGGGGCGCCGGATCGGCGTGCTGGTCAACGACTTCGGCAGCATCAACATCGACGCCATGAACGTCGCCGGGCAGGTCGACATCGCGATGTCGATGGAGAACGGCTGCCTGTGCTGCGCGGTCGACGCCGACGGCGTGGACCCGATGCTGGAGCGGCTGGCCTACCCGGGCGCCCCGCTGGACGTCATCGTGATCGAGGCCAGCGGCATCGCCGAACCCCGTCAGCTGGTTCGGATGGTGCTGTCCTCGCAGAACCCGCACATCGAGTTCGGCGGGCTGGTGGAGGTCGTCGACGCCGCCGAGTTCGACGACACCCGAGCCCGGCACCCGGAGCTCGACGATCACGTGCGGCTCGCCGACCTGGTGGTCGTCAACAAGATCGACCGCGTCGGCGAGGCCCACCGGGACCGGGTGATCGGTGCGGTCCGCGAGATCGCCGACGGTGCCGTGCTGCCCGCTGAGCGGGGCAGGATCTCGCCGGGCATCCTCTTCGACGACGTCGAGACGCGCGACTTCGGGGCGAGGCAGCTGTCCTTCGCCGATCTGGAGGAGCACGATCACGACCACGACCAGCACATGCACGCGGCCTACGAGTCGATGGAGTTCCTCTCCGACCGGCCGCTGAACCCCTCGGCGTTCCTGCGCTTCCTCAACGAGCGCAGCCGGGGCGTCTACCGCATCAAGGGCCCCATCGACTTCGGTCCCTCCGGCGAGGACCGGCGCTTCATGCTGCACACCGTCGGCGTCTACGCCGCGTTCGAGAAGACCAGGTGGAAGGGCCCGCGGGCCACCAGCCTCGTCCTCATCGGCACCGACCTCGACACCGAGGACCTCACCCGCCGGCTCCAGTCCTGCGTCGACCCGGACCCCGACACCATCGACGAGCTCGGCATCCTCAACCTGGCCCGCCACCTGGACGACTGAGTCCACCACGGCCAGTCCTGGTCCGAACCGACCGGGCATACATTGATCATGGACGGTTCGGACCAAACCGCCCACTGCGAACCACCGTCGGCAGGTGAACAGCTCCTGGCGCAGTGGCAGGCTCGGGGGAGGCTGGGAGAGGAGGCGTCGTGTATCCGGTGATCGAGCCGTTCGATTCTGGGATGTTGGAGGTCGGCGACGGGCACCGCGTGCACTGGGAGGTGTGCGGAAACCCGGCGGGCAAACCGGCGCTGGTGCTGCACGGCGGTCCCGGCTCGGGCTGCACCCCCGGCATGCGGCGGTTCTTCGATCCCGCTGCCTACCGGATCGTGCTGTTCGACCAGCGCATGTCGGGGCGCAGCACACCGCACGCGGCCGAGCCCGGCGCCGACCTGTCGGCGAACACCACCGAGCACCTGATCGCCGATGTGGAACGGCTGCGCGAGCACCTGGGCGTCGACCGCTGGCTGGTGCAGGGCGGGTCGTGGGGTTGCGTGCTGGCGCTGGCCTACGCCCAGCGGCACCCGGACCGGGTGTCGGAGATGGTGCTCTGCGGTCTGGCCACCGGACGGCGCGCCGAAACCGACCTGCTGACGCGCGGACTCGGCGCGATCTTCCCGCAGGCGTGGGAGCGCTTCCGCGACGGCGTGCCCGAAGCCGACCGCGACGGCGACCTCGCCGACGCCTACCACCGGCTGCTGATGGACCCCGATCCCGCCGTGCACCGCAGAGCCGCGCGGGACTGGTGCGCTTGGGAGGAGGCGCTGGTCCCGGACTCCGCGCCGAACTCGATGTTCGACGACCCGGACTTCGCCCTCGGGTTCGCGCGCGTCGTCACCCACTTCTGGCGGCACGGCTCCTGGCTGGACGACGAGCAGCTCCTGAGCGGAACCGGCGCGCTGGCGGGCATTCCCGCGAAGCTCCTCCAAGGAGTGCTGGACCTGGGCAACCTGCTCGGCACCCCGTGGCGGCTCGAAGCCGCCTGGCCGGGGGCCGAACTGGAACTCGTGGACGCCGGTCACCGCGCCGCAGGCGGTTTGGCCGAGGCCGTCGTGCGGGCCACCGACCGCTTCCGCCCCCAGCGGGGCATCTCTGCGAGCGGTGGGGGCGGTCTGTAACGTCGCGATTGCCCGACGTTCGGACGACCTGCGCTGACGCGTGTACTGGAGCGTCCCTGCGGGTAGTCCGCGAGGTCGGACGCGACTCACCAGACGCGACGAACACCGAGAGGGGGAGCGAGCATGGCCGAGCAGGACCGGGGAGAGGCCTCCGGTGAAGCCGGCGACCCGGGCGGGGAAGAGCACGACGAGAGCACCGAGGACCAGCAGGAGGCCGAACACCTCGCTGAACGCGGTGAGCCGGAGTCGGAGACTCCCGATCGGCGCCTCGGGCTAGTGGCCGATCCGGACATGCCCGAGCGCGTCACCCGGCGGCTCGCCGGCGACCTGCCCGAACTGCTCGGCGACGAGGAGCTGTCGTGGGCCGTCGAGGTCGACGTCGACCCGGTGACCGCGGGCAGGCACAACACCCGCGACATCCTGGCCTCCACTCGCGATCGGATGGACCACCACCGGTGGGACTACGCCATCTGCCTGACCGACCTCCCGGTGCGCGCCAACGGCCGTCCGGTGGTGGCCGAGGCCGACCTCGACCGCGACGTGGCCGTGGTGTCGCTGCCGGCGCTGGGCGGGACCCAGGTGTACCGGCGGTCCAAGCAGGTCATGCTGCAGATGGTCGACGAGCTCACCGCCCGCGACGGTGGCGGCGAGAACCGCTACGGCCTGGACAGCAAGCTCTCCAGGATCCTGGCGCCGGTGGAGCGCCAGGAGCACGACGGCGAGCACGAGGCGGACGTCCGCTACACCACCACTCGCAGGCGCGGCCGGTTGCGGCTGCTCAGCGGCATGGTGCGCTCCAACGAGCCCGCGCAGCTGATCTTCGGATTGCGCAGCGCGCTGGCCGCCGCCGTGGCCACCAGCGCCTTCGGCCTGTCGTCCACCACGATCTGGCAGATCGGCGATCAGCTCGGAGCGTTCCGGCAGGTCATAGCCGCGGTCCTGTCGGTGGCACTGCTGGTCGGCTGGATGATCGTCGCGCACGGGTTGTGGGAGGAGCGGCGCAACAGCAGCGAGAACGACCGCGATCAGGTGCTGCTCTACAACACCTCCACGGTGGCGACGCTGACGATCGGCATCGGCGTCATGTACGTCGGGCTGTTCGTGATCAACCTGGTGGTGGCGCTGTTCCTCGTGCCGCCGAACCTGCTCGCCAGCAGCCTCGGCCAACCCGCCGACTTCACCCGCTACCTGGCGCTGGCCTGGGGGTTCACCACGATGGGAGTGGTCGCCGGAGCGCTGGGCTCCAGTCTCGAATCCGATCGGGCGGTGCGCCAGGCCGCCTACGGCTACCGCGAGGAGCAGCGCCGCCGCGAGCAGGAGCGCTAGGACAGGCCGGCGAGCCGGTCCTGCCGCCAGCGCTCGGTTCCGGCCAGGTCGTTGAAGGTGAACAGGTGGAATCCGCTGATCGCGTTGCCCGGTGAGGTGATCTGGTCGGTCAGGCCGGTGACTAGCTTGTCCGGCCGGTAGCCGCTGGGCAGGAAGAAGCGCCAGAACATCGCCGACTGCTTGGCGAGGAACCGCGCGGACTGGCCGAGGCCGAGACCGGCCGAGACCCGGATCAGCTTCTGCCGGTTCACGCTGCCCGGAACCCCCACCCGGACCGGCGTGGTGATGCCGGAGTCGTGCAGGCGCCCGGCCCAGCCGATGGTGGTCGCGGGGTTGAAGCACAGCTGGGTGACGATCTCGTGCGCGTGGACGGTCTTGCGCCGCAACGCTTCGGCGATCACCGAGTCCGGGATCGTGCCGTGGCCCTCCGGGTACCCGGCGATGCCGATGTGGGAGAAGTCGTGCCCGCCCTCGGCGAGCGCGAGCAGCAGGCTCTCCGCGTCGGGGAAATCGCCGGCGGGCTCGGCGGCGTCACCGCCGACGA
Organism: Saccharopolyspora sp. NPDC049426; assembly: GCF_040676935.1. Taxonomy (NCBI): domain Bacteria; kingdom Bacillati; phylum Actinomycetota; class Actinomycetes; order Pseudonocardiales; family Pseudonocardiaceae; genus Saccharopolyspora; species Saccharopolyspora sp. NPDC049426. The sequence goes on along the minus strand of NZ_JBFAPZ010000010.1, from coordinate 72,667 downwards.
CGAACACGCGGTCCACGCCCGACTCCAGCAGCCGCGCGGCGATCTCGTCCAGTTCGGCGCGGTCGCGAACCAGCCGGGCGGCCAGGTGCGGGGCTGCGGCGTAGCCGTTCTTGCTGAGCCGGACGGCCAGGTCGACCGTCGGCTCCAGCCCCCTGGCCTCGGTGGTGGTGACGGTCAGCAGCACGTCCCGGGGGACGTGGGCGAGGACCTTCTCCTCGGTGCTGCTGAAGGGCAGGACCTCGTAGGAGGCGTTGCGCAGCGCGGAGGCCAGCACCGCGCTCACCGGGACACCCACTCGTCGAACTGCGCCACGACCTCGCCGATCGTGGTGCCCGGACCGTGGCCGGGGCGGACCCTGGTCCGCACGGGCAGGGGCAGCAGCCGGGACCGGATCGAGTTGATGATCGCGTCGCGGTCGGAGAACGAACGCCCGGTCGCGCCGGGTCCACCGGCGAACAGCGTGTCGCCGGTGAACACGGTCGCCAGGTCCGGGCAGTAGAAGCACACCGATCCCGGGGTGTGGCCGGGGGTGTGGATGACCTGCAGGCTCAACCGTCCGATGTGGAAGGTCTGGCGGTCCACCAGGCGCCCGTCCGGTTCCCGGGCCGGGTGGGTCAGCTCCCACACCGGCCGGTCCATCGGGTGCAGGTACAGCGGTGCGCCGACGGCGTCGGCCAGCTTCGGAGCCATCCGCACGTGGTCGTCGTGGGCGTGGGTGGCCACCACCGCGACCACCTCGCGGTCCGCGACGAGGTCGAGGACCGCGTCGACGTCGTGCGGTGCGTCGATGACGAGGCACTGGTGGTCGTCACCCACGACCCACAGGTTGTTCTCGACTTCGTGGACCTCGCCGTCGAGGGAGAACTTCCCCTCGACGGTGGCGTGGTCGACCCGAATGCTCAATTGAACGTCACCACCGAACGCAGCACTTCGCCGCGGCCCATCTTCGCGAAGGCCGCTTCGACGTCATCAAGGGAGATCTCCTCGCTGACGAACTTCTCGAGCGGCAGCCGGCCCTGCAGGTGGAGCTCGGTGAGCATCGGGAAGTCCCGTTCGGGGAGGCAGTCACCGTACCAGCTGGACTTCAGCGCCCCGCCGCGGGCGAAGACGTCCAGCAGCGGCAGCTCCAGCCGCATCGACGGGTCCGGCACACCGACCAGCACGGCCGTGCCCGCCAGGTCGCGGGCGTAGAACGCCTGCTCGTAGGTCGCGGGCACTCCCACCGCGTCCACGACCACATCCGCTCCGTGACCACCGGTGAGCTCGCGGATCGCCTCCACGGTGTCGGACTCGGAGGCGTTGACGGTGTGCGTGGCGCCGAACCCCCGCGCCCACGCCAGCTTCTCGGGATCGGTGTCCACGGCGATGATCCGCCGCGCACCCGCCATGGCCGCCCCGGCGATGGCCCCGTCGCCGACGCCGCCGCAGCCGATGACGGCCACCGAATCACCCGGACCGGCCTGCCCGGTGTTGACCGCGGCACCGATCCCGGCCATCACGCCGCAGCCCAGCAAGCCGGCCACGGCGGGTCGCGCCGCGGGGTCCACCTTCGTGCACTGTCCTGAGTGGACGAGCGTGCGCTCCGCGAACCCGCCGATGCCCAACGCCGGCGTGAGCGGAGTGCCGTCGGCGAGCGTCATCGGCTGGGAGGCGTTGTGGGTGTCGAAGCAGTACTGCGGGCGTCCGCGCTTGCAGGCCCGGCAGTTCCCGCACACCGCCCGCCAGTTCAGCACGACGAAATCGCCCGGCTCGACGTTGTGCACCCCCTCGCCGACGGAGTCGACGACACCGGCCACCTCGTGGCCGAGCAGGAACGGGTAGTCGTCGCCGATGCCGCCTTCGCGGTAGTGCAGGTCGGTGTGGCAGACACCGCACGCCTGCACCCGGATCACGGCCTCACCCGGGCCCGGGTCGGGCACGTGGATGGTGGTGACCTCCACCGGCTTGCCCTTCCCGGTGGACACGACTGCGCGCGCTTCGGTCATGTCAACGCTCCTGTTCAGCGGTTCTGGTGGTGTTCGGCCGCCGCGTCGCGGAGCCAGTCGGCGAGGTAACGCGCGAACGAGGCGCGGACGAAGATCCAGTAGTGCGGCGGTTCGGCGTCGCGGCACAGCAGCAGCACGCCGGTGCGGGCCAGCAGGGTCTGCGCGCAGCGGTCCGGCCCGAAGCTGCGCCGGTGCAGGTCCAGCGCACAGCCCTTCGCCAGCAGCTCAGCGGCTTTCGGCCCGGCCACCTCGATGATGGTGCGGTGCGCCGAGACGTCCACGACGGCGCCGTGCTCGTCGCCGAGCGCCTCGGCCACCGTCGCCTGGATCCGGTCGGCCTCGCCTTCCGGACCGACCAGCAGCCACTCGTCCGGTCCGAGCCAGGCGATGAGGAGCCGTTCGGTGCGGGACACCTGCCCGGCCTGGTTGGGCAGCATCGTGCCGAGCGCGGTGCCGATGCGTTCGGCGGCAGGGCTCTTCGGGTCGACGCGCAGCGTGACCTGGGCGGTGAACGACACCTCGGACAGGTGCAGCGCCCCGGGCACCGAGGCGTCGGTCAGCACGTCGGCGTGCGCGGCCAGCGGGGATTCGCCGTAGGGCTCAGCCATCGCGGCGGGCTCCTTCCTTGTCGTAGAAGACCGGTTCGGTGATCTCCACGGGCACCAGCTGGTCGCCCACGTGGCTGTAGATCGTCTGCCCGATGCGGTCGCGACCGCCTGCGACGAGCGCGAGCGCGAACGGGCGGCCCAGGACCGCGCTGCGGTAGCTGGAGGTGACGTGCCCCAGCATCGGCACCGGCGGTTCGGGCAGCTCGCCGGTGGCCACCAGCTGCGATCCCTCCGGCACGACGGGGGAGTCGGCGGGTGGGAGCAGTCCGACGAGGTGCTTGCGGTCGGATCGGGTGGTGTCGGCGCGGGTGAAGGAGCGCATGCCGAGGAAGTCGTCCTTCTTCTTCGACACCGCCCAGCTCATCCCGAGGTCGTGCGGGGTCACCGTGCCGTCGGTGTCCTGACCGACGATGGGGAAGCCCTTCTCCGCGCGCAGCACGTGCATCGTCTCGGTGCCGTACGGGGTGATGCCGAACGGCACGCCCGCGTCGTGCAGCACCTCCCACACCTCGCGTCCGTACCAGCGCGGCACGTTGATCTCGAAGGCCAGCTCGCCGGAGAAGCTGATCCGGCACACCCGCGCCTGGCGGCCCGCGACGATGCCGTCCTGCCAGGCCATGAACGGGAACGACTCGTTGTCCAGCTCGATGCCCGAGGACACCGCGGCCAGCACGTCGCGGGAGCGGGGCCCGGCCAGCGCGATGGTGGCCCACTGCTCGGTCACCGAGGTCAGGTGCACGCGCAGGTGCGGCCACTCGGTCTGCAGCCAGTCCTCCAGCCACTCCAGCACCCCGGCGGCACCACCGGAGGTGGTCGAGATCAGGTACCGGTTCTCGCCGGTGCGCATCACCGTGCCGTCGTCGAAGACCATGCCGTCGGCGGTGCACATCAGCCCGTACCGGATCCGGCCGATCTTCAGGGTGCTCATCTTGTTGGTGTAGACGAGGTCGAGGAACTCGGCGGCGTCCGGGCCCTGCACGTCGATCTTGCCGAGCGTGGAGACGTCCTGCATGCCCACGCCGGTGCGCACCGCGTCGCACTCGCGCAGCACTGCCGCCTGCATGTCCTCGCCCGGCAGCGGGTAGTACCAGGGTCGCTTCCACTGGCCGACGTCCTCGAACGGCGCGCCCTGCTCGACGTGCCAGTCGTGCATCGCGGTGACCCGGATCGGGTCGTAGAGGTCGCCCCGGTCCCGCCCGGCCAGCGCGGCGAAGGCCACCGGCGTGTAGGGCGGGCGGAACGTGGTCGCGCCGACCTCGGACAGCTCGACGCCGAGCAGCTGGGAGATCACCCCGGAGGACAGGATGCCGGAGGTCTTGCCCTGGTCGTGGGCGGTCCCGATGGTGGTGAACCGCTTGATGTGCTCCACCGAGTCCATGCCCGCCCCGACGGCCTTGCGGACGTCGGACACGGTCGCATCGCGCGCGAGGTCCACGTACTGCTCGTCCTCGCACGCGCAGGTGAGCAGCCACGTCGGCTGCGGCGCGACGACCGGCGGGCACGCCACCGCGGGCACCTCGGCGAAGTCGGCGTCGAACCCGGCCTCGCGTGCCGCGTCGCTGCCCGCCTCGGAACCGGTGCGCAGGCAGTCGTAGGTGCCGAAAACCCCTGCGGCGGCGCCGATCGAGCGGACACCGCGCGCGCTGCGGTCCGGCACGAACGCGCCGATCTCCGCCGAGTAGCGCAGGGTTCCGCGCGACTGGCTGTGCAGGTGGACCGCCGGGTTCCAGCCACCGGAGACCAGCAGCAGATCGCAGTCCAGCTCGACGGTCGCCTCCTCGCCCCGCCGCTGCACCGTCGCCCCGCTCACGCGGCCGGTGCCCGAGGTGCCGATCAGGGCGGAGCCGTTGCGGACGGGGATGCCGCGCTCCACGCAGCGCGAGGCCCACACCGTCGACACCACCGGCCGGACGTCCACCACCGCGGCGATGGCGACCCCGGCGTCGTGCAGGTCGATCGCGGCGGCGTAGGCGCTGTCGTTGGTGGTGAACACGACCGCGCGCTCGCCCGCGAGCACCCCGTAGCGGTGCAGGTAGGTGCGGGCGGCTCCGGCCACCATCGTGCCGGGGCGGTCGTTGCCCGGGAACACCAGCGGGCGCTCGTGCGAACCGGTGGCCAGCACGACCTCGCGGGCCCGGATGTGCCAGGTCCGCTGCCGGACGAAGGAGTCCTCGCCGTGGTGCTCGACGGCGACGAGGTAGTTGTGGTCGTAGTGGCCGAACACGGTCGTGCGCGGCAGCGCGGTCACCTCGGGGGTGGCGTCGAGCTCGGCCACGACCCGCTGGACCCAGCTGCCGGCCGGCCTGCCCGAGAGCTGCTCACCGCTGCCCAGCAGCTGGCCGCCGAACTCGGTGCCCGCATCGGCGATGATCACCCGGGCACCGCTGCGCGCGGCGCTCAGCGCCGCCGCGAGACCGGCGGGCCCGGCGCCGACCACGAGGACGTCGCAGTGCGCGTGCGTCGTCTCGTAGCGGGCCGGGTCGGGTTCGGTCGCCAGCCGTCCCTGACCGGGCAACCCGGTGGCGGCCAGGCCGTCACGCAGCTCGACGGTGGTCGCGGTGAGCATCGGCTCCGGGAACGGCTCGTCGATCTGCACCAGCGCGTTCGGTTCCTCGGGGCCCGCGGCCATGATCCCGCGCGGGCGCCCGTGCTTGATGCTGGTGGTGACCTGGTGGACGCCGTTGGCCAGCAGCGCCGAGGCGAGGGTGTCGCCTTCGAAGCCCTCGTACTCCCGTCCGTCGAACCGGAAGCGCAGCGCGCGGTCCCGATCGATCCGGCCACCCTCGGCCAGCCTGAACTCGTTGCTCACCTCGTCACCGCCCCGTCGTCGTGGAGGATCTCGTTGGTCCTGGTGTCGCGGCGCAGGGTGAACCAGCGCCGGCAACCCGCCTGGTGGTTCCACCGCTCGGCGAAGGCGCCCTTCGGATTGGCGCGGTAGAACAGGAACCGAGCCCAGTCCACATCGGACACGGCCTGCGGATCGGCGGGGTAGGCGACGTCGGCCTGGCCGCCGTAGTGGAACTCGGTCTCGTTGCGCGGCCCGCACCACGGGCAGGGGATCAGCATCATGGGAGCCTCCTTAGGGGATGTGCGGGGTAGCCGCTGCTTCAGGTGTGGGACTCAGCCGGCTCCGCTACCCGCACCGCCAAGCAAAATGGGGCTGGAACAGTTTTCTCAGTGCGCGACGCCGGCGGCGCCGTGTTCGTCGACCAGGGATCCTGTGGTGAACCGGTCGAGGCTGAACGGGGCGTTGAGCTCGTGCGGTTCGTCGTGGGCGATGGTGTGGGCGTAGCACCAGCCGACGCCCGGTGTCGCCTTGAAACCGCCTGTGCCCCAACCGCAGTTGACGTAGAGGTTCTCGAACGGGGTCAGGCCCATGATCGCCGAGGCATCCGGTGTCACGTCCACGACGCCGGCCCAGGTGCGCAGCACGTGCGCGCGGGCGAACATCGGGAACAGCTCGACCGCGGCGGTGAGCTCGCGCTCGATGGTGTGGAACGACCCGCGCTGCCCGTAGGAGTTGTAGGCGTCGATGCCGGCGCCGAGGACGAGCTCTCCCTTGTGCGCCTGGCTGACGTAGACGTGCACCGCGTTGGACATGACCACCGTCGGGTGCACGGGTTCCAGCAGCTCGGAGACCAGCGCCTGCAGCGGGTGGCTCTGGATCGGCAGCCGCAGCCCGAGCTCGTCGGCGAGCACCGAGGTGTGCCCGGCGGCGGCCAGCGCGACCTTGCCGGTGGCGATGTCACCGCGCGTGGTCTTCACGCCGACGATCCGGTCGCCGACCTTGTCGAAGCCGGTGACCTGGCAGTTCTGCACCAGGTCCACGCCCATCCGGTCCAGCGCGCGGGCGAATCCCCACGCGACGTGGTCGTGCTTGGCGATGCCCGCCCGGGGCTGCCAGGTGGCGCCCATGACCGGGTAGCGCAGGTCCGGTGAGGTGTTGAGGATCGGGCAGATCTCGGCCACCTGCTGCGGATCGAGCCACTCGGCGTCGATGCCGTTGAGCCGGTTCGCCCCCACCCGCCGGACGCTGTCGCGGACCTCCTGCAGGGAGTGGGCGAGGTTGAGCACGCCGCGCTGGGAGAACAGCAGCGGGTAGTCCAGCTCCTCCTCCAGCCCCTCCCAGAGCTTCAACGCGTGCTCGTAGAGGCCGGCGCTTTCGTCCCAGAGGTAGTTGGAGCGGATGATCGTGGTGTTGCGGGCCATGTTCCCGCCTGCGAGCCAACCGCTTTCGAGCACCGCCATGTTGGTGATGCCGTGGTTGACGGCGAGGTAGTAGGCGGTGGCCAGGCCGTGACCGCCGCCGCCCACGATCACCACGTCGTAGGACGGTTTCGGGTCGGCGGGGCCCCAGAGCCAGTTCGGGTGCTCAGGCAAGTCGGCGCCGGGAGTGCGCGGCATGAGAGCCCTCCGTTCGATGGGCGGTGAGCGAGTGCTCGACAGGGGGAGAGGCACTTACGGACAACTGACATATCAGATGGATACCAAAGGTAGCAGCGCATGCCGCGTGGTCAAGGGCTGAAGCCCGGCGGTGTGGAAATCACGGCGCTCATCTGGGCGTCGGCGCTGGTGGGGGCACCCGGAAGGGTCGGTGCTCGTGCAGCGGAACGTGCCCGTCGGTGGAATTTCGGCGGCACGTGTTGACCGCGAAACCCGGTGACGCTTATTTTGATGTGTAGTTGATATATCAGTCCTCAGTCAGAGGACGCCGATCACCTCCGCGCGGCTCCAACCGGTGCCGGAACTGCTCCCCTCGCAACGCATCCCGCCTCGTCGGAGGCGGAGTCTCCCCAGCTTCACACCCGCTCGTTAGGAGACCACCATGAGCACGACCCCTCGCGTCGTCATCATCGGAGCCGGGATCGTCGGCGCGAACCTGGCCGACGAGCTCACGAGCCGCGGGTGGAACCAGGTCACCGTCGTCGACCAGGGGCCGTTGCCGCTCACCGGCGGCTCGACCTCCCACGCGCCCGGCCTCGTCTACCAGACCGGCCCGTCGAAGACGATGACCGAGTTCGCCACCTACACCGTCGAGAAGCTGCAGGGCCTCGACGACGACGGCGACCGGTGCTTCAACCAGGTCGGCGGCCTGGAGATCGCCACCACCCCCGAGCGGCTCGCCGACCTGCACCGCAAGCACGGATGGGCCACCTCCTGGGGCGTTCCCGGCGAGGTCATCGGGCCCGAGGAGTGCGCCAAGCTGCACCCGCTGCTCGACGTCGAGAAGGTCCTCGGCGGGTTCCACACGCCCACCGACGGGCTCGCCAAGGCCGCCCGCGCGGTCGTCGCGCTCGCCCGGCGCTCGGTGGCGCGGGGAGCCCGGTTCCGGGGCGCGGTGACCGTCACCGGGATCAACCACAGCCACGGCCGGGTCACCGGAGTCGAGACCGACCACGGCGAGATCCCCGCCGACATCGTGGTGTCCTGCGCCGGGTTCTGGGGCCAGGCCATCGGCGAGATGGTCGGCATGACCGTGCCGCTGCTGCCCATGGCCCACCAGTACGCCAAGACCGACCCGCTGCCCGAACTGGCCGGGCGCAACGACGAGCGCACCGAGGCCAACCTGCCGATCCTGCGCCACCAGGACCGCGACCTCTACTACCGCGAGCACGTCGACCGCCTCGGCATCGGGACCTACGCCCACCGCCCGATGCCGGTGCGGTTGAGCGATCTCCCGCAGGACGAGGAGACCTCGGAGCGGGCGATGCCGTCGATGCTGCCGTTCACCGAGGAGGACTTCGCGGCCTCCTGGGAGCACAGCAAGCGGCTGCTGCCCGCGCTGGAGACCGCGAAGGTCGACACCGGCTTCAACGGCGTCTTCTCCTTCACCCCCGACGGCGGACCGCTCGTCGGCGAATCCCCCGACGTGCGGGGGTTCTGGATCGCCGAGGCCGTGTGGGTCACGCACTCCGCCGGTGTCGCGCGGTCGGTGGCGCAGCTGCTGGTCGACGGGCGCAGCGAGGTCGAACTGCACGGCTGCGACGTGCACCGCTTCGACGAGCTGGAGACCGCGCCCGACTACGTCGAGGAGACCTCCTCGCGCAACTTCGTGGAGATCTACGACGTCAAGCACCCGCTGCAGCCGAAGTTCTCGCCGCGCGAGCTGCGGGTCAGCCCGTTCCACGCGCGCCAGAAGGAACTCGGCGCGGTGTTCCTCGAAGCCCACGGCTGGGAGCGCCCGCACTGGTTCGAGGCCAACGCCCCGCTGGTCAAGGACCTGCCGATGGAGTGGCAGCCGCCCTCGCGCGACGCGTGGTCGGCGATGTTCCACAGCCCCGTCGCCGCGGTGGAGGCGTGGAAGACCCGCACCGCCGTCGCGCTCTACGACATGACCTCGCTCAAGCGGCTGGAGGTCAGCGGGCCCGGCGCGCTGGCGTTCCTGGACCGGCTCACCACCAACAAGGTGGACAAGTCGGTCGGGTCGGTGACCTACACGCTGATGCTCGACGAGGCCGGTGGCGTGCGCAGCGATCTCACCGTCGCGCGGCTGGGCGAGCAGCTGTTCCAGATCGGCGCCAACGGCAACCTCGATCACGAGTACTTGCGGCGCAACCTGCCCGACGACGGCGGTGTCGTGCTGCGCGACATCACCGGCGGCACCTGCTGCATCGGCGTGTGGGGTCCGCTGGCGCGCGACCTGGTGCAGCCGCTGAGCCGGGACGACCTGTCGCACGAAGGGCTGAAGTTCTTCCGCTGCAAGCAGATCCACATCGCCGGGATCCCGGTGACCGCGATGCGGGTGTCCTACGTCGGGGAGCTGGGCTGGGAGCTCTACACCAGTGCCGAGTACGGCCAGCGGCTGTGGGACGTGCTCTTCGAGGCCGGCCGGGAGCTGGGAGTGGTGGCCGCCGGGCGGGCCGCGTTCAACAGCCTCCGGCTGGAGAAGGGCTACCGCGCCTGGGGAGCGGACATGACCACCGAGCACAACCCCTACGAGGCCGGTGTCGGGTTCGCCGTCCGGATGCAGAAGGGCGAGTTCGTGGGCCTCGATGCCCTGGCGGGCATCGAGGCCGACTCCGTCGAGCGGCGGCTGGCGTGCCTGACGATCGACGACGGCCGCAGCGTGGTCCTCGGTTCGGAGCCGGTGTTCCTCGACGGGGAGCCCTCGGGCTACGTCACTTCGGCGGCCTTCGCCCACACGCTCGGCACGCCGATCGCCTACGCCTGGCTCCCGGCCTCTGCGGAGGTCGGAACGCAGGTGCAGATCAAGTACTTCGACCGCCTCGTCTCGGCCACGGTCGCGGCAGAACCGCTGGTCGACCCCGAGATGCACCGCATCCGCCGATGACCGCCGGCACCGAGACGAGCGCCGCCCACGACCAGATGGAGCATTCATGAGCCTGTCCGTCTTCGACTTGTTCAAGGTCGGCATCGGGCCGTCGAGTTCGCACACCGTCGGGCCGATGCGGGCAGCGAACCTGTTCGTCGACCACCTGCGCGAGTCCGGGGCGATGCCCCGGGTCGCGCGGGTGCGGTGCGAGCTGTTCGGCTCGCTCGGCGCCACCGGGCACGGCCACGGCAGCGTCAAGGCCGTGGTGCTCGGGTTGACCGGGGAGCAGCCGCACCTGGTCGACCCGGTGGCCGTGGAACCGCAGGTGCGTGCGGTGCGGGAGGAGCACCGGATCAGCCTCGGCGGCGAGCACAAGATCGCCTTCGACGTGGACTCCGACGTCGTGCTGCACCGCAGGAAGCGGCTGGAGTTCCACAGCAACGGCATGACCTTCGAGGCCGTGGACGAGGACGGTGCACGGCTCGTGCACCGCGAGTACTACTCGGTCGGCGGCGGTTTCGTCCTCGACGAGGACGAAACCGGCAACCCGGTGCTGGTCGAGGACGCCACCCCGGTGGCCCACCCGTTCCGCACCGCCGCCGAACTGCTCGCCCACACCACCCGCACCGGGCTGCGCATCAGCGACGTGGTGCTGGCCAACGAAGCCGCCTGGCGCACCGAGGAGGAGACCCGCGCGCACCTGCTGCACATCTGGCAGGTGATGCGCGAGTGCGTCGAGCAGGGCGTGCGCACCGGCGGGGTGCTGCCCGGTGGGCTCAAGGTACGCCGCCGGGCCCGCGAACTGCGGGCGAGCCTCGACGACGATGCCGACGCGATGGAGTGGGTGACCCTCTACGCCCTGGCAGTCAACGAGGAGAACGCCGCCGGCGGGCGGGTGGTGACCGCCCCGACCAACGGTGCCGCCGGGATCGTGCCTGCGGTGCTGCACTACGCCCACCGCTTCCTGCCGGGCTTCGACGACGACGCCGTGGTCCGGTTCCTGCTCACCGCGGGTGCGGTCGGCGCGTTGTTCAAGGAGAACGCCTCGATCTCCGGCGCCGAGGTCGGCTGCCAGGGCGAGGTCGGCTCGGCCTGCTCGATGGCTGCCGCCGGACTCGCCGAACTGATGGGCGGCACGCCCGAGCAGGTGGAGAACGCCGCCGAGATCGGCATCGAGCACAACTTGGGTCTCACCTGCGATCCGGTCGGCGGGCTGGTGCAGATCCCGTGCATCGAGCGCAACGCGGTCGCGGCGATCAAGGCGATCACCGCCGCCCGGATGGCGCTGCGCGGCGACGGGGAGCACCACGTCTCGCTGGACAAGGCCATCAAGACGATGCGCGAAACCGGAGCCGACATGAAGGACAAGTACAAGGAGACCGCTCGCGGCGGCCTCGCGCTCAACATCGTGGAATGCTGAGGAGAATCCTGTGACGTTCACCCTCACCCTGAGCTGCCCGAACCGCACCGGCATCGTGCAGGCCGTCAGCTCCTTCCTCTTCGAGCACGGCTGCGACATCGGCGAGTACCGTCAGTTCGACGACGCCGTGCGCGGCCGCCTGTTCCTGCGCGTGCAGGCCACCGGTGAGGTCGACCCGGACGACCTCACCCGCGCATTCGAGCCGGTGGCAACGGAGTTCGGCATGGACTACGCCTTCCACTCGGACCGGCCGGCCCGCGTGCTGGTGATGGTCTCCAAGCTCGGGCACTGCCTCAACGACCTGATCTACCGCTGGCGCGCAGGCGCGCTGGGCGCCGAGATCGTCGCCGTGGTCTCCAACCACGAGGACCTGCGCCCGATGGCGGAGGCCGCCGGGCTGCCGTTCCACCACGTCCCGGTCACCGCCGACACCAAGCCGGAGGCCGAGGCGCGGCTGCTGCGGTTGGTGGACGACTACGCCGCCGACCTGGTCGTGCTGGCCCGCTACATGCAGGTGCTCTCCGATCAGACCTGCAAGGCGCTGCACGGCCGCGCGATCAACATCCACCACTCGTTCCTGCCCGGTTTCAAGGGTGCCAAGCCCTACCACCAGGCCTACGACCGCGGTGTGAAGCTCGTCGGAGCCACTGCCCACTACGTCACCCCCGACCTCGACGAGGGGCCGATCATCGAGCAGGAGGTCATCCGCATCGATCACACCTACGACCCGAGAGCCCTGCAGACCGTGGGCCGCGACGCCGAAGCGCTCGCGCTGTCCCGCGCGGTGCGGTGGTACTGCGAGCACCGCGTCCTGCTCAACGGCAACAGCACCGTCGTGTTCCCCTGACCCCACTTCTGCGTTGAGGAGTTCTTGCTCATGACCACCGGTGAGCTTCCCACCACCGATTCCCAGATGTCCGAGTCCCAACTGCCCGAGAGCCTGCGCGAGACGCTGGGAGGGCACTACTACACCGATCCGGGGATCTTCCGCCTGGAACAGGCGACGATCTTCGAGGCCGGCTGGTTCTGCGCTGTGCTCAGCGCGGACCTGACCGGTCCGGGCAAGTTCGAGACCGTCCAGATCGGACGGGAGAGCGTGCTGGTCACCCGCAACCGCAGGGGTGAGATCAAGGCCTACCTGAACGTGTGCCGGCACCGCGGCGCGCGGTTGTGCACCGAGGAGTCCGGCGAAGTGCGCCGCTCCTTCCAGTGTCCGTACCACGCCTGGACGTACTCCTTCGACGGCGAGCTGATCGCCGCGCCGAACCTCAACGCCATGGACGACGTCGACCGCACCCAGTACGGCCTGCACGAGGTGCACGTGCGCGAATGGCTCGGCTACGTGTGGCTGTGCCTGGCCGAGGAACCGCCGTCGTTCGACGACACCGTCATCGGCGACGTCACCAACCGCCTCGGCACACCGGACGCGATCGTGGGCTACCAGGTCGCCGACCTCAAGCTGGGCAGGCGCATCGAGTACGACGTGAAGGCGAACTGGAAGCAGATCGTCGAGAACTTCATGGAGTGCTACCACTGCGCCACGATCCACCCGGAGCTCACCGAGGTCCTGCCGGAGTTCGCCGACGGCCTGGCCGCGCAGTACTTCGTGGGCCACGGCGCCGAGTTCGGCGAGGACGTCGAGGGCTTCACCGTGGACGGTTCGGCCGGGCTGGCGAAGCTGCCCGGTGTCAACGAGGAGCAGGACCGCCGCTACTACGCCATCACCGTCCGCCCGCTGGTGTTCATCAACCTCGTGCCCGACCACGTCGTCTTCCACCGGATGTTCCCGCTGGCGGCCGACCGCACGCTGGTGCGCTGCGACTGGCTGTACCTGCCCGAGGTGGTCGACTCGGGTGCCGACATCGACCGCTCGGTGGAGCTGTTCCACCGGGTCAACCAGCAGGACTTCGACGCCTGCGAGCGCTGCCAGCTGGCCATGGACTCCCGCTCCTACGCCTCCGGCGGCGTCCTGGTGCCCAGCGAGCACCACATCACCGAGTTCCACGACTGGGTCCGCGAACGCACCGGCTGACCGCGGCTGAGGAGGTGGCCTCGCAACGGACGGGTGCGAGGCCACCTTCGCGCGTTCCCGGGCCTTCGCCGCAGAGGCGGAACGATTCGGAATCCGCGTTCTAGCGCGGGAGTTCCAGCGGCACACCGTCTTCGGACAGCGGTGGCGGTGGCAGCTCGGCGCTGGAGGTCAGCGGCGCCGCCCCGTCCAGAGGCTTGCCCGCGTGCTCGCGCAGGAAGTGCGTGGCGATGATCCCGATGACGCCGGCACCGATCAGGTAGTAGCCCGGCCAGTCCAGGTTGCCGGTCGCGGTGACCACGGCCTCGATGATCGTCGGTGCGGTGCCGGCGAACAACGACACCGACAGGTTGAAGATGACCGCGAGGCTGCTGTAGCGGATCATCGTGGGGAACAGCGCGGGCAGCGTCGACGGTGAGACCGCCGCGAAGCACATCAGGCACAACCCGATGATGAGCAGTCCGAGCGCCTGGCCGCCCGTTCCGGCGCGCAGCAGCCACACGGCGGGCAGCCCGAGCAGCACCAGGGCGACGCTTCCGGTCATCAGCACCGGTTTGCGGCCGATGCGATCGCTGAGCCTGCCCACGCCGACGATGAGGCACAGCATGACCACCATGACCGCGACCTGCATGCCCGTCGCGACCGCGTTGCTGGCGCCGCCCTCGCCGAGGCGGGGGAGTGTGCTGGTCAGGTAGGTGGGGACGTAGTTGGTGAGCACGTAGTTGGTGACGTTCCACGCCACGACGATCCCGGCGGCCACCATCGCGGGAGTCCGGTAGTGGCGCAGCACGATCTGCCCCGCGCGCCGCGTCGTCATCGTGGCCAGCACCGGGGAGCGCTCCATGAGCTGCCGGAACGCCGGGGTGTCCTCCAAGCGGATGCGCAGGTAGAGCCCGGTGAGCCCGAGCGGCAGCGCGAGCATGAACGGCACCCGCCAGCCCCACGCCAGCAGTGCGTCCGGAGGTAGCAGGGCGACTACCGCGCCGCAGGTGCCCGCGCCGAGGGCGTAGCCGGTCAGCGTGCTGAACTCCAGCCAGCTGCCGAAGAAGCCGCGGCGCCGGTCCGGCGCGTACTCGGCGATCAGCGTCAGCGCCCCGGTGTACTCGCCGCCTGCGGAGAAGCCCTGCAGCATCCGCACGAGCAGCACGAGGACGGGAGCCAGCAGACCGGCCGCGCCGTGGTCGGGGAGGAGTCCGAGCAGCACGGTGGCCGCCGCCATCATCAGCACCGTGGCGGACAGGACCTTGGTGCGTCCGAAGCGGTCGCCGAGACGCCCGAAGACGAAGCCGCCCAGCGGGCGCATCACGAACGCCGCGGCGAACGCGCCGAGCGTGTACACGGCCGCCCAGGGGCCGAAGTCGGCGAAGAAGACCTGGTCGAGGACCCCGGCGGCCAGGTAGGAGTAGATCCCGAAGTCGTACCATTCGGCGACGTTGCCGACCGAGGCGGCCGCGACCGCGCGGTGGACCGTGCGTTCCTCTTGCACGACAGGCGGTCTCAGACCTCGCCGAGGCCGTCTGGGGCGGTCGGTCATGGGATCCCCCGGGTGCGACGCGGTGCGCTGGGTGCCGCGATCTTCGTGTCGCGGTTGTGACCGCGACCTACTACTGATATATCTGTTGGCGAGAAGGTATCCCCTCGGCATCGCCGAAGCAACACCCCGACCCCCTCATCACCGGTCCACGAGGTCGTGACGCGGCAGCGCGCGGCCTCGCGATCGAGCGCGCCCTGGGGTGGAAATCGCTGATAAATCCCTGTTTCAGGCGAAAATCTCCCATTGACGAGCGGGCCGCGGACCCCCATCCTGTTGTTGCGCATAGCACGCGGTGTTCCGCTATTGGCAACAGGAGGCGTAATGATCTTGGTTGGTGAGCTGCTCGACCTGCCGCCGGGTGAGTCGGTCCGCGTGCACGGCGAGGTGGCGATCGCGGTGTTCAACGTCGACGGGGAGCTCTACGCGATCGACGACACCTGCTCGCATCAGGACGCGTCGCTGTCCGACGGGTGGTTGGAGGGCTGCGCGGTCGAATGCCCGCTGCACGCCGCCTGTTTCGACCTACGCACGGGAATGCCCAGCGGCCCGCCCGCCAAGAAGCCGGTCCGCACGCACGCCGTCACGATCGAGGACGGGATGGTCTACGTGCACGAGTCGACTCGCGTCGGCAGCACCGTCGCGGAGGAGGTCGGTTGATGCGCCACATCACGGTCGTCGGCGCGTCCCTGGCCGGCCTCTCAGCGGTCCGCGCGCTGCGCGAGCAGGGTTTCGAAGGTGAGATCGCGGTGGTCGGCGACGAGCCGCACCGCCCCTACGACCGGCCACCGCTGTCCAAGGAGTTCCTGGCGGGCGCGATCGACGAGGACGACATCCGGCTCACCGACTCCGACGACGACGAGCTCGACGTGGACTGGCGCTTCGGGCGGCCCGCCAGCGCTCTCGACACGGCCGGCCGCGCGGTCGTGCTCGCCGACGGAACCCGCATCGGCACCGACGGCGTCGTGCTGGCCACCGGTGCGCGGGCGCGGCCGCTGCCCGGCAAGCCGCTTCAAGGCGTGCACACCTTGCGGACCCTGGACGACGCGCGAGCGCTGCGCGCGGAGCTGGTCGCAGGAGCACGGCTGGTGGTGATCGGCGCCGGGTTCATCGGAGCCGAGGTCGCCTCGACGGCGGTCGCGCTCGGGTGCGAGGTCGACGTCGTCGACAACGGCCCGGTTCCGCTGCGACGAGCGCTGGGGGCCGACATGGGCGAGGTGTGCGCGCGGCTGCACGCCCGCAACGGCGTCCGCGTGCACCCGCTGTCCGGCGTCGCCGAGCTGCTGGGGGAGTCCCGCGTGACCGGCGTGCGGCTGTCCGACGGGCGGGAACTTCCCGCGGACGTCGTCGTGGTCGGCATCGGGGCCGAGCCGAACACCGATTGGCTCGCCGGTTCCGGCCTCGACGTCGACCACGGGGTCAGCACCGACGCACGCGGCCGGACCGCGGTGCCGGAGGTCGTGGCAGCGGGCGATTGCGCGCACTCCTACCGCGACTACACCGCGCGTCCGATGCGGTTGGAGCACTGGACCAACGCGCTGCAGCAACCGGCCGCCGCCGTGGCGGCGCTGCTCGGCCGGGAGCACTCGGCCCCCGCGCACCACGCGGTTCCCTACTTCTGGTCCGACCAGTACGGGCACAAGATCCAGTTCGCCGGCCACCGCACCGAGGACTGCACCGTTCAGATCGAGGAGGGTGACCCGGAATCCGGCGACTTCCTCGCCCTCTACGTCGACGCGGCGGAGGAACCCGTCGGAGTGCTCGCGGTCGACCGCGCCCGCCCCTTCAGCCAATGGCGCCGCAAGCTCGCCCAGCGCCTGTAGGCGCAGTCAAGGGATAGCCGCTGTTTCAGGTGTGGGACTCAGCCCGCACCGCCGCGGGTTCTGAGCGGCTTCGTGGGCGAGTACGCCGCGACGCCGTGTATTGGACATACATCAGGAGTGGCGCACGGAGTCCACGAAGCCGCTCAGGTTCCGCCACCCGCACCGCCACGCAAACAATCCCTCAACAGCTGTTACACCAGGGAGCGCATTGCTTTGTCGAAGTTGAGCACGTGCTCCCTGGCCAGCTGCTCCGCCTTGTCGGGCTTGCGCGATCCGATGGCTCGCAGCAGCGCCGAGTGCTCCATGACGTGGCTGTCGAAGTCCTGCATGCGGTCCAGGAAGACGCAGAAGATCCGCGTCGCGAGGTTGTCGTAGCGGATCAGGGTGTCTTCGAGGTGCGGGTTGCCCGACGCGTGGTAGATCGTGCGGTGCACGTGCAGGTCCCAGCGCATGACCTCGTCGCGTGACATCGAGCGGAAGTCCATGCCGTCGAGCTGGTCGACGAGCCCGCCGATCTCTTCCAGGTCCGCCTCACCGGCGATCTCCGCTGCTCGCCGGGCGGCCAGCGGTTCGAGGTGGACGCGCAGGTCGGAGATGTAGGCCAGATCGGTGATGTCCACGGCCGTGGCGAAGGTCCCCCGGCGCGGGTAGGACACGACCAGCCGGTCGATCTCCAGCCGCTTGAGCGCCTCGCGCACAGGGGTGCGGCCGATCTCCAGCGAGCGCGCCAGCGCCGCGTCGTCGATGGCCGTCATCGGCGGGATGTCCAGCATGATCAGCCGGTCCCTGATCGCCAGGTACGCCTTCTCCGCCATGGACAGGTTGTTGCCCGGTTGCTCCTCGCTCGCAGCAGTCATCATCGCCCCGACTTCATCAGAACAGAGTTCTGACACATCGAATTCTGGTACATCAGTAGTATAGCAGAAAGCATTCCGGGACCATTCGAAGCTTTTGGAGTGCGCGGTGAAATCATTCTGAATTGTGATTTCCACGGCACCGGACGTGCGATTCGCGGGAATCGCCCGTAGTGGCGATGCCTGTTCACGGCACGACGGACAGCCAGGTGAGGGCTTCGTCCGCCGCCGCGGCGGCGCGTTCGTGGGAGCCGCTCTCGCTCCACTCGACCAGGGCGGCGAAGGTGGCCGCCTGATATCCGCTGGCCAGGACCGTGGCGGCGGCGGGGGTGATGCCGGGGACGCGGTGGTCGATGAAGCGGGCGAGCTCGGCGATCCAGGGCCGGTAGGCGGTGGGGGCCGTGCCTGCGATCTCGGGTTCGGCGCACACGACTCGGATCCAGTCGGGGCCGGCGGGTGTCATCGGATCGTCCGAAATGGACGCGACGATCGCGCGGCGGACGGCGTCGCTGACGGGGGTGGCCTCGGGGGTGCCGTCGAGCGCGTCGCGCAGTCGGCGGGTGGCGGCGGGGACGCCGATCCAGGCGATGTCGGACTTGCGCGCGAAGTGCCGGACGAGGGTGCGGACGCTGATCCCGGTGGCCTCGGCGATGTCCTTCCAGCCCACGCGGTCGTAGCCGTGCTCGGTCCAGAGCCGGAAGGTCTCGGTGGCGATGGCGGTGCGGTCGAGCACGGTCGGGCGGCCGCGCTGCGGTGCGGACACGTCGCTGTTGCTCACCTCGCCGACGATAGTCGACCCAGGTCTCCGCGCTGGTCGGCTCCGGTTCATGATTTTGGCTCGATGCGCCAAAATGCTGGTAGGGTGCCGATCGCAACGCGGGACTTCCGACGAGGTGAGGACGAAGCGATGCGCGAGAAGGTCATGCCCGATGTGCTCGGCCCGGCGACGCTGGGG
The DNA here is from genome assembly GCF_040676935.1 of Saccharopolyspora sp. NPDC049426. NCBI lineage: Bacteria > Bacillati > Actinomycetota > Actinomycetes > Pseudonocardiales > Pseudonocardiaceae > Saccharopolyspora > Saccharopolyspora sp. NPDC049426. Next base: position 54,189 of record NZ_JBFAPZ010000010.1, on the reverse strand, counting down.
CCGTTGCGGCTGCGCAACCGCGTGCTCAAAGCCGCGACCTACGAGAAGAGGGCCCGTCGCGGACTGGTCACCGACGAGCTGATCGACTTCCACGTGCGGCACGCCGCCGGTGGTGTCGGGATGACCACGGTCGCCTACTGCGCGGTCGCGCCCGAGGGGCGCACCGACGGGCACCAGATCGTCTGGCGCGAGGAGGCCGTCCCGGGCCTGCGGCGGTTGACCGAGGCCGTGCACGCCGAGGGCGCTGCGATCTCCGCGCAGGTCGGCCACTCCGGGCCGGTCGCCGACTCCACCAAGACGAAGCTGCCCGCGCTCGGGCCGAGCAGGTCGCTGAGCCTGCAATCGCTGCGCCCGGTCAAGGCCGCGACCCCCGCCGACATCGACCGGGTCGTCCAGGCGCACGGAGAAGCCGCGAAGATGGCCGTGGCGACCGGTTTCGACGCCGTCGAGATCCACTTGGGACACAACTACCTGGCCAGCTCGTTCCTCAGCCCCAAGCTCAACAGGCGCACCGACTCCTACGGCGGAAGTCTCGCGAACCGGGCCCGCTTCGCGTTGCGGATCATGCGCGCGGTTCGCGAAGCGGTCGGCGACCGGATCGCGATCCTGGCCAAGCTGAACATGGATGACGGTGTGCCCGGCGGGTTCTGGCTGGACGAGGCGATCACGGTGGCGCAGTGGCTGGAAGCCGAGGGCACCGTGGACGCGTTGGAGATGACGGCGGGCAGTTCGCTGCTCAACCCGATGTACCTGTTCAAGGGCGACGCCCCGGTCCGCGAGTTCGCCTCGGTGATGCGCGAACCCATCCGCACCGGCGTGAAGCTGGTCGGCAGCAGGTTCCTCCGCGAGTACCCCTACCAGGACGGCTACCTGCTGGACGACGCCCGCCAGATCCGCGCGGCGGTGGACCTGCCGATGGTGCTGCTCGGAGGCGTCACCGACCGGCGGATCATGGACACCGCCATGCGGGAGGGCTTCCAGTTCGTGGCGATGGGCCGGGCCCTGCTCCGCGAACCCGACCTGGTCAACCGCATCGCGGCGGACTCCGGCACCCGGTCGCTGTGCAACCACAACAACCGCTGCATGGTCACCATCTTCACCGGCTCCCGCTGTGTCCTGACCCCGGAGAACCCACCACAACACTGATTTCAGTGGAACTCAGGCCCCGGACTTCAGTGGAAGTCGGGGATTTCAGTGGAAGTTGGGACCCGGATTTCAGTGGAAGTCGGGGACCCGAGTTCCACTGAAATCCGGGACACCAGCTGCGGAACGGTCAGCGGCCTCGGTAGGTGGCGGTGCGCTTGTCGAGCACGGCGTCCATGGCTTCCGCGTGGTCGGCGGTGTGGTGGGAGAGGGCCTGCATGGCGGCCGAGAGCTCCAGCACGTGGCGCAGGTCGTTGGTCCGGGACTCCTTGAGCAGCCGTTTGGCCATCCGGGTCGCGTGCGGCGGGTTCTTGGCGACCCGGGCTGCCAGCGCGCGGGCTTCGTCGAGCAGTTGCTCCGGCTCGACGACGTGCGCGACCATGCCCCATTCGAGGGCCTTCGCGGCCGTGACGCGGTCGCCGGTGAGCGCCATCTCCGCCGCGCGCTGCGGGCCGATGGCCTGGGTGAGGAACCAGGCGCCGCCGTCGCCGGGGATGATGCCCAGCTGCACGAAGGACTCGGCGAACCAGGCGTTGGTGGAGGCCACCCGCAGGTCGCACATCATGGCCAGGTCGCATCCGGCCCCGACCGCCGGGCCGTTGACGGCGGCCACCATCGGGACCTCGCACTCGGACAGGGCCAGCGGGATCCGCTGGATGCCGTCGCGGTAGCCGTTGCGCATCTCCCACGGGCTGCCGCTGAACATGCCGGCCTTCTCCCGCATGTCGTTGACGTTGCCGCCGGCGGAGAACGCCTTGCCCGCTCCGGTGAGCACCACGCACCGCACGTCGAGGTCCTGCTGCGCCCGCCGCGCGTTGTCCTCGAACGCCTCGATCACGTCCGCACCGGAGATCGGATTGCGCTGATCGGGCAGGTTGATCGTCCAGGTCTCCACGTGATCGGCGCGCTCGACCAGCAGCACATCGGACATGAGAAGCGTTCCTCCAAAGCAGCCGGGCCTGACTCGGCGACACCCTACGTGCCCGTGCGGCACCAGGTCATCGGCAAGGCCCGTTGACCTGCGACGTGCGTACCGGTTACGTGGTGAGCGCAACCGTTCCGGATCCAGTGCAGGAGTGGTCGATGCCGTCGTTGATGCCGCCGCCCGTTCGCGAGGACGACGAGCTGGACGTGGTGCGCCGGGAGGTGCGGGGTTTCCTCGCGGAGCAGGTCGCCGCGGGTGCCTTCGAACCGACCGTGGACAGCTGGCTGAGCGGGTGGGACGTGGGTTTCACGCGCGCGCTCGCCGAGCGGGGATGGCTGGGCATGACCGTTCCCACCGAGTACGGCGGCCACGGGAGGACGTTCCTGGAGCGGTTCGTGGTCACCGAGGAGCTGCTGGCCGCAGGTGCGCCGGTCGCCGCGCACTGGATCTCCGACCGGCAGGTCGCGCCGAACCTGCTGCGCTTCGGCAGCGAGCGGCTCAAGCGGGAGTACCTGCCGCGCATCGTGACCGGTGAGGTGTTCTTCGCGATCGGCATGAGCGAGCCGGATTCGGGCTCCGACCTGGCCAGCGTGCGGACGCGGGCCGAACGGGTCGACGGTGGCTGGCGGGTGCGCGGCACCAAGCTGTGGACCTCCGGGGCGCACGTCGCGGACGCCTTCATCGCCCTCGTCCGCACCTCGCCGCAGGGGGAGGACCGCCACGGCGGGCTGAGCCAGTTGCTGGTGAGGCTGGATTCCCCGGGCGTGGAGATCCGGCCGGTCCTCTCGGCGAACGGGTCGCACCACTTCAACGAGGTCCACCTCGACGGGGTGGTGGTGCCCGACGATCACGTCGTGGGGGAGATCGGCGCGGGCTGGCACCAGGTCACCTCGGAGCTGGCGTTCGAGCGCTCCGGGCCAGAGCGGTTCCTGTCCACCTACCAGCTGGCGAAATCCCTGGTCGGGAGCCTGGAACCGGCCGAGGCGGGGAGGATCACCGGCAGGCTGGCCGGACTGCACCAGATGTCGCTGTCCATCGCCGCCGCGCTCCAGCGCGGAGACCGCGCGGACGTTCCGGCAGCGCTGGTGAAGGTGCTCGGAACCGTCCTCGAAGGCGACATCGCCGACCTGGCCGACCTCGCGACCCCGTCCGGCGAAACCGGCGACATCGCCGCGCTCACCCGCCGAGCCGTGCAGCAGCGGCCCGGGTTCACGCTGCGCGGCGGGACGAACGAGATCTTGCGAGGCGTCATCGCACGCGGATTGGGAATGCGCTGATGACCACCGTCGACCCTGAGCTGCGCGACGTGCTGCGCGAAGTCCTCGCCGGCGACCTCCACGACCGGCTCGACCAGAGCACCAGCGGCGTCGGTTTCGACGCGGAGCTGTGGGAACGCTTGAGCAGACTCGGTTTCACCGCCCTGGCCGCCCCGGAACAGCAGGGCGGAGCAGGCGCGGGATGGCCCGAAGCCGCCGCCCTCCTGAACGAAAGCGCCGCCGCGGCAAGACATCTCCCGTTCGCCGAGAGCGACCTGCTGGCCCACTGGCTCCTCCGCGCGGCCGGAAGACCCGCAGCCGATCCGACGGCTCCACTCACCGTCGCCATCGTCGATCCCGACGGGACGGCCCGTGCGGTGCCCTGGCTGGGCCAGGTCCCCGCAGTCCTCCTCTTCCGCCGCCCCAACGGCACCTGCGCCGCAGCCGAAACCCCCACCCCACCCAACCCGGATTACTCCCGTAATCAGGGACCGGATTACGGGAGTAATCCGGGAACCCGGTCCGGGTTGCCTCGGGGGGAGCTGCGGGGGGTTGAGGAACCTCCTGGGGTTGTGGAGGTCGGTTCGGGGGTGCTGGACGAGCTGGTCCTGCGGGGGGCTTTGGCTCGGGGAGTGCAGATCGTGGGGGCGTTGGACGAGGTCGTTCGGTTGTGCGTGGAGCACAGTCGGACTCGGGTGCAGTTCGGGCGTCCGATCGCGAAGTTCCAGGCCGTGCAGCACCTGGTGGCCGACGCCGCCGCTGAAGCGGCTCTGGCGCGTGCGGCGGTGGACGCGGCCGTGCTGGACGCGGCCGAAACCGGTGCGCCCTCCGCAGTCAAGGTCGCGGCGGCCCGGTCCTGCGCCGGTCACGCGGTATCGGTCGTGGTGCGCAACGCCCACCAGGTCCACGGGGCGATCGGCACGACCCAGGAGCACCCGCTGCAGCTGTTCACGCTGCCCGCGCTCGACTGGCGCGGCGAGTTCGGCACCACCCGCGACTGGGACCGATTCCTGGGCGAGACCACGAGGGCCTCCTCGCTGTGGGACGTGGTCCTCGGCGGTCCGGCCGAGACGCCCACCCTCCCGGGAGGTCACCGATGAGCGGCGAACCGCTGGCCGGAGTGCGGGTCCTCGACCTGTCCACGGTGTTCATGGGGCCCTACGCGGCGCAGGTACTCGCCGAGTGGGGCGCCGACGTCGTCAAGGTCGAGTCGCTGCGCGGCGACCAGGTGCGGGGCGTCGGCGACACTTCGGGCGCTGGTGCCGGGCCGATCTTCGTCAACGCCAACCGGGGCAAGCGCTCCCTCGCGGTCGACCTCAAGAGCGACGACGCCCGCGAGGTGCTGCACGCGCTGGTGCGCGAGGCCGACGTGTTGCTGCACAACATCCGCCCTCCGGCGGCGGCCCGGCTGGGACTCGCCTGGGACGACCTGCGCGAGGTCAACCCAGCGCTGGTGCTGTGCGCGTTCCGCGGCTACGGCAGGAACGGCCCGCACGCCGACCGCCCCGCCTACGACGACGTGATCCAGGCGGCCTCCGGCATCGCCGACGCCCAGGCCGCCGCGGGCGGTGAGCCGGAGTACTGGCGCTCGGCCGCCTCCGACAAGGTGATGGGTCTCTACGGGGCCGCGGCCACCTGCGCCGCCCTCCGCGCTCGGGAGATCGACGGTGCCGGCCGCTCGGTGGAGGTCCCGATGTTGGAGGGGATGGCGTCGTTCATGCTGCTCGACCGGCAGGGCGGCTGGCTCACCGATCCGCCGTCGGGCCCCACCGGTTATCCGAGGACCGACTCCGCGCACCGGCGTCCCTACGCCACCGAGGACGGTCACCTGGCCGTCATGATGTACGGCGACAAGCACTGGATCGCGTTCTTCGACCTGATCGGCCGCCCGGAGCTCGCCGAGGACCCGCGGTTCCACGACATCGGGGCGCGCACGACCCACATCGACGAGCTCTACGCGCTGCTGGCCGAGGAGATGGTGCACCGCACCTCGGCGGAGTGGAGCGCGGCGTTCGAACGCGCCGACATCCCGCACGGGCCGGTCAACTCGATCGAAGACCTCTTCGCGGACCCGCAGCTGGTGGCGACCGACTTCTTCCAGACCGTCGATCAGCCGGGCGTGGGCCCGGTCCGGCTGGCCCGGCGACCGATCGACTTCGGAACGCCACCGCCACCACCGCGACCGGCACCGCTGCTGGGCCAGCACTCCCGGGAGGTCCTGGCGGAAGCCGGTATCGCCGACGAGGACGTGCAACGCCTCATCGACGCGGGAGCGCTCGGCACCACCGACGAGATCACTCGGCCGGGCTGAGGATCGCGACGAGGAAGTTCGAGTCCGCGCGGCGCGGGCGCAGGTCCCAGGTGGCCAGCGCGAGGTCCTGCGCGAGCCCGGCGGCCTCCACGTCGGCGAAGAACTCGTCGGGTTCGTACCCGCGTCCGGTCCCGAACCCCACGGCCACCCGGCCCTGCGGCGCCAGGTGCTCGCGGAACCGCTGCAGCACGGTGCGGCGCGTGCTCGGGGCGAGGAAGGTCATCACGTTGCCCGCGCACACGATCACGTCGAACGGTTCGGTGATGCCGTGCGCGGCGAGGTCGAGTTCCGCGAGGTCGTCGACGATCCAGCGCGGCCCCGGGTGGTCCTCCTCCGCGGCCTTGATCAGCGCGGGGTCGACGTCCACCCCGACCACCTCGTGACCGGCCGCCGCGAGGGCACCGGCGACGCGGCCCGGACCGCATCCGGCGTCGAGGATGCGCGAGCCGCGCTCGGCCATCGCGTCGATCAGCCGAGCCTCGCCCGCGAGGTCCTCACCGGCCTCGGCCAGACCGCGCATCCGACCGATGTACCAGGCGGAATGCCCCGGGTCAGCCGCCACCTTCTGCATCCACACGCTCTGCTCGACCATGCCTCCCATTGTGCGCGTCGAGGTGGTCCGCCGGTCAGCGCCCCAGCGGCGCGGGGCTCAGGGCCTGGTGGGTCGGATCTGCTCGATCGCCTGCTCGGCCAGGGGAGAGGCGGTGGTGTCGTAGTGGCGGGCGAGGTCGCGGAAGAGCGTCTCCGCGCGGATGGCCGGCCAGTCGACGTCGAGGTGTTCGGCAGGCAGGTGCGGGTCCTGGCGGACCAGCTGCAGCCAGTCGGTGTGCAGCACGAGCTGCCGCGCCAGGTCGTCCGGGGCGGAGGGCAGCGGGGACGGAGCGTCCCAGCGCGCGAGGAAGGCGCGGTAGCGCTCGGCGATGGCGTCGAGGTCGAACGCCTTGCGGACCAGGTCGGCGGCCTCCGTCGGCTTCGCCCGCTGCGCGGTGAACACCGTGACGTTGTCGTTGAGCCCCAGCTCGTCGACGATGCGGACGACGTCGGTCTCGCCCGGTGCGATCCACAGACCGTTCTGCAGCGGGCCGAACCCGGCCCAGATCAGCTTGGAGCGGAGGTCGTGGCGGTCGCTGCGCCGGGCGTCGGGCAGTGAGAAGGCCACGAGGGTCCAGTTGCCGTCCCAGTCCCGGTTGACCGCGCCGGTCTGCCAGATCCGCCGCTCGCCGTCCTCGAGGACCTGGCTGGCGTGCTCGGTGAGTCCGAAGTAGACGCGGCGGCCCTGGCGGTGCCGGGTCAGCAGCCCGCGCTTGGCCATGCGGCTCAGCGTCGAGCGCACCGCCTCCTCCGAGACGTCGATCCGGTCGAAGACGTCGATGATGCTGCCCGAGTAGACCGCCGTGCCGCGGCCGAGCACGTGCAGGCCCAGGAAGCTGAGCATCAGCGACTGCGGCCGCGCCGAGTAGGTCAGCGCGTCATCGGCGGAGGTGGTCACGTGACCAGCGTAGTCACGCTCAATGTTGGGCACAATGTTGACGGCCGTCATCACATCGCCGTACTTTCGGTCCGGTCGGCACGCTCGCGGAAGGGACCTCCGACTGACATGACCGGACACGCCATGAACGTCGACGAACTGGTCGCCATCGACGTGCACACCCACGCCGAGATCTCCAAGGACGGGCACGGTTCGCTGAGCCCGGAGCTGTTCGGGGCGTCGGAGGAGTACTTCAAGGCCCAGGGGCACCGGCAGCCGAGCATCGCCGAGATGGCCGATCACTACCGGCAGCGGCGGATGGCCGCGGTGGTGTTCACCGTGGACGCCGAACACGCCACCGGGCATCCGCGCATCGCCAACGAGGAGGTCGCCGAGAGCTGCGCCGAGCACTCCGACGTGCTGATCCCGTTCGCGAGCGTGGACCCGTGGAAGGGCAAGGCGGGGGTGCGCGAGGCGCGTCGCCTGGTCGCCGAGCACGGGGTCCGCGGGTTCAAGTTCCACCCGAGCATCCAGGGCTTCTCGCCGAACGACCCGATGGCGTACCCGCTGTACGAGGCGATCGAGGAGCTCGGCGTGCCGGCGCTGTTCCACACCGGGCAGACCGGTATCGGCGCGGGCGTGCCGGGTGGTGGCGGGATCCGGATGAAGCACTCGAACCCGATGCTCGTCGACGACGTGGCCGTCGACTTCCCCGAGCTGCGGATCATCCTGGCGCACCCGTCGTTCCCGTGGCAGGACGAGGCGCTGGCGGTGGCCACGCACAAGCCCTTCGTCTACATCGACCTGTCGGGCTGGTCCCCGAAGTACTTCCCGCCGCAGCTCGTGCACTACGCGAACTCGCTTCTGCAGGACAAGGTGCTGTTCGGCTCGGACTACCCGGTGATCACGCCCGACCGCTGGCTGTCGGACTTCGAGAAGCTCGACATGAAACCGCACGTCCGGCCGAAGATCCTCAAGGACAACGCGGTCACCCTGCTCGGGCTGAAATGAACGACCAGCGGTGCCAGAACCGCTGAACCATCCGCTGTGGACAGTCAATCCGCGCTGGTGCCGGTGGCACCCCCGACGACGAGGGTCTCAGCATGACAGATCCGGCCACACCTCCACCGGCGCAGCTCCGACGCGCCGTCGCGTCCAGCTTCCTGGGCAGCGTGATCGAGTACTACGACTTCCTGCTCTACGCGACGGCGTCGGCCGTGGTGTTCAGCCAGGTGTTCTTCACCAACCTCGACCCGCTGGTGGCGACGGTGGCCAGCTTCGGCACGTTCGCCACCGGTTACCTGGCGCGCCCGATCGGCGGTCTGGTCTTCGGCCACTTCGGCGACCGGCTCGGCCGCAAGCGGATGCTGGTGCTCACGATGCTGCTGATGGGCATCGCCAGCTCGCTGATCGGACTGCTGCCCACCTACGAGCAGATCGGTGCGTGGGCGCCGCTGGGACTGGTGCTGCTGCGGGTCCTGCAAGGCGTCGCCGTCGGCGGTGAGTGGGGTGGTGCGGTGCTGATGTCGGCCGAGCACGCCACCTCGCGACGCGGTCTGTGGGCCAGCTTCACCAACGCGGGCGCGCCCTGCGGCATGGTGCTGTCCACCGCGGTGCTCACAGGCACGGCCGCCGTCCTCGGCGAGGACGCGTTCCTGGGCTGGGGCTGGCGCATCCCGTTCCTGCTGAGCATCGCGCTGCTGGTGCTGGGGCTGTTCGTGCGGTTGAAGGTCGCCGAACCCCGGCTTTTCCAGGAGTCCGAGCGCGCCAAGACGGCACCGCTGATCGAGGTGCTGCGCACCAGGCCGAAGCAGCTCGCGCTCGGCGTCGGCGTGGGGCTCTCGGCGTTCGTGGCGCAGTCCACCCTGACCACCTTCGTGCTCGCCTACGGCGTGCAGGCGGGGTTCAGCAGGCAGGTGGTGCTCAACGCGATCACGATCTCCTCCGCGTGCGCGGTCGTGGGCATCATCGCGTGGTCGGCCGCCTCGGACCGCCTGGGCAGGCGACCGGTGGTCCTGGTGGGCGCCATCGCCATGGCCGCTTACAGCTTCGCCCTGTTCCCGATGGTCGACAGCGGGAGCGGAGCCCTGCTGGTGACCGCTCTGGTGCTCGGGCAGGGCGTGCTGCACCCGATGATGTACGGCCCGCTGGCCGCGCTGTACACCGAGCTGTTCAGCACCGGGAGCCGTTACACCGGAGCCTCCCTCGGCTACCAGCTGGCGGGGTTGGGCGGCGGTCTGGCCCCGGTGCTGTTCGCGCAGCTGCAGAGCAGCGGAGCGGGCACGATCGCGCTCTCCGGCACGATCACCGCCTTCTGCGCGCTCACCGTCGGGTGCGTCCTGGCCCTCCGCGAGACCAGCGGCCACGACCTGAGCGGCACCGCGCAGGCGCAGCGCGTGGAGGGCGGGACGCTTCCCTGAGATCCGACAACCACCTCCTTGCCGTATTGAACTGATCGCGCGCCTGGTCGACTCTGTCGGACGGTGGTGATCTGCTCCTGAGATCCGCTCCGCCACCTCCACGCCTGATCCTGTTCGGACGGAAGGAGCCGATGTGGCCACCTCACAGCCCCGCGGTGGGCGGGCTCGCCTGCGCGGCACACCTCCGGGCGAGGCGCCCGGAGGTGCACGAGGATTCGGACGCGGACCTGGAGCGGTTCTGCGGTACCACTTCCGCGAGCTAACCCATGCGGCCCAGCGCCTTCACCACGGCTGAAGTCCGGTCGCCCACACCGAGTTTCGTGAAGATGTTCCGGAGGTGGTTCTTGACCGTGCGTTCCGATATCCCCAGTGATCGTCCGATCTGCTTGTTGGAGGAGCCGCGAGCCAGGTGATCGAGCACCTCTCGTTCCCGCTTGGTCAGCGGTGAAAGCACCTCGGTCAGCGTGGTTTCGGAAGAATCCGATGATTCGAGCATGTTGATCCTTAATGAAGCTAGCTGACCGACCTGGTTCAGAACCTGACGCATCGCACGCGAGTGCTCGACGGCCTCGTGCAGCAACGCGGTGATCGCCCGGTCCAGAGCCCGGTCAGAGGAACGGGCCATGAAATGCCTCCACTGGGCGGATCGTCCGGGGGCACCCTGCACCCGTCCTTTCCTACTTCCCATTTCGCCACAGCATTACGCGCGAATTACGACCCTGTCTGCGAATCCCTCGTATGAGTGGGTAATTGCCCCGTGTGGACCAGTCACAGCGGCCTGGGACTAGTTCGGAAGATCTGGGGCGAATTGTTCATGGTAACTGGTCCTGCCTGGTCGTAGCGTTGATCGTGTTTCGCACACAACCAGGAACAGGAGCATTCGACGATGTCTGCTTTGCCGAAGGCGTTCGAGGAATCATCGGGTTGCTCGACGCAACTTCGGGGCGGGATCCCTTTATTCGGAATGGACGCGGATGAGGCTTTCAAAGCCGTCACCGAAAGGCTGAGCGGAGACGGCCCGCCGGAGCGCAACCTCGCGACCTTCCTGACCACATCGATCGAACCGGAGGCTCACCGGCTGTACCGCGAGTACCTGAACTACAACCTCGTCGACCGAGAGCAGTACCCGGCCATCGACGCGCTGCTGCGCGAGTGCGTCGACATCATCAGCGCGCTGTGGCACGGCGATGCGGGCCAGGTCGTGGGCAGTGCCACCACCGGGTCCAGCGAGGCGGCGATGCTCGCCGGTGCGTCCTTGCTGCGGACCTGGCAGGACCGCACCGGCGATCGGCTGAGCCGGCCGAACATCGTCATGGGTGCCGGCGCGCACGCCTGCTGGAAGAAGTTCTGCCGTCACTGGGGGGTGGAGGCCCGCGTCGCTCCGGCGACCGACAACGGGCCGGCGCTCGACGGCAGCGTGGTCGAGCGCCTGTGCGACGAGCGGACCATCGGCGTCGTCGGAATCCTGGGGTCCACTCTGGACGGCCGCTACGAACCCATCGCCGAGATCGCGGAGCGGCTGGACCAGCTGGAGGAGCAGCGCGGTATCGACGTCCCGCTGCACGTCGACGCCGCATCGGGCGGTTTCATCGCACCGTTCCTGGACCCGGAGCTGCTCTGGGACTTCCAGATCCCGCGAGTGGTCTCGATCAACGCCTCCGGCCACAAGTCCGGCTTGGTGCTGCCGGGCCTGGGCTGGTTGCTGTGGCGGGACCGGAGCCGTCGCAGTCCCGAACTGGGGGTTCGGATCAACTACCTCGGCGGCGACGACGCCCACTACGAGCTGACCTTCTCCAGGTCGGCGGCTCCCGTGGTCATCCAGTACTACAACTTCGTGCGCCTCGGGCTCGCCGGTTTCCGCGCCGTGCACGCCCGGTCCAGATCGCTCGCGCAGCAGCTGGCCACGCGGTTGCAGGCGACCGGACGGCTCCGGGTCCTGGGCGACGGCAGTGAGTTACCCGTGGTCGTGGTGACCGCGGAACCGCCCGTCGACCTGCGGGAGGTGTCCAAGCGACTGGCCGAGATCGGCTGGTCCGTACCCGTCTACACCTTCCCGCCGAAGCTCGACGACGTCGAGGTGATGCGCATCGTCGTGCGCGGTGATCTCACGTCGGAGGCGGTCGAGAAGCTCGCGACCGCCGTCGAGGAATTCGTTTCCCACGCGAACTGATCGGAAAAGGAGAACATCCATGCGTCCCGTCCGAATCGTCAGCCGGTTGACCGACCGCGAACCACCGCGGTCCGGCACCGGGATTCGCCTCGCGCTCTTCCAGGGCGAGAACCCCTCGGGAACGCCCGAGGCGGTGGCGGAGAACCTCCTCCGGATGGAGGAGGTGTTGGCGCTCGCCGCCGGCTACGGAAGCCAGCTGTGCGCCTTCCCCGAATGCTTCAACACCGGCTACGCGCTCAACCGCGAGCTGTGCGAGCAGCTCGCCGAGCCGAGTGACGGAAGGAGTGTCGAACTGGCCAGGAAGCTGTCCACCCAGCACGAGATCGCGGTCGCCCTGCCCTACGTCGAAAGGGGCGCCAACGGTGCGCTGCACGACTCGGTGGCCCTCGTCGCCGATGGGGAGCTCCAGGCCAACTACCGCAAGACCCATCTCTACGGTGAGGCCGAACGGGTGAACTTCACGCCGGGGCACGACCTGCCACCCGTGGTCCAGGTGAACGGGTTCCCGGTCGGGCTGCTCAACTGCTACGAGTGCGAGTTCCCGCCGCTGTACCAGAGCCTGGTGCGGCGGGGAGCGCGGCTGATCGTCGGCCCCACGGCCGCCGACCGGCACTTCACGCTCCAGAACGGGCACCCGACGCTGGTGGCCTATCCCGACGCCACCGAGCACATCATCCCCGCGATGGCCGCCGTCTGGCGGGTTTTCGTGGCCTACGCCAACCGGCGCGGCTGGGAGGTGTCCGACCGAGGGCAGTGGGAGTACCGGGGCAACTCCGGCATCTGGGCGCCGGACGGCTCCCCGGTCGTCAGCGCCGGGCCGGAGGAACGCGCGGTGGACTCGTTGCTGCTGGCCGACTGCCTGCCCGAAGCTGTGCCGCCGTTCAGCCCGGAAGGTGACCACCTGAGCGATTCGCGGATGGCCGAATCCGAAAGGCTGTTGCCCGCGGGCTGAATCAGCCTCGAGCGTCCGCCACTTCGGCCATCGGGGCCAGACGGACACCCGCGGAGGCGAACCGTTCGCGGATCGCCTCCGCGATGTCCACCGCGTTCGGCCGGTCGCCGTGCAGGCAGATCGTGTCGGCGTCGACCGGGATGGGTTCGCCCGACACGGAGCGCACCTCGCCCCGCAGCACGGCCTCCGCCTGATCCGCGCAGGTCTCCGGCGACTTCGGCAGCGGCTCCGGTTCGATGATGATGTGCCCGGAGTCGTCGTAGTCGAGGTCGGCGAAGGCTTCGCGGATCACCGGGAACCCGCGTTCGGCGAGGCGTTCGGACACGGGCCCGGCCAGCAGCACGACCCGCACGCCGGGAGCCGCGGTCGCGATGGCCTCCACGATGGCTTCGGCGACCCCCTCGTCCTTGAGCGTCAGCCCGTAGAACGCGCCGTGCGGCTTGACGTGCCGGATCGTCTCACCGCAACGAGCGGCGATCGCCTGCAGCGCCCCGAACTGGTACAGGCAGGCGCGCGCGGCGTCCTCCGGGCTCAGCGCCATGGCGCGCCTGCCGAAACCGGCGAGGTCGGGAAAACCGGGGTGCGCGCCGACAGCGGTGTCCCCGTCGCGTGCCAGTTCGACGGAGCGCTGCATCGTCGCCGGGTCCCCGGCGTGCCAGCCGCAAGCGATGTTCACCGACGTCACGAGGGGGATGAGGCGGGCGTCGTCACCGAGACGCCACCGCCCGAAGCTCTCCCCGGCATCGGCGTTGAGATCGACGAGAGTGCGCATGGACTCACCTCCGGATCCGGGCGCCCACCTTAGTTTCCGGTGATTGCGCACGCAGATCAATCAGCCTATCCTCTCACTCGAAGGTGGTCGATTGGTGACCGACGCGCTGCGTCGAGCCGTCCCGCGGCGCATTCTCGACTGGCACTCGTCGGGGGATGCGGAGGTGCGCCGTGACCGTGATGGAGGTTCAACTACCACCGGCTCGGTACGAATTCGGCGGGGATGAGTTCATCTTCGTCGAAATCGACCGCGAGATGAGCCTGGAGGCCAATCTCAAGGCGATGGCCATCACCGGCGCGTTGCGCCGGGAGAACATCGACGGGGTCATCGACATCTGCCCGTCGAACGCTTCATACCTCGTTCGGTTGGATCCGGATCGCCTGCATCCGACCGAACTCGTGGAGGAACTGCGCCGACTGGAACGCACGGCGGGGGAGCTGCGCAGCGATGATGCTGTGAGCACCCGGATCGTGGACGTGCCGGTGCTCTTCGACGACCCGTGGACTCGCGAAACCCTGATGAGGTTCCGCGATCGCCACCAGGACCCGGAGGTCACCGACCTCGAATACGCCGCCCGGATCAACGGGTTCTCCGATGTCCCGTCGCTGATCGAGTCGATCACCTCGGCGCCGTTCCTGGTCACCATGCTCGGGTTCGTCCCGGGGCTTCCGTTCTGCTACCAGATGGTTCCGCGCGACCGGCAGATCGAGGTGCCCAAGTACGTGCGCCCGCGCACGGACACACCGGAGCGCGCGTTCGGCTACGGCGGCGCGTTCTCCGTGGTGTACCCGGTGCGAGGGGCCGGTGGGTACCAGCTGTTCGGGATCGCGCCGGCTCCGGTCTTCGACCTGGCGCAGCGGCTTCCCGACTTCGCCGACGACATCGCGTTCCCGCGTCCCAGCGATGTGCTGCGGTACCGGGCGATCGACCGGGACGAGTACGACCGCACGCGCGTGGAGGTCGAGGAGGGCCGGTTCCGCTACCGGATCCGCGAGGCGGAACTGGTTCCGGCGGAACTGCTCGCCGACCCGGACGCGGTCAACCGCGGGCTGTTGGAGGTGCTGTACAGATGAGTTCCTTGATCGTGCGCACGAGCGGCCTGTCCACGACGGTTCAGGACTCGGGTCGGGACGGCCAGTACGCCATCGGGATGCCGCCTTCGGGCGCGATGGACCAGTACTCCTACGCGGTCGCGAACATGCTGGTCGGCAATCCCGACGGAGCCGCCGTGCTGGAGGCGACCTACATCGGGCCCGAGCTGGAGTTCACCGATTCCCGCAGCGTCGCGGTCACCGGAGCCGACAGCGTCGTCACCATCAACGGCGAACCGGCGCCGACCTGGCAGACGCTGGGGATGAAGGCCGGTGACGTGCTGGCGGTGAAGGCCGTGCGCGCGGGTGCCCGGCCCTACATCGCGGTCAGCGGCGGCGTGGACGTGCCGCTCTACCTCGGTTCGCGCTCGACCTACATGCTCACCGGCATCGGCGGTTTCGAAGGCCGCGCGCTGGTCGACGGGGACCGGGTCCCGCTCGGCGGGGCAGTGGAATCGCCCGCGCCGGGCACCGTGATTCCCGCCGAACTCATCCCGGAGTTCCCGGAATCCACGGTGCTGCGGCTGGTCGTCGGGTTGTGCGCCTACCGGTTGACCGAGCGAGCGCTGGAGTCGTTCCTCACCACGGAGTGGAAGGTCACCAAGGACGCCGACCGGGTGGGTTACCGGTTGCGCGGCGGGTCGCTGGAATTCGTCGAGCGGGAGCAGCCGTTCGGCGCGGGAAGCGACCAGGCCAACGTCGTCGACCTCGGCTACCCGGTCGGGTCGGTGCAGGTTCCCGGCGGTGACGAGCCGATCGTGCTGCTCAACGACGCGGTCACCGGTGGCGGGTACGCGACCATCGGCACCGTGATCTCGGTGGACCGGGATCGGATGGCGCAGGCCAGGACCGGGAGCAAGGTGCAGTTCGAGCGGGTGGACATCGATGGTGCGGTGGCCGCTCGGTCCGAACGGCGTGCACGTCTCGAAAAAGCGCGGGCGGCGGTAGCCGGCGCCTGAGAGCCGGCGGAGGGGGAAACGATGTCCACAGTGGATGCTCAGATGCCCGGGGTCTTCTACCGGCGCCCATCGCCCGAATCGGACCCGTACATCGAGCCCGGGAACGTGGTGCGATCCGGGCAGACGATCGGGCTCATCGAGGTGATGAAGACCTTCAACGAGGTCAAGGCCGACCGCGAATGCCGGGTCAGCAAGATCTTGCTCGACGACGGTGACGAGGTGGACATCGGCCAGACGATGTTCGAGGTCGATGACGTATGAGCGGCCTGCGGCGAGTGATGGTGGCCAACCGCGGCGAGATCGCGGTTCGGATCATCCGTGCGTGCCACGTGGCGGGTGTCGAAGCGGTGGCGGTCTACTCCGACGCCGACGAGCACTCGAAATGGGTTCGAATGGCCGATGATGCGGTGCACATCGGTCGTTCCGCCGCGCAGAAGTCCTACCTGGATCCGGACGCGCTGCTCAAGGCGGCGCGTGCCACCGAGGTCGATGCGGTGCACCCGGGTTACGGCTTCCTCTCCGAGAGCGGTGCTTTCGCCAGGGCGATCGACGAGGCGGGACTGGTGTTCATCGGTCCTCGACCGGCGGTCCTGGAGCAGATGGGTGACAAGGCGGCCGCGCGCGGTGCGGCGGCCTCGGCCGGTGTTCCGGTGGTTCCCGGCACCGACCCGATCGACGATCCGGCCGACGTACCCCGGCTGGCCGCGGAGATCGGATTCCCGTTGCTGCTCAAGGCGGCCGCAGGAGGCGGAGGACGCGGCATCCGGCCGGTCCACGACCTCGACGGTCTGCTGGACGCACTTCCCGCCGCTCAGGCGGAGGCGCGTTCGGCGTTCGGGGACCCGGCGGTCTACCTGGAGCGCGCCGTGGCCAACGCCAGGCACGTGGAGGTGCAGGTCCTCGCCGACGACCACGGCAACGTGGTGCACCTCTTCGAGCGGGACTGCTCGGTGCAGCGGCGCAGGCAGAAGCTCATCGAGGAGGCGCCGGCACCGGCGCTGCACGAGGAGACCCGGCAGGCCATCACCGCCGCGGCGGTGCGGCTGGCCGAGCACGTGGGGTACCGGGGTGCGGGCACTGTCGAGTTCCTCGTCGACGGTGACGGCAACTTCTACTTCATCGAGATGAACGCGCGGGTCCAGGTCGAGCACCCGATCACCGAGGCGATCACCGGCGTGGACGTCGTCGCGGAGCAGTTGCGCATCGCCGGTGGCGAAGCGCTGTCGATGGACCAGTCCTCGATCGAGCGTCGTGGCGCGGCCGTCGAACTGCGCATCAACGCCGAGGACCCGGAACGCGATTTCGCCCCCACACCCGGCGAGATCACCGTCCTGCGACTGCCGGGAGGACCCGGCGTCCGGGTCGACACGGGCATCTCGCAGGGAGACCGGATCAGCCCGTTCTACGACTCGCTCATCGCGAAGATCATCTGCTGGGGCGCGGACCGGGACCAGGCCTACGCCCGAGCCCGGCAAGCGCTCACCGAGTTCCACGTGGAAGGCGTGGCCAGCACGGCAGCCCTGCACCGAGAACTCACCAACGACCCGGAACTGGCAGCGGGCCCGGTCCACACCCTGTGGCTGGAACACCACCTCAGCAACGGCCGGTGATCCTGCCGTCGTCGGTGGAATTCGTTGCGCCGCAGGTGCTTACCGGAGTGGCTGCCCGCCTCGTCTCGGTGTCTGGAAGCCGCCGATCTGGTCTTCGAGCAGTTCGGCCAGGCGCAGCGGGGTGCGGTCCTCGAACGTCGGACCGATGAGCTGCACTCCCACTGGTAGTCCCTCGGGGGACAGGCCCGCGGGAATCGCGGTGGCGGGCAGGCCGGGCATGGTGGCCAGACCGGCCCAGACGAGCTGGTCGAAGTACGGGTGCTCGACGCCGTCGATGTCGAGCCGGCGGTCCAGCAGGTCGGGGTCGTGTTCGTGCGGGAACGCGGGAGTCGGCGTGATCGGGCACGCCACGGCGTCGAACTCGTCGAACAGCTGCCGCCAGCCGTGGCGGTGGAGCTCGCGGCGGTGGTTCACCTCGATCCACTCGCGGTGGCTCAACACCATCCCGCGCAGCCGCGCCGCGTCGAGGCTCTGGTCCTCCGCGCTCAGGCGGGCTGCGCGGGCCCGCAGCTGTTCGTAGG
This sequence comes from Saccharopolyspora sp. NPDC049426, assembly GCF_040676935.1. Classification (NCBI taxonomy): domain Bacteria; kingdom Bacillati; phylum Actinomycetota; class Actinomycetes; order Pseudonocardiales; family Pseudonocardiaceae; genus Saccharopolyspora; species Saccharopolyspora sp. NPDC049426. The sequence continues at coordinate 36,591 of NZ_JBFAPZ010000010.1, read as the reverse complement.
CGTCGATGGGAAAGCGGGCGACGGAGCCGGAGAACAGCAGTTGTGTGTAGAGCGAGGCTGATTCAGCGAGATCGGGCAGCAGGGGGCTGTGCCGTTCGACGCGGGCACCTCCGGCGACGAGCGCGTCGGCAACTCGGTTCACGCCTGCTCGCACCGCGGCCCCCGTCGCGATGAACGGGTGCTCGTCGAGGACCAGGACCCGGAAGTCGCGGAGCCGATCGTGGCGCGCGGGTGGCAGCGTTAGGTGGTGCGCCTTGCCGAGCGTCAGCGGGTCCGGTCCGGCCATGACGTCGAGAAGTTGCGCGAGGTCGCGGGCGGTGCGCGCCATCGGACCGGCGACGGCGAGGTCGTGCTCGACCGGCAACGCGGGTCCGGGCGGCGGGACCATGCCGCGGGTCGGTGCTAGTCCGAGGGTCGGCTTGTGGGCGTAGACGCCGCAGAAGTGCGCGGGGGTGCGCAGCGAACCGGCGAGGTCGGAGCCGATGGACAGCGCACCGAACCCGGACGCCAGGGCCGCCGCGGATCCGCCGGAGGACCCGCCGGACGTGCGGCCGTGGTTCCACGGGTTGTTGGTGGTGCCGTGGATCTCGTTGAAGCTCTGCAGGTCCTGCAGGCCCAACGGCACGTTCGTCTTGCCGAGCACCACCGCACCGGCGGCTTTGAGTCGCGACACCTGCACCGCGTCCTGGGCCGGTACGAAGTCCCGGTGCTGCGGCATGCCCCAGGTCGTGGGCATCCCGGCCACGTCGTAGGACTCCTTGACCGTGACCGGAACGCCCAGCAGCGGCCGATCCTCGCGCCGGTGGAGCGCCTGGTCGGCCTGACGCGCGGCCGCCCGAGCACGATCGAAGTCGGGCGCGCAGATCGCGTTGATCTCCCCGTCGTCCCGCTCGATCCCGGCGATCGCCGCCTCGGTCAGTTCCGCCGAGGACACCTCACCAGCGCGCAACGCGGCCGCCAGCTCTCCGGCCGACCGGAAGTTCTCATCCATGGCTCGGACGCTAACCGCACGCCGCGCAGGCCATGAAATTCCGCTTCGCGCAACGGAGAAGTCCGCTCCTCAGCCGTCGAAGAACTCCAGGGCCGAGGTCTTGAAGGTTCTGCTCGACACGGCGTTGAAGTGGTTGCGACGGCCCAGGGAGACGTACGGGACGTTCAGGGCCGTCGCGAAGGAGCGCGCGTCCGCGGCCACTTCGTCGTCGTCCCCCGCGGCGAGCAGGACGGGGGCCGGGGGCCGGCCGGAGAGGCGGTGACCCGCCATGCCTTCGATGCACGGGCCGAGGTCCTCGCCGGAGAGGGCCTGCTGGACGCGGAGCATGGATTCGCGCTGGACCGGGCCGCCTCCGATCCCGCCGAGCGCGAGGGCGCGGACCCGCTCGGGGGCCAGCCGGGCCAGGGCCCAGCCGACGACACCGCCCATCGAATAGGTCACCACGTCCACCGCGGGCACCTCCGCCGCGTCGAGCACGGCGAGGACGTCGCGGGCGAGGTCGTCGGGGGAGTAGCCCGTCGTGGCGCGTTCGCTGTGGCCGTGCCCGCGCAGGTCGGTGACCACGTGGCCGCGATCGGCCACCGCGCGGAGCCAGCCGGTGCGCTCCCACGTCCGCTCCGAGTCGGAGGCGAACCCGTGCAGGAGCAGCACCGGCCGGGGACCGGGTTCGCCGTCGTACCAGAGCTTCACGCCGTCACGCGCGGTCGCGGGCATCGGTCAGTCCTCCGGCGGCGTCAGGTGGACGCGTCGTTGCGGCTTGTGGTCGACCGGAACCGTGCCGACGATGCCGGCGTGGTCCTCCACGGTGAAGGTCACCAGCGGGGCGCCGACCGCGAGCTCCTCGTCCTCGCCGACGTGCAGCCGCGACACCCGGCCGCTCTGCGGTGAGGGGATCTCGACCGCGGACTTGGTGGTCTCCAGCTCCACCAGCGGGGCGTTGCGCTCCACCCACTCTCCCTCGGCCACGAGCCATTCCAGGACCCTGGCGCTGATCAGACCTTCGCCGAGGTCGGGCAGCGGGAACGTCACTTCAGCCACGGCGGTACTCCAATGCGGTCTGCACGGCGGTCAGGATGCGGTCGACGCTGGGCAGGTACTCGTCCTCCAGCGACCCCGACGGGTAGGGCACGTCGAAGCCCGCGACGCGCTGAACGGGGGCGCGGAGTTCTCCGAAGCAGCGCTCGGTGATCAGCGCGGACACCTCGCCGCCCAGACCGGCGGTCAGCGGCGCCTCGTGCACGACCACGGCGCGGCGGGTGCGGGCGACCGATTCACCCAGCCCTTCGGCGTCGATCGGCTTGAGCCAGCGCAGGTCCAGCACCTCCAGCTCCACGCCGTCCTCCGCGGCGAGCTCGGCGACCTGCTCGCAGCGCGACACCATCGCGCCCCAGGCGACGAGCGTGGCGTGCCTGCCCCGGCGCACCACCCGGCTGCGACCGACCGGCAGCGCCTCCACCGGCTCGGCCGGGTCGAAGTCCTCGCGCTGCCAGTAGCGCGACTTGGGCTCCATGAAGATCACCGGGTCCGGGTCGGCGATCGCCTGGCGGAGCAGGTGGTAGCCCTCCGAAGGGCCCGACGGCGAGACGACCTTGAGGCCGGGGACGTGCGCGAACAGCGACTCCAAGCTCTCACCGTGGTGCTCCGGTGCCCGGATCCCGCCGAAACTGGGCAGCCGCAACGTGATCGGCATTCCCAGCGTCCCCCGGCTGCGGTAGTGCATGCGGGCCACCTGGTTGACGATCTGGTCGATCGCCGGGTAGCTGAACCCGTCGAACTGGATCTCCGGAACCGGGCGCCAGCCCGCCATCGCCAGCCCCACCGACATGCCCATGATCGCCGACTCCGCCAGCGGGGTGTCGAAAACCCGCTGCTCGCCGAACTTGTCCTGGAGGCCGTCGGTCACCCGGAACACGCCGCCGAGCGTGCCCACGTCCTCGCCGAAGATCAGCACCCGGTCGTCGTCCTCGCAGGCGTGGCGCAGCGCGGTGTTGAGCGCCTGCTGCAGCGAAAGCTCAGGCATCCTGCGACTCCTTCCAAGCGCGGTGCTGATCGAGCAGGGCGGTGGTCGGCTCGCGGTAGACGAAGCTGAACAGCTCGTCGGCGGGTGGCGACTGCATGGCGTGCAATCCGGCGGTCGTCTTGCGCACGACGTCCGCTGCGTGCTCCTCGGCGTCGGCGATCTCCTCGGCGGGCACCGATCGCATCGCCCGGGTGATCGGGTCCTGCTCGGCGCTGAGACGTTCCTCCTCGGTGCTGCGGTAGCGGCTCGGATCGTCCGATGTGGAGTGCGGGCCGAGCCGGTAGGTCATCGCCTCGATCACCGTGGGCCCGCCGCCCGCGCGGCCGCGTTCGAGCGCGGCCCGGGTCGCCTCGAACACCGCGGTGACGTCGTTGCCGTCCACGCGCAGGCCTTCGATGCCGTATCCGGCGGCGCGCGCCGCCACCGAGCCGCCCGCGACCTGGTCACCGGTGGGCAGCGAGATCGCCCAGCCGTTGTTCTGGCAGAAGAACACCACCGGCAAGCGGTAGATGCCCGCGAAGTTCATCGCCTCGTGCACGTCGCCCTGCGAGCTGGCGCCATCACCGAAGTAGGTCAGCGCGGCCCCGCCGGTGCCGTCCAGCTTCGCACCCATCGCCCAGCCCACGGCGTGCAGCACGGGTCCGCCCACGACGGCGTTCGGCGGCGCGAGGCGGGCGACGTTCGGGTCGTAGAGGCCGCCGTGCCAGATGTTGAGGTGCATCGCCATGTAGGCGACCGGATCCACCCCCAGCGCGACCGCCGCGCCCAGCTCGCGGTAGGTGGGGAAGGCGAAGTCGCGGGCGCGGTCCAGCGCCGCCGCGCTCCCGATCTGAGCGGCCTCCTGGCCCCTGGCCGGAGCGTAGGCGGGCAGCACGCCCTGCCGCTGCAACGCGACCGCCTCCTCGTCGAGGCGGCGCGTCACCACCATCAGGCGGAAGAGCTCGCGGAGATCTGCGTCGTCCATGAACGAAAGCGTGCGCACCGGGTCCCCGACAGTGCAACAGTGCGATTCTCGACTGCTCAGGTTGTCCGCTTTGCCGAGCGGCAGCAGCATCGCGCTGTGCAAGTTGTCCAGTCCCCGACCCCCGGTACTCCGAACGTGCAAGCGCACTCGCCGCGGTCCTCCCGCCCTCGGCGATCAGCAACCCGGCCCTGCTGGAAGGACCCCGGCCCTGCGCTCGGCGCTCGAAGCCTGATCATGGGTGCATGGTCAAGCTGGACCGACTGATCAACGTCCTCGGTGGGTACGGGGCGCGGCTGGTGTGCTCGCCGCGCAGCCGGTCGACCGAGTTGCGGGCGGTGGCGCTGCACGACCCTGACGAGCAGGTGCCGGGTGGTGATGAAGTGCTGCTCGCCGTCGGTGTCGACGAGCAGCGCGCAGCGGAGGTGCTGTCGGAGACCAGCGCGGTGGTCGTGGTGTTCCGGCTCGACCGGATCGAGGAGCGCGCGCTCGCCGTCGCCGGCGAGAGGAAGGTCGCGGTGCTGCTCGTCGACCCCGCGGTGTCCTGGGGACAGCTCGCGGGCGTGGTCTACGGACTGGTGCTCGAAGGGCGCGAGACCGAGGCGGGCCGGGGCCCGACGGACCTGTTCGCGCTGGCGGACGCGCTGGCCGAATCGGTCGGCGGTCCGGTCACGATCGAGGACCACCGCTCGGGCGTGCTCGCCTACTCGCAGCGCCAGGAGACGGCCGACCAGGCCAGGCTGGAAACGATCCTGGGCAGGCGGGTGCCGGAGGGGGTCCGCCGCGAGCTCAGCGAGCGCGGGGTGTTCCAGCACCTCGCCGAGTCCGACGAACCGGTGTTCGTCGAGCCCTCCGGTGCCCGGCGAGGACGGGCCGTGGTCGCCGTCCGCGCGGGCAAGGCGCTGCTCGGCTCGATCTGGGTCGGGACCTCTTCGCCCTTGGACGCCGAGCGCCAGTCCGCCCTGGTGCAGGCGTCCCGCACCGCCGCCGCGCACCTGCTGCGCACGCGCGCCAGCGCCGACCTGGAGCGGCAGGTCGAATCGGATCTGGTGATCGGGCTGGTCGAGGGCCACTCCGACGTCGTCACCGTGCTGAGCCGGCTCGGTTTTCGCGGCGACCGGTTCCGCGTCGTCGCGGTCCAGGCGCACAACCAGGGGGAGCACGACTCGGCGGCGCTGCTCGTCTTCGAACTCGCGACCGTGGGTTTCGGCTGGTCGCGGCCCGGGCGCAGCGCCCTGTTCGCCAACACCGTCTACACGATCCTGCCCCACGAGGACGGTGAAGCCGCGCGCGAATGGGTGCGGGCGCTCGCGCGCGAGATGCCCGAGGGCGTGGCGGTCTCCGCCGGGATCGGCGGCCCCGCCAGCTCGGACGAACTGGTCGACAGCAGGCGGGAGGCGGACGAGAGCCTCGCGGTTCACGCCGCGAAACCGGCGGGATCGCCCGTCGTGGTCTACGACGACTCCTGGCACGAGATCCTGCTGCGCCGATTGCAGCACGTCGCCGCGGGCGGGCGCACGCCCGCGCGCGGTCCGGTGGACGAGCTGCGCCGGCACGACTTGGAGCACGGAACCCGGCTGATCACGACGCTGCGGACCTGGCTGGAGGTGCAGGGCGACCTCGGCGCCGCGGCGGCTCGCCTGGAGATCCACCCGAACACGGTGCGCAACCGGATGCGCAAGGTGACGCAGGTGGGCGCCCTCGACCTGGAGGACCCGGACACCCGGCTGGCGTTGGTCATCGCTCTCGCCGCCGAGCAGTAGTGGATTCCGCACAACCGGGGACTGATTGGTTGTGCGGAATCCACAGTGTCGTTCTCGTCCTGGTCGAGCATGCTTCGTGGCGACGAGAAGGAGTGTGGTCATGGGGTCTGCAGCGGGCGGCGCGGTCGTCGTGGGCGCCGGTGTGGTCGGACTGTCGACCGCGTGGTTCCTGCAGGAGCGCGGCGTCGAGGTGACGGTCGTGGATCGCAGCGGCGTCGCCGCCGGCGCGTCGTGGGGAAACGCGGGCTACGTCGCCCCGGCGTTCAGCGTTCCGCTGCCCGAACCCGCCGTGCTGCGCTACGGCGTGCGCTCGTTGTTCGACCCCAACGCCCCGCTGCACGTGCCCCGGACCGCGGACCCGGGCCTGTGGGCCTTCCTCGCGGGCTTCGCGCGGAACTGCACGCACCGCACCTGGCAGCGGTCCATGCGGTCGCTGGCGGGCCTCAACGCGGACTGCCTCGACGCCTTCGACGAACTCGCCAAGGGCGGCGTCGGTGCGCCCACCAAGACCGCCCCCATCGTGGCCGCCTTCGAAAGGCCGGAGCAGGCAGGAGAACTGCGGGAGGAGTTCGAGCGCGCCCGCCTCGGAGGCCAGGAGATCTGGTTCGCCGACGCGGCCCCGTCCGAGGTCCCGCAGCTGTCGTCGCTGGTGAGCACCGCGCTGCGGGTGGAGGGCCAGCGCTACATCGACCCGGGCGAGTTCACCCGCTCGCTCGCCGAGGCCGTCGAGGGCCGAGGCGGGCGGATCCACGCCGGGTTCACCGCGCGCGACGTCGTCCGCGACGGCGGCAGGCTGGTCGTGAAATCCACGCAGAACGACTACGTCTCCGCGGATTCGGTCGTGCTGGCCACGGGTGCGTGGCTGCCGGAGCTCGCGGTGAAGGCCGGCGTCAAGCGACAAGTGCGCGCCGGGCGCGGGTATTCGTTCACCCTTCCCGTGGAAGAACCCGTTGTCGGCCCGATCTACCTGCCCGCGGCGCGGGTCGCCTGCACGCCGTACCAGGGTGGTCTGCGCGTGGCGGGCACCATGGAGTTCCGGTCGCCCGACGCGGCGCTCGACGGTCGCCGCATCGAGGCGATCGTGCAGTCCGCCCGGCCGTTCCTGCGCGGCGTGGACTGGGAAGGCCGCCACGACGAGTGGGTCGGCCCCCGGCCGGTCACCGCGGACGGCCTGCCGCTGATCGGGGCGTCGAAGATGCCCGGCGTCCACATCGCCGGAGGGCACGGGATGTGGGGGCTCACGCTCGGACCGATCACCGGGCGCCTGCTGTCGGAGCAGATCGTCACCGGCGAACGTCCCGCCGCAGTGCGGCCTTTCGACCCCTTGCGATGACGACCGGCGAGTTGTCCGCGACCGAACGTCGCGAACTCGAATGGCTGCGCAAGGAGAACAGGCTCCTGCGCACGGAGAAGGAGATGTTGCTCCGCATCGCCACCGAGTACGCACTGGAACACCGCAACCCCGGACCGCCGCGCGAGAACCACGGCTGACCGGACGCTCATGGAGGTCATCTTGCCGGAGTGGATCCAATTCAGCCTCGCGCTGCTCGCCTTCTTCCTGCTGGCCCTGAACCACTGGTTGACCCGGCGCGCCCACGGCCTGCGCAAGAGCAGGTCGGAGAACCGATCTCCCTCGCCGATGGGCTGATCGCCTGGCTGCGAGCGTGCCCGATGTGTCGGCTCTGGTTCGGATCGCCGAGGCGCGACGTGCTAACTTGGAATAAGTCACCTGACTTAAACCCAAGGTCGTCGCGCCCCGTGGACGCAGGCGCGCAGCGAGAAAGGCCGCGATGTCGACGCTCCCTCCCTCGATCCCCGAGTTCTCCGATGACGAGGTCGACGCGCTGCGTCAGCGGTACCGCGCGGAGCGTGAACGCCGGGTGCGGCCCGACGGCAGCGGGCAGTACGCGCGGGCCGAGGGGAACTTCGGCTACTACGCCGAGGATCCGCACGCGGAGGAGCTCAGCAGGGAACCGCTCCACGGCCGGGTCGACGCGATCGTGCTCGGTGGCGGGTTCGGCGGCCTGTGCGCGGGTGCGCGACTGCGCCAGGCCGGGCTGGATCGGATCCGGATCATCGAGAAGGGCGGGGACTTCGGCGGGACCTGGTACTGGAACCGCTACCCGGGCATCCACTGCGACATCGAGTCCTACGTCTACCTCCCGCTGCTGGAGGAAGTGGGGTACGTGCCGAAGTGGAAGTACTCACCGGGGGAGGAGATCCGGCAGCACGCGATGGCAATCGGCCGCACCTTCGACCTCTACCGCGACGCGTGCTTCCAGACGGGTGTCACCGAGCTCCGCTGGGACGACGGTGAGTGGATCGTGCGCACCGACCGGGGCGACGAGATGCGGGCCGCCTACGTGGTCGTCTCCAACGGCACGCTCGACCACCCGAAGCTGCCGGGAATCCCGGGCATCGAGTCCTTCCGCGGGCACACCTTCCACACCAGCCGCTGGGACTACGGCTACACCGGGGGCGGACCGGACGGCGGGCTGGACGGGCTCGCCGACAAGCGGGTCGCGATCATCGGCACCGGTGCGACCGCGATCCAGGTCGTCCCGCACGTCGCGCGGGACGCGGCGCGGCTCCAGGTCTTCCAGCGCACGCCGTCCTCTGTGGATGTGCGCGACAACCGCCCGACAGACCCGGAGTGGGCGGCGTCGTTGGAACCCGGTTGGCACGCGCGGCGACGGGAGAACTTCCAGGCCGTCGTGACCGGGCAACCGGCGGAGGTCGACCTCGTCGACGACGCCTGGACGGCGAGTGCGAACGTGCTCGGCAAGATCATCGCCACCGACGCGCGCGCGGACTGGGACGTCGACGAGTGGGAGCGGGTCGAGGAACTGCTCGACTTCGAGAAGATGAACCGCCTGCGCGCGAGGGTCGAGGAGGTCGTGCACGACCCGGCCACGGCCGAGCTGCTCAAGCCCTGGTACCGGTACGGCTGCAAGCGGCCCACCTTCAGCGACGAGTACCTCGAGGCGTTCAACCGGCCCAACGTCACGCTGGTCGACACCGCCGACCACGGCGGGGTGGAGCGGTTCACGGAGAACTCCGTGGTCGTCGGCGGGCAGGAGTACGAAGTGGACTGCGTGATCTTCGCGACCGGCTTCGAGGTCGGCAAGTCCGACGTCATGACCGGCCGCCTCCCGGTCCACGGCAGGGACGGCACGCGGCTGCTGGACGCCTGGCGCGAGACCGGCGTCCGGACGCTGCACGGCTTCTGCAGCAACGGTTTTCCGAACCTGTTCCACCTGGGAGCGCTGCAGAACGCCCCCTCGGTGAACTTCGTCCACGTGCTCGACGAGCAGGCGATCCACGTCGGCGCGGTCATCGCCGCAGCACGCGAGCGCGGCGTGAAGTGCGTCGAACCCGCGGTGGACGCCGAAATGGACTGGGTCGCCACGATCGAGGCCTCGTCGCCCGAGCGCGGCTGGTTCGACGCGGAGTGCACGCCGGGCTACTACAACAACGAGGGCTCGGCCCGCCCCCGCCGCACCTTCGGACCCGGCCCGGCCGTGTTCCAGCGGCTGCTCCGGGACTGGCGCACCGGCGACGGCATCGACGAAGTCCTCGGCGACGCGAGCTGACGCTCCCGTGCCGAAAGACGCCACCCCGGAAAGGGGAGCCGGGGTGGCGGCTTCGGTGAGGTGCTAGCAGTTCGGCTCGGCCGGTTCGCCCGCGAACCGGCCGGCGAGGAACTGCCCGGCGTCGGCGTTGCCCGCGAAGATCCCGGAGAGGTGGTCCGAGACGTAGGTCTTCCAGGTGACCGGGACACCCATCTCGCAGTACCGGCGGTGCAGCGCGTCGGCCTGCGGCGTGTTGACGATCTCGTCGGTGGTCGCGTGGTATTGGAACACCGGGACCTCGATCGCCTTGGTGCCCAACCGGTTCTCCTCGATCCGCGCCTGCCACTGCGGGGTGGGCAGCGGATCGTGGGTGGTGTAGTCGCTGATCTTCTTGCCGGGGTACTTCGCGAGCAGCTCGACCACGCAGTCCTGCTGCTTGGCATCGGCGATGGCCTGCTCGCCGGTGTCGTTGAGGTAGGAATCCAGGTCCAGTTCCGGGTAGGCGGCGTCCAGCCCGACCGCGGCGAAGGCCAGGAAGCCGAAGCCGACGTAACCGTCGAGCCCCTTGGCGACCTCGTTGAGATCGGCCGGAACACCGCCGCCCGCAATGCCGACCAGGTTGAGCTCGGGGGCGTAGGTCGGCTGCTGCTCGCCGGCCCACATCACCGCGCCGCCGCCTTGGGAATAGCCCTGGAATGCGACCTCGGCGTCCGGTGCCAGGTTCGCCTGCGGGAAGCGCTGCGCCGCCCGGACCGCGTCGATGACCGCGGGACCTTCGGACCGGCCGGTGATGTAGGTCGGGGTGGTCTCCGGGGAGTAGCCCTCGTAGTCGGTGACCGCGACCGCGTATCCCCGGCTGATCAGGTCGTTGACGGCCGGCTGGTCGTAGAGGGTTCCGCGCTCGATCGCCTTGGACGCGGTGCACTTGAACGCCGGCCCCTGCGTGCCGGGCGCGTATCCGACGATCGGCGCCTCGGCGGGGTCGGCGTTCTTCGGAACCAGAACCGTTGCGGTGACGGCGTTGCGCGCGCCGAGCGCGTTGGTCGACAGGTACATGACCTGCCAGGCGTCGGCGTTGGCGGAGTTCAGCGCCGGTAACGCCGGGCGCCACCGGATGACGTCTCCCGGTTCGCCCGCCGGCAGCGTTTCCGGTGGCACGTAGAAGGTGTCGTCGAACGGGCCCGGCTGCTGCGCGGTCCGAGCGATCCCGGCAGGGCGCTCTCCGGTGGCCGCGGGTGCGACCGCGGCGGTGCCGCACGCGACGCCCAGCGCGGTCACCACCAGCGCCACCACCCGTGTGCGATGTGCGAATTCAGGCACTGCCAACCTCCGATTGCTTGGCTGGTTGCGATGGGCGGAGATTAGCGGAGCTGATCGCGTTGTCGAGTGCTTGACCGATTAGTTGTACGCCGCATGACAAAAACGTTTTCGGCGATTGTCACGTGCGCGGAAACGGAAATACGCGTCCTTGCCGGAAGTTGAATTCCGTGCTTATGGTTCCGCCCCGTCGCCGCGAGTCGCGAATGGCGAACAACGAAAGGCGGACGAAATGCACAGCCGCAGGACGTTTGTATCGGTCTCGGCGCTGGCCCTCCTCGGTGCCGCCGCGCCCGCAGCGCGAGCGGAGACCGGTTTCACCACGCGCTTCGTCGACATCATCGCCGCGGACGGCGTCGCGCTCAAAGCGATGGTGATGGAACCCCGGACGCCGCAACCACATCCGGCGGTGGTCCTGGTCAGCGCGTGGGGAGGTGGATCCACCCAGAACGTCATGCCCGCTCGCACCCTGGCCTCTCACGGCTACGTCGTGGTCGCCTACGGGGCTCGGGGATTCGGCGAATCGGCGGGCGAGGTCGACACGGCCGGTCCCGCCGATATCGGCGACGTCACCACCGTGCTCGACTGGACTTGCGCCAACACCGCGACCGACCCGGCCCGCATCGGGCTCGCCGGGGTGTCCTACGGAGCGGGGATCGGGCTCATCGCAGCCGCTTTCGACCAGCGGATCCGCTCGGTCGTCTCGCTCAGCGGCTGGTACGACCTGGTGCACTCGCTGTACGGCAACGAGACCCGGCGCGGTCTCGTCGCGCTGATCCTCTACACCTCCGGTTGGGCTCACGGCAGGCTCAGCCGCGAGACCGACTGGATGCTGCGCACCTTCTTCGACCCCGACCCGGACCCCGCCGACCGGGAGGTGATCAACGAGTGGGCCCGGGTCCGCTCGCCCAGCCGGTATCTCGACCGGCTCAACGAGAACCGGCCGGCACTGCTGATCGGGCACACCTGGAGCGAAACGGTGTTCCCGCCGGACCAGATGGTCGAGCTCTTCAACGACTACGCCGGGGTCAAGCGCCTCGACCTGATCCCCGGCGAGCACGCGTCGGCCGAATCCGGCGGTCTGCTGGGTCTTCCGAGCGAGACCTGGGACACCGTCCACCGGTGGTTCGACGCCACCGTCGCGGGCACCGACCCGTCCGTCCTCCACGAGCAGCCGGTCGTGCTGCGGGCTCGTCCCGGTACCCACGAGCCCGAGTTCCACCCCGACTGGCGGTCGGCGGAAGGCGAGCCCAGGCGCTTCTACCTCGGTCCCGGCCAGGACGAAGGCGAAGGCGTGATCGGCGACGCACCGCGGCCGGGGTGGCACGTCGAGATCGACACCGATCGCGACACCGCGGCTTACGGCGGGGTGCCGCTGGCGAGCTACAGCTTCGAGGCGCTCTCCGGCGAACCCCCGAGGACGTGGCTGCCCGCCGTCGACCGCGAGCGCGGTGCGGTGTGGACCAGCCCGGAACTGCCGCAACCGCTTCCGGTGCGCGGGGCCGTGTCGGTGCACCTGACGGTCGTCCCGCCGGGCCCGACCGGCACGATCGTCGCCTACCTCTACGACGTGGACCCGACCGACGGCGCGCGACTGATCAACTACCTGCCGATGAGCTGGACCGACGCCGCACCGGGCGAGCCCAGGACGGTGGACCTGCGGTTCTCGCCGACGGCGTACGACGTCCCGGCCGACCACCGGCTGGGACTGGTGATCGACACCAAGGATCCGCTGTTCATCGACTGGAACTCCGGCGGTGGGCGGGTGGCGCTCACCTCACCGGAAGCGGAGCCATCCCATGTGGACATTCCCGTAGGACGTGGAGAGGGGACAGCACTGTGACCGGAAACGTGATCGACGCCCGTCCGCGAGAGCGCTCCCGAGAGGGCTTCCACTCGCTGCAGGAGGGCGGCCTGAACTGGGACTCGCTCCCGCTCCGCCTGTTCGACAAGGGCAACGCGAAGTTCTGGAACCCCGCCGAACTCGACTTCAGCCAGGACTCCGAGGACTGGGCAGGACTCGACGAGCAGCAGCGCTTCGCCGGGACCATGCTGTGCGCCCAGTTCCTCGGCGGCGAGGAAGCCGTCGCCGAGGAGATCCAGCCGTTCCTGGCCGCGATGCGGGCCGAAGGGCGCATCGCTGACGAGATGTACCTGACCCAGTTCTGCTTCGAGGAGGCCAAGCACGCGCAGGTCTTCCGTCTGTGGCTGGACGCGGTCGGGCTCACCGACGACCTGCACCACCACGTGTCCGACAACCCCGGCTACCGGGCGATCTTCTTCGACGCCCTGCCCGAGGCGCTGAACCGGTTGCACGACGACCCGAGCCCGGAGAACCAGGTCCGCGCCTCGGTGACCTACAACCACATCGTCGAGGGCGTGCTCGCGCTGACCGGCTACTTCGTCTGGAACAAGGCCTGCAAGCACGCCGGAATCCTGCCCGGGATGCAGCAGCTCATCCGCCGGATCGGCGACGACGAGCGCAGGCACATGGCCTGGGGCACCTTCACCTGCCGGCGGCACGTCGCCGCCGACGACGCCAACTGGGCGATCGTGCAGGACCAGATGGACAAGCTCCTGCCGCACGTGATGACACAGATCCAGCACTCGCTCGACCAGCTCGACGACGACCCCTTCGGCTTCGACCTGGGCGACGTGTTCGGCTACGCCACCGACCGGGCCGCCCGCAGGCTCAGCTCGATCGAGGCCGCGCGCGGTGCGGAGGTTGCCGCGATCGACGTCGACTACAGCCCGGAAGGCCTCGAGGACCAGTTCGGCGCCGAGGACGACGCCGCGCTCGCCGAGAAGCAGAACGTGGAGATGTGATCATGGTGTCCGGCCGACTCACCGGTCCGATCGGCATCGCGCGACCCCGCGGTGCGGCACTGCCGACGCTGCTGATCATCGCCCTGGTCGCGTTCGTCACCACGCTGGACAACAACATCGTGGCGGCAGCGGTTCCCTCCATCGGCAGGGAGCTGGGGCTCGGGTTGACCGAGCTGCAGTGGATCAGCCTCGGCTACATCCTGCCGTTCGCGGGTCTGCTGCTGGTCGCGGGCAACCTCGTGGACCGGTGGGGGCAGCGCCGCGCTCTGCTGCTCGGGCTGCTGGTGTTCGGAACGGCGGCCCTGGCCGGTGGTTTCGCCCGCGACGCCGCCGCGCTCATCGCCGCCCGCGTGGTGCAGGGCGCCGCGGCCGCGGTCCTGGTACCGGCGACCCTGAGCCTGCTGCGCACCAACCTCGACGTCAGGGGACGGGCGATCGGCGCGGGCATCTGGACGGCGGCGCTGGCGGTGGCGATCGCGGTCGGACCGGCCGCGGGCGGCATGCTCAGCGAACACCTGCACTGGAGCTGGATCTTCTTCAGCAACGTGCCCTTCGCGGTGGCGGCCGCCGCCCTGGCTCCCGTCGCGGCGGCGACGACCCGCCGACCCGCGCCGGGCCGGGCCGACGTGCGGGGCATGCTGCTGGTGACCACCGCGATGATCCTGTTCCTGATGGCGCTGGTCGGCACGGGCGAGCAGACCCCGGACCTGCTCGGCCGGATCGTCCCCGCGGGGTTGGGCGTGCTGGGGCTGGTGGCGTTCGTGGTGGTCGAGTGCCGCACCGCGCACCCGATGCTGCCGCGCGCGCTGGTAGCCGAGCGGGCGTTCGTCGGCGGGGTGTCGGTCCAGCTGCTCTGGGGACTGGGGGTCAGCGGCGTCTTCTTCTTCACACCGCTGCTGCACCAGGAGTCGCTGGGACTGACCCCCACCGGGGCCGGACTGCCGCTGGTGCTGGTCGCGGTCGCGATCGTCGCCGCGACACCGCTGGTCGCACCGGCCGTCGACCGCTGGGGTCCGCGGTACACCGTGCTGGTCGGGCTGGTCCTGGTCAGCGCGGGGCTGCTGGCGATCGCGGTCGTCAACCACGTCCCGTCGGTCCCGCCGCGGATCCCGGGGTTGCTGCTCATCGGTGCCGGGTCGGCGTTCACCACGCCGCTGACGTCGTTCTCGCTGGAAGTGGTCGCCACCCGGGACGCGGGCATCGCCTCCGGTGCGCTCACCGCCTCCCGCGAGCTGTCCAGCGCGCTCGGCGTCGCCCTGATCGGGCTCGTGCTCACCGTCCGCCAGAGCGCCGAGCTGTCCGCCGGCGCGCCCGAACCGGAAGCGCTGGCCTCCGGGTTCACCGCCGGGCTGGTGACCGCCGCGGTGGTGGAACTGCTGGCAGCGGCGGTCACCTTCGCCTGCTTCCGGACCCGCGAATTCGACCAGCACCGGGAAACCGCCGATTCCGGCGGCGGTGACCGGTCGAGAAATTCGTCCGACGGGAATTGTTCCTCCTCTTTTCGTCGAATGCGTTCCGCGCCGATTTCCGCCCGGATCCGCATTTCCCGCAAACCGTTTGGAGAATCATGCGAACGACTGCTGAGGTCATTGCCGACGCGCCCGCTTCGTGGCTCCGGGACGTCGAAGGGGCGTCGCTGTCCGCGCTGCTGGCGCGGTGCGGGCAGGAGATGAGCGACCGCCTGGCGGTCACGCACCTCGACTACGGCGAGAGCCCGGAAGGTCTGGCCGTGTCGCTGACGTGGGCCGAGCTCGACCGCCGGGCGAGCGCTGTGGCGGGCGCGCTGCAACGACTCGCGGCCGCGGGAGACCGGGTCGCGATTCTCGTGCCGCAGCGGGTCGACTACCTCGTGGCCTTCCTCGGAGCCTGCCGCGCGGGGCTGGTCGCGGTGCCGTTGTTCGCACCGGACCTGCCCGGCCACGCCGACCGGCTCGCCGGGGTGCTCGCCGACTGCGAACCGAGCGTGGTGCTCACCGTCGCCGACAAGCTCGACCCGGTCCGGGACTTCCTGCGCGAACGCGAGCTGGACGGCCCGCAGGTGGTCGCCGTCGACGAGGTGCCCGACTCCGCCGCCGAGGACTGGGACCCCGTCGAGCAGCGGCCGGACGAGCTGGCCTACCTGCAGTACACCTCGGGCTCCACCAAGGCACCGACCGGCGTGATGATCACGCACGGCAACGTGGTGGCCAACGCGGCGCAGGCGATGTCGGCCTACGAGGCGGTCGCCGGCCGCACCCCGACGGTGAGCTGGTTGCCGCTGTTCCACGACATGGGGTTGATGCTGGCGCTAGCCGCACCGCTGGTCGCCGGAACCCGCTCGGTGCTCATCGACCCCGTGGCGTTCATCGAGCGGCCCGTCCGGTGGATGCAGGCCCTGTCGGCGAACCCCGGTGCGATCAGCGCGGCCCCGAACTTCGCCTACGCCTACTGCGCGGCGCGCGTCGAGGACACCGACAAGGTGCGGCTGCGCCTGGACCACGTGCGGGCGCTGATCGACGGCAGCGAGCCGGTGCAGGCGGGCGCGATCGACCGCTTCCACAGGGCTTTCGCCGAGTGCGGGCTCAAAGCCCGGGTGCACCGCAGCTCCTACGGGCTCGCCGAAGCGACCGTGCTGGTCTCGGCGAGCCCGGCCGGGTCCGCCCCGCAGCGCGTGCACCTCGACCGCGAGCAGCTGGCGGCGGGCCGGGCGGTGCCGGTCAAGGGCGAGGACGTCAGCACGCTGGTCTCCTGCGGGCATCCGGTGGACCAGCTGGTGCGCATCGTCGACCAGCACACCGAGCGGGAGCTCCCGCAGGACCAGGTGGGCGAGATCTGGGTCCGCGGCGCCAACGTGGGACGCGGTTACTGGCGCAGGCAGGAGGAATCGGCGTGCACGTTCGTCCCCTCGACCGATGGCGCCGGGCACTGGTTGCGCACCGGGGACCTCGGGGTGATCCACGAGGACGAGCTGTACGTGACCGGCCGCATCAAGGACCTGATCATCGTCGACGGTCGCAACCACTACCCGCAGGACGTGGAGGAGACCGTCGAGCAGGCGCACCCGGCCGTTCGCAGACACTCGGCGGCGGCGTTCGCGGTGCCCACCGACGACGGGGAGTCGGCCGTGGTGGCGGTGGAGCGCGCAAGCAGGCTCGCCGAGCACGAGGTGGACCTCGACGAGCTGCGCCAGGCGGTGCGCAGCGCGGTCACCGGCAGGCACGGGCTCAACGTGCGCGAGCTCGTCGTCCTCGGCCCCGGTGAGGTGCCCCGCACCTCCAGCGGCAAGATCTCGCGCTCGGCGGCGCGCAAGCACTACCTCACCGGAACTCTGCGAGGGAGCTCGTGATGAACGCCCGAAACACGATGAGCGAAGCCGAGGTTCGGCAGTGGCTGGCCGACCGGATCGCGCACGCGAGCGGTCTGCCGGCCGACCGCGTCGAGGTGGACAGGCCGTTGCACGAGTTCGGGTTGTCCTCCCGGGACGCGGTCGCGCTGGCAGCGGAGCTGGGGCAGCGGCTCGGCAGGCGGCTCTCGCCCACCCTGGTGTGGCAGAACCCGACGATCGCGGCCCTGGCGGCGCGGCTGTCCGGCGACGGAGACGAGGACGAGGAGATCGAGATCCCGCGACCGCGGATCGGTCACGACGAGCCGATCGCGATCGTCGGGCTCGGCTGCCGGTTGCCCGGGGGAGTGAACTCCCCGCAGGACTTCTGGCGGCTCCTGGACGGTGGTCGGGAGGCCATCCGGGACCTGCCCGAGGGTCGCTGGACCGACTTCGCCCCGGCCGAGGATTGGCACGACCTGCCCAGGCGCGGCGGATTCCTGGACGACGTCGCCGGTTTCGACGCCGCGTTCTTCGGCATCACCCCGGTCGAAGCCGCGGCGATGGACCCGCAGCAGCGCATCCTGCTGGAGGTGACCTGGCAGGCGCTGGAGCACGCGGGAATCCCGCCGAAGTCGTTGCGCGGCAGCCGGACCGGTGTGTTCGTCGGGCTGTCCTCCAGCGAGTACGGGTCGTTGACGATGGGCGAGCTCGACGCGGTCGACGCCTGGACGGGAACCGGGGCCGCGGCGGCGATCGCCGCGAACCGCCTGTCCTACCTGCTCGACCTGCGCGGACCGAGCCTCACCACCGATGCGGCGTGCTCGTCGTCGCTGGTCGCGGTGCACCAGGCGGCGGCGAGCCTGCGCGCCGGTGAGACCGACCTGGCGTTGGTGGGCGGGGTGAACCTGATGCTGTCGCCGGGGATCACCGCGAACTTCCACCGCGCGGGCGTGCTCTCGGCCGACGGGCGCTGCAAGCCCTTCGAAGCCTCCGCCGACGGCATCGTGCGGGGCGAGGGGTGCGGCGTCGTGCTGGTCAAGCGCCTCACCGACGCCCGCCGCGACGGCGACCGGGTGCTGGCGCTCGTGCGCGGCACCGCGACCAACTCCGACGGCCGCTCCAACGGGATCGTCGCCCCGAACCCGGACGCGCAGCGGGCGCTGCTGCGCGACGCCTACGCCGCCGCCGATCTCGATCCCTCCGTCGTGGACTACGTCGAGGCGCACGGGACGGGAACGGCCCTGGGCGACCCGATCGAGGCGGAGGCGCTCGGTGCGGTGCTCGGTGGCTCGCGCTCCGCCGACCGCCCGCTGCTGCTCGGCTCGGTCAAGAGCAACCTCGGGCACCTGGAGGGCGCCGCCGGCCTCATCGGGCTGATCAAGGTCGTGCTAGCGATGGTGCACGGGCGGATCCCGCCGAGCCTGCACCTCGACGAACCCAGCCCGCACATCGACTTCGTCGCCGAAGGGCTGCGCGTCGCCGGCACCGGCACGCGGTGGCCCCGCTACTCCGGGATCGCCAGAGCGGGCGTGTCGGCGTTCGGCTTCGGAGGCACCAACGCCCACGTCGTGCTGGAGGAGTGGCCGGACGCCGAACCCGATCCGGAACCCGACGGCGTCCCGCACGTGTTCGCCCTCTCCGCGCGCACCCCGTCGGCGCTGCGCCGCCGCGCCGCCGACCTCGCCGACCGGCTCGACGACGATGCCCGGCTCGGCGACGTGGCCGCAGCGCTGGCCACGCGGCGAGACCACCTCGCGCAGCGCGCGGCCGTGGTCGCCACCGACCGCGACCAACTGGCCGAGCGGCTGCGGGCCGTCGCGCGGGCCCGCCCGGAGGATGGCGCCCTCGTCGGTGAAACCGGCGACCCCGGCGTCGTGTTCGTGTTCTCCGGGTACGGATCGCAGTGGTCGGGGATGGGACGACGACTGCTGGAGACCGAACCCGCCTTCCGCTCCGCGGTGGACGGCCTGGACCCGGTCTTCCAGGCAGAGGCCGAGTTCTCGCTCGGCGACGTGCTCCGAGGCGATGTCCCGGCACCGGACCTGGCCGCCCGGCAGCAGGTCCTGTTCGGGACGCAGGTCGCGCTGGCGGCGACCTGGCGCGCGCACGGCGTCGAACCCGCTGCGATCATCGGCCACTCGATGGGCGAGGTCGCCGCGGCCGTGGTCGCCGGTGCGCTGCCGGTCGCCGACGGCCTGCGGGTGATGGCGCTGCGCTCCCGGCTGCTGGGCGTCATCGACGCCACCGGTGCGGGCCGGATGGCAGCCGTCGAGCTCTCCACCGCCGAGTTCGGCGAACTCGCCGAGGACTACCCCGACGTGTCCATCGCGGTGCACGCCTCGCCCACCCAGTGCACCGTCACCGGTGAGGCGGAACAGGTCGACGACCTGGTCGAGCGCGTGGAGGCGATGGGCCGGATGGCCAAAACGCTCGACGTCCGGGGCGCCGGGCACTCGCCGGCCGTCGACCCTGTCCTGGACGAGTTCGTCGTCCGCCTCGGCGAGCTCAACCCCGCTGAAGCCGAGATCACCTGCTACAGCACGGTTCTCGACGACGTGACGGGAGTTCCGGAGTTCGACGAGCACTACTGGGCCAGCAACCTGCGGCGCCCGGTGCGCTTCACCCAGGCCCTCGCCGCCGCGATGGCCGACGGCCACCGCGGCTTCCTGGAGATCTCCCCGCACCCCATCGCGCGATCCGCCGTGGAAGGCACCGCCCGAGCGGCCCGGATCGACCGGGTCTCGGCGATCCCCACGCTGGTCCGCGACGCCGACGACCAGATCAGCCTGCTGCACGGCCTGGCCGCGCTGCACGTGGCCGGGCACGCGACCGCGCTGGCGAGCCGGTACCCGCAGGCCCCGGTGGTCGACCTGCCCGGACCGGTGTGGGAGCACCAGCCGCACTGGGTGCGGCGCGCACGCCGGTCGGCACCTGGCGAGCACCCGCTGCTGGGCACGCACATCGAGATCCCGGACAGCGACCACCACGTGTGGCGCGCCGAGGTGGGCACCGACGTGCAGCCGTGGCTGGCCGACCACGTGGTCCACGACGTCCCGGTGCTGCCCGCGACGGCGTACCTGGAGGCGGCGCTGTCGGCCGCCCGCGTGGCGTTCGGGACCGACCGGCCGCTGCGCGTGCGGGACCTGGAGCTGCGCCAGCCCTTGCCGCTGACCAGCGGCACCACCGCGCACACCTCGCTGCGCAAGACCGGACCCGACTCCGTTCAGGTGGGCGTGCACACCAAGTCCGCGGCGGGCCGCTGGATCCGGCACGCGGTGGCGACCGTGCGTGCCGAGTCCCCCGACCGGCCCGACCAGGTGCCCCTCGACGAGGTCACCGACGAGACCCCCGGGGCACGCCCGCTCGACGTGTACCGCGAGCTCGCCGAGATCGGGCAGCGCTACGGCCCCGCGTTCCGGGGTCTGCGCGGCGTGCGGGCGGCGCCCGGCCGCGCTTCGGCGGGCATCGCGCTGCCCTCCGAGGCACCGCCGAGCAGGCACTTCGCCCTGCATCCGGCCCTGGCGGACGCGTGCCTGCACACCTTGGCCGCGGCAGCGGCCGACCGGGTCGCCGAGCAGCAGACGCTCTACCTGCCGATGTCCATCGGCTCGGTACGGGTGTTCGGCGACCCGTCCGACGGCGTGCGCTCCGACGCCGTGCTCGACCCCGCCGACGAGCAGGGGGACGGGCTGGTCGGCACCGTGCAGCTCGTCGATCCCGCCGGCCGGTTGGCCGCCGAGATCGCCGAGGACGGCGACGATCCGCTGATCCTGTCCACATCGGACATCGTGAGCCTGCGCGAGGCGAAGGCCAACGCGGGACCCGACGCCCCGCTGGCGGGCGTGCTGCTGGTGGCGGGATCGTCAGAGCACTACGACTCCTCGGAGCACTCCCGGCGGCTGCTGTTCAACGCGGCCACGGCGGCCAACGAGCTGACTGCCGCCGAGGGCCGGTTGTGGCTGGTCACCCAGGACGCGGTGGCGGTGCGCGACGGCGAGCCGGGAGCACCCGGCGCGGCGTTCCTCCGGGGCCTGGTCCGGGTGCTGGCCTTCGAGCACCCGGAGCTGCACGTCACCCACCTCGACCTGGACCCCTCCAGCGCCGGTGCGCTGATGACCGAGCTCGACGCCGGACCGCCGGACGACGAGGTCGCCTGGCGGGAGGGAACCCGCTACGCCGCCCGCCTCGTGCGGGCTGAGATCCCCGAAACCGCTGGGGTTCCGGCGGTGCGCGACGGTGCCTACGCGATCACCGGCGGTCTCGGCGGGCTGGGCCTGCTCGTGGCGCGGTGGTTGTCCGAGCGCGGTGCGAGCAGGGTCGTGCTCTGCGGGCGCAGCGCCCCGTCGGCGGAGGCCGAGGCGGTGTTCGAGGAGCTGCGCGGCAGGGGGACCGAGGTGCGACTGGTCCTCGGCGACATCGCCGAGAACGGCGTGGCCGAGCAGCTCGTCGGCGAGGCCGGCGCCGACGGCATGCCGGTGCGGGGCGTGCTGCACGCGGCAGGCGTGCTGGCCGACGCCACGGTCAGCACCCTGACCGAGTCCGACCTCGCCCGGGTGTGGCGGCCGAAGGTCCTCGGGGCGAGCAGGCTCCACGAGGCGACCGCCGGACTGGAACTGGACTGGTGGCTGGTGTTCTCGTCGGCGGCCGCGCTGTTCGGCTCTCCCGGCCAGACCGCCTACGCCACCGCCAACGCCTGGCTGGACGCCTTCGTCCAGTGGCGCCGCGACCGCGGGTTGCCCGCGGCGACCATCAACTGGGGCCCGTGGGACGAGCTCGGTGGTGCGGTCGGACGTGACTCGGCCGTGCTGCGGCCGCTCACCCCGGCGGAGGGCGTGGAGGCCCTGGAAGCGGTGCTGGCCAGCGGACGTGCCGCGACGGGCATCACGCGCCTGGACGTGGCGGGCACGCTGGCGCTGTTCCCCGAACTGGCCAGGCGCCCGATGTTCGGCGAACTCGCCGCGGAGGTCGCGGCCGGGCAGGACGGAGCGGAGTTCGACGAGGCCGGACCCGACGTCGACGCGCTGCGGGGGATGGAACCCGCGCAGGCCCACCGCACGATCCTCGACGCCCTGGTCGGTCGCATCGGTGCCCTGACGGGCCTGGCGGAGGCGGACGTCGACACCGGCGCACCGCTGACCCGGCTCGGCCTGGACTCGCTGATGGCGATGCGCGCCAGAACCGCGTTCGAGCGCGACTTCGGCATGACGGTCCCGATCCCGATGCTGCTGCGGGGCGCGAGCCTGGCCGAGGTGGCCGCGCACGTGGCCGCCGAGCTGGGGCTGGGACCGGCCGAGGAGCCCCAGCGGGCCGACGCCGCGCGGTCGGTGCTGGAACCCCGCGAGCAGGTCGAGCGGTGGGTCGCGACGTTGTGGCGCGAGGCGCTCGGCGTCGAGGTCCTCGACGTGCACGACGACTTCTTCGCCCTCGGCGGCGACGAGGGCTTGTCCCAGCAGGTGCACGCGCGGGTCGTCGAGCAGCACCCCGGGGCGCCCGGTCGCGCGGAGCTGTTCGCCAGACCGACCATCGCCGCAATGGCCGACCTGCTGCGGCCGGAGGTCGAGGCCGCGGCGGAACCGGTGCTGGCGCTGCGCGACCGCGGTGACCGCACCCCACTGTTCCTGTTCCACCCGGCCGGCGGCTCCACCGGCGTCTACCGGCCGCTGGTGGACCTGCTCGACGACCAGCAGCCCTGCTACGGATTCGAGCGGCTGGACGAGGCGAACTCGGTGGAGGACATCGCCGAGCGCTACATCGGGATGCTGCGCGAGATCCAGGACCGCGGACCGTACCGGCTCGCCGGCTGGTCGTTCGGCGGCTGCCTGGCCTACGAGGTCGCCCGCCTGCTCACCGAACTCGGCGAGCAGGTCGACGTCGTGGCCATGATCGACAGCATCCTGCCGCTGCCCGCGGCGGAGAACGCGCAGCAGGACCTGCTGCTGAGCCGGTACGGCCGGTTCCTGGAGTACGTCGAGCAGACCTACGGCACCAGCCTCGGCATCCGCGTCGAGGAGCTGGGCGGGCTCTCGGAGGACGAGCAGATCCGCTTCGTCATGGACCGCATCGCCGAGCGGGTCCCCGACATGGGCGAAGCCGTGCTGCACCACCAGTACACGTCCTACGTGGACGCCCGGATCGCCGAGCGGTACCGGCCGCGCCCCTACCCGGGCCGGGTGGTGCTGTTCCGCTCCAGCGAACCGCATCCGCTGACGACCTCGCTGGACCCGCGCTACCTGCGCACCGACGATTCGCTGGGCTGGGACGAGTTCTGCTCCGACCTGCGGATCGTGCGGGTGCCCGGCGACCACGTGTCCATGATCGACCCGCCGCACATCTCGGTGATCGCGCACCACCTGGAGGGAGAACTGGCATGTTCGAAGCGACCGTCGATCGCGCGACCACCGCGGATCGGATAGCCGACCTGGCCGCTCGCCA
This sequence comes from Saccharopolyspora sp. NPDC049426, assembly GCF_040676935.1. Classification (NCBI taxonomy): domain Bacteria; kingdom Bacillati; phylum Actinomycetota; class Actinomycetes; order Pseudonocardiales; family Pseudonocardiaceae; genus Saccharopolyspora; species Saccharopolyspora sp. NPDC049426. The sequence continues at coordinate 13,405 of NZ_JBFAPZ010000010.1, read as the reverse complement.
CGAGGAGGTCACGCAGGCGGCCGAGAAGCGCGCGCGGGACCGCCAGCACGCCAAGCACAAGCTCACCGCCCGCGAGCGCATCGACCTGCTGCTCGACGCCGATTCGTTCGTGGAGATCGACGAGTTCGCCCGGCACCGGTGCACCGATTTCGGCATGGACCGCAGCAGGCCCTTCGGGGACGGCGTGGTCACCGGCCACGGCACGGTCGACGGCCGTCCGGTGTGCGTGTTCTCGCAGGACTTCACGGTGTTCGGCGGGAGCATGGGGGAGACCTTCGGGCGCAAGGTGCTCAAGGTGATGGAGCTGGCGATGAGCATCGGATGCCCGGTCGTGGGAATCAACGACTCGGGCGGCGCCCGCATCCAGGAGGGCGTCGAATCGCTGGCCTACTACGCGGAGCTGGGACGGCTGAACACCCACGCCTCGGGCGTGGTGCCGCAGCTGTCGATGATCATGGGACCGTGCGCGGGCGGTGCGGTGTACTCGCCGGCCATCACCGACTTCACCGTGATGGTCGACGGCAGCTCGCACATGTTCGTCACGGGGCCCGATGTCGTGCAGGCGGTGTCGGGTGAGCGGCCGGGGCTGGAGGAGTTGGGCGGTCCCGCCACCAACGGCGAGGTCTCCGGGAACGCCCACTACGTGGCCTCCGACGAGGAGGACGCGTTCTCCTGGGTGCGGACCCTGCTCGGCTACCTGCCCGCCAACAACCTGGAAGCGGCCCCGGCGTACGAACCCGAGGAGCCGGCCGCGCTGGACGAGGAATTGGACCGCCTGGTCCCGGATTCGGAGAACCAGGCCTACGACATGTACGAGCTCATCGAGCGCGTCGTCGACGACGGGGAGTTCCTGGAGGCGCACGGCAGGTTCGCCCCCAACATGATCTGCGCGTTTGCGCGGATCGAGGGCAACACGGTCGGCGTGGTGGCCAACCAGCCCAAGCGGCTGGCCGGGGTGATCGACATCGACGCCTCGGAGAAGGCGGCGCGGTTCGTGCGGTTCTGCGATGCCTTCAACATCCCGCTGCTCACCCTCGCCGACGTGCCCGGGTACCTGCCCAGCGTCGCGCAGGAGCGCAGCGGGATCATCCGCCGCGGGGCGAAGCTGATCTACGCCTACGCGGAGGCGACGGTGCCGAAGGTGACCGTGGTGGTGCGCAAGGCGTACGGGGGTGGTTATGCGGTGATGGGTTCCAAGCACCTCGGCGCCGACGTCAACATCGCCTGGCCCACCGCGGAGATCGCGGTGATGGGAGCGCGGGGTGCCGCGGCGATCCTGCACCGGAAGCAGCTGGGGGAGGCCGACGACGAGCAGCGCGACGCCCTGCACGAGCGGCTCACCGCTGAGTACGCGGAGGCGTTCGCCAACCCCTACCGGGCGGCCGAGCGCGGGCACGTGGACATGGTCGTGCAGCCCTCCCGGACCCGGTTCCACGTCGCGCGGGCGTTGCGGATGCTGCGCACCAAGCGGCAGTCGTTGCCCGCCAAGAAGCACGGGAACCTGCCGCTGTGACGCGGGGAACGCGTTCCCCGCGGGTGCTGGCGGTGCTGGTGGTGGCGGCGATGCTGGTCGGCGCCGGTTCCAGCGCGGCGGCGCCGCCCGGCGCCGCCGCGGACGACGGGGCGAGGGTGGTTCGGGAGTCCAGGGTGGACGATCGGGAGGTCGATCTGGAGATCGCCTCGCCCGCGCTGGGCGGAACCGCGATGGTCCGGCTGCTGCTGCCCACCCGCTGGGCGGCGGAGCCGGACCGGGCCTGGCCGGTGCTGTACCTGCTGCACGGCTGCTGCGAGACGGCCGACTACCAGGCGTGGACGTGGTTCACCGACGTCGAGGAGTTCACCGCGGACGAGGACGTGCTGGTCGTCATGCCCAGCGGCGGTCCGGCCGGGATGTACTCGCCGTGGTGGAACTTCGGCGCGGGCGGGACGCCGGACTGGGAGACCTTCCACGTCACCGAGCTGCGCCAGATCCTGGAGCGGAGCTACCGCGCGGGCACCCGGCGGGCGGTGGCCGGCGTGTCCATGGGCGGGTACGGCGCCCTGGCCTACGCCTTCCGGCACCGGGGGATGTTCGGCGCCGCCGCGTCGCTCAGCGGGATCCCGAACACGCTGCACCCCGGCGCGCCCTCGGTGATCAAGGGGCTCCTGGTGCGGGAGGGGCTGAACCCGCTGTCGCTGTGGGGGGACGAGGTGGTCAACCACCGGATCTGGTCGGAGCACAACCCGTTCGACCACGTGGCGGAGCTGCGCGGCATCGGTGTGCACATCTCGTCCGGCAACGGGCTGACGGGACCGCTGGACCCGCCGGGGCAGATGGACCCGCTGGAGTCGGCGTCGTTGGCCACGTCGAAGAGCTTCACCGATCGGCTGGCGGCCGAAGGAATTGCGGTGACAGCGCACTTCTACGGCGACGGAACGCACGATTGGCCCTACTGGCGGCGGGAGCTGCGATCCGCGTGGCCGGTGCTCGCCCCGGCTCTCGGGTTGAATTCCGCGCGCGGTGGATTCGGTTACGGGAACGACGGGAATTCGTCAAAACGGACCGATTAGTCGCGTTGAATCAATTGCCCCGATCGTCTCCGGTCGAGAAAAGTGGGAAAAACGGTGATGTGAATCTTCTTCGCGAAGTCCTGGTCGTGATGCTTAAGTAGGAGCTCGGCGGTGTGAACGCAACGGCGTGAGCGGGTTTTGTCATCCCGGCACAAGTGGAATCCGCAAAATTAGCACCGGCCAGAAGAATTGCCACCCGAATAGCCGAAAGCGACATGTGCGCATGCAAACCGGAAGGGTGGTGCGTTGACAGTTCCGGCTGTCGTCCATATGTTCTCATGATTGCGAACGCGTTATCTAATGAAACGCGTTGAGCCCCGATTCGCTGCGCTTGGGGGAGAGATATGCCGATCGACGTCGGGTCCGGAGCTGTCCGAGAAGGGGGGTCGCGCGGGAGAACCCAGTTCGGCGGCGTCGGCCAGCGGACGGATCCCCGGCGTCGGACTCCGTCATCGCACAACGAGATGAGGCCGGGGATCGCCGAGAACGGCCGGGCCAGAACGCTGTTCACCGCGTTGCCGAAGGAGATCGGGGAAGGCTTCCGGCCCTACGTCGCCCCGCTGGCCAAGGCGATCGTGCGGGAGATCCAGGGCGTGGTTCCGGAGTACGCGCAACCCCTGGACACCGCCTTCGGCGTGTACTTCACGCGCGGGATCGAGCACGCGATCATCCAGCCGCTCAACAACATTCGCGACGACGGCGAGGACGGGGTCGACAGCTGGTCGGAGTACTTCCGCCTGCTGGGCAAGCTGGAGTTCGCCGCGGGCCGCGGCCTGGAGAGCCTGCAGACCGCTTACCGCGTGGGCGGCCGGGTCGCCTGGCGGCACTTCGCTGAGTTCGGCAAGCGCCTCGACGTCCAGGTCGACCTGCTGTGCCTGTGCGCCGAGGCGATCTTCGCCTACGTCGACGACCTCTCCAAGCTGTCGATCGAGGGCTACACCACCGCCCAGGAGCGCGAGGTCGGAACGCTGGCCCGGCGCAGGCGCCGACTCCTGGAACTGCTGCTGGCCGACCCGCCGGCATCCCCGCAGACGATCGGCGACCTCGCCGACAGCGCCCGGTGGGACGTGCCCGAATGGGTCACCCTCGTCGCCCTCGAACCCAGCCCCGACGAGCTGGAGCAGGACCCCGCGCAACCGTTCGGCGAGGTGCTGGCGAACGTGGACGGCAGCACCCCCTGCATGCTCGTTCCCGACGAACCGGCCGACCCGGCGGGGCTGGCGGCCGAGCTCCGCGGCAGGCGCGCCGCGATCGGCCCGAAGGTCCGGCTCGGCGATGCCGCCCGCTCGCTGCGCTGGGCGCGCCAAGCCATCGACCTGGTGCAGCGCGGTGTCCTCCCGGACCGCCCCCTGACCCGCTGCGCCGAGCACCTCACCACGCTGTGGCTGCTCAGCGACGAGTTCCTGGTCCGCCAGATCGGAGCCCACTGCCTCGCCCCGCTCGGCGAGCTCACGGTCAAGCAGCGGGCGAGGCTGAGCGAAACCCTGCTGGTCTGGCTCCAATCGCGCGGCAGCGCCAGGGAGCTCGCCGAACGCCTGGGCGTGCACCCGCAGACCGTCCGCTACCGCATGAACAAGCTGGAACAGCTCTTCGGCGACCGCCTCAACGACCCCGAGGACCGCCTCACCATGGAGATCGCCCTCCGCGCCGAAACCCTCCTGGCCCGCAGCACCTGACCGGTCACCGGCAGCCTGCCGCCCACCTCCTGCCGGTGGTGGGCAAAGCCGGACGTCGTCGGGATTCGTAGCCCGCGATGTCGTCGGTGTGCTGCGAGGTGAGGCCGATGTCGTCGAGCCCGGCGAGCATGCGTTCGCGCACGTCGGGCTCGATCGGGAAGGGCTCGTCGATCCCGCGTGCCCGAACCCGCTGGGCGACGAGGTCGACGGTGACCGGCGCGGTGGGCTCGGCTTCGAGCAGCCGCCACAGCCGTTCGACGACCGGAGTGGGCACGACCACCGGCAGCAGTCCGTTCTGGTGGGCGTTGCCGGCGAAGATGTCGCCGAAGCGCGGTGCGATGACCGCGCGGAAGCCGTAGTCGGTGAGCGCGTACACCGCGCCCTCGCGAGAGGAGCCGGTGCCGAAGTTCGGGCCGGCCACCAGGATCGTCGCGGCCGAGTAGGGCTCGACGTTGAGCACGAAATCGGGGTCGTCGCGCCAGTCGGCGAACAGGTCCTGGCCGTGACCGGCCTTGGTCAGCCGGGTCAGGAACCGGACCGGGATGATCTGGTCGGTGTCGACGTCACCGGCGCGCAGCGGCGCGGCCTGTCCGGTGTGGACGGTGAACTCCTGCATCTAGCGCTCCAGATCCGCGGGTGAGGTGAGGCGGCCGGTGACGGCGCTGGCGGCGGCCACGGCAGGGGAGACGACGTGCGTGCGCGCCCCCTTGCCCTGGCGGCCCTCGAAGTTGCGGTTGTTGGTCGACGCGGCCCGCTGCCCGGGACGCAGCCGGTCCTCGTTGACCGCCGCGCACAGCGAGCACCCGGAGGTGCGCAGCTGCACCCCTGCCGCGGTGAACACCTCGTCGAGACCTTCGGCGACGGCTTGCCCGCGGACCGCGTCCGAGCCGGGCACGAGGTAGACCTGCACGCCTTCGGCGACGGTGCGACCGCGCAGCACGTCGGCGGCGGCGCGCAGGTCCTCGATCCGGCCGTTGGTGCAGGAACCGATGAAGACCGCGTCGATCTCGACGTCGCGCAAGAACGTGCCCGGCCTCAGGTCCATGTAGGACAGAGCCCTGGTGGCCGCGGCGCGTTCCTGCGGGTCCGCGAAGGTGGCGGGATCGGGCACGGTCGCATCGATCGGCGCGCCCTGAGCGGGATTGGTTCCCCAGGTGACGAACGGGCGGATCTCGTCGCCCTCCACGACGACCTCGCTGTCGAAGGTGGCGTCGTCGTCCGAGCGCAACGTCCGCCAGTGGGCGACCTCGGCTTCCCACTCGGCCCCGGTGGGGGCGTGCGGACGCCCTGCGAGGTAGTCGATCGTCGTGTCGTCGGCAGCGATCATGCCTGCGCGCGAACCGGCTTCGACGGTCATGTTGCACACCGTCATCCGCGCCTCCATCGACAGCGCCTCGATCGCCGGGCCCTGGTACTCCACGACGTGGCCCTGCGCGCCCAGAGTGCCGATCTGCGCGATGAGCGCGAGGATCAGGTCCTTGCCGGTGACGCCCGTTCCGAGCGTCCCGGTGACGGTGACCCGCATCGTCTTCGGCCTGGTCAGCGGCAGGGTCTGAGTGGCGAGCACGTGCTCGACCTGCGAGGTCCCGATGCCCATCGCCAGCGCTCCGAACGCACCCATCGTCGTGGTGTGCGAGTCGCAGCACACGACCGTCATGCCGGGGTGGACGAGTCCGAGCTCGGGCCCGATGACGTGGGCGATGCCCCGCTCGGGGTCGCCGCGCCGGTAGACCTCGATGCCGAACTCCGCGCAGTTCTCGGCCAGCAGCGCGGCCTGCCGCCGCATCGCGGGTTCTTCGATGCGCTTGAGCAGGTTCTGCGTCGGGACGAGGTGGTCCTCGGTGCCGAGGGTGAGGTCGGGCCGGCGCACCGCACGTCCCGCGGCGCGCAGGCCGTCGAACGCGATCGGGGTGTTGATCTCGTGGAGCAGGTGCAGGTCCACGTAGAGCAGGTCCTGCGCGCCGTCGGTGCGCACGACGTGGGAGTTCCAGACCTTCTCGGCCAGCGTCCGGGCCAACGGGGCCTCCTCGTTCAGCTCGTCGGTTTCGTTCGGACTGGTTCCTGGTTGCTTCTGAGTCAGCGAGCAACCGAACGGGTGAGCATCTGGTACAACAGATCGACGATGCTGGATGCCAACGTCCAGGAGCCAGATCACTCGCCCAGGAGGAGCCCTCATGTCATCCCCCTTCGAGCCGCTGGACATGGCCGTGCTCCGGCTCATCGCCGAGGAACCCCGTGCGGGTGTGCGCGAGTACGCCCGCCGGCTCGGCGTGGCCAGAGCGACGGTGCAGTCCAGAGTCGACAAGTTGCAGCGCCTCGGCGTCCTGATCAGCTGGCGACCGCAGTTCGACCCGGCCGCCATGGGTTATCAGGGCTTGGCCTACGTCCGGCTCAACCTCGCGCAGGGCAGGTTGGACCACGCGCTCGACGGTCTCAGCCGGATTCCCGAGGTCATCGAGGCGAACGCGGTCGCCGGTGACGCCGACCTGCTGTGCCGGGTGGTCGCCAAGGACAACGCGGGGCTGGAGGAAGTCTTGCAGCAGATCATCGCCGTGGACGGCGTCGAGCGGATCTCCACCGAGGTGGTGCTGAGCCGCCGCATCATGCCGAGGATCTCGCCGCTCATCCGCAAGCTGCACGACGAACTCGGCCGCTGAGCGCCTCATCCGAGCACCATCGACAGCGGCACGATCACCGCGATGGCCACGACCGAGGCCACCGAGACCGATGCCGAGAAGGTCTTGAGCGTGCCGCGCGTGGTCAGTCCGGTCAGCGACTGCAACAGCCAGAAGGTGTTGCTGGTGACGTGGATGGCGAACAGCGATCCCGCTCCCGCCGCCAGCGCGATCCACACCGCGTCGAGCCCGATCATCGGCGCGAGGGGCGCGAGGATCCCGGCCGCCGTGATCGCCGAGATCGACACCGAGCCGACCGCGATGTGCAGGATCGCTGCGACCACCCAGACCATCAGCAGCGGGAAGGCGGTGCTCGCCGAGAAGTGCCGGCCGAGGATGTCGCCGAGGCCGATGTTCTCGATCGTCAGCGCCAGCGAGCCGCCGACCCCGTTGAGGATGAGGATCTGCCCGCTCTCCCGGAACCCGTTGCGCAGCGCCTCGTCCATCGCTGCTTTCCCCACCGCGCGCCGGGTGACGAGGATGGTGCCGATGAGGCCCACCAGCAGCGCGATGACCGGGTCGCACACGAAGGCCAGCGGCGCGATCTCCAGCTCGACGATGTCGAGGATCGCACCGGTCGCGATCAGCCCCAGCGCTCCCATCACGGGGGCGAACAGCAGGACCAGCGGCGGCCGGGAGGTCGTGGTCACCTCGGTCTCGGACGCAACAGCGCTGGACGCAACGGATTTCGCCGGCTGCGTACCGCTTGAACCACGCGGGCCCGGTGCGCTCTCGGCGTCGCTGCCGGCCGCCGCGGACGCAGGCAGCTCGTCCTTGCTCTCGTCCCACCAGCCGTGGCGGAACACGAACTGCATGATCGCCACCGAGATGACGGTGGTGGGAACCGCGACGAGCAGGCCGAGCGAGAGCATGGTTCCCAGCGGAACGCCGAGCACGCCGGCCAGGGCGAGCGTGGCGATGCCCGGCACGACCATGACGACGCCGACCTCCATGCCGATCGCCATCGCCGAGATCATCCGGGGCGTGCCCGCCTTGCCGATGCGCATTCCCAGTCCGCGCGCCAGCGGCGCCACGATCACGACCAGCACGTCCAGGAAGATCGACTGGAGCACGGTCGCGACGCTCACCGACAGCGCGTACGGCATGCGCTTGGGCCCGATGTGCTTGAGGAGGGCTTCGATCAGCCGCTCGATCGCGCCCGACCGCTGCAGCAGCGATCCCGCGAGGACGCCGAAGGCGACGAGCAGGCCGATCTCGGCCATGAGATCGCCGAAACCCCGAGTGATGGCTTCGATGGTCCCGTCGACGCCCAGGCCGGAGGTCATCCCCAGGTAGGAGGAGCTCAGCAGCAGGGCGATCACGGGATTGACCCGGAACCGGGTGATCAGCAGTACCGCGGCGAGGATCGCGAACGCGGTGTTGAGCAGGATCAGGCTGTTGGTCATGGCGGTGGCATCCCCGTGTCGCGCTCGGTGATGAGCGATCGGACGTCGTTGTCGTGAGGGCTGCGGGTGGGCCGTTGTGGAGCGAGAACGTAACCGCCGGTGTCCAATGCGTAAATAGTCAGGCTGATTTCTGGACCAGTTGTGCAAATTGATCACGGTTTTGCCTGCCACGGCGAGCCAAGGGATCAGTGAACCGTCGGCTGAGGTCCGGTTGTGCACCAGAAGTACATCCGATACGACCGTTGGCACAGTTCCTGGAACGCGGCGCACCGCGAAATCTGGCCGTTGGACCAGAAAGTGTGGAATCAGTTGAACAACCGGGTTTACCAGGCATAACGTGACCCGCGTCTCGTCTCGACGCGTTGGAAGAGGTGCCGGCTTGAGCACGACCATCGACACGCCGACCCGCGGTTCGTTCTCGCTCGACGCCCGCTACCTGGCCGAGGACGGTGCGGTGTACCTGACCGGCGTGCAGGCGCTCGTGCGAGCCCTGCTCGACCGGAGCCGGCACGACCGGCGGGCAGGGCACCGCGGTTCGCTGTACGTCACCGGTTACGAGGGGTCCCCGCTGGCCGGCTACGACCTGGAGATCCAGCGCCGTTCCCGGCTGATGGCGGACCACGGCGTGGTGCACGCGCCCGCGCTCAACGAGGAGCTCGCCGCGACCGCGCTGGTCGGCACCCAGCTCGCCGGGCAGGTCGCCGAGCTGACCACCGACGGCGTCACCGGCTTCTGGTACGGCAAGGCCCCGGGCCTGGACCGGGCCACCGACGCGATCCGGCACGCCGCCCTGATCGGCACGTCCCCGAAGGGCGGTGTCGTCGCGCTCGTCGGAGACGACCCGAGCGCGAAGTCCTCCACCGTGCCCTGCTCGTCCGAACCGGCCCTGGCGGACCTGCAACTGCCGACCTTCTACCCGGCGGACTCCCAGGAGGTCATCGACCACGGTCTGCACGCCGTCGAGCTGTCCCGCGCCAGCGGGCTGTGGACGGCGATGAAGGTCGCCACCAACGTCGCCGACGGCGCCTCCACCGCCCACGTCGATCCCCGGTGGACCGCCCCGGACATGGACGGGCTTCCCGGTGGCCTGCAGGCCTACTCGCACGTCCCGCACGCGCGCCTGCTCGGCCCCGAGCTCGCCGAGCTGGAGCGGAGCCTGAACCAGGTCAGGATGCCGATCGCGCTCGAGTACCTGCGGCGCAGCGGCGTCAACCGGATCCTCGGCGCGACCGGCTCGGCCCGGATCGGGATCGTCGCGGCCGGCAAGACCTACCTCGACGTGCGGCAGGCGCTGGACGAACTCGGCCTCGACGAACCGGCCTGCGAGGACCTGGGGATCCGGCTTCTGAAGCTGGGCGCGGTGATCCCGGTCGAACCGGAGATCGTGCGCGAGTTCGCTAGCGGGCTCGACGAGATCGTGGTGGTGGAGGACAAGCGGGCCTTCCTGGAGGTCGCGCTCAAGGAGATCCTCTACGGGCTTCCGGGTGCTCCGCGCGTGACCGGCAAGCGGGACCCGCACGGTGCCCGGTTGTTCAGCGACGTCGGCGAGCTCGACCCGGGCGCAGCCGGGGCCGGACTGCGACGACGTCTGCGCGACAACGGATTCCCCGTTCAGTCCGAACAGGACGCGGAGCGACCCGAGCGGATCATGCTGCCGCTGGCCGCCCGCACCCCCTACTTCTGCTCCGGGTGCCCGCACAACTCCTCGACGAAACCGCCGGAAGGTGCGCTCGTCGGCGGTGGCATCGGCTGCCACGCGATGGTCCTGCTGATGCCGGAGGAACAGGTCGGCACCGTCACCGGGCTGACGCAGATGGGCGGCGAAGGCGTGCACTGGATCGGCATGGCGCCCTTCGTCAGCACCACCCACTACCTGCAGAACCTCGGCGACGGGACCTTCGCCCACTCGGGCAGCCTCGCGATCCGGGCGGCGGTGGCCGCCGGGGCGCCGATGACGTTCAAGATCCTGTTCAACTCGACGGTCGCCATGACCGGTGGGCAGGACGCGGTCGGCGCTCGCGGTGGCCTGACGCAGCTGGTGGAAACCGTGCTCGCAGAAGGGGTCTCCCGCATCGTCGTGACGGGCGACCGGCCGGACCGGGTGCGAAAGGCGTTGCGCCGAGCCGGAGTGCTCCGCGACCGGGTGAGCGTGCGCCACCGGGACGAACTCGTCGAGGTCCAGACGGAGCTGTCCCGCGAACCGGGCGTGACGGTCCTCGTGCACGACCAGGAGTGCGCGGCCGAGAAGCGGCGCAAGCGCAAGCGCGGATCGCTGCCCACCCCGGCGACCAAGGTCGTGATCAACGAGCGGGTGTGCGAGGGGTGCGGTGACTGCGGGCAGAAGTCGAACTGCCTCTCGGTCCGCCCGGTCGACACCGAGTTCGGCCGCAAGACGCAGATCCACCAGTCCTCCTGCAACCTCGACTACTCGTGCCTGGACGGCGACTGCCCGTCGTTCGTCACCGTCGTCCCCGACACCGAGAAGCGTTCCGCGACACCGGTCGTGCCGCCGGTGGGTCCCCTGCCCGAGGCGGTGCCGCAGGTCCCGGTCGACGACTTCACCCTGCGCATCACCGGAGTCGGCGGCACCGGCGTCGTGACCGTGGCCCAGGTGCTGGCCACCGCCGCGGCCATCGACGGCAGGCACGTGCGCGCCCTCGACCAGACCGGCCTCGCGCAGAAGGGCGGCGCCGTCGTCTCCGACGTCAAGATCAGCACCACCCCGATCGCGCGAGCGTCCAAGATCACCGACGGCGAGTGCGACCTCTACCTGGGATGCGATTCCCTCGTGGCCACCGACCCCGGCCAGCTCAAGTCCACCAGCCCGGACCGGACGATCGCGGTCGTGTCCACCGCGGAGGTCCCCACCGGGCACATGGTCGTGGACCCCACCGCGACCTTCCCCGACCAGGGCAGCATCCGCTCGGCCGTCGACGAGCACGTGGCGCGGGCGCACCACCTCGCCGCAGACCGGCTCTCGCTGGAGCTGTTCGGCGACGAGCAGTTCGCGAACATGCTGCTGGTCGGGGCGGCCTTCCAGGCCGGGGCGCTCCCGCTGCCGGCCGAGGCGGTCGAACAGGCGATCCGCCTCAACGGCGTGCGCGTCGAGGAGAACCTGCTGGCCTTCGGCCACGGCCGCCGCGCCCTCGTGGGCGAGCCCGCTCCCGAACCCGCGCCGATGACCCTCGACGAGCTGATCGCGCACCGCACCGACGAGCTCACCGACTACCAGCACGCCCGCTACGCCGCCGACTACCGGCGCTTCGTCGACCAGGTCCGGGCCCGCGAGGCCGAGGCTGTCCCGGGCAGCACGGCGCTCACCGAGGCGGTGGCGCGCCACCTGTTCAAGCTCATGGCCTACAAGGACGAGTACGAGGTCGCCCGGCTCTCGCTCGACCCGGCGCTGGAGAACGACGTCCGCGCGCAGTGGGGGCCGGGTGCCCGGGTGAGCTACCGGCTGCACCCGCCCGTGCTCCGGGCCCTGGGCATGCGGCGCAAGATCGCGCTGGGCCCGTGGTTCCGCCCCGCGTTCCGCGCGCTGCGCGGACTCCGGCGACTGCGCGGCAGCGCCCTCGACCCGTTCGGCCACGCCCACGTCCGCAAGGTCGAACGCGCCCTCATCGTCGAATACCGCACGGCCGTCGAAGAAGCGCTGCCCGCCCTCAGCGGAACCACCCTGCCCGCGGCGCTGGAACTCGCCGAACTGCCCGACATGGTCCGCGGCTACGAGCAGATCAAGCTCGACTCGGTCGAGAAGTACCGCGAGCGCATGACCGCGATCCGCGAGACCCTGGCCGAACTCTCCGCGGAGGTACCGGCCTGACCACTCGCTGGAGCGGCCTCGGAGGTGTTGGATGGAGGCCCGGCGCTTCCGAGGGCAGGGCACGACGTGCCGGACGTTCGTCCGATGAAAGGAGAGCCATGACCACCATCGCGATCATCGGTGCCGGTCCGGGACTGGGCGCCTCCGCGGCGCGCCGGTTCGGGCGGGAGGGCTTCTCCGCCGCGTTGATCTCGCGCACGCAGGACAACGTCGACCGCCTCGCCGCCGAACTCGGCAACGACGGGGTCCGGGCACGCGGGTACGCCGCCGACGTGCAGGACCGGGAACGCGTGGTGGAGGCGCTGAAATCCGCCGCAGACGATCTCGGAACGATCGAGGTCCTGCAGTACAGCCCGGCACCGCGCAGGGAATTCCTGCGTCCGGTGCTCGACACCGGTGTCGACGACTTCGCGGCCGCCGTCGAGTTCTCCCTCCACGGCTCGGTCACCGCCGTGCAGCAGGTGCTGCCCGGGATGACCGAGCTGGGCAAGGGCACGATCCTGCTGGTCAACGGCGGCAGCGCGGCGACGCCCAACGGCAACGTCGCTGGCACATCCGTCGCGTTCGCCGGCGAGTCCGCCTACGGAACGATGCTGCACGACGCCCTCGCACCCAGGATCCACGTCGGGCAGCTGGTCGTTCCCGGAACCATCGGCGGGGGAGACCCCATGTTCGCCCCGGACGCGCTGGCCGAGAAGCTCTGGACGATGCACGTCCAGCGCGGCAACTTCCGCGTCACCGTCGGGCCGGCGTGACGGGCGGGGCAGAAAGCCCCTGGCACCTGTTTCGCGGCGGGAACACGCTGGTCGGGTAGCGCTCGGAAGGAGCGGATCATGACCATGCACAGCACACAAGCGGTCGAATGCCGCGGCTTCGACCGTCCCGACGACGTACGCGAGTTCGAGCACGGCCGCGCCGAGGTGCTGCAGATGGCGGGCGGCACCATCGGGCGTCTCGTGCTGCACCCCGGGTGGCGGTGGAGCCAGGACGTCAAACCCATCGCCGGCACCGACTGGTGCGAGGCACCCCACTTCCAGTACCACGTCTCCGGGACGTTGCACGTGAAGATGTCCGACGGCAACGAGTTCGACGTCGGCCCCGGCTCGGTCAGCTCCCTGCCGCAGGGCCACGACGCCTGGGTCGTCGGCGACGAGGACGTCGTCATCGTCGACTGGTACGGCGCCAGCGACTACGCGAAGCGGAGCTGATCGCGGGCGGGGGGGGGGGGGGGGGCGCGCCCCCCCCCCCCCCCCCCCCGCGGGGGGGGCGCGGCGA
>NZ_JBFAPZ010000009.1:0-337573 GCF_040676935.1 Saccharopolyspora sp. NPDC049426 | reverse complement strand
TCGGTCAGCGCGTTCGACTCCCACGGCGTGGAGCAGTGGCGCTGGCGCAACCAGCACCCGATGGCCGCCTCGGTCCTGGCCACCGCCGGTGACCTCGTGTTCGCCGGCACCCCCACCGGTGAATTCCTCGCGCTGCACGCCCGCACCGGCGAGGAGCTGTGGAAGTTCCAGTGCGGCAGCGGCCACCACGGCAGCCCCATGACCTACAGCGTGGACGGCAAGCAGTACATCGCCGTACCCGTCGGCTGGGGCGGCTGGCTGGAAGGCATCATCCCCGGCATGCTCGGCGCAGGCCACGGCAGCGCACTGATCGTCTTCGCCCTACCAGACTGACCGGAGGGCAGGAGTGACGACCGCACCGCGACCGGCGGTGCGGTGGGGTGAAGCAGGAAACCTCCGGTCGGGGGCGCGCGCACGACGCCCGCACACCCCGACCGGAGGTCTTCTTCCTCACCCGCGCCTAGTTCATCAGGTGAGAAGCGGGCTGGCGGGCGGAACACTGAGTCCGTCCGCCGAAACCCGTTGGTACATCGCGGGAACACCGTTGATCGGGCAGGTCCGGGCACCGCGTCCCGGACGGAGTCGGACGAGCGAGTGGCTTCCGGAACACTGCAACGGGAGGATGCCTTGGGTGAGACGAGACGTGTTGTCGGGATCAAAGGGGACCGGCAGGTCCTGTTCGACATCGCCGAGGTGATCGTGGCCGAATCCGTCGGGAGGGCCGTCTGGCTGAGAACCGATCTCGGACGTTTCCGGTGCGCGACGGACGGCATCGACAACATCGACGACAAGTACGCGGCCTGCGGATTCGTGCGAGTTCACCGGAGCTACCTGGTGAACCTCAACCGCGTCCGCGAAGTGACGCGCAAGGACGGTGGCGAACTCGAACTCACCGTCGAGAACTACGGATGGGTCGTGCCGGTCTCGCGCCGGCGCGCGAAGTTCGTCACCGAAGCCCTCGGACTCTAGGAGCTGTTAGGAATTTCGTTTCTTGGCGGTGCCAGCGGCAGAAACCCCTGAAAGGGGAAAGCGCAGCGGCTCCGTCGCGTTCTCCAACAGCACCTAGTCCCAGGGGAACTCGATCCCTCATCGCTGCACCCGTTCTGCGGCCACGGCTATCTGCGTCCACAGTGGTTGCTGCGGAGCGGGTGCACTCACCTGCGCACTGCGCGCAAAAGCGTTGAAAACGAGCCGTTTTTGTCGACGGGTGAAGAATACGCGTACCAGCTGGATCATGCAATGGAATCGATCTGATCGCGCCGTCCGGAAGGTGTTGACAACCGTTCGTGCCGCGCGGACGCCGCTTCGTGCTCGGTGCGTTGACCGGGACTTCGGGGCCGTGCAGCCTTGCGATTCGGGCACATCTCACGACGGCACCGGATGCCGGTCGACACGGTTTTTCGCGCGATGCGCTAGGAGGCGAAGCGGAACATGGCTACCTTGAACGAGATCGCTCGCAGGATGGTCTCCGATAGGCGAGGAGTGCTCGCCGCGGACGAGAGCATCGCCACGATGTCCTCCCGGCTGGAGGGCGTCGGTGTGGCTCCGACCGACGAGAACCGCCGGACCTACCGCGAACTGATCGTCACCACCCCCGATCTGGCCGATTCGATCAGCGGGATCATCCTGGCCGACGACACCCTGCGGCAGAAGCTGTCGGACGGGAGCACCTTCCCCGCGGCTCTCGCGAACATGGGCATCCTGGCCGGAATCAAGGTCGACACCGGGGCCAAGCCGCTCGCCGGGGCCGACGGCGAGAAGGTCACCGAAGGACTCGACGGCCTGCGCGACCGGGTCGCCGAATACGTGGGCCTCGGAGCGACCTTCGCCAAGTGGCGCGCGGTGATCACCATCGGCGACGGACGTCCTTCCGAGCGCTTGATCCGCGCGAACGTGCACGGGCTCGCGCGCTACGCCGGGCTCTGCCAGGAAGGGGGACTGGTGCCGATCGTGGAGCCGGAGGTGCTGATGGACGGCGACCACACCCTCGCCCGGTGCCAGCAGGTGACGCGGGTGGTGCTCCGGGCGCTGTTCGACGAGCTCGCCCTGATGCAGGTGCGGCTCGACGGCATGGTCCTCAAGCCCAACATGGTCGTCGCGGGCAAGGACTGCCCGAAGCAGCCCGGCGTCGAGGAGGTCGCGCAGACCACAGTGGACACGCTGCGCGATGTCGTCCCGCCGGAGGTGCCGGGGATCGCGTTCCTCTCCGGCGGGCAGAGCCCGGAGCTGGCGACCCGCCACCTCGGCGCCATGCAGAACTGCGGTCCGCTGCCCTGGGAGCTGACCTACTCGTTCGGGCGCGCGCTGGTCGCCCCCGCGCTGGAGGCCTGGCGCGGTGACGCGAGCCGGTGGCAGGCCGCGCAGCGGGCGCTGTCGGTGCGAGCCGTCGCGAACGCCGCGGCCCGCTGACCCGCCCGAGGGCCGGCCCGGCGAAATCCGGGCCGGTCGGCGGCCATCGCCTGCGACGTCGCGATGGTGGAGTGCGCCGGGTCACATTTCCTTGAAGCAGAGGTGTTCGCTGGAACACGATCCTCTCGTAACAATCAGGAACCCTGATGAACCGGGAGGAAGGGTCTTCGCCGGTCGGTGGACCGGCGGTTCGGCAGAGGTGGGCCGACGTCGAGGTGTTCGCCGAGACGCAGCGGGTCACCGTCCGGTCCGAAGCCGCCCACCACCCGATCTGATTCCAGCGAGGAGCACCATGTCTTCTGAAACACCTTGGGGGAACACCGTTCTCGTCGAGTTCGACGAGGGTGTCGCGTGGGTGACGCTCAACCGCCCCGAGAAGCGCAACGCGATGAACCCGACGCTCAACGACGAGATGGTCCGCACCCTCGACGCCCTCGAAGGCGACCCGCGCTGCGAGGTCCTGGTCCTCACCGGCGCTGGTGATTCCTGGTCGGCGGGCATGGACCTCAAGGAGTACTTCCGCGAGGTCGACGAGTCCGGTGACCCGGGGTTGCAGATCCGGGTGCGCCGGGCGAGCGCGGAGTGGCAGTGGAAGCGGCTGGCCAACTGGTCCAAGCCGACCATCGCGATGATCAACGGCTGGTGCTTCGGTGGTGCCTTCACCCCGCTGGTGGCCTGCGACCTCGCCATCTCCGACGAGCAGGCCCAGTACGGCCTCTCGGAGATCAACTGGGGGATCCCGCCCGGCGGCGTGGTCACCCGGGCGCTGGCCGCGACCGTCAGCCAGCGCGACGCGCTGTACTTCATCATGACCGGCGAGACCTTCGACGGCCGCCGCGCCGCCGAGATGCGCCTGGTCAACGAGGCGGTTCCGGCCGACCGGCTGCGCGAGCGCACCCGCGAGCTCGCGCTCAAGCTCGCCTCGATGAACCCGGTGGTGCTGCGCACGGCCAAGGTCGGCTACAAGGTCTCGCGCGACATGCCGTGGGAGCACGCCGAGGACTACCTCTACGCCAAGCTGGAGCAGTCCCAGTTCCTCGACGAGGCCAACGGCCGGGCGAAGGGGATGACCCAGTTCCTCGACGAGAAGTCCTACCGCCCAGGACTTTCCGCCTACTCCGACGACTGAGCTGCCCGCGGGAGGCTGCGCGATGCGTGACGAGGGACTGGGGTCCTGGCCGGTGCGGCGAGCCCGGATGACCCCGCACCGGGTGGCCCTGATCCACGGCGAGCGCCAGGACACCCACGCCGAGCTGGCACGCCGCACCGCCGCGCTGGCGCGAGGTCTGCGCGACCTCGGCGTGCGGCGCGGTGACCGGGTCGGCTACCTCGGCCCGAACCACCCCGCCCACCTGGAGACGCTGTTCGCCACGGCTTCCCTCGGGGCGGTGTTCGTCCCGGTCAACACCAGGCTGGCGGTGCCCGAGCTCGCGCACGTGCTGACCGACGCGGGGGTGTCGGTGCTGGTCCACGCCGCGTCGGCGGGGGCGTCCGTCGACGCGGCGGCGACACCGGTGCTGCGGGAACGCCTCGTGATCGACGAAGACTCCTACGAGAGGCTGACGGGTGGCGGGGGCGAGCCCCTCGACGAACCCGTCGCCCTCGACGACCCGTGCCTGATCATGTACACCTCGGGCAGCACCGGGCGTCCGAAGGGCGCCGTGCTCAGCCACGGGAACCTGACCTGGAACTGCGTCAACGTGCTGGTCGAATCCGACCTGTCCGGCTCCGAGGTCGCCCTCGTGGCCGCGCCGCTGTTCCACACCGCGGCGCTCGGGATGACCTGCCTGCCAACGCTGCTCAAGGGCGGCACCGCAGTGCTCATGAGCTCGTTCGATCCGGCCGAGGCGCTGGAGTTGATCGCGCGGCACCGGGTCTCGCTGCTGTTCGGCGTGCCCGCGATGTACGACGCGATCAGCGCCCGGCCGGAGTGGGTGAGCGCGGACCTCTCCAGCGTGCGCACC
The DNA here is from genome assembly GCF_040676935.1 of Saccharopolyspora sp. NPDC049426. Taxonomy (NCBI): domain Bacteria; kingdom Bacillati; phylum Actinomycetota; class Actinomycetes; order Pseudonocardiales; family Pseudonocardiaceae; genus Saccharopolyspora; species Saccharopolyspora sp. NPDC049426. The sequence continues at coordinate 333,200 of NZ_JBFAPZ010000009.1, read as the reverse complement.
CTGCTGTGCGGCGGATCGCCGGTTCCGGACGCCACGATCCGCCGCTACCTGGACCGCGGCCTGGCGTTCGTCCAGGGCTACGGGATGACCGAGACCTCGCCGGGCGCCCTTGTCCTCGATCCCGGGGCAGCGCGCGAGAAGGCGGGTTCGGCGGGCGTGCCGTCGTTCTTCACCGACGTCCGCGTCGTCGACCGCGCCGGTCAGCCGGTCGCGGCGGGCGAGCCGGGGGAGGTCGTGGTGCGCGGCCCGAACGTCATGCTCGGCTACTGGAACCGGCCCGAGGCCACCGAGGAGGCGCTGGCGGACGGCTGGATGCACTCCGGCGACGTGGCCACCGTCGACGACGAGGGCTACTTCACCGTCGTCGACCGGATCCGCGACATGATCATCTCGGGCGGGGAGAACATCTACCCGGCCGAGGTGGAGGCCGCGCTCCACGAGCACCCGGCGGTCGAGCTGTGCACCGTCGTCGGCGTGCCCGACCCGAAGTGGGGCGAAGTCCCACGGGCCGTGGTGGTGCTGCGGGCGGGAGCGCAGGCCACCGGCGAGGAGATCCACGAGCACCTGCGGGGCCACCTCGCCGGCTACAAGGTGCCCAAGCAGGTGGAGTTCTGGGACGACCTGCCGCGCACGGGTTCCGGGAAGATCCAGAAGGCCGAGGTGCGGGCGCGGTTGGCATGACACCCGAGCGAGACACCGCGAAGGTGCGCGATGATGTGTCGGTGACCAGCCACGACAACGCCGAACCGCGCACCCTCTACCTCGTCAAGCGCCTGGAGCTGGCGATCCGGGCGCGGATGGACGAGGCGCTGCGCCCGCACGGTCTGACCACCTTGCAGTTCACGGCGCTGACCGCGCTGCGGCAGCGCGACGGCCTCAGCTCCGCCCAGCTCGCCCGCCGCTCGTTCGTCACACCGCAGACCATGAACGAGATGGTGCGCTGGCTGGAGGATCGCGGGCACATCGAGCGTCACCGCGACCCCGACAACCGGCGGGTGCTGCTGATCTCCCTCACCGAATCCGGTCGCGAGGTCCTGCAGCGCTGCGACTCCCTGATCGAGGCGATCGAGGACGAGGTGCTCGGCGCGATCCCCGAAGCCCACCAAAGCTCGTTCCGGCAGAGCCTCATCGCCGGCTACACGGCGCTGAGCGGTCACGAGGAGACCACCTGAGCCGGTGGGTCAGTACCGCCTGTCGATGACCGAGTTGTTGGAGGCGTACCAGCGGATGAAGCCGTGCTGGAAGTTGTTCTGCCTGCCCCCGGAGACCGAGAACTCGCCGCTCGTCGGGTAACCGAGGTACGAACGCTCCCAGCCCAGCGCCACCCACCGCTCGCGGATCCGGCCGTACACCTCGTGCGCACCGGTCGGCGGTGACCAGTAGATCGAGGCGGCCTTGCTGAAGTGGTTGTAGCGCCCCACCCGGTCCGGCGTGATCGATTCGTCCGTGGTGGGGTAGCCGGCAGGCCCCGTCTCCCAGCCGATCCGGCTCCACTTGTCGCGGATAGCGCCCCAGATCCCGTGCGCTCCCGTCTGCGGCGTCCAGTAGATCGAGGACGCCTTGCTGAAGTGGTTGTAGCGGCCGATCCGGTCGGGCGTGGTGGTCTCGTCGGTGGTGGGGTAACCGAGCGGGCCGGCTTCCCAGCCGAGCCTGCTCCACTGCTCGCGGATCGCACCCCACACCGAGTGCGACCCGGTCTGCGGCGACCAGTAGATCGACGCGCCCAGCGCGAAGTGGTTGTAGCGGCCGACCTGGTCCGGCGTGGCCGTCTCGTCGGTGGTCGGTGCCCCGAACGCGGCGTGCCCGCCGCGTTCCAGGTACTTGGCGAGGTTGCCGCCGTGCACCTCGTGCACCCCGGTTCCCGCGCTCCAGTACAGCCTGCCGTTCTGGTAGGTCCGGTAGTGCACCGGGCCTTCGGTGATCTCCGGTCCCGTCGGCGCGCCCAGCAGCGTGCGCAGCCCGGGATCGGAGTCGTACCGCTGGTCGATCGCGGACCGGTACTCGGCGTTGAAGGTCTCGTCGGCAGGCCCCATCGTGATGAGCCGGGACCGCGCGGTCGGCCCGTCGGTCCACCTCGTGAAGGCCGACCCGCCATCGGTGGCCGTCTCAGCGGCCAGCACGTCGAGCTTGGCGCCCTCGGTGACCATCGCTGAGCTGGCCCCGCCTTCGGTGGGGATCTGCAGCACCGCCGGGATGTTGCTGGTCAGGGTCAGCAGGTGTTCGCGGGGCAGCGCGGTGTAGGTCTTCGACGCCGACACGCCCTCGGAATCGGTCGCGGTGGCGGTGAACGTCATCCGCGCGTCCGGGTGCGCGGTGAACGCGGTGTCGAAGAGCGGGCCCTGCGCGCCGGGCCCCGGATGATCGTGGCAGGTCGTCTCCTCGGCGCAGTGCACGACCGAACTCGTCCACGTCACCTCCAGCGGGCCGTTCTCGGCATCGGTGGCGTCGGCCGAGAGGTTGATCGGATCGTCCACCGCGAAGTCCGCTTGCGCGGGCGGCGTCAGCGTCAGCTCCGGCGAGTGGTTGGAGGGGGCCACCACGATGTCGACCTGGTCGGAGGCGTCCAGCGGGTCCCGCACCGTCAGCTTCGCGGTGAACCGGTCGGTTCCCGGCGCGTAGGTGTGCGTGGCGCGCACCCCGGTCGCGGTGGTGCCGTCGCCGAAGTCCCACTCGTAGCGCAGGGCGTCACCGTCGAAGTCCATCGAGCCCGAACCGTCGAAGGTGACCGTGCGGGTGGCCGGATCGGTCGTGGTGGTGGCGGCCGCGACCGGCGGGTTGTTGGCCGCGGAGTAGCTGAGCCTGCGCAGCGATCCGCTGTAGATGTCGGCGTAGACGACGTCGCCGTTGGGCGCCGTCTCGAACTTCACCGGACCGCCGATGTCGGTTCCCAGCGGCGGGCTCTGCGGTCGCTGCACCAGCGCGCCCTGGGCGTCGAGCCGCAGCGTCCAGAGCTTGCGCTGGCTGTAGTCGCCGAAGAAGTACGCGCCCCGGTAGGACTCCGGGTAGCTCTCGCCCTGGTAGATGATGCCGCCGGTGACGCTGTTGCCCTCGTCCACGCCGCTGCCGTGGTGGTACTCCCACACCGGGGGAGTGTTGGCGACGTTGGCGCACTCCGGCCGGTCGGCGTACCCGGGAGCCGGGTGGGTGCCCTCCCAGCACGGCCACTTGTAGTTCTGGCCGGGACGCACGAAGTCGACCTCCTCCCACGTCCCGTAGCCGACGTCGCCGACGATCGGCGTCCCGGTGGACGGGTCGATCGAGAGCCGGAAGGGGCTGCGGAAACCGCTGGCGTAGACGCGACTTCGCCACGACGACGGGTTCGACGAATCGTAGAAGGGGTTGCTCGCCACGCCGCTGCCGTCCGGCGTGATGTGCACGATCTTGCCCGCCGGGGAGTCCAGGTTGAAGGTCTGGAACGCGGCGGGGTCGGTGAACCGGTAGCTCGCCAGGTCACCGATGGACACCCACAGCGTGCCGTCCGGCGCGGCGACGATCCCGGTGACGGCGTGCACGTCGGAGAAGCTCTTGGTCTCGAAGATCACCTGCTCGTCGACGATCCTGGTCGGTTCCGGGCTTCCTTCCACCGTCCAGCGGGAGAGCCGCAGGAGGTAGCCGTCGGCGGCGTCCGGCACGGCGCGGGCGAGGTAGATCTGCCGGGACGTCTCGTAGTCGTGCGCTGCCGCGACGCCGACCAGCCCGAGGTCCTGCGCGGTGTCCACCGGCAGCGTCGCCAGCGTGTTGACCTTCCCGCCGGTGGACACCCAGGCGACCTTGCCCTGCTTGCCGGTGCTGAGCGCGCTGTTGTCCGGCAGGTAGGTGAAGTCGGTCAGGTCGAACGCGGCTTGCCCGCTCGGCTGGTCGCGGAACACGAATCCCGGCGGCAGCACGGGAGCGGCGGCGGCCTCGGGAGGCGCTGTCGCCGTCATCAGCCCGGCGGCCATCGCGAGCACGCAGAGCACAGCGCTCGCGGCCGATCGAGTTCCGTTGATCATGAACGCCCACCCCAGTACGAATACCCACCCCAGCACGGCAGAGAAAACCGCCTCACCATCGCCCCGCTCACGCGGTCGAACCAGGGACCATGGACCCTGGACCCGCGGGAGGTGTCGTCACGGCGCGTTGCGAAACCACTGTTCGCTGTGAGGACCAGCACGTCAACAGGGGTTGGAGCGGGCGTTGATCTCCCGGAGATCGTAGGCTGGTCGGTCTGCTGCGCGTGCGTCATCCGGAGTACGCGCTCTGACGACAGGAGACAGACGCCGTGGGTTCAGGTCCTGTTCGCAGTTGCCCAGCCGTGCCGCCGGTCGAACGGCGGTCTCGGTGACGCTGACGACGGCGCGCGAATCCCTCGGCGACATCCCCGGCTCCTCCGCCAGTGCCGTGTACTGGTCGGGCTTCGCGCCTGACCAGCGCACCCTGGTCGACGTCCTCGCCGCCACCGCCGCGCGGTACCCCGACGCGCCCGCGATCGACGACGGCACGACCGCGCTGACCTACCGCCGCCTGACCGGCCAGGTCGACGCCGTGCGCCGACGCCTCGCGGAATCAGGCATCGGCGCAGGTGACCGGGTCGGGATCCGCATCGCGTCGGGAGCCGCGGAGCTCTACGTCTCGATCCTGGGCGTGCTCGCCGCCGGGGCCGCCTACGTGCCCGTCGACGCCGACGACCCCGAAGACCGGGTCGAGCTGGTCTTCACCGAAGCCGACGTGTCCGCGGTGCTGAGCACCGGTGGCGAGCTGCTGCTGCGCCGCACGCCCGGCGGCAAGACCGGCGACCCAACCCCGTCCGACGACGCGTGGATCATCTTCACCTCCGGCTCGACCGGCAAGCCCAAGGGCGTCGCGGTCAGCCACGCCTCCGCGGCCGCGTTCGTCGACGCCGAGGCCTGCCTGTTCCTCACCGAGGAACCCATCGGCCCCGGCGACCGGGTGCTGGCGGGGCTGTCGGTGGCCTTCGACGCCTCGTGCGAGGAGATGTGGCTGGCGTGGCGGCACGGCGGATGCCTGGTGCCCGCGCCGCGCGCCCTCGTGCGCACCGGCGTCGACCTCGGCCCCTGGCTGGTCGCGCAGCGCATCACCGTCGTGTCCACCGTGCCCACCCTGGCCGCGCTGTGGCCGGTCGAGGCGCTGGAGGAGATCCGGCTGCTCATCCTCGGCGGCGAGGCGTGCTCGCAGGAGCTCGCCGAACGGCTCGACGTCGAGGGCCGCGAGGTCTGGAACACCTACGGGCCCACCGAGGCGACCGTGGTGGCCTCGGCGGCCAGGCTCAGCGGCGACGACGAGGTCCGGATCGGACTGCCGCTGGCCGGCTGGAACCTCGCGGTCGTCGACGACGCGGGCGGCCCGGTCGCGATGGGCGACACCGGTGAGCTCGTGATCGGCGGCGCGGGCCTCGCCCGCTACCTCGACGCCGACAAGGACGCCGAGAAGTTCGCGCCGCTGCCGTCGCTGGGCTGGTCGCGCGCCTACCGCAGCGGCGACGTGGTGCGGGCCGAACCCGAGGGCCTGGTGTTCGTGGGCCGCGCCGACGAGCAGGTCAAGCTGGGCGGCCGCCGCATCGAGCTCGGCGAGGTCGACGCGGCGCTGGCCGCGCTGCCCGACGTGGCAGGAGCCGCGGCGGCCGTGCAGACCACCGCGGCGGGGAACCAGGTGCTGGTCGGCTACGTCGTGCCGAGCACCGAGAACTTCGACCACGACAGCTCCGTGCGGCAGCTGCAGGAACGCCTGCCCGCCGCGCTGGTGCCGCTGCTGGCGATCATCGACGACCTGCCCACCCGCACCTCCGGCAAGGTCGACCGCGCGGCCCTTCCCTGGCCGCTGCCCACCGCAGGCCCCGGGGAGACCTCGGAACTGTCGGGCACCGAGTCGTGGCTCGCGGAGGGCTGGGCGGAAATCCTCGGCGTCGAGGTCTCCGACCCGGGCGCGGACTTCTTCGCGCACGGCGGTGGCAGCCTCACCGCCGCCCAGCTCATCGCCCGCATCCGGCTGCGCCATCCCCAGGTCTCCGTCGCCGACATCTACCAGGAGCCCACGCTCGGCGGACTCGCCGCGCACCTCGACGCGCTCGACGCCGACACCGGCAACTCCCAGCGCGAGGTCGCGCCGACGCCGCGCCGGACCGGCCTGCTGCAACTGCTCATCATGATCCCGATGCTCTCGCTGGTGGGACTGCGGTGGCTGACCGCGCTCGCGGCGATCGGCAACGTGCTGACCTGGGCCGGCTCGGTGGACTTCCTGCCGACGGTGCCCTGGTGGGGGATCGCGGTGGCCTGGCTGGTGCTGTTCACGCCGCCCGGTCGCATCACCCTCTCCGCGCTCGGGGCCCGCTTCCTGCTCGACGGCGTGCGGCCGGGTACCTACCCGCGCGGCGGGAGCGTCCACTTGAGACTGTGGGCCGCCCAGCAGCTCGCCGAGTTCTCCGGCGCCACGGGCGTTTCCGGTGCGTCCTGGACGTCGTTCTACGCGCGGGCGCTGGGCGCCCAGGTCGCCGACGACGTCGACCTGCACTCGCCGCCGCCGATCACCGGCATGCTCAAGATCGGCAGGGGAGCGGCCGTCGAACCCGAGGTGGACCTCTCCGGTCACTGGGTCGACGGCGACCGGGTGCACATCGGCAAGATCCGAATCGGTGCGGGCGCGCGCGTCGGCGCGCGCAGCACGCTGCTGCCCGGTGCCCGCATCGGCAAGCGCGCCGAGATCGCCGCGGGCTCCACGGTGCACGGCTCGGTTCCGGCGGGGCAGCGGTGGTCGGGTTCACCGGCGAGCAAGGTGAGCAAGTCCGCGTTGACCTGGCCGTCCAGCCGCCCGCCGCGCTCGCGCCGCTGGGTCGCGATGTACGGGTTGGCCTCGATGCTGCTCGGGCTGGTCCCGGCGGTGGCCGCGGTGCCCGGCGTCCTGCTGTTCGCCGGCGCGATCTCCGGCTCGCCCGACCTGGGCTCGGCGCTGCTGCGCAGCGCGCCCGTGGTGCCGTTGGCGAGCGCGACCTACTTCCTCGGCTACGCGCTGCTGGTGGTGATCCTCGTCCGCGCGCTGAGCATCGGCATGCACGAGGGGTTCCACCCGGTCCACGGCCGCGTGGCCTGGCAGGTGTGGGCCACCGAGCGGCTGATGGACATGGCGCGCGTCGGACTGTTCCCGCTGTACGCGAGCCTGATCACCCCGGTGTGGCTGCGGCTGCTGGGCGCCAAGGTCGGCCGCGACGTGGAAGCCTCCACCGTGCTCGCGCTGCCGAAGATGACCAACGTCGCCGACGGCGCGTTCCTCGCCGACGACACGATGGTCGCCACCTACGACCTCGGTGGCGGTTGGCTGCACGTGGCTCCGGCGCGCATCGGAAAGCAGGCCTTCCTGGGCAACTCGGGGATGACCGCGGCGGGCCGCCGGGTGCCCAAGCGCGGTCTGGTCGGCGTGCTGTCGTCGACTCCGCGCAAGGCCAAGAAGGGCTCGTCGTACCTGGGAATGCCGCCGATGCCGTTGCGCAGGTCGGTCGATCGGGGCGACCGCAGCCGCACCTTCGCGCCGCCGCTGCGGCTCAAGCTCGCCCGCGCCTCCGTCGAGCTGTTCCGGTTCGTGCCGGTGGTGCTCAGCATCGGGTTGTCGGTGCTGGTGCTGGCGGCGCTGGCGCAGCTGCACGCCGTCGTGGGACTGCTGGGCGCGGCGCTGCTGGCCGGGCCGGTGATGCTGGGCGCCGGACTGCTGGCCTGCGCAGTGGCCACCGCGGTGAAGTGGCTGCTCGTCGGCCGCTACCGGACCGGTGAACGCCCGCTGTGGTGCTCGTTCGTGTGGCGCACCGAACTGGCGGACATGTTCGTCGAGGTGCTGGCGGTGCCGTGGCTGATCGGTTCGGCCACCGGAACGCCGCTGCTGACGATGTGGCAGCGGAGCATGGGCGCGAAGATCGGGCGTGGCGTGTGGCTGGAGACCTACTGGCTGCCCGAAGCGGACCTGGTGCGGCTCGGGGCGGGCGCGACCGTCAACCGCGGCTGCGTGGTGCAGACGCACCTGTTCCACGACAGGGTCATGCGGCTCGACGAGGTGCGGTTGGATCCCGGCGCTACCCTGGGGCCGCACGGAATCGTGCTGCCCGGCGCGAGCATCGGCGCCGACACCACCATCGGACCGGGCTCGCTGGTCACTCGCGGCGACGAGGTGCCGGCGGGCACTCGCTGGCTCGGGAACCCGATCACGAACTGGCAGAGGGGACGCAACCGGTGAGTTCTGGGCCGAGCACGAGCGCACCGTCACCGGGTGCGGACCGGTCGGCCGACGCCTACCTGCCGGAGCACGGCAACGGCGGTTACCGGGTCGAGCACTACGACCTCGACCTGGACTACCAGGTGGGGCCCAACCGGCTCAGCGGTACCGCGCGGATCTCGGCCACCTCGACCCAGGCGCTGTCGCGGTTCAGCCTCGACCTCGCCGACCTGCGGGTCCGGCGGGTCCTCGTGAACGGCAAGCCCGCGAAGTTCACCCACAGCGGCGGGAAGCTGCGCATCAGGCCGCAGCGCCCCATCGACGAGAACGCCGAATTCCGTGTGGAAGTCCGGTATTCGGGCACGCCGCACCCGATCGCGGGCCGCTGGGGCGAGATCGGCTGGGAGGAGCTCACCGAGGGCTCGATGGTCGCCGCGCAGCCCATCGGGGCACCGTCGTGGTTCCCCTGCAACGACCACCCGTCCGACAAGGCCGCGTACCGGGTCTCCTTCACCGCGGCCTCGCCGTTCTCCGTGCAGGTGACGGGGAACCTAGTGTCGCAGCAGCGGCGCGGGAGCACCACGACCCACGTCTTCGAGCGGCCGGAACCGACCTCGACCTACCTGATGAGCGTCCAGGTCGGCCCCTACACAGACGTGGAGCTGGCCGAGGGTGAAGTCCCGCAGCGGGCGGCGATCCCCGCGCGGCTGAAGGAGGACTTCGCGGTCGACTTCGGCAGGCACGGTCGGATCATGGACTGCTTCCGCGAGCTGTTCGGCCCCTACCCGTTCGGTGAGTACGTCGTGGTGGTCACCGACGACGAGCTCGAAGACCCCGTCGAAGCGCAGGGCATGTCGATCTTCGGTGCCAACCACGTCGACGGGCAGCGCACCCACGAACGGCTCGTGGCGCACGAGCTCGCCCACCAGTGGTTCGGCAACAGCGTCACGATCGCCGACTGGCGGCACATCTGGCTCAACGAGGGCTTCGCGACCTACGCCGAATGGCTGTGGTCGGAACGCTCGGGCGGGCCGTCGGCGCAGCAGCACGCCGCGGACTGGCACGCCCAGGTCGCCGCGGATCTCCGCATCGCCGACCCGGGCGTGTCCAGCATGTTCGACCCGCAGGTCTACAAGCGCGGGGCCCTGACCTTGCACGCGCTCCGGCACGAGATCGGCGACGAGCCGTTCTTCGCGCTGCTGCGGCGCTGGGCGGCCGAGCGCCGGCACGGCACCGCGACCACCGAGGACTTCACGTCCCTGGCCGCCGAACACGCGAACCGCTGCCTGGAGCCGCTCTTCACCGCGTGGCTGGACCAGCCGGAACTACCGGCGCTGCCCCGCTGAGAGCCGTCACCTGGTGGCGAGTGCCGGGGCTTCGGTGAACAGCTGCGGCGCGATCACCACGCCCTGCGCGAAGTTCTCGTCGACCTGGGCCTTCTCGGTCGGGTTGGGCAGGTTGTTCTGGCAGTCGGTCCCGGCGCTGGCACCCGACATCAGGTCTTCGCAGACGCCGGTGCGGTCGTCGGGGAGCCCGAGGATGTGGCCGATCTCGTGGGTGGCGATGCGCGGGATGTGGTGTCCCTCGTTGACGGCTTCGCGCCCCATCCACACCGTGCCCACGCCGAGCGATTCGGTCTGGGCGCGCGGCCAGCCGTCGTCGGCGAGGACGGTCAGGTCGGCCTGGCCGTCGGTGGCCTTCTCCAGCTTGACGTTGGCGACCTGGCCGTTCCAGGTCTCGGCCGCCTCGTCGATGGCCGCCTGGAACTCCTCGGCCTGGCTGGCGTCGTAGGTGACGATGCGGGGCTCGGCGGCGGCGCCGGGGACCGCACCGGCCAGCGGCGCGCCTGCCACCAGCAGAAACGCCGTCGCGGCGCCGGCGATCGCGGTCGTCATCGAGAACCTGGACATGTCGACTCCTCCTGTGGGCGGTCGTTCACGTGGAAACGATCAACACGACCGGAGGCTAGGCAGGAGTCCGGGACCGATACGGACAGTGGCGGATAACCGCCATCACGTCACCAGGTGTGAATCCATCGCGGCAGCAACGAGTGGGGGAGCACGACCTCTCCCGTGGCGCACCCGTGCCGGTCGAGCAGCCAACCCATCCGCTTGCGGGTGCGCAGCGTGAGAACGGATTCCGACAGCCGCAGCGACGGCAGCTTCTCGTTGACCAGCCGCTCGATGCGCATGAGGTCGCCCGCCGACCTCGCCCACAGCAGGAACATCAGGTTCGACTGGCCGGCGGTGGACACCAGCAGCCGGAGCTCGGGCAGCGTCGACAGCGAGCGGACCGCGCGGTCCAGCTCGGTCATCGGCACCTGCGCGAACCACGTGCACACGATCGGCCAGCGGGTGCGCAGCCCCGCGACCTCGCACCGGAATGCCAGGGCATCGGTGGCCAGCAGGCGGGCGACCTGCCTGCGCACCGTCGCCGGGTCGCGGCCGAGCGCGCGGGCGATCTCGGCGGCGTTCTGCCTGCCGTCGTGCGCCAGGCGCTGCACCACCGGCCAGTAGGAGTCCGGGATGCGGCCAGGGGCCGGGCTCCTGGCGTGCCGGGCGGCCTCGCGCAGCGCGGCCTGCTGCTCGGGGTCGAGGGCGTCGAGCCGCCAGTCCGCGCCCTGCCGGTGCACTTTCGTGGCCACGTGCGTGTTCACCGCCCGCACTCCCGGGGTGGTGGGCAGGTCGTCGAGGGTGAACGCGGCCAGCGAGTCGTAGTCCGGGACGATCACCGTCAGCACCAGGTCGCGGCCGTCCGCGGTCTCCTCCACCGAGGCCGCTCGCGGATCGCGGGCGATCCGTTCGATGGCCTCCGTCCGCCGGGACGGCTCCACCCGCACGTCGACGAAGGCCACCACGTCGCGCGACTGCTCGCCGGAGTGCACCGTCAGCCACGCCAGACCCGCCGCCCGCAACCGCGCCCAGCGGGCGGCCAGCGCGGTCGGGGACGAGCCGAGCACACGGGCGGCTTCCGCCCAGCTGACCCGCGGCGCGATCTGCAGCGCGTGGATCAACGCCAGGTCCTCTTCCGCCAGTTCCGGCACGCTGGAATTCACGAATCACCTCGTCGGGAAGTTCGTCGTGCACGAATCCTGCGATTCTCCACGTCGGGACGAGTCGACATCGCACACTGACGCGCCCTGGAGTCGTTATGAAGCAGGTCACTTCCGGAGGTAGCAGTTGAGTGTGCACGAGGACGCGCTGGCGATGCGCGACGATCTGATCGCGCTGCGTCACGAGTTCCACCGCGAACCCGAGGTGGGGCTGCGGTTGCCCCGCACCCAGGAACGCGTGCTGGCGGCCCTGGAGGGCCTGCCGCTGGAGATCACCACCGGGCGGGACGTCAGCTCGGTGACCGCGGTGCTGCGCGGTGGTGGGGGTGGATCGACCGTGCTGCTGCGCGGTGACATGGACGGGCTGCCGGTGCGGGAGCGCACCGGGCTCGACTTCGCCTCGCAGACCGGTGACACCATGCACGCCTGCGGTCACGACCTGCACACCACGATGCTCATCGGCGCGGCCCGCCTGCTGTGCGCGCACCGCGACCGGCTGGGCGGGGACGTGGTGCTGATGTTCCAGCCGGGGGAGGAGGGCTACGACGGCGCGCGGATCATGGTCGAGGAGGGCGTGCTGGAGGCGTCCGGCCGCCGCGTGGACGCGGCCTACGGGCTGCACGTGTTCTCCTCGGACGCGCCGCAGGGCCGCTTCGTCACCAGGCCCGGCACGATGCTCTCGGCCTCGGACGAGCTGCACGTGTCGGTGCACGGATCCGGCGGGCACGGCTCCGCCCCGCACCGCACGCAGGACCCGGTCGCCGCGATCAGCGAGATGATCACCTCGCTGCAGACGATGGTGACCCGCCAGTTCGACATGTTCGACCCGGTGGTGCTCAGCGTTGGCACGCTGCGCGCGGGCAACGCCGTCAACGTCATCCCGGAGTCGGCGACCTTCGGCGCGACCGTGCGCACGTTCTCGCCGGAGTCGCGCGAGCGGATGCGGGAGCGTTCGGAGGCGGTGCTGCGCGCGGTGGCCGCCGCGCACCGGGTGGACGTCGAGATCGAGTACCGGCAGGGCTACCCGCCTACCCGGACCGACGTCGAGGAGACCGCGTTCGTCGACCGCACCATCCACGAGCTCTTCGGCGCCGAGCGGCACCAGACCCTGCCCAACCCGCTGTCGGGATCGGAGGACTTCTCGCGGGTGCTCGACGAGGTGCCCGGCGGGTTCGTCGGCCTCGGCGCGGTTCCCGACGGCATCGACCCCGACACCGCCGACTACAACCACTCACCGACCGCGCTGTTCGACGACGCGGTGCTCGCCGACGGCGCCACCCTCTACGCAGAACTCGCCCTGACCAGAACCCACGTGGAGAACTGATCATGACCGCATCCGTGCCAGCGCCGGTGCGCCGCAAGGCGGTGCTCGCGGCCTCCATCGGCAACTTCATCGAATGGTTCGAGTTCGGGCTCTACGGGTTCTTCGCCGCGGCGATCGCGGCGAACTTCTTCCCAGGCAGCCACAGCCTGATCTCCACCTTCGCCGCCTTCGGCGTGTCGTTCGTGCTGCGCCCGCTGGGCGCGCTGATCTTCGGCCACTTCGGCGACCGGATGGGCAGGCGCACCACGCTGTCGATCTCCATCATCGGGATGTCGGCGGCCACCTTCATCATCGGACTGCTGCCCAACTACGACGGCATCGGTCTGGCCGCGCCGATCCTGCTGGTGGCCGCCCGCGTCGTGCAGGGCTTCTCGGCCGGTGGCGAGTTCGGTGGCGCCACCGCGTTCATGGTCGAGTACGCGCCGTCGCACCGGCGCACGTTCTACGGCAGCTGGCAGATGTTCACCCAGTTCGCGGCAACGCTGGTGGCCACCGTGATCGGCGCGTTGCTGTCGATGGCGCTCACGCCCGAGGCGCTGACCGACTGGGGCTGGCGGGTGCCGTTCCTGGTGACGCTGCCGCTCGGCGCCATCGGCCTGTACCTGCGGCTGCGCCTGGACGAGACGCCGGAGTTCCAGGCCTCGTCCCCCGAGGACAGCAGCGCCCCGCTGATGATCACGCTGCGGGAGCACTGGCCGAACGTGCTCAAGGTGATCGGCCTGATCATCTCCGGCACCACCTGCACCTACATGGTCCAAGCGTTCTGGCCCGCGTTCCTGGTGAAGAACCTGAACGTCCCGCAGGCCGACATGTTCATCGCGATGATGGTGGGCATCTCCGCGCTGCTGCTGACCTGCCCGGCGTGGGCGCTGCTGGCCGACCGGATCGGGCGGCGCAAGCCGTTCCTGATCGCCACCCCGCTGGCGCTGATGGTGCTGGCCGTGCCGATGTACCAGCTCATCCTGTCCGGGTCGTTCTCCCTGATCGTCCTCGCCTACGTGCTGCTGGGACTGCTGATGGCGCCGAGCCTGTCGGCGATCTCCACGGCGATCGCCGAGGCGTTCCCGACCAAGGTCCGCTACAGCGGCCTGTCGCTGGCCTACAGCGCGGCGGTGTCGATCTTCGGCGGTTCGACGCCCCTGATCCTGTCGGCGCTGGTGGAGTCCACCGGGAACCCGATGTCACCGGCCTACTACCTGATCGCGGTGGCGGCGGTGTCGGTGCTGGCGGCGATCGCGCTGACCGACACCGCGACCAAGCCCGCCGCCGAGGTCGCCGAGGAGGTGCCGGTCCGATGACGCCGGGGTGCGGCTCGGAAACCGTGCTCTCCGAGCCGCACCCGCGCCGGCCGAAGTCCCCTCCCGCGGTCCGGCGCGGACGCTTGGCGGGGACGGGGCCCTGGATGGACGATCGAGGGCATGGCTGGTGAATTCAGACGGGACATGCACTACATCGCCACGCGGATCACCGCCGACGGGCGAGACGGTTACCCGGTCGAACCCGGTCGGTACCGCCTGGTGGTGGCCAGGGCATGTCCCTGGGCGAACCGGGCGGTCATCGTGCGGCGGCTGCTCGGCCTGGAACCGGTGCTGTCGATGGGCATCGCCGGGCCCACCCACGACGAGCGCAGCTGGCAGTTCGACCTCGACCCGGGCGGCCGGGACCCGGTCCTGGGCATCGAGCGGCTGCGGGAGGCGTTCCTGGCCCGCGACCCGGACTACGCGAAGGGCATCACGGTGCCCGCGATCGTCGACATCCCCACCGGCCAGGTGGTCACCAACGACTTCCCGCGGATCACCCTCGACTTCTCCACCGAGTGGCGCGAGCACCACCGGCTCGGAGCGCCCGAGCTGTACCCGCCGGACCTGCGCGCCGAGATCGACGACGTCGGCGACCTGGTGTTCAAGGTCAACAACGGGGTCTACAAGACCGGGTTCGCCCAGAGCCAGGAAGCGCACGACAAGGCCTTCCACGAGCTGTTCGAGGCGATGGACCTGCTCGCCGAGCGGCTTTCCGGGCAGCGCTACCTGGTCGGCGACACGATCACCGAGGCCGACGTGCACCTGTTCCCGACCCTGGTGCGCTTCGACGCCGTCTACCACGGGCACTTCAAGTGCAACCGGCACAAGATCACCGAGATGCCGGTGCTGCGGGACTACACGCGAGACCTGTTCCAGACACCGGGTTTCGGCGACACGATCCACTTCCCGCAGATCAAGGAGCACTACTACGTGGTGCACCGCAACGTGAACCCGACCGGCATCATCCCCGCCGGCCCCGACCTCACCGGCCTCCTGCGACCCCACGGACGCGAGAAGCTCGGCGGCCGCCCCTTCGGCAACGGCACCCCGCCGGGCCCACCCCCGCAGGAAGAGCGGGTCCCCAGCATCGCGTGACGGTCGCACCGCTCCCGCGATCCGCGGGCACGTGCGTCACGGGAGCGCGGAGCTCTCGTCCCTCCACACGCGGTTTCGACCACCCCGATTACGGCGGTTTTCCGGCTCCGGATTGCGGCAGTTTTCGGGTGTCCGATTACGGCGGTTTTCCGGCATCGGATTACGGCGGTTTTCCGGTGTGCGATTACGGCGGTTTTTCGGGGTTCGGGAACTGTTTCGTCGTTCTGCGGGACCGCGTTCGCCTCGGCGGGTGCTCGGCACCGAGTGAGGCGTTCGCCGTTCGGGACCGCTGCGAATCCCTCCGTGCCGGATCGGGATCCGTTCGTTCCCATCGCATCACCCCGGAGGCGACGGGTGGTCGCGGGCTGCCGCTCGGGAGGCCGGTCTTCCTGAAAACCCAAGCGCGGAGGCGGTTCTTGGACGCCTCCGCGCTGGATGCGTTCTCAGGAACGCAGTTCGGGGAACTGGTCGTCGCGCCATTCGTCGCGCGGGCCCGAGCCCTCCTCGCGGGCGCGCAGCTCGACGCGGCGGATCTTGCCGGAGATCGTCTTGGGCAGCTCGAAGAACTCCAGCCGACGAACTCGCAGGTAGGGCGCGAGGTGCTCGCGCGCGTACTTCAGGATCTCGAACGCGGTGCTCTTGTCCGGTTCGTACCCGGGAGCCAGCGCGACGTAGGCCTTGGGCACGGCGAGCCGCACCGGGTCGGGCGCGGGAACCACGGCGGCTTCCGCGACCGCGGGGTGCTCGATCAGGACCGATTCGAGCTCGAACGGGCTGATCTTGTAGTCGCTGGCCTTGAAGACGTCGTCGGTGCGCCCGACGTAGGTGATGTAGCCGTCGGCGTCGATCGTCGCCACGTCACCGGTGTGGTAGTAGCCGCCGCCCATCGCGGTGTCGTTGCGCTCGGCGTCGTCGCGGTAGCCGGTCATCAGCGGCAGCGGGTGCTGCGCGAGGTCGAGGCAGATCTCGCCCTCACCGGTGCCGTCGACCGGCCGCCCCGTCGCCGGGTCGACCAGCACCACCGGGACGCCGGGCAGCGCCCGGCCCATCGAGCCGGGGCGGATCTGCGACCCGGGCGTGTTGGCCACCTGCGCGGTGGTCTCGGTCTGCCCGAAGCCGTCGCGCAGCGTCAGGTCCCACGCGCGCTGGACCTGGTCGATGACCTCGGGGTTGAGCGGTTCGCCCGCGCCGATCACCTCGCGCAGCGACTCCGGGCGCTCGCCGAGCTCGGAGTTGATGAGCATCCGCCACACGGTCGGCGGCGCGCAGAACGTCGAGACGTCCAAGCTCCGCAACCGGTCGAGCAGCATCGCGGGGTCGAACCGGCCGTAGTTGCACACCAGGATGGTGGCCTCGGCGATCCAGGGCGCGAAGAACGACGACCACGCGTGCTTGGCCCAGCCGGGCGAGGAGATGTTGAGGTGCATGTCGCCGGGCCGCAGACCGAGGAAGTACATGGTGGTCAGGTGTCCGACGGGGTAGGAGATCTGGGTGTGCTCGACGAGCTTCGGTCGCGAGGTCGTGCCCGAGGTGAAGTAGTAGAGCAGCGGATCGCCGGGCGCGGTTCCGGGGTGGGGCAGCGGCGTGGCGGGCAACGTTCCCGCTTCGCGCAGGTCCGCCCACCCGTCGGCCGCGCCGACGCTGATCCGCCCGTAGTCACCGGGCACGTCGGTGAACTTGCCGGTGTCGGCGGCGTTGGCGATGACGTGCTCGGCCCCGCTGCGGGCGATCCGGTCGATCAGCTCGGCAGGACCGACGGCCGTGGTGGTCGGCACGATCACCGCGCCCAGCTTCATGATCGCCAGCATCGATTCCCACAGCTCGACCTGGTTGCCGAGCATGAGCACGACCGGGTCACCCCGGCGCACGCCCTGGTCGGACAACCAGCCGGCGAGGCGGTCGGAGGCCGCGGCCATCTCGTCGAAGCTGCGCCGCAGCTCGGACCCGTCCTCCTCGACGATCACCAGAGCCGGGCGGTCGTTGCCGCGCGCGATCGCGTCGAACCAGTCGGTCGCCCAGTTGAACCGCTCGCCCAGCTCGGGCCAGCGGAACTCGGTGACGGCGCGCGCGTGCTCGCCGCGCAGCGCCAAGAGCTGGTCACGGCTTTCTCGGTAGGCGCCGGTGACGTCCATGTGCCGCTTCCCCTTCGATCTGACGACGCTGTCGGGACGAGGGTGCACCGATCACCGGCGAATCGCATACCCACTCCCGGGGGTAGCGCCGAGAGGCGGGTGCGGGGTATCCACCGAGTTGACGTGGTGAGGGAGCGCACATGGACGAAGACGTCAGGGCTGCCGGTTGGATCGACCGGCTCCTCCCGGAACGGCTGAACTGGCTTTCCCGGTCGACGGGCATTCCCGTGGTGTTCGGCGGCAGCACGTCGACGACCCCGCAGCGACTGGTGATCGGCCGGATCAAGGGCACGTTCGGGTCGGGGCTGCGCGGGTTGGAGGTGCGTCCGGGCAGCGGTCTCGGCGGCAGGGTGCTGCGCGACCGCGCAGCGCACCGCGTCGACGACTACGCCCGCACCTCCGACATCACCCACGAGTACGACCCGATCGTCGTCAGGCAGGAACGCCTCACCTCGGTGTTCGCGCTGCCCATCACGGTCGGCGACGCGGTGTGCGGCGTCCTCTACGGCGCGGCCCGCGATCACCGCCCGGTGGGTGACCGCGCGCTGCGCACAGCGGAGGTCGTCACCGCGCAGCTGTCCAGGGACGTCGAAGACCGGCTGCGCCCGGACCCGGAGCTCCGCGAACCCGATCCCCTGGCGGAACTCGCCGCGGTCATCGAGGAGACCGGCGATGAGGCCATGCGCGCCCGCCTGCGCCGGATCCACCACCAGCTCAGCGGAAGCGCACCACCGGCCACGACGAGCGACGTGACCCTCGCGCCCCGCGAGATCGAAGCGCTCCGCCTCGTCGAGATCGGAGCGTCCAACGTGGAGATCGCGGCCCGGATGGGCCTGAGCCCCCAGACCGTCAAGACCTACCTCCGCAACGCCACCCGCAAGCTCGCGGTCCGCAACCGCACAGCAGCGGTCCACGAAGCCCGCCTCGCGGGGCTGTTGTAGAGCACCCCGCGTCAGCCCCCGTGGGAGTCGTCGGCCATGGGGACTTCGAGGACGAAGAACTGGAACGTGGGTGTTGTGGCGAGGCGGTGGAACTCGGCGGGGAAGAGGTCGCGGGCGGCTGGATCGGGTTGCGGTTCCCTGATGGTGGTGAGGCGGAATCCGGCCGCGGTGAAGGCGTCGATCATCGCGTGCAGCGGCCTGCGCCAGAACGTCATCGGGACGGTCTTCCCACCGAACTCCCAGTCGAAGCTGTAGCTCGTGGTCGCGAAGTAGTCGGGCCTGGGGTCGTGGATCGAGTACGCGACGAAGGGGTGGTCCACCGAGGCGATCAGCCAGCCACCGGGTTTGAGGACCCGCCGGAACTCGGCGAGCGCGGGTCCCCAGTCCTCGAGGTAGTGCAGCACGAGTGACGCGACCACCACGTCGAAGGCGGTGTCTGCGAGTGGCAAGGGCTCCCGCAGGTCGGCCAGGTGCAGGGCCGCTTCGTCACCGAGCTTCCGCCTCGCCAGGGCCAGCATCCCGGCGCTGGAGTCGACGCCGGTGACGAAAGCACCTCGCTCGCGCAGCGCGGCGGACAGGGCGCCCGCACCGCATCCCGCGTCGAGGACCTGGTGCCCGGTCACGTCCCCTGCGAGGGCGAGCATCGCCGGGCGCTCGTAATGGGCGTTGACGAGGTTGTTCTCGTTCGCCGCCGAGTACGCCTCGGCGAAGCTGTCGTAGTCGTTCACCTGTCCCCGGTCTGCGGGCGGGGTCTCCTCGGGAACACCGGGTTCGCGGTACATCACCGCAGATTAGCGGCCCCCGACGATGCCGGGCGCCACTTCGTCGAGGGCGATGAGCCGCTCCGCCCTCGAGCGTCGAGGGCGGAGCGGTGGGGTCGGGTCAGTGGATGGTGATGAGGCCGAGGGCGAAGCCCGCGGTGATGACCACCGCGCAGACCAGCAGTGCCCACTTGATCGCGAAGCGGTGGTGGTCGCCGAGGTCGACCTTGGCCAGTCCGATGAGGACGTACATCGCCGGGACCAGCGGGCTGAGCATGTGGATGGGCTGGCCGAGCAGCGATGCCCGCGCGATCTCCATCGCGCTGATCCCGTGCTGGGCGCCGGCTTCGGCGAGGATCGGCATGACGCCGAAGTAGAAGGCGTCGTTGCTCATGAAGAACGTGAACGGCACGCTCAGCACCGCGACGATGATGCTGAAGAACGGGAACAGGGCGTCGGGCAGCGCGGTGAGCAGGTACTGCGCCATCTGCTCGATCATGCCCGTGCCGGAGAGGACCCCGGTGAACACCGCCGCGGCGA
Source organism: Saccharopolyspora sp. NPDC049426 (assembly GCF_040676935.1). Taxonomy (NCBI): domain Bacteria; kingdom Bacillati; phylum Actinomycetota; class Actinomycetes; order Pseudonocardiales; family Pseudonocardiaceae; genus Saccharopolyspora; species Saccharopolyspora sp. NPDC049426. Next base: position 313,861 of record NZ_JBFAPZ010000009.1, on the reverse strand, counting down.
ACACCATGGCGACCACGGCGACGACGCTGTCGGCGTGCGAGGCGATGCGGTCGCGCTGCTGCTCCAGCCGCGGGTAGTTGACGAGCAGCGCCAGCGCGCAGCCGATCATGAACAGCACCGAGATCGGCAGCACACCGATGATCAGGGCGGTCAGCAGCGCGATCGTCAGACCGGCGTTGAACCAGTACAGCTTCGGGCGCAGCGATGCGCGGTCCGGGGCGAGCACGTCGAAGTCCGCCGAGCCGCCGTCGAAGGACGCCGCGTCACCCGACCCGCCTGCCGGGGGACCACCCGCGCCGACCAGCACCGGCGCGGAGGTGCGCAGCCTGGCGCGCTCCCGCAGGCCCAGGGCGTAGGCGAGGACGAAGACGGTGACCAGTCCGGCGGCCAGCGCCGGGATCATCGGCACGAACAGCTCCTGCGGGTCCAGGCGCAGCGCGCTCGCAGCGCGAGCGGCGGGACCGCCCCACGGCACGACGTTGAGGATCGCGTTGGTCAAGCAGGCCAGGCCCGTCATCAGCACCGGGCTGACGCCCAGCCTGCGGTAGATCGGCAGCAGCGCCGAGACCGTGATCATGAACGTCGTCGTGCCGTCGCCGTCCAACGACACCAGCGCCACCAGGGCGACCGTGCCCATGATCAGGCGCAGCGGGTCGTTGCGGGTCAGCCGGACCACGCCGCGCGCGATCGGGTCGAACAACCCGGCGTCGATCATGATCCCGAAGTAGAGGATCGCGAACAGCAGCATCGCCGCCGTCGGGGCGACCGACTTGATGCCGTCGGTGATCATGTCGCCGAGGTCCGGGGCGAAGCCGCCGATCACGGCGAAGAGTATCGGGACCGCGATCAGCGAGACCATCGGTGAGAGCCGCTTGCTCATCACCAAGTAGAGGAAAACCGTCACCATGCCCAAGCCGAGTAGCGCGATCAACGCGTCCTCCTCCCCGCGGACCTCCGGTGGTCCCACTTGCAGCGCCGTTGCGTTCCGGGGAACCGTAGGTGAGCTACGTCGCCCTGACGAGATTTGTCGATGTTGTCCGCATATCCCGCGTTGAGAACGTTCTGCGCGTTTTGCTCACGACGTATCGTCGGGACATGCCCCACCGCCCGATGCGGTTCGCGCGACAAGCACTGCTCATGCAGATCGGTCTGATCACCCTGGTCACCACGATCGGGTTCTTCCTCGTCGCGTCGCTGCTCGACCGCCACCTCGTCGACCAGTACGGTCAGCGCGCCCTCACCGCGGCCCAGGTGCTGGCCACCGACACAGACCTGGCGGGCGCGGTGGCGCGCGGCGACCAGCCCGAGGTGCGCGCGCAGGCCGACCGGGCGCGGGCGGCGTCCGGGGCGCTGTTCGTGGTCGTCACCGATCGCCACGGGATCCGGATGTCGCACCCCAACCCCGACGAGATCGGCGAGCCGGTCAGCACCGATCCGCGCCAGGTCCTCGCCGGCCACGAGATCGTGAACGTGCAGCGCGGCACCCTCGGGCTCTCCGCGCGCGGCAAGGTCCCGCTGCGCGCCCCCGACGGCAGCGTCATCGGCCAGGTCAGCGTCGGGTTCGACGCCGAGGACATCAACACCGCGCTGCTGCGGCTGATCGGCACCACCGCGGCGTTCACCGGCGGCGCCCTGCTGATCGGCATCGTCGGTGCCGCGTGGCTGACCCGCCTGCTCAAAAGGCGCACCCTCGGGCTCGAACCGGAGGAGCTCGCCGAGCTCGTCCGGCAGCGCGAAGCCGTGCTCTACGGGATCGGGGAGGGCGTGCTCGCCGTCGACGCCACCGGCGACGTCTCGGTCCGCAACAGCGAGGCCGAGAAGCTGCTCGGCGTGCCCCTCCAGGTCGGCACACCGACGACCGCATTGGACATCCCAGCGCGACTGAGGGACCTGCTGCTCAGCGGTCGCGAGGCCGACAACCTGATCGCGCTGTCCGGCGACCGGGTCCTGGTGGCCAACCACCGGCCCGTGCAGCGCGGAGGCGTCGAGCTCGGCAGCGTGCTCACCTTGCGCGACCGCACCGACCTCGAATCGCTGAACCGCGAGCTCGACAACGTGCGGAGCACGACCAACACGCTTCGCGCGCAGCGCCACGAGTTCACCAACCGCCTGCACACGCTGTCCGGGCTGCTGCAGACCGGACGGCAGGAGGAAGCCGTCGAGTACGTGCAGGCGCTCACCCACGGGCAGGTCACCGGCCTGGGGCCGGCCGCCGACGCGGTGCGCGACCCCTACCTGGTGTCGTTCCTGTCGGCGAAGAAGTCGGTGGCGCTGGAGAAGGGCGTCGAGCTGGAACTGGCCGAGACGAGCTGGGTCCCCTCGCCGCTGCGCGCGCCGGTGGAGGTGATGACCGTGGTCGGGAACCTGGTCGACAACGCCATCGACGCCGCGCGGGTGGGTGCCGCCCGCCCACGCGTGGAGGTGGACCTGCTGGCCGACGGCACCACCCTGCACGTGTCCGTTGTGGACAGCGGTGATGGAGTTCCGGAGGGGTTGCGCGAGGAGATCTTCGTCGAAGGCGTCTCCTCGAAGCAGTCCGGTGGCAACGGGATCGGGCTCGCGCTGTGCAGGCAGGCGGCGCGCAGCCTCGGCGGCGACGTGCGCGTGGCAGGCCCCGGCGAGGAGTCCGGCGCGCTGTTCGTGGCGGAGCTGCCGGGCGCGCTCGAAGACGGTTCCCCGGTGAGCGAGGAGGCGAAGTCGTGATCGGCGTGGTCGTGGTGGACGACGATTTCCGGGTGGCGCAGGTGCACGCCGAGTTCACCGATCGGGTCTCCGGGTTCCGCGTGCTGGGCATCGCCCACACGGCGGCGCGGGCGCGCGAGCTGATCGACGAGCAGAGCCCGGACCTGGTGCTGCTCGACAACTACCTGCCCGACCACGACGGGATCGCGCTGCTCGCCGAACTCGAGACCGACGCCATCATGCTCACCGCCGCCACCGATCCGGCGACCGTGCGCGCGGCCTTCGCCGCCGGAGCGCTGAACTACCTCGTCAAGCCGTTCACGGCCGAGCAGCTCGCCGACCGGCTCAACGCCTTCGCCCGCTACCACGCGCGGCTGCCGGTGACCGGTGGCGCCATCGACCAGGAGGAGATCGATCGCGCCCTCAAACTGTTGCGCGAGGGCGACCGCCCGGCGGCGCCGAAGGGCCGCTCGTCGCTGACCACGCAACTCGTGCTCGACGCGCTGCGCAACGACGGGCGGGCCCGCTCCGCCGCCGAGATCGCCGACGAACTGGGCATTTCCCGCGCGACAGCGCAGCGCTACCTGGCCTCCCTCACCCAGGAGGGCCAAGCGATCATGACCCTGCGCTACGGCGCGAGCGGCCGCCCGGAGCACCAGTACGAACCAATTCCTGGTGCCCGGTAGGGCTGTTCTGCTCGGCGGTGCGGGTGGCCCGCACCGCCGAGCAGCGCCCCCGCCGTTGGACCTGGCGCGTCACGAGGAGGTGTCGCCCGCTCGGCCGGGTTCCGGCGCGCTCGTGCGGGCCGCGACGACCTGGCCGATGAAAAGGTCGTACACCACGGCCCCGACCACGGCTCCGATGAGGGGGCCGACGATCGGGATCCAGAAGTAGAAGCTGAACCACTCGTAGGTCCCAGGCAGGGCGATCTCACCCCAGCCGGTGAGGAACGTCCACAATCGCGGGCCGAAGTCCCGCGCCGGGTTGATCGCGTAGCCCGCGTTGGGGCCGAACGTCAACCCGATGACGGTCACCACCATGCCGATCAGGAAGGGCCCGAGGTTGGCTGCCGGAGCGCTGTTGCGCGCATCGATCAACGCGAAGATGAGCAGGACCAGAACAGCCGTTCCCACGATCTGGTCCAGCAGCGGGCCCCACCACGAGCCGCCGAAGTACTCGGCCGGGAACGTCGCGAAGATCGCGTAGGTGTCCAGTGATTCGGAGCGCGGCACACCGGCTTTCGCGTTGAACGCGTCGATCGCCCAGCTGTACACCGAGTACACCACCGCAGCGGCGGCGAAGGCGCCCACGAGCTGGGCCAGCATGTAGGGCACGACCTTCACCCAGGGGAAGGCCCGCCGCACCGCGAACGCCAGCGTCACCGCCGGGTTGATGTGCGCGCCGGAAACCCCGCCTGCGACGTACACCCCGAACACCACGGCGAATCCCCAGCCGAAGGCGATGATCAGCCAGTTCGCGGCGCCGAAGGGATCAGATTGCCGTCCGGACCCCGGTAGTCCGGCAACGGCGACTGCGACGGACGCGCAGCCCAGCAGGATCAGCACGAAGGTTCCCAGGAACTCCGCCAGCAGTTCGCCGGTGAGTCCCTTGCCGTAACCCGGGCGGCGTTGTGTCTGCTCAGCCATCGGTTCTCCATCACGCGGGCGACGCGCGAGCGAACACCATCGGCGTCGCAACTTTGCCCGTCGGGACGGACCTCATCAAGGAGCGTAGGACTCATGCCTGCCGAACGCATCCCGTCGTCGTGGAGGAATTCGTCGTACAAGCGTTCAGCGACAGCGCGATTCCCGGATCCACAGTGGAAGAGCGGCCACGTGTCCGACGACGGAGTCCCCGATCGAAGACCCGGTCGGTCACCGGGTGTGTTGGGTCGCCTGGTGCAGGCGGTGCCGGTGAGGACGGAGAAGCCGCCGGAGTCCCCGCGGAAAACCGATGCTCACCAGTCGTGGACCGTGCCGTCCTGGAGGCGGTTGGTCGGCAGGTAAGCCGGTTCGTACGGGTACTTCTCGGCCAGCTGCTCGTCGAAGTTGATGCCGAGACCGGGTTCCTGGCTCGGGCGCAGGCCGCCGTCGGCGAACTCGACGGTCGGGCCGAACACCTCGTCGGTCCGCTCGTCGTGGAGCATGTACTCCTGGATCCCGAAGTTGTGCAACGCGATTCCCAGGTGCACGGCCGCCGACATGCCGACCGGCGAGACGTCGGTCGGACCGTGCATCCCGGACTTGATCTGGTACATCGCGGCGTAGTCCATGATCCGCCGCACGCCGGTGATGCCGCCTGCGTGGGTGACGGGGGAGCGGACGTAGTCGATGAGCTGCTCGCTGATGAGCGTCTGGTAGTCCCAGATCGTGTTGAACACCTCGCCGATCGCCAGCGGCGTGGTCGTGCGGCTGCGGACCAGCCGCAGCGCCTCCTGGTTCTCGGCCGGCGTCACGTCCTCCAGCCAGAACAGGTCGTACGGTTCGAGCGACCGCCCCAGCCGCGCGGCCTGGATGGGGGTGAGCCTGTGGTGCGCGTCGTGCAGCAGCGCCAGGTCGGGACCGAACTCGTTGCGCACCGCTTCGAAGACGCTCGGCACGTGACGCAGGTAGGCGCGGGTGTCCCAGGTCTCCTCGGCGGGCCGGGCCGACCTGCGCGCGGGCTCGTAGTCGTAGCGCCCTCCTCCGTCACCCGCCGCCGAGCTCGACGCCACCCCGTACACCGAAGGCAGCCCGGGAACGCCGGTCTGCACCCGCACCGCGGTGAAACCGAGGTCGAGGTGCGCCCGGATCGAGTCGAAGAGCTCGGGCAGCTCCCGTCCGCTGGCGTGGCCGTAGACCTGGCAGCGTTCGCGGCTCTCGCCGCCGAGCAGCTGGTACAGCGGCATGCCCGCGGCCTTGGCCTTGATGTCCCACAACGCCGTGTCGACCGCGGCGATGGCCGCCATCGTCACCGGGCCCCGGCGCCAGTAGCCGCCCCGGTACAGGTACTGCCAGGTGTCCTCGATGCGGTGGGCGTCGCGGCCGATCAGCAGCGGCGCGACGTGGTCCCGGAGGTAGGAGGCCACCGCCAGCTCCCGGCCGTTGAGCGTGGCATCGCCGAAACCGGTCACCCCGTCGGACGTCGTGATCTTCAAGGTGACGAAGTTTCGTCCGGGGCTGGTGACGATGACGTCGGCGCGGTCGATGCGCACAGCGGACTCCTCTTGGGGAACGGGACTTCGAGCGTGGACTGGTTCCCCAAGCTAAGGAGGCCCGGCTACCATGACAACTTGTTGCCGACAGTTGTCAGCCGGATCGCGGAGGTCGAGTGAAGCAGGCACGACCGACGATCTACGACGTGGCGCGCGAGTGCGGTCTCGCCGCGTCCACCGTCTCCCGGACCTTCAGCAACCCCGCACGGGTCAGCCCCGCCACGCGGGAGCTCGTCCAGGCCGCCGCCGACGCGATCGGCTACGAGCCGCGCCCGCTTGCCAGGGCGGAGGCGCCGGGACGCATCCGGGTGCTGACGCTGGTGGTCACCGACATCTCCAACCCGTACTACGCGACCGTGATCAAGGCGGCCCAGAGCCGGGCGATCGAGCGCAACTTCACGCTCGCGCTGACCGACAGCGACGAGTCGGCGCGGCTGGAGGCCAACAACCTGCGCCAGCTGCTGGCCACCACCAGCGGCGGAATCCTGGCCACCTCCCGGCTCTCCGACGAGGCCGTGCGGCAGATCGCCGACTACCGGCCGCTGGTGATGGTCAACCGCCAGGTCGAGGGCGTGCCGAGCCTGGTCGTGGACACGGCGGCCGGGATGCGCAAGGCCGTGCGCCACCTCGCCGTGCTCGGCCACCGCCGGCTCGCCTACCTGTCGGGGCCGCGCAACTCCTGGATCAACGGGCAGCGCTGGCAGGCGGTGCGCGACGAGGCGTCGCAGCTGGGCATCGAGGTGTCGTTCCTCGGCCCGTTCGTGCCCAACCGCAAGGGCGGCGAGGACGCCGCGGACGCGCTGGTGCTGGGGAAGGTGACGGCTGCGATCGGCTACAACGACCTCATCGCGATCGGCGCGCTGCAACGCCTGCGGGCCACCGGCGTCCGGGTGCCCGACGACCTGTCGCTGATCGGCTGCGACGACATCTTCGGCGCCGACCTCACGGTTCCCGGGCTGACGACCATCGCGGGTCCCGCCGACAAGCTCGGCTCCTTCGCGGTGGACGTGCTGCACGCGCGCCTGTCCGGACACGGCGACGGGCCCGGCTCGCTCACGCTCGACTCGCACATGGTCATCCGAGGATCCACGGGCCCGGCCGGGCGATAGGTTGGCAACTGCTGGCAACCGGTTGTCAGCGGGCCCGCCCGGAGCTGAAGCTCCGCTCATGGACGGTGTCACAGCATCAACCACGGCCCGCACGCCGCTGCGCCCGCACCCCGACCGCCTGCTCCCGGTGGACCCGGCGCAGCGGGCGATCGCCCGCCGGCTGTACGACAGCGTGCGGGACCTCCCGCTGATCAGCCCCCACGGCCACGTCGACCCCGCGCTGCTCGCCGCCGACGAGCCCTTCACCGATCCGGCGTCGCTGCTGGTGACACCGGATCACTACGTGACCCGCCTGCTGCACGCCCACGGCAAGTCGCTCAACGAGCTCGGCCTCGGCGATGGTGACGGGGCGCCCGCCGCGAAACCCCGCGAGGTCTGGCGGGCGTTCTGCTCGCACTGGCACCACTTCCTGGGAACGGCCTCGCGGCAGTGGATCGAAGCGGAACTGCACGACGTGCTCGGCGTGCGGACCCAGCCGTCCGAGGGCACCGCCGACGAGCTCTACGACGAGCTCGTCGACAAGCTCGCGCAACCGGAGCTGCGGCCGCGCGCGCTGTTCGAGTCCTTCAACATCGAGGTCCTGGCCACCACCGACGACCCGGCCGACGACCTGCGCCACCACCAGGCCCTGGCGGCCGATCCGGACTGGTCCGGCCGAGTCGTGCCGACCTTCCGCCCGGACCGCTACCTCGACGCCGCGGACCAGGACTGGCAGCGGTCGCTCGACCAGCTCGCGCAGGCCGGCGGCATCGACACCGACAGCTACCAGGGCCTGGTCCGGGCGCTGGAAGCGCGGCGCGACCACTTCCGCGTCCACGGCGCGACGGCCACCGACCACGGCGCCCCGAGCCCCGAGATGGCCTTCCTCCCCGCCGACGAGGCATCCCGGCTCTTCGACTCCGTCCGCCGCGGAACCGCCACGCCCGAGGACGCGCGGCTGCTGTCCCGGCAGCTGCTGGGGGAGTGCGCCCGGATGTCCAGTGAGGACGGTCTGGTGATGGCGCTGCACACCGGGAGCTGCCGCAACCACCACTCGCCGACGTTCTCGCGCTACGGCGCCGACACCGGTCACGACATCCCCGTGCGCGCGGAGTTCACCCGGGCGCTGCGGCCGATGCTGGAGCGCTTCGGCACGCACCCCCGCTTCCAGTCCGTGGTGTTCACCCTCGACGAGACGGTGTTCTCCCGGGAACTGGCGCCGCTGGCCGGCTTCTACCCGACGTTGTACCTGGGCGCTCCGTGGTGGTTCCTCGACGCGCCGCGCGCGATGCGCAGGTTCCGCGACGCGGTGACCGAGACCGCGGGATTCCACCGGACCGCGGGATTCGTCGACGACACGCGGGGTTTCTGCTCCATCCCGGCCCGCCACGACACCGCTCGGCGGGTCGACGCCGGTCATCTGGCGAGCCTGGTCGCCGAGCACGTCATGAGCGAGGAGGACGCGGCGGCCGTGCTGCACGACCTCAACGACGCCCTGCCGCGCAAGGCGTTCCGGCTGTGACCGCCGCGATCACGCGGGCCGCGGCGAAGCTCGCGCCCGCCGCGCCCGTGCGCGCCGTGCACCTGGGGCTGGGAAGCTTCCACCGCTCCCACCAGGCGTGGTACACCGCCGCCGCGCCGGACTGGGGGATCGCCGCCTACACGTTCCGCAACACCGAGCTGCCGCGCGCCCTGACCGCGCAGGAGGGCGTCTACACGCTGCGCGTGCCGGGCGGGACGGACGCGGTCGAGGCGATCGGCGCCATCAGCCGAGCGCACGCGGGAGCGGAGGTGGAGCCGTGGTTGCGCGACCTGGCCTCGCCCGAGGTCGAGGTGCTCACGCTGACCGTCACCGAGGCGGCCTACGCGCCACCGGAACCGGGACGCGACTCCGCTGCGGCCCGGCTGCTCGCCGGACTGCGCGGGCGGTACCGGGCCAACGGCGCGCCCATCACGCTGGTCCCCTGCGACAACCTCCCGGCCAACGGCGCGGTGCTGCGCTCGGTGATCCGCGCGGCGGTGGGCGACGACTCCCGGTTCGCCGGGTGGACCGAGGACCACGTCCGCATCGTCAGCACGGTCGTCGACCGGATCACGCCCGCACCGGTCAGCGGCGACGCGGAGGCCGCCGCGCGCCTGAGCGGGCTCCGCGACGAGGCGCCCGCGGTGGCCGAACCGTTCACCGAATGGCTGCTGTGCGGGAGCTTCGCCGCCGGACGCCCGCAGTGGGAACGGCGCGGAGCGCGGTTCGTCGACGACGTCGATGTCTACGCCGACCGGAAGCTGTGGTTCCTCAACGGCGCGCACACCCTGCTCGCCTACACCGGGCTGGCGCGCGGCCACCGCACCATCCGCGACGCCGTCAACGACGGTCGCCTCGCCGCGCTCGTGCAGGAGTGGTGGGACACCGCGGCCCGGCACATCGCCGTGGACCCGGCCGAGATCGCCGAATACCGGCGAAATCTGCTCATCCGCTTCGCCGCGCGGGGCATCCAGCACGAACTGGCCCAGATCGCCCGCGACGGATCGCAGAAGATCCCGGCCCGGCTGCTGCCGGTGCTCCGCGCCGAACGAGCCGCAGGGCGGCTGCCCGGACCGGTGGTGTTCGGGCTCGCCGCGTGGTTGCGTCACCTGCGGACCGGGCAGGCCCGCGATCCGCGCGCCGCGGAGCTGGCCGAGGCCGTGCGGTCGACCGATGCCGTCCGCCGGTCACTGCTCGCCCTGGACCCGGAGATCGCTGCGGACGACGAGCTGGTCTCCGCCGTCAGGAGCGAAGTGCGGTCCTCAGCGGGCCGCGGGTCGGTGCTGTCGACTCGCCGCTGACACCCGGGCCTGCTCCGCGCAGGCCCGGCCCTGACCCCGCGCCGGTGCGGCCTCATCACGGCTGCTCCGGGCGCGGAACCCGAAGAAGAAGGGAGCAACGATGCTTCGTCCTCTCACCAACGCCTTCCGCGACCGCCGCGCGCTCGATGGGTTGTGGCGCTTCGCGGTCGACGCCGAGGGGGTCGGGCGCGACCAGCAGTGGTGGTGCGGCGCGCTGCCCGGGAAAGCGGAGATGCCGGTTCCGGCCAGCTACAACGACGTCCCCGCCGACGCGGCGGTGCGCGACCACGTCGGCGAGGTCTGGTACCAGACCTCCGCGCACGTGCCCGCGACCTGGACCGGGCAGCGGATCGTGCTGCGCTTCGACGCCGCGGCGCACCGCGCCACGGTGTGGGTCGACGACCAGCAGGTCGTCTCGCACGTGGGCGGCTACACCCCGTTCGAAGCCGACGTCACGGATCTGGTGCGGCTGGGCGAGCCCAACCGCGTCACCGTCGTCGTCGACAACCGGCTGGACTGGGACTCCATCCCGCCCGGCTACGTCGAGGACACCCCCGACGGTCCGAGGCAGCGCTACCACCACGACTTCTTCAACTACGCCGGCCTGCACCGCACGGTGTCGCTGTACACGACCCCGGCCGCGCACATCACCGACGTGACGGTGACGACCGACCTCGACGGATCCGCCGGAACCGTCGACTACGCGGTGCGCGCCTCGGAGGGCGAGCGGGCGCGCGTCGCGCTGCACGACGCGGCGGGAACCGAGGTCGCGCGGGCCGAGGGCCTGTCAGGACGACTGCGGGTCGAGGACGTCCACCCGTGGCGGCCCGGCGAGGGCTACCTGCACGAGCTGCGCGTGGAGCTGCTCGGGGCCGCTGGGGAGGTCGTCGACCGGTACTCGCTGAACGTGGGCGTGCGCACCGTCGCCATCGACGGGACGGACTTCCTGATCAACGGAGAACCGTTCTACTTCACCGGTTTCGGCATGCACGAGGACCACGTGGTGCGGGGCAAGGGCCACGACGACGCGTCGATGGTGCACGACTTCGCCCTGCTGGAGTGGATCGGCGCGAACTCCTTGCGCACCTCGCACTACCCCTACGCGGAGGAGGTGCTCGACTACGCCGACCGGCACGGCGTCGTGGTGATCGACGAGACCGCGGCGGTGGGCCTCAACCTCGGCATCGGCGGCGGCATCCTCTCCTCCAGCATGCAGGAGACCTACTCGGACGAGACGGTCAGCGCCCGCACCCAGGAGGCGCACCGGCAGGCCATCCGCGAGCTGGTGGAACGGGACAAGAACCATCCCAGCGTCGTGCTGTGGAGCATCGCCAACGAACCGGAGTCGCACACCGACGCGGCGCGCGACTACTTCGAGCCGCTGTTCGCCGAAGCGCGCGCTCTCGACCCCTCCCGGCCGGTCGGTTTCGTCAACGTCATGTTCGCCCCTGCGGGGAAGTGCCAGGTCGCCGAGTTCTCCGACGTGGTGATGATCAACCGCTACTACGGCTGGTACGTCCAGGCCGGGGACCTCGCCGCCGCGGAGCGCGCGCTGGAGGCCGAGCTCAACGAGTGGGCCCGGTGCGAGGGCAAACCGATCATCATGACCGAGTACGGCGCGGACGCCCAGGCGGGCCTGCACTCCGCGGTGTCCCAGCCGTGGACCGAGGAGTACCAGGTCGAGCTGCTGGAGATGTACCACCGCGTGTTCGACCGGGTCGAAGCCGTTGTCGGAGAACAGGTCTGGAACTTCGCCGACTTCGCGACGAGCGCCGGCTTCGCGCGCGTGGACGGCAACAAGAAGGGCGTGTTCACCCGTGACCGACGCCCGAAGGCCGCCGCGTTCTCGCTGAAGCGCCGCTGGCACGCGGGCGAGTGACGGGGGAGGTGGTCTGATGAAGCTCCGAGCGCCCCAGCTCCTCGGCTACGCCGCCGGCGATGCCGCCAACAACCTGGCCTTCTCGATGGCCTCGATGTTCCTGCTGCTCTACTACACCGACGTGGCCGGAATCCCCGCCGCCGCAGCGGGAACCCTCTTCCTCATCGTGCGGGTGTGGGACGGCGTCGCCGATCTCGTGGCGGGCCGCCTGGTGGACAGGACGTCGAGCCGGTGGGGGAAGTTCCGCCCCTGGCTGCTGTTCGGGTCGCTTCCGCTGCTGCTGCTGAGCGTGGCCACGTTCTCGGTCCCGGACGGCAGCCTGACGGCGAAGCTGATCTACGCCTACCTCACCTACGCAGCGGTCGGAACGGTCTACAGCCTGGTCAACATCCCCTACGGGTCGCTGGCGGCGGCGATGACGCAAGAGCCGGTGGAGCGCGCGAAGCTCGCCAGCGCGCGGTCCATGGGTTCGGCGGCGACGATGCTCCTGCTGAGCCTCGTGGTCGCACCGCAGATCAAGAACGCGGAGAACCTGCAGGCGTCGTTGCAGCTGACCACGCTGGTGTTCGTGGTAGTCGGCTCGGCGCTGTACCTGTTCACCTTCTTCACCGCTCGCGAAACCGTCCAGCGCGACGAGCGAACCGTGGGGTTGAGGACGAGTCTGCGCACGTTGCGGCAGAACACACCGCTGCAACTGCTGTGCGCCAGCTCGTTGTTCTTCCTGACCGCGATGTTCTCGATCCAGACCATCGGCGTCTACTACGCGCGGGACGTCCTGGGCGACGCCAACTTCTACATCGTGCTCACGGCGCTGCAGACCGGACTGATGTTCCTGATCGCGCCGGTGGTCCCCTTCGTGGTGCGCACGGTCGGCAAGCGGGCGGGCTACGTGGCGGGTGGTGCGGTCACGGCCGTCGGATCTGCGGTGGCGATGTTCGCTCCCTCCTCGACGCCCCACCTCGCCTTCGGCGCGTTCGCGCTCATCGGGATCGGGCTGGGCCTGGTGAACACGCTGATGTGGTCGTTGGAGGCCGACACGGTCGAGTACGGCGAGTGGCGAACGGGGGCGCGCACGGAAGGCACCACCTACGCGGTGTTCTCGTTCGTCCGCAAGGTCGGCCAGGCGCTCGGCGGTGCCGCGGCGGCCTACACCATCGGGCTCGCCGGGTACGTCGGCGGCGCGGAGGTGCAGAGCGCCACCGCGCTCTGGGGAATCCGCGCCGCTGCGGGCATCGTCCCGATCGGTTGCGCGGCGGTCGGCATCGCGATCATGGCCTTCTACCCGCTCACCGAGAAGCGCTTCCGGGACGTGACCGCCGAGGTCGCCGAGCGTCGCGAGGGGGCGAAGGCGCACAGCCCCGCCTGACCCCGGTTCCGGCGAGGCCGCTTCCCCGGGGAGGAGCGGCCTCGCCGGAAACGTGCTGAGGCCGCGGAGACGACCGCTCACCGCGGGATCGGGCCCGCTTCGATGAGCTGGGCCAGGTCGAGGCCGGGGACGGCCTTGGAGAACAGCCAGCCCTGGTAGGCGTCGACCTCCATAGACCGCAGGATCTCGAACTGCTCGCGGGTTTCGACGCCTTCGGCCACCGTGACGCAGTCCAGCGCCGCCGCGAGGTCGGTGATCGTGCTGACCAGCATCCGGTCGACGCGGCTGGTGGTGATGTCCTGCACGAACGTCCGGTCGATCTTGATGGCCTGCGCCGGGAAGTCCCGGACGCGCGTGAGCGAGGAGTACCCGGTGCCGAAGTCGTCGATGGAGAAGCGCACGCCGAGGGTCCGGAGGTCGTTCATGCTGTCGTGCATCCGGGACGGCACGTCGACGATCGCGGTCTCGACCAGCTCGATGATGATGCGGTCCCACGCGATGCCCGTCTCGGAGACGAGCCGTTCCAGCAGCTGGTTGAAGGCCGGGTCGCCGGGCATCAGCTCGGCGACGTTCACCGCCACCGACACCGGCTTGCCGCCCGGCGGGACCGGCCAGGCCGCCGCGTCGCGCAGCGCCCTGCCCAGCACCCACGCGTCGAGGTCGGCCAGCATCCCCGCCCGCTCGGCGACCGGCAGGATGGTTCCCGGTGACAGCAGCCCGCGTTCGGGGTGCTCCCAGCGCAGCAGGGACTCGCAGGTGCGGATCGTGCCGTCGGCCGCCACCACCGGCTGGTAGTGCAGCGTCAGCGCGTCGTCGTCGATCGCGTCGCGGAGCTCGATCTCCAGCTGCTGGTGAACCGTGGTGTCGTCGCGGGTCAGCCTCGCGTAGCCGCGCAGGTCACCGTCCGGCGACCACAGCGCGGTGGTCACCACGTTCGCCCAGAACCAGCGGCCGTCCTCGCGCACGCGCCAGCCCTCGTCGACGTGGGAGCCCTGCTCGCGCGCCTGTTCGAGCAGCTTCTCGGGATGGCCGTCGGCGATCTGCTCGGGCGTGTAGAACTCCGCCACGCCGCCGGTCCGCTCGGCCGCGGCGGCGCCCAGGATCCGCTCGGCGCCGTGGTTCCAGCTGGTGACGGTTCCCGACGCGTCCAGCGTGCACACGGCGTAGTCGTCCGGCGACTGTCCGAATGGGCCGACGAATGCGCTCACGTCGGCCACGCGGTGACCTTCGGTCATGTGCATGCATCTCCACTCGGCAAGGGGGCGGGGGTGCGCCCCTCATGGGTCTCGGCGGCGGGGTTCCCGCCCCTGAGCGTTCGGTGGTGCGATGCCCCGCCGCGCCGCTGCGTCACGGCCCTGTGCCCGGGCTCTCAGATCATCAGCGCAGGTCTGAGCCCCAGGAGCGGGTGTTCGAAGCGTGCCTCGAACACCCGCTCCTCACCGCTCGGGCGCCGAGTTGAACCGCGGTGCTTCCTTGCCGAGGAAGGCGCGCACGCCTTCTGCCGCGTCGGGCGAGGCGAACGCCTGCTCGGACAGCGGCAAGGTCGACCGGATCGCCTCCCGATCGCCGTCCCGGCCGTTGTGCACCGCCTGCTTGACCAGCGCGAGCGCTGTGGCGGGGAGCTCGGTGAGGCGCGATGCCAGCTCGCGGGCGGTGGTGAGCGCCTCGCCGCGGGGGACGACGCGATTGACCAGGCCCCAGGACAGCGCCGTCTCCACCGGCAGCGGGTCGCCGAAGAACATCATCTCCACGGCGCGCGCCTCACCCAGCCGGCGCGTGACGCGAACGGGTCCGCCGGAAGCGGGGATCACGCCGAGCTTGATCTCGGGCAGCGCGACGTCGGTCCCGGCTTCGGCGATGATCAGGTCGCAGCACACCGCCAGCTCCAACCCGCCGCCGTAGGCCAGCCCGTTGAGCGCGGCGATGGTGGGCTTCGGGAACTCGTCGACGAGGCCGAACGTCTCGTTCTCGAACGACAGCTTCCGGTCCACCACGTCACCCTCGGCGATCAGCGACGGGAACTCCTTGATGTCCGAGCCCGCGCAGAAGGCCCTGTCACCAGCACCGGTCAGCACCAGCACGCGCGTCCCCGGGTCGTCGGCGAGCCGGCGCAGCACGGCGTTGAGCTGCCGGGTGAGTTCGAGCGTGGTGACGTTCATCGGCGGATCGTTCAACGTCACCACGGCGACGTGGTCCTCGACGGAGCAGGTCACGAGGTCGGTGCTCATCGGAGCGGAATCCTTCCCACGGGAGGTGGCGGAGCGGGCCCGCCCACTCTAGGGAAGCGAACGCCTCGGCTCGCATCCTCGCGGTGCCGCGGAGCGGTGCGCGGGTCCCCGGTGATCGTCGCAGTTCGGGGACATGCATCCTGGTGTTCGAGAAGAGCAGGCGCGGCAGTGGCGCCTGGTTACCGCAGGAGGACCGAGTGAGCACCGACAACGAGCGCCCGGAGATCGACCTCTCGCGCGACCCCAACCCCGGCGTCCCCGACCACGCCGCTCCCGAAGGGTCGGGACTCGACCCGCTCATCGACCTCTCCCGTGACCCGAACCCGGGCAAGGCGGACCACGCCAAGCCCGACGACGAGTGACCATCCACTGAGGACGTGGTTCCGGGAGGCCCTGGAGCCTCCCGGAACCGTTCGCTTCACGAGCCGATTCCCGCGACGCGACTCGGGTTGATCCACCCCTGACGTGAAGGGTTTTACGACGTCGTCGCGCCCTGAAGCGATACCCGTGACACGGCCGTGTGAATTGCACAGCGTACGAGCACGGACGGGTGATCTCCGGTGGCTGTGCGCGACAGGTGTAGTTAGAACGTTCGGCAGCCGATCATTTCACTCTTCAGGAGACCTAGGGAGTGTTTCGTGCCGAAGTCAAGACACCGGGCGCCCACCGCCTGTTTGCGCCAGTGGATCGTCTGGGGAGTGGCAGCGTTGCTGGTCGCCGCCGCGTTCGCCTTCATCTCACCGCTCGGCGGCGGAACTCTTCCCGTCGTGTGGACCTTCCTGCTCGTCCTGCTGTGCTTCGCGACCGGTTCGCTGGCCAACGCGATGTTCCTGTCCCGGCCGCTGCGGCAGGGAGCGCACATGGTCTTCCCCGCGGTCCGCGAGCCCGAGGCGATCGAGCAGGCTCCGGCCGAGCCCATGAAATCCCTGCCCGCCTCGATCGGCCCCCGCGCCCCGAGGTCCGAGGACGACGAGGCTCCCGCGTTCGCGGCCTTCAGCGAGACCGACGGCACTCTTGAGGTCACGGTGCTGATCTCCGGCAACGACGGGTCCGAGCAGACGGGCGGCGACCTCGCCGGTGCCGGTCTCGCCGACCTCAGCGAGGAGTACGTCGTCGAAGGCATCCCGGTCCAGAAGACCAGCGAGGACATCGTCGAGCCGGAAACCCCTGCCGAGGAGGAAGGTTCGGACCCCTACCCGGGCGCCGTGAAGGCGAAGCCGAACGGCAAGTCCCCGCGCAGCGGCTACCGGATCAAGGGCAACACCCGGTCCAAGCGCTACCACACGATGCAGTCCCCCTACTACGAGCGCACCAAGGCCAGCGTCTGGTTCCGCTCCGCAGCAGACGCCGAACGAGCCGGCTTCTCGGCCTGGAACGCGAGAACGAAGAACTCCCTCTGAAACACCGGGCGTGCAAAGGGAACCCATCGGTGGACGGAGGCGTTGCACCCGCATCGGGCGGCTCCCGTGGAGGACGCTCAGTGCTGGATCAGGCCGCCGACCGGAACGGGAGCGACATGGCCGGTTGCCGGAACGGTCTGCGCGAGAGCGAGTCCGACGTCGACCAGCGATGATCGGCGCAGGTGGGCGACGTCGGGAATCGGTGCTCGGCGGTCTCGCCGTTCGGCTCGGGCCGGAGTTCGCCGCCGGTGATGCGGACCCGGTAGAAGACACCGACGTTCTGGTGCGGGATCGGGCCGGGCGAGCGGCGCTCGGCCACGGGGACGATCCTCGAGTCCACCCCCAGCAGGCGCTCGACCACCGCGTCGCAGCCGGTTTCCTCGGCGACCTCCCGGATCACCGCGTCGAACGGATCCTCCCCGTGCTCGACCCGGCCTCCCGGAAGAGTCCAGTCGGCCTCGTGATCCGGTGACGCGCAGCGGGCGAGCAGCACCCGTGGCCCCTCGATGCACACCGCGTACGCCGCCAGCCGAAGACTCATCCCGGCACCGTATTCTCACGCCGCCAGGAGGCCGACTCCCAGGGTGACCACGCCTGCGCCGAGGGAGAGCGCGCCCAGCCAGACCAACCAGATCAGCCTGTTCGGTTGCGTCACCTCGCCGCGCCCCATCGACGAGAAGAAGAACCCGGCGGAGATGAGCGCGGCCGACGCGGGAACTCCGATCCGGGCAACCCACCCCCACGCGCCCTGCAAGCCGGCCAGATCGGTGAGCACCAGCGTCACCAGGCTCAACGTGACGAGCGCGCCGGCGTGTGCGTGACCGGCGCGCGCGAAACTCTTCTGGAACGCGGTCATCGGTACCTTGCCGCGGACCACCTGGGTCATGAACCACCCGCCGAACTCGATCCCCACGATTGTCAGCAGCACGGATCCGGCGATGTATCGCGACGCGTCAGTGAGTTCCAGACCTTGCACAACCGCTCCTCAGTGTTGGTGACAGCGTTGCGCGGCTGGGGGCCGCCCTCGCGCCGTCGTCTGGATGCCAGAGTTGTGTAACAGCATTATGTAACAACGTTTCGTCTGTCTGGTCAACGGGCGAAGGGGTTTCGGAACACGTGGGATTCGAATGAGGACACTGTTTCGGAACGGCGTTTTGGTAAGGTTCTGCTGATGGGACGGAAGAAGGTGCACGACGAGACGCTTCGCCTGCGGTTGCTCGATCGCGCAGGTGAGCTCTTGGCCGAAGGCGGGAGCGACGCCCTCAGCCTGCGTGATCTCGCCAGGTCCGCTGGTACCTCGACCAGTGCGGTGTACTCGCTGTTCGGTGGGAAGCCCGATCTGCTGCGCGCGCTGTACATCGAGGGGTTCCACCGCTTGAGCCGGCGACTGCGATCGGTCGATCCGGACCCCGACCCCGTCGAGGATCTGGTGCGGCTGGCGCACGCGTACCGCTCCAGCGCGCTAGCGGACCCGAACTACTACCGGGCCATCTTCGGTCGTGGTCACGATGATCAGGACGAGGAGCTCGCCACCGCGGGCGCCGGCGCCTTCGGGCCGCTGCTGGAGGCCGTGCAGCGCGGTATCAGGGCGGGCAAGCTCGTCGACGAGGATCCCGCCGCGGTCGCCTCGGCGTTGTGGGCACTGGTGCACGGCCTCGTCACCCTGGAGCTGAGCGACTTGCTCCGGCATGGGTCGGAAGGCTTCGATTACGCCGCACGAGCGGCACTGCGCGGATGGCGGACGGAAACCGCCACGCGGTGAGCTGAGACGGGTTGCGCTTCGCGTGCTGCGAACCGCCGACGAATCGCCAACAGCGGATTCGGTTTTCGCCAGGCACGGGTCGTCGAGTTCAGTCGTGGTCTGCGGTGCCTGTGAGGTGGTGGTCGGCGGCTTCCACGGCTTCGGCGAGCAGGCGGCGCACGTGTCCGCCCCTTGCTGCGTAGACCGCTCGGCGTCCGTCTCGCCTGAGGGAGACGAGGCCGGCGAGGCGCAGCTTCGCCAGGTGCTGCGAGACGGCGGGGCGGGCGGCGCCGATCTTGCTCGCCAGGCTGGTCACGTCGTGTTCGGCTCCGCACAGCAGCCACAGCACCCGCACGCGGGTCGGGTCGGACAACATCCTGAACGCCGTCGCGGCGGCCTCGACGTGGTCCGGATCGGGAAGTTCCCGCCACATCTCGGCAGCGGATTCCTCGCGTGCGTACATGAGCACGCATGCTGCCGCATGTCGGGTGGGCGGGGCAATTCGCGTGCCCTGCACCTGCGATCGCCGCGGAGCTCCTACCCCAGGGCGGCGGTTGTTCGGTGGTGGCGGAGGGCGTCGTGCTCGGCGTCGCCGTGCTGTCCGTGCGGGTGGGCGTGGATGAGCGCCCGCGACAGCCGGGGCAGCGCGTGGAGCAGGCGGTGCTCGGCGTCGTGGGCGATGGCGTGGGCCTGGGTCAGCGTGAGGTCGTGATCCACGTCGAGCTCGGCTTCGGCGGTGAGGGAGTGACCGACCCATCGCATGCGGACCCCGGTGACCGCCCGCACGCCGTCGGTGGCGGCGAGGGTCGACTCGGCCCGGTCGATGAGCTGCGGATCGATCGCGTCGAGGAGCCGGGCGAAGACCTCCTTGGCCGCGCCCCACAGGACGGACGTGATCGCCACCGTGATCGCCAGGCCGACCAGCGGATCGGCCCACTGCCAGCCCAGCCACGCGCCACCGGCGGACAGGAGGACGGCCAGGCTCGTGAACCCGTCGGTGCGCGCGTGCAGCCCGTCGGCGACCAGGGCGGCGGAGCCGATCCTGCGGCCCACGGTGATCCGGTAGCGGGCCACGATCTCGTTGCCGGCGAATCCGATCAGACCGGCCGCCGCGACCCAGCCGATGTTGCTCATCTCCCGGGGCTCGATCAAGCGGTGGACCGCCTCCCAGCCCGCGTACGCCGCCGAAGCCGCCATGATCACCAGGATGATGAGGCCTGCGACGTCCTCGGCGCGCCCGAGCCCGTAGGTGAACCGACGAGTCGCCGCCCGGCGTCCCAGCACGAACGCGACCGCCAGCGGGACCGCGGTCAGCGCATCCGCGAAGTTGTGCAGGGTGTCGCCCAGCAGCGCGACCGACCCGGTGAAGCTGAGGACGACCACCTGGAAGACGGCGGTGATCATCAAACCCGCGAAGGAGATCCACAGCGCCCGCATGCCCTGCCTGCTGGCCTCGAGGGTGTTGTCGACGATCTCGGTGCTGTCGTGGCTGTGCGGCGTGACCGCGTGCTTGAGCTGCGCCCACAGCCGCGACCCGCGCGTTCCCCCGTGCCCATGTCCGTGTCCGTGGCCGTGCCCGTGGTCGTGGTCGTGCCCGTGGTCGTGCGCGGGGGAGGGCTGACTCATCGCGACTCCTGCCTCGTGGTCGGTCGCTCCCACGATATGTGCTCACTTGCGCACGCGACAACGTTGCAGCTGCGCATCCGAGGCAACTGGGAACCAGGAGATGGCCGGATCGGGCTCCCAGCCCATGCGGCGCGCGGCGCACGAAAGTATCAGTGCGGGGCTGTTTATCTGCCTAGTTCGCCTCGTCGTGCCGACGTAGTTTGTGGACATCAGGCACCTCTGACGTGTGATTCTCCCTCGTCAGGTGCTGCCCAATCGGTGTCCACAAAGGAGTGACTCCCGCATGTTCGGCATGCCGCGGCGCCTGCTGTTCGGCTACCTCGCCCTCGCCGTGTTCATGACCGGTGATGGTTTCGAGCTCACGTTCTTGTCCCGCTTCCTCGTCGAGAGCGGTTTCTCGCCCACCCAGGCCGGGCTCGTCTTCACCGTGTACGGGCTGGTGGTCGCCTTCTCGGCGTGGACCACCGGCGTGCTGGCCGAGGTCGTCGGCGCCCGGCGCCTGATGGTGCTCGGCGGCGTCCTGTGGATGGTCCTACACGTCCTGTTCCTGACGGTGGGACTGCGCAGCGTGGTCGGCACGATCCTGATCTACAGCCTGCGCGGGGTGGCCTACCCGCTGTTCATGTACTCGTTCGTGGTGCTCATCGCGCAGTCGGTCCACCCCAGTCGCCTGGCCTCGGCGATGGGCTGGTTCTGGGCTTCGTTCTCGCTGGGCCTCGGCGTCATGGGCGCCTACGTGCCCAGCCTGCTGGTCCCCGTGATCGGCGAGTACGCCACGCTGTGGGCGTCGCTGATCTTCGTCGCGGCCGGAACGGCCCTGTGCGCCTTCCTCGTTCCGGGTGCCCCGCCGGAGGCCGACCGCTCGCGGGAGCTCGCCCGCGAGGGCAGGGCTCGGGAGCTGCTGCGCGGGGTGACGATCCTGGTCGAGAACCGGCAGATCGCGCTGTCCGTGGTCATCCGGGTGCTGTGCAACCTGACGCTCTACGCGTTCCCGATGATGATGCCGCTCTACCTGACCACCGACGACGTCGGCGGCGATGCGTGGTTCTCCCTGCCCGAGTGGATGACCCTGTGGGCGATCACGAACGCCATCACCATCGGATCCAACATCATGTGGGGCCGGCTCGGGGACCGCTACGGCTGGATGCGCCAGATGCGCTGGTACGGCTTCGGCGGCATGGCGATCGCGACGCTGGCCTTCGCCTACTTCCCGGTGTGGTTCGGACCGAGCTTCCCGCTGATGATCGTCCCCGCCGTGCTCTTCGCGCTGTCGGTCACCGCCTTCGTGCCGATGGGCGCGATCTTCCCGGCGCTCGCACCGGAGCACCGCGGGGCGGCGATCTCGGCCCACAACCTCGCCTCCGGGCTGACCACCTTCGCGGGTCCTGGCATCGCCACCGCGCTGCTGCCGGTGATCGGACCGATCGGCGTGTGCTGGGCCTTCGCGGGCCTGATGGTGCTGGGCACGATCACCACCTTCTTCATCCACCCGCCCCAGCCGGGCATCACCACCGAGGCCGGTCGGGTGCTCCCGCGCCGCGAGCGCCTGACCAACGCCGCCTGAGAGGACCTGCGACGATGAACCCCACGACCGCTCCCAGCCCGCAGGAGAAGACGATGGACGCCGTCGTCCTCGAACGCCCGCACGAGATCCAGATCCGCCCGGTCCCCGGCCCGGGCCGGGTCGGCCCCGGCGAAGTGCGCATCGGCGTGCACACCGTCGGCATCTGCGGCAGCGACGTCCACTACTACACCCACGGGCGGATCGGGCCCTACGTCGTCGAGGCGCCCATGGTGCTCGGTCACGAAGCCTCCGGCACCGTCCTGGAGGTCGGCGAGGGCGTCACCCACCTGGCCGTCGGCGACCGGGTGTGCATGGAACCGGGCATCCCCGACCCGCGTTCCCGCGCTTCGCGCCTGGGCATGTACAACGTCGACCCCGACGTGCGGTTCTGGGCCACCCCGCCGGTGCACGGCTGCCTGCGACCGGAGGTCGTCCATCCGGCCGACTTCACCTACAAGCTGCCCGACCGGCTGTCCCTGGAGGAAGGCGCGCTCATCGAGCCCTTCGCGGTGGCCGTCCACGCGGTGACCAAGGCGGGGATCTCACCCGGTGACGTGGTCGCCGTCGCGGGAGCCGGGACGATCGGGGTGCTCACCGCGATCGCGGCCGCGGCCAGCGGTGCGTCCCGCGTGCACATCTCCGACGTCGCGCCGGAGAAGTTGGCCAAGATCGAGGCGTACCCGACCATCCACCCCGTCGACGCCACCCGGCAGGACCTGGCCGACGTGGTGCGGGAGGCCACCGACGGCTGGGGCGCGGACGTGGTGTTCGAGGCCAGCGGCCACCCGAGGGCCTTCGGCTCGCTGTGGGAGACCCCCGCACCGGGCGGGACGATCGTGCTGGTGGGCATCCCCGTGGATCCGGTGCCCCTGGACGTCGCCGCCGCGCAAGCCCGAGAACTGCGCATCGAGACGGTGTTCCGCTACGCCAACGCCTACGCGCGAGCCATCGAACTGGCGGCTTCGCCGTCGGTGGACCTGGGCGATCTGATCAGCGCCACCTACCCGGTGGAGGAGGCCGTCGCCGCCTTCGAGCGCGGCGCCGAGGCGCGACCGGGCGACACCAAGATCCAGATCCGAGTGGCGGGAGCCTGACGGTGGGTGCCGCCGCGCGGAGCAGCACGGGCGAAACCGCTTCGCCCGTGCGGGAACTCGTGGTCCCGGACCCGTCGAGCTCCGTGCGGTGGCACCAGCACGACTGGCCGCACCCGCTGGCCCGCTGGCACCACCACCCCGAGGTGGAGGTCCACCTCGTCCGCGAGTCCTCCGGGACGATGATGATCGGTGACCACGTGGGTCCGTTCGGGCCCGGGAACCTGTGCCTCATCGGCTCCTTCCTGCCGCACAACTGGATCTCCCACCTCGAGGACGACGAACCGGTGCGCAACCGCGACGTGGTCCTGCAGCTCGACCAGGACCGGTTCTTCGCCGCTGCCGAGAAGCTGCCGGAGCTGGAGTCCCTGCGCCCGTTGCTGGACGATGCGGCTCGCGGCATCGAGTTCGGCGGCCGCTCGGCGGAGGACGGCGCGGCGGCCTTGGAGGCCGTGCAGGGCACCTTCGGCCTGCGGCGCCTGGCCGCGGTCACCGAGCTGCTGAGCGTGCTCGCCGAGTCGCCCGAGTCCGACCGCCACTACCTCGACAGCCACGGCGGCTCCTACCGCCTGGACGTCGAGGAGACCGAGCTGTTCAACCGGGCGCTGAACTACATCACCGACCACCTCGCGGACCGGATGCTGCTGCGGGACGTGGCCGACGAGGTGGCCTTGAGCCGGGACGCCTTCTCCCGGCTGTTCTCCAAGGCCACCGGCGTGGGCTTCAGCCGCACCGTGAGCCGCATGCGCGTCACGGAGGCGTCCCGCCTGCTGCGCACCACCCGGCTGCCCGTCGCGGAGATCTGCTACCGGGTGGGGTTCACCAACCTGTCGAACTTCAACCGCCAGTTCCGCGCCGCCACCGGCACGACCCCGTCCTGCTACCGCAGGCTCAACCAGCACTGACCGAGCGGACTTCGGGTGCCGGGGTCAGCTCTGGTCGGTGGAGAAGCAGCCTCCCCAGCCGTCCCGGTAGAAACCGCGGATGTGCCTCTCGACGTGCTCCTGCGCCGCGGCGCTGTCGCCGGCTTCCAGCGCTTCGCAGATCGAGCGGTGATCGTTCTTGAGTCCCTCGGCGATCGGGGCCCACGCGTCGCCCAGCTCCTGGAAGGCGTTCAGCAGCGGCCGGCGCATGGATTCGCGGATCGCGATCGTCATGTCGGCGACGAGGCGGTTGCCGCCCGCTTCGGCGATCGCGACGTGGAAATCGGCGTCCAGCTCGTTGAAGCGCTCGCGGTCGCAGTCCGGGTCGTCCATGGCCGCGAGCAGCTCGCGCATCTCCTCCAGGTCGGCCGGAGTGGCTTTCTCCGCGGCGTGCCGGGCGCTCTCGCGTTCCAACATGACCCGCGCGTCCACGACGTGCTGGATGGGGAAGTTGGCCAGCGCCACGTGCAGGCGCAGCAGCCGGTTCAGGGCGCTGCTGGGGGTGGCGGCGACGGTCGTTCCCGCGTCGGGGCCGGTGCCGACCGCCATGCGCAGCACGCCCTGCGCCTCCAGCGCGCGGAACGCTTCGCGGACCGCACCCCGGCTCACGCCGAGCATCTGAGCCAGGTCGCGTTCGGCGGGCAGCCGATCGCCCACCTTCAGCTGGCCGGTCACGATCTGCTCTTCGACCCGCTCGATCACGAGCTCGTAGGTTCGTGCGCGCGCCACCGGGCGCCACGATCCGCCAGCGTTCGGATCGTCGTCGCTCTCGATCCCGGCCATCGGTGCCCCCGAAACCTTTACATCCCCTTCTGGGGCTCTTAGGGTACAGCCACCTTATGGTCCGACCACATAAAGGTCGACATTGGCGGTCTTGACTCAGAGAGGTGTCGCGCCTGTGTACCAACCGGATCCAGCGCCGATCGGCGGAAGCCTGGTGCTCTCGGCCGTGCTCGCGGCCCTGCCCCTCGTCACCGTGTTCGTGCTGCTCGGCGCATTCCGCGTGAAGGCCCACTGGGCGGCCCTGTCCGGGCTCGCGGCGGCTCTGGCGGTGGCCGTGGCCGCCTACGGGATGCCGATCGGCATGGCGTTGTCCTCGGCCGGGCAAGGCATCGCGTTCGGCCTGCTGCCGATCATGTGGATCGTCTTCACCGCGATCTGGCTCTACCAGCTCACGGTGACCAGCGGGCGCTTCGAGGACCTGCGGACGTGCTTCGGCATGATCTCCCCCGATCCGCGGATCCAAGCCGTGGTCATCGCGTTCTGCTTCGGCGGCCTGCTCGAAGCGCTCGCCGGGTTCGGCGCGCCCGTGGCGATCACCGGCATGATGCTGGTCGCGATCGGCTTCCCACCGCTGCGCGCCGCGGTCACGGTCCTGCTCGCCAACACCGCGCCGGTCGCCTTCGGCGCCCTGGCCACCCCGATCATCACCGCCGGTGAGCTGACCGGGATCCCCTACGAGCACATCGGCGCCGTGGTCGGACGGCAGACCCCGGTGCTGGCGCTGGCCGTCCCGTTCCTGCTCGTCCTCATCGTCGACGGACGTCGCGGACTGCGGGAGACCTGGCAGGCAGCGGCCGCGACCGGCGTCGGATTCGCGGTCGCCCAGTTCGTCTGCGCGAACTACATCTCGGTGCAGCTGACCGACATCGTGTCCTCCCTCGTGGGCGCGGTGGCGCTGGTGGTCCTCCTCCGCTTCTGGCAGCCGCGCGGCGGCGAAGCGGCGCACCAGCGCCTCGGCCGCCCGGCACCGGCCGACGGCCCCAGCGATGGAGCCGCCGCCACGCGGACGATCGTGGGGGAGCGGCAGCGGCTCAGCGCAGGCCGGACCGCGATGGCCCTGCTGCCCTACGTCCTCGTCGTGGTCGTGTTCTCGGTGGTCAAGCTGTGGGAGCCGCTGGGCGACGCCCTGGACGCCACGACCGTGAAGATCCCGTGGCCCGGATTGCACGGCGCGCTGCTGACGGCGTCCGGAGAACCCTCCAGCACAACCGTTTTCAGCCTGAGCTGGCTGTCCTCTCCCGGAAGCCTGCTCCTGCTCTGCGGATTCGGCGTCGTGGCCGCCTACCGGATCCCGTTGCGCGCCGCGCTCTCCGACCTGGTCAGCACCGCGAGGTCGCTGCGGTGGTCGGCGCTCGCGGTCGTCTGCGTGCTCGCCCTGGCCTACGTCATGAACCAGTCCGGGCAGACCACGACGATCGGTACCGCCATCGCCGCCGCGGGCGCGGCGTTCGTCTTCCTGTCGCCGGTGCTGGGCTGGATCGGCGTCGCGGTGACGGGATCGGACACCAGCGCGAACGCCCTGTTCGCCGGGTTGCAGCAGGTGGCCGCGCAGAAGGTGGGCGTCGACCCGGCACTGCTGGTGGCCGCCAACACCTCCGGCGGCGTGATGGGCAAGATGGTCAGCCCGCAGAACCTGAGCATCGCGGCCAGCGCGGTCGGCCTGGTCAACCAGGAGGCGACGCTGCTGCGGGTGACGCTGAAGTGGAGCCTGGGACTGCTGCTGGCGCTCTGCGTCCTCGTCTTCCTGCAGGCCACCGTCCTCGCCTGGATGTTGCCGCAGTAGCGGACCCGGGCACCCACCGAACGAACGAGAGAGGAAAACCCGTGAGCGAGCGGCAGATCCCCCGCTGGTCAGAGCTGAAACCCCTCCTGCGGCCACGGCCCGTCGAGCTCGACGGCACCCGGCGCAGGCTCTCCCGGGCGCACACCATCGCCGATCTCCGGCAGCTGGCGCGTCGTCGCACGCCGAAGGCGCCGTTCGACTACACCGACGGCGCCGCCGAGGAGGAGATCAGCCTGCGGCGGGCGCGCCAGGCGTTCCGCCAGGTCGAGTTCCACCCCGCCGTGCTCCGCGACGTCTCGGCGGTGGACCCGTCCGCGGAGGTCCTCGGCGCGCGCTCGGCGTTGCCGTTCGCGTTCGCCCCGACCGGGTTCACGCGGATGATGCAGCACGAGGGCGAGCGGGCGGTGGCCCGCGTCGCCGAACGGGCCGGCATCCCGTTCTCGCTGTCGACCATGGGCACGACGTCGATCGAGGACGTCGCCCGCTCCGCGCCGAACGCGCGCAAGTGGTTCCAGCTCTACCTCTGGAAGGACCGCGAAGCCAGCGAGGACCTCGTCAACCGCGCGCTGGAGAGCGGTTACGACACGCTGATCCTCACGGTCGACACCCCGGTCGCGGGCGCCCGGCACCGGGACGCGCGGAACGGGTTGACGATCCCGCCGGCGCTGTCCGCGCGCACCTTCGTCGACGGCGTGCTGCACCCGGCCTGGAGCTTCAACCTGCTCACGACCGAACCGCTGTCGTTCGCCTCGCTGTCCTCCTGGGACGGCACCGTCGCCGAGCTGATCAACACCATGTTCGACCCCACGGTGACCTTCGCCGACCTGGAGTGGCTGCGGGAGCTCTGGCCGCACAAGCTCGTGGTCAAGGGCGTGCAGAGCACGACCGACGCCCGCGACGTCGTCGCCGCCGGTGCGGACGCGGTGGTGCTGTCCAACCACGGCGGTCGCCAGCTGGACCGCGCGCCCACCCCGTTGAAGCTGCTGCCGCGGGTGGTCGACGAACTCCAGGGCCGAGCCGAAATCCTGCTGGACACCGGCATCCTCAGCGGTGCCGACATCATCGCGGCCGTCGCCAACGGCGCGAACGGATGCCTGATCGGCAGGGCCTTCCTGTACGGCTTGATGGCCGGCGGCGAACGCGGGGTCGATCGGGCGGTGGAGATCCTGAGCGCCGAGATCACCCGAACCATGCAGTTGCTCGGCGTCAGCCGGCTCACCGACCTGACACCGGAGCACGTGACCCTGCCCGGATGACACTGGTGGCCTGAGCGCCGAGCACGCCCCTCGGTGCTCAGGCCCGGAGCCGGCGCTAGGAGCTTAAGAAGGCGGCGGAGCCGCTGTTTCAAGTGTGGGACTCAGCCGGCACCGCCGCGGGTTCTGCCACAAGCACCGCCAAGCAACGCGATTCCTCAACAGCTCCTAGTGTCCTGCCGGACGATCTCGCGCTCGACGTGGTCGTGCAGCACCTTCCGCATCCGCTCCACGGAACGGCCGGGCCTGGCGGTGAGGACCTGGATGCCCAAGCCGTCGATCAGCGCGGTCAGCGGCACGGTGAGGTCCTCGGGATCGGTGTCGGCGATGAACACGCCCTGCTGCTGGCCTTCCCGGATGGTGCGGGCGATCGTGTCGTGCCAGCGGGTGTAGGAATCCGAGTGCAGCACGCCCATCTCCGGGTTGCGCGCGCTCTCGTTCCACACCTGCAACCAGATCGACCACTCCAGCCGCAGCAGGCCGGGTTTGGGCAGCTGGAGCTCGACGAGCCGCAGCAGGCGTTCGTGCGCGTCGTCGATGCTGTGCAGTTCGGCGACCTGCCGGTCGAACGCCTGCCGCACCGAATGCCGCAGCGCTTCGGTGAGGAGGTCGTCCCTGCCGGGGAAGTGGTAGTGGATGGTCGCCGCGCTGACCCCGCACGCCTTCGCGACGTCGGAGATCCGCACCGCGTGGTAGCCGTGCTCGGCGATCAGGTGCCAGGCGGCGTCGAGGATCTGCTGATGGCGCCCGGCCTCCCGCGCGTCGGCGGTGCGGGCCAGGACGGCCGAGCGCTGCGGCGCGGCGGCAACCGTGTCGGCCTCGTCGCTGCCGTTGATCAGCCAGTTCACCGTGACGTTGCCGACCTCGGCGATGCGGGTGAGCTCGGCGGGGGTGAAGCGCCTGGTGCCGGCCAGCGACTTCGACAGCTTGGTGGCGTCCAGCCCGATCTGCTCGGCGAACGCGCGCTGGCTGCCCGGGTGCGCGCGCAGCACGTCCTTCACCCGGTCGCGCAGCGACGACTCCTTCTCCTCCACGACCCCGAACACTAACAGGCATTGCGACAATCGCAACGCGCGAGCTCATCGCAACGCTGCGAGCAGCTGGTAGCAGCGTTGCACACCTCCAAAAAATGCCGGTTGCGCTGTGGTTAAGGTGACCGGCACTTGACGGGACGAACAAAAGGGCTCAATGTTTACGCCGTTGCGCAACTGACTCATCAGTCGAATCGCAACGCCGATCCGCTCGGCGAGCGCCAGCTGCCCGGCGTGGAACACACGCATCGGCCACGGCTCGCTCCCGGCGGGCGTCCCGCGAGACACGGCACGACGAGGCGCGGTACGGCAAGCCCGGCCGGCAGGCGTCGGCCACGAGATGTGGAGGTGCTTCCGTCATCCCTGCGACAGGCGGAAAAGTTCGGATCGACAGACGGATCTTCTGGTTCTCGGTGCTGCTGGTGGCCGCGATCTGCGTCCCGGTCATGATCGCCCCGGAACGTGGTCAACAGGCTCTCGACAGCGCGCTCGGTCTGCTGACCGGGAAGTTCGGGTGGCTCTATCTCTGGTTCGCCGCCGCGGTCGCGGGCTTCCTCGGATGGCTGGCGTTCAGCCGCTACGGCCGGGTGAAGTTCGGCGGTCGCGACGACAGGCCAGAGTTCTCCACCTACAGCTGGCTGGCCATGATCTTCACCTCGGGCATCGGCGGTGGGATCATCTACTGGGGTGTCATCGAGTGGTCGTACTACTACGTCGAGCCACCGATGGGCATCCAGCCCCGCAGCACCGAGGCGGCCGACTGGGCCGCCACCTACCCGCTGTTCCACTGGGGATTCACCGCGTGGGGCCTGTTCTGCTTACCCGCCCTGGCGCTCGCCTACGTCTACCACGTGCGCAAGCAGCGGACCCTGCGGCTCAGCGACGCGTGCCGCGGAGTGATCGGGGACCGGGCCGACGGCTGGCTCGGTCGGATCATCGACGTGCTGTTCATCTTCGGCCTGATCGGAGCCGCGGGCACCTCGCTGGGGCTGGAGGTCCCGCTGGTGTCCGAGGGCATCGCCTCGATGACCCCGCTGGAGAAGGGCACGCCCCTGGACATCGGGATCGTCGTGGTCTGGACGGCGCTGTTCGGCGTGAGCGTGTTCCTGGGAATGCAGAAGGGGCTCAAGCGCCTCGCCGACATCAACGTGTGGCTGGCGCTCGGACTCGGACTGTTCATCCTGGTGCTGGGCCCGACGGTGTTCCTGATCGACACCTTCACCCAGAGCTTCGGCATCCTGCTGCAGAACTTCGTGGAGATGAGCTTCTACACCGACCCGGTGGGCGGTTCCGGGTTCGAGGAGACCTGGACCATCTTCTACTGGGGCTGGTGGATCGCCTACGCGCCATTCGTCGGCCTGTTCACCGCCAAGATCTCCAAGGGCCGCACGGTCCGCGGGCTGATCGGCGCGATGTGCCTCGCGGGCAGCGCCGGGTGCTGGCTGGCGTTCATGCTGCTGGGCAACACCTCGCTGTACTTCGAGCTCAACAAGATCGTGCCGGTGGCCGACATCGTGCAGCAGCAGGGCGACACGGCGGGCATCATCGCCACCCTGGCGCACCTGCCGCTCGGTTCGTTCGCGGTGGTGGCCTTCCTGCTGCTGATGGTGGTCTTCCTGGCCACGACGCTGGACTCCTCGGCCTACACCATGGCCGCGGTGGCGTCCAAGGACCTGCCGCAGGACGTGGAACCGGCGAGGTGGCACCGCGTCTTCTGGGCGATCGTGCTGGCGGGGGTGTCGATCGTGCTGATGTACACCGGAGGGCTCGAAGCCCTGCAGACCTTGTCCATCATCACCGCGTTCCCGCTGATCTTCGTGCTGGTGCTCGTCGCGGTGTCGCTGATCAGATGGCTGCGAGCCGACTTCGGCGAGCACGGGGCCGCTCCTTCGCTCGTGGCCGCGCCCGCCGAGCGCGAAGATCCGGAGAAGGACCCGGTAGCGGCGGCGAACTGACCACCCGGATCGGGACCGTCCTAATGAGCGACGGTCCCGATCCGCATCAGCCGGATCTGCGCTGGGCTCACCGGCTCCCGTCCTGGGCGAGGGCGGTCCCCGGCTCGCCGTCGGGGGCGGGGCTCGCCTCCCGGATCGGCTCTGGTGCTTCCGCTGAGCGCTCGGAGGAGGTGGGGTCGGCGAGGACCTGCCTGGCGCGGTTGATGTCGAGGTTCCGGTCCCACTTGGCGATCACCAGGGTGGCGACGGCGTTGCCGTAGAAGTTGACCAGGGCGCGGCATTCGGACATGAACTTGTCGATGCCGAAGATCAGCATGATGCCCGCTGCGGGCACGGTCCCGACGGTCGACAGCGTCGCGGTCAGGGCGATGAACCCGCCGCCCGCAACGCCTGCGGCGCCCTTGGAGGTGAGCAGCATGACCGCGAGCAGCCCGAGTTGCTGGGTGATGCTCAACGGGGTGTTGGTGGCCTGCGCGATGTAGAGGGTCGCCAGCGACAGGTAGATCGCGGCGCCGTCGAGGTTGAAGCTGTAGCCGGTCGGGACGACGAGGCCGACGGTGGTGCGGTCGGCGCCCATGAACGTCATCTTGCGCATCAGGCCCGGCAGGGCGGGTTCGGCGGTGGAGGTGCCCAGCACCAGGAAGAACTCGTCCTTGAGGTAGCGGAAGAGCTGGAAGATGTTGAGCCGGACGTAGGCGGCGAGGAACCCGCCGAGGACGACCACCACGAACAGGATCGAGGTGGTGTAGAACAGGGCGATCAGCGATCCGAGGCTGGTCAGCGTGGACAGTCCGAACTTGCCGATGGCGTAGGCCATCGCGCCGAAGGCGCCGAGCGGGGCGGCCTTCATCACGAAGCTCAGGACCTTGAACACGATGTCGGTGAGCCGCTTGACGCCGAGGATGACCGGTTCGCCGATCGGGCCGACCGCCTTGATCGCGATGCCGAAGAGCACCGCCAGGAAGATGATCTGCAGGATGTCGCCTTCGACGAAGGCGCCGAAGAAGCTGTCCGGGACGATGTGGGTGAGGAACTCCCACCAGTGCTGCGACTCGCCGGATTCGATGTACTCCTGGGCTTTGCCGCTGGTCTGGATCGTCGACGGGTCGGCGTTGACGCCTTCGCCGAGGCGGACGACGTTGATCGCGACCAACCCGAAGACCATCGCGATGATCGTGCCGACCTGGAAGTACGTCAGGGCTTTGAGACCGGTCAGACCGACCTTCTTCAGGTCGGCGACGCTCGCGATGCCGCCGATGATCGTGAGGAAGACGATCGGGCCGATCAGCATCTTCATGGCGTCGATGAAGGTCGTCCCGATGGGCTCCATCGCCTCACCGAGGTCGGGCCACCGCCAGCCGACGACGATGCCGATGACGATGGCGAGCAGGACCTGGACGTAGAGCTGCCGGTACCAGGGCTTGGCCCTCGGCTTCCCGTCGTCCGGAACCGGGTGCTGTGCGGTCTGCGTCATTGCGTCTCCTGCACGTCGATCGTCGAGGCCGGGGCCCTGCGGGTCGGACCGGGCCGGTGTGGCGGAGATTCGGCTCGGAGCCTCCTCGCCCAGGAAGGTGGCCATGACATTGACCGGATTCGCGGTGCGCCGTCCAACAGGGACTCGCTACCCGACGGATAGGTTTGACGAATGAATGCCCATTAAGCTGGGGCGATCGAAGGTCGCCGGCTCCCGAGGAAGTTTCGGATGGACGCACGTCAGCTCGAGTACTTCATGGCCATCGTCGACAACGACGGCTTCGGCCGTGCGGCGCAGAAGCTGCACATCGCGCAGCCGTCGCTGTCGCAAGCGGTCGCGGGCCTGGAACGCGAGCTCGGGGTGCGGCTGTTCCACCGGATCGGACGCGGCGCGGTGCTCAGCGATGCGGGCAAGGAGCTGATCGGACCGGCGCGCCAGGTCCTGCGCGACCTGCGCACGGCCAGAGCGACGATGGACTCGCTGAAGGGCGTGCAGCGCGGCCGCGTCGAGCTGGTGACGATGCCGTCACCCGGCATCGAGCCGCTCAGCACGCTGACCCGCCTGTTCACCCAGCAGCACCCGGGCGTGATCGTCGCAGCGGACGCCGCCTTCACACCGGAAGAAGTCGTGCAGAAGGTCCGGGACGGAGCCTGCGAACTCGGCCTGGTCGGAGCTCCCGGCAGCGTGCTGGCCCCGGGCGTCGACGTGCTGCCGCTGGAATCCCAGAACTTCGTCGTGGTCGGCGCGGACGACGCGGGCTTCCCGGACGAGGACCCCGTACCGCGAGCAGCGCTGGCGGGCGCGCGGCTGATCGCCTCGCCACCCGGCAGCCAGATGCGTCGCATCGTGGACGAGATGCTCGCCTCCGGTGAGGACCTGGAGATCGTGGCCGAGGTCGCGCACCGCACCTCCATCCTGCCGCTGGTGCTGCAGGGTGTCGGGCTCGCCGTGCTGCCCTCGGCCTGGGCACCCCTGGCCCGCCGGGCCGGGGCCCGCGTCGCGCGCATCGACCCACCGTCCCAGCTGCACGTCTCGCTGATCAGCCGGTCCGCACCGCTGACACCGGCCGCTCAGGCGTTCCTGACCGTGGCCCGCTCCCACACGCCGGTCGGCTACCTGGAGCAGACGACATAGCCAGCACCTATCAACCGGATCGGCAGCGCGTGTTGGACGTCCGGCGCCCGCCGGTCTTCACTCGGAGGCAAGACGAGTCGAACGCAGCAGGGAGTCACCCGATGTCAGCACAGCGCACGTTCACCATCGCCGCCATCCCCGCAGACGGTGTGGGAACCGAGGTGGTCGCCGCCGGCCGGGCCGTGCTC
Organism: Saccharopolyspora sp. NPDC049426; assembly: GCF_040676935.1. Taxonomy (NCBI): domain Bacteria; kingdom Bacillati; phylum Actinomycetota; class Actinomycetes; order Pseudonocardiales; family Pseudonocardiaceae; genus Saccharopolyspora; species Saccharopolyspora sp. NPDC049426. Next base: position 280,656 of record NZ_JBFAPZ010000009.1, on the reverse strand, counting down.
GACGCGCTGGCCGCGGCGTCCGGTGGCCGCTTCGCCTTCGACTGGACCGAGTTCCCCTGGGGCTGCGGGTACTACGAGAAGACCGGTCGCATGATGGACGAGGACGGCCTGGAAGCGCTCCAGGACTTCGACGCGCTGTACTTCGGTGCCGTCGGCTGGCCGTCGGTGCCCGACCACATCAGCCTGTGGGGCCTGCGGCTGCGGATCTGCCAGAGCTTCGACCAGTGGGCGAACGTCCGGCCGGTGCACTTCCACCCCGGCATCACCTCGCCGCTGCGCAAGGCCGACGACACCCCGCTGGACTGGGTCGTGGTCCGGGAGAACAGCGAAGGCGAGTACGCCGGTCTCGGTGGCCGCAACCTCGCGGGTCGCGGACCCGGCAACGAGGTGGCGTTGCAGACCGCGCTGTTCACCGAGAAGGGCTGCGAGCGCATCATGCGGTTCGCCTTCGACCTCGCGCGGGGGCGCGAGCGCAAGAAGGTGTCGTCGGTGACCAAGAGCAACGCCCAGCAGTACGGCATGGTGCTCTGGGACGAGGTGTTCGAGCGCGTGGCCGCCGACTACCCGGACGTGGAGACCGAGAGCGTGCTCGTCGACGCGATGTCGGCGAAGTTCGTCCTGCACCCCGAGGACCTGTCGGTGGTGGTGGCCTCCAACCTCAACGCCGACATCCTCTCCGACCTCGGCTCCGCCCTGGCCGGCAGTCTCGGGCTCGCCGCCAGCGCGAACCTCAACCCCGACCGCCGGTTCCCGTCGATGTTCGAGCCCGTCCACGGCTCCGCCCCCGACATCGCCGGTCAGGGACTGGCCAACCCGATCGGCGCGATCGGCAGCGCCGCGCTCATGCTGGACCACTTCGGCCTGACCGACGAGGCCACCCGCGTCCGCGAGGCCATCGAGGCCACCACCGCTTCGGGCCTGCTCACCCCCGACGTCGGCGGAACCGCCAAGACCGACGAGATCGTCGAAGCGATCCTCACCCACCTCTCCTGATTCGATGCCGCTGACACCCACCCCGAGATCGCGGAACGGGGTGGGCGGCCGGCGTTGCGAGCGCGCGCTCGATCAGCGGGTGTGTTGTGGACGTGCGGTGCGAGTGACTTATGGCCCTGGAGGTTCGGTCGGTTCGTGCGGAGCATCGGGCGGTGTTGAGCCCTGGACACGTGGCGCAGGTGTGCCGCGTCGTTCCACACCCGAGGAAGGAACTGCATGGGCACCATCACCACCAACGACGGCACCGAGATCTTCTTCAAGGACTGGGGTTCGGGCACGCCGATCGTGTTCAGCCACGGCTGGCCGCTCTCGGCCGACGACTGGGACGCCCAGATGCTGTACTTCCTGGAGCGCGGATATCGGGTGATCGCCCACGACCGGCGCGGGCACGGACGCTCCAGCCAGACCGGCGACGGCCACGACATGGACCACTACGCCGACGATCTCGCCGCGGTGACAGCCCATCTCGACTTGACCGGCGCGGTTCACGTGGGCCATTCGACCGGCGGCGGTGAAGTGATCCGGTACCTGGCCAGGCACGGCGAGGCGCGGGTGTCCAAGGCCGCCATCATCAACGCCGTTCCGCCGTTGATGGTCGCCACCGAAGCCAACCCCGGCGGTCTGCCCCGGCGAGTGTTCGACGACCTGCAGGCGCAGCTGGCGGCCAACCGCTCGCAGTTCTACCGCGACCTCCCGTCGGGTCCCTTCTACGGATTCAACCGGCCGGGCGTGGAACCAGCGGAAGCCCTCATCCAGAACTGGTGGCGGCAAGGCATGATGGGCGGCGCGAAGGCGCACTACGACGGCATCGTCGCCTTCTCCCAGACCGACTTCACCGATGATCTGACGAAGATCACCGTTCCGGTGCTGGTGATGCACACCGATGCCGATCAGATCGTGCCGTACGAGAACTCCGGGCCCCTGTCGGCGAAGCTGCTGAAGAACGCGACGCTGAAGACCTACCGAGGTCTGCCGCACGGCATGCCCACCACGCACGCGGAGACGATCAACGCCGACCTGCTGGAGTTCCTGACCGAGCGATCCTGAAACGGCTTGTCACCAGACGGTGTAGCCGCCGTCCACGACGAGATCGGTTCCGGTGCAGTAGCTGCTGGCGTCGGAGGCGAGGAAGACCACGGCCGGGGCGATCTCGCGGGGTTCGGCGACGCGGTTCATCGGGGTGCCGTCGATCCAGGCCCGACGCCACTCCTCGTTGCTCAGACCGCGTTTGGTCAGCTCGGTGCCCACGTAGCCGGGGGAGACGGAGTTGACCCGCACCCCGCGAGCAGCCCATTCCCCGGCCAAGGACTTGGTGAGGTGGATGACGCCCGCCTTCGCGGCGTTGTAGGCGGACTGGGGCTGCGGGCGGTTGGAGATGTGGCCGCTCATGCTGCCGGTGTTGATGATGCTCCCGGAGCCCTGCGCGAGCATCCGCTTTCCCGCGGCCCGGCAGCTGTAAAACACGCCGTCGAGGTTCACCGACATCACGCGGCGCCAGTCCGCGGGGTCGAGGTCTTCGCTGGGGTGGTTGTGCACGATGCCGGCGTTGTTCACCGCGACGTCGACGGAACCGCCCGCGGTCACCACGTGCTCGAACGCCGCCTCGACGCTGTCGGGATCGGTGACGTCCGCGGCCACGAACTCGACGCCGTGGCGCTCGGCCGATGCTCGACCGCTGTCGGGGTTGACGTCGCAGATGAACACCCGGGCACCGGCGTCGCGGAGGCCGAGCACGATGGCCTCGCCGATGCCCTGCGCGCCGCCGGTGACGATCGCGTTCCTGCCGTTGAGCGCGAACAGGTCGGTCATGTTCCCTCCCGGGAGTGGGTGGACGTTGACATCGCCGATCTCGTGCGGACCAGTGGGAAGCCGGTGATCACACAACCTCGGCGTTCGCCTGGTAGACGGGCTTGAGCCCGTCGTAGAGCCGGCGGTGGGCGGGGAAGATCCGGTCGTACTCCTGCGCAGGCCCCGGTTGGGGGACGAAGGTGCGCTCCACGCTCACCCCGGCCAGCGCCTGGTCGAAATCGCTCCACTGACCGGCACCGACTCCCGCTGCCAGCGCGGCACCGTAGGCGCCTCCTTCCGAGGATCCGGTCACCACGGCGATGTCCCGGTCGAGCACGTCGGCGAGCATCTGCAGCCACAACGGCTCGCTGGTCGCACCGCCGGAGGCGATGACGCGCTCGCAGCCGAGCCCGGCGTCGCGGCACACCTCCAGGATCTCCCGGAGGTTGAGCAGCACCCCTTCCATCACGCTGCGCGCCAGGTGGCCGACGTGGTGGATCGGCGTCAGCCCCACCCAGCTGCCGGTCGCCTCCGGGGCGACGTGCGGGGACCGCTCACCGAGCAGGTAGGGCAGGAAGCGGAGGCCGTCGGAACCGGGATCGACGGCCTTGGCGAGGCTGATGAGCCGGTCGAAGGAGATCGGAGTGGTGGTGGCGGGCGCGAGCGCGTCGCGCAACCACTGGAAGGCCCCACCGGCGCTGAGCGAAACACCCATGCAGTGCCAGCGTCCCGGCGCGTTGCCGCAGGACACCTGGACCCGGCCCCCGGGGTTGTCGGGGCAGGAGGACGCGCCGCCGGCGACGATTCCGGCGGTACCGATGGTGAACCCCACTGGGCCGGCGTCGACGAGGCCCATCGCGGTCGTCTGGATGACCGCGTCTCCGCCGCCGCCGAAGACCGGGGTGCCGGTGGGGACGTTCCACCGCTCGGCCAGTTCGGGTCGGACCTGCCCGGTCTGGTCGGTGGACTCGACGACGTCGGGCAGCAGCGAGCGGTCGATGTCGAGCAGCTGGAGCAGTTCGTCGGACCAGGCGCGGCGCGCCACGTCGAACAGGCCGGTGCCCGAGGCGTCGGAGACGTCGGTGGCGCACGTCCCGGTCATGCGCAGCCGGAGGTAGTCCTTGGGGTTGAGGACGCGTGCCGTGCGCGCGAAGAGCTCCGGCTCGTTCTCCCGGAACCAGACGATCTTGCCTCCGGTGAAACCGGGCAGCATCCGGTTCCTGGTCATCCGCAGGAGCTCGTCGAGCCCGCCTGCCCGTTCGGTGATCCAGTCGCACTGCGGTGCGGCCCGCTGGTCGTTCCACAGGATCGCGTGCCGCAGCGGTTCGCCCGCGGCGTCGAGGGCGGTGAGCCCGTGCATCTGGCCGCACAGGCCGATTCCCGACACCTCCCGCCCGCCCTCGGGCAGCAACGCGGTCAGCGCCGTGATCGCATCATCGGTGGCGCGCCACCACTCCGCCGGGTCCTGCTCGGCCCATCCCTGCCGGAGGTTGATCATGGCGTAGTCGCGGCTCTGCTTGGCGATCACTTCGCCGTCGCCGTTGACGGCGATGACCTTGCAGGTGGAGGTGCCGAGATCGATGCCGATGATCATGGTGCTACGTCCTTCCGCGCCTCATCGCGCGCCGTGGCGAAGCCGAATGTGCTTGAGCTGCAGATAGGATTCGAGGCCCTCGTGGCCGTGCTCGGAACCGAAACCGCTTTCCCGCCGGCCGCCGTAGGGCGCGTTCATGATTCCGGCGTCGACGTTGTTGACCGCCACGTTCCCGAAGTCGAGTTCGCGGGCAAGCGCGAACGTTTCGCGGGTGTCGTCGGTGTAGGCGTAGGCCGCCAGCCCGCCGGGTGCGGCGTTGGCCCGGTCGATGACGTCGTCGAGATCGGAAAACCTCGAGACTCCGACGAGCGGGCCGAAGGTCTCCTCGTGCATCACCAGCGCCTCGTCCGGTGCGTCGGCGACGACCGTGGGACGCAGGAACAGGCCGGGTTTGAGCTCCGCGACGGGCCCGCCGCCGGCGACGACCGAGGCGCCGCGCTCGCGAGCGTCCTCGATGTGGTCGAGGGTGCGGCGGTAGGTCTCCTCCATCGTCATCGAACCGACGTCCGCGGACGGAACCTCCATCCCGTCGGCCACTTCCAGCGCGTCGGCGGTGGCCGCCAGACCGGCCAGGAACTCGTCGTGGACGCCGTCCTGCACGTAGATCCGGTTGATCGCGATGCAGATCTGCCCGGCGTTGCGGAACGAACGGCGGGCGGCGCCGGTGATCGCGGCGCCGATGTCCGCCCGCTCGGTGACGATCATCGGGCAGCTGCCGCCGAGTTCGAGGGACAGAGCGGTGATCCCGTTGACCGAGCGGAAGATCGACTGGCCGGTGCGCATCGACCCGGTGAAGGCGATCTTGCGGATCGCCGGGTGCTCGACCAGGGCCTGCCCGGTTCCGCCGTCGCCGTAGACGAAATTGACCACGCCGCTGGGGAAAACGGCCGCGATGCACTCGGAGAGGACCTGCGCGCAGCCCGGGGTGTGCTCGGAGGGCTTGATGACGATGGTGCAGCCGGCCGCGGTCGCCCCCGCGAGCTTCCAACCGATCAGCTCGATCGGGTAGTTCCACGGGACGATGCCGGCGACCGGGCCGATGGGCTCCTTCTCGACGATGCTGGTGAAACCGGCGGCGTCGTTGGGGATGGTGCGCCCGAAAACCCGCTGCGCCTCTTCGGCGTAGTAGTGCAGCGCGGTGATGAACTTCCGGACTTCGCCACGTGCCTCGTCCAGCGGCTTTCCCTGTTCCCGCGTGATGGCCGCAGCCATGTCGTCCACGCGGTGCGCGCATTCCGCGGCGAGCTCGTGCAGGTACCGGGCGCGGTCGACCGGGAGGGTCCTGCGCCAAGTCCGGAAGGCGGTCGCGGCCGAGGTGACCGCTGCGTCGACGTCCGCAGGTGACGAACGAGGGGCGATCGCGGCCGGTTCGCCCGTCGCGGGGTTGTTCCGCTCGATCAGGCCCTCGGAGGTGTCGTGCCAGGTGCCGGTGTGGAAGTTCCGGCAGGTGATCACTTTCTGAGACATCCGGTTCTGCTTTCGTGGCGCTGACGCGAGATCCGGCGATCAGTGCCGTTGATGTTCAGCGGACGGGTTGCATCTCGGAGGCGAAGAACGCGGCGTGGCCGACCTGCGGGCTCGATACCGGTGAACAGGTGTTGTTCGTTGACTTCGTATGATGATCGGACGATAGTTCTCGCATGGCTTCGTCGCAACCCCCGATCCCAGCAGCGGTCAGCGCTGAGACCCGAGGAGCACCGCCGGAAAGGCCACCGCGCCTGCCCGACGTGGTGGCCGAACGCCTGCAGAAAGACCTGCTGGCGCAGGGATTGCGCCCGGGGGACCGGTTGCCCACCGAACCTCAGCTCGTCGAGCGCTACGGCGTCAGCCGGACGGTGATCCGGGAAGCGGGCCGCATCCTCGAACAACGCGGGCTGGTCGACATCCGTCCCGGCCGCGGGATGACGGTGTCCAAACCGGACGGTTCCGCCATCGTCCGGCACTACTCGCTGATGCTGGGGATGAACGCGACGACGTTCCAGCAGCTGATGGAGACCCGGCTGATCATCGAGGTCGAGGTGACCGCGCTGGCGGCGGCGCGCCGCACGGAGGAGGACCTGGACGAGCTGCGCGCGTCGGTGGGACGCGTGGAACGACACATGAGCGATTACCAGGTCTGCCTCGAGGAGGACGTGCGGTTCCACGAGATCGTCACCCGGGCCGGTGGGAACCCGTTCTTCTCCTGGTTCATGGACCCGGTGAACACCTGCCTGCGCGAGTCGTACAAGGACGCCGGGTCCTACCTCGCGAGCCTGCCGCAGACCCTGGCCGAGCACGGCGCGATCCTGGAGGCGATCGCAGCAGCCGATTCGGACGCGGCGCGCGAGGCCGCGCGTGCGCACCTGAACCGGGTCGCCTCTCAGCAGGACGAACTGGTTCCCGGGCGAGAACCGCGCTGACGACTCGCGGTCGGACTTGACCTCCAGCGCGCTCGAAGTTCGACACTCGACCGGTCCCGGCACCGCCCGATCGTCCAGCTCCGACCGATCGGCGATGCCGGGGTCTTCGCCGCGACCTGCCCCGGGGCACCGACGTCCTGGGGCAGGTCAACGCTGGAGATGCCGTCGGAAGGAAGGCCGATCGCAAACGTGGTGCTGGGGCGTGCGCGCAGTTGCTCAGCGCTCGCCCTGTCCCTTGGTGCGGGACTGATGGCCTTCCCCTACTCCTGGTTCCTCGACAGCGGCCGCACCGGGCTTATCCGAGCCGGGTTGATCATCGGCACCGGGTTCGCCGCGACCCTGATCTTCGCCGTTCGGCAGGTTAAAGAAAACCCCGAACACGAGCACGAGCACGACGAAGGAGACCGTCCGATGACCATCGACATCAGCGACACCGGCCAGGTCCGCACCATCTCCATCAACCGCCCGGCCAAGGCCAACGCCTTGCTGGCGACCGACGTCCCGGCGCTGGAGCGAGCGGTCGTCGAGGCTTCCGAGGACTGCCGCGTGCTCGTCTTCACGGGCACCGGCGGGCGGAACTTCTCGGCCGGAATGGATCTGGGCACCTTCCAGGGCGTTTCCGAGACCGAGGCGCGCGGCGTCATCGCCGGCATCGGCTCGATGATGCGCGCCGTCCGCCACGCACCGCAGATCTCCATCGTGGCGCTCGAAGGGGCCTGCATCGGAGCCGCCTTCGAACTGGCCCTCGCCGCCGACCTGCGGGTCGCCCACGCGGAGGCGCTGGTCGGGCTCCCGGAGGTCAAGCTCGGCATCCCGTCCGTCGTCGACGCCGCGCTGCTGCACCACTACGTCGGGCTCTCCACCGCCAAGGAGATGCTGCTGACGGGCGAGCCGCGGGCGGTGGGGGAGCTGGCGCACACCGGTTTGATCAACAAGACCGTCCCGCGGGAGAGCGTCGTGGCGGTGGCCGAGGAATGGGCGCACGAGCTGGCGGCCCTCCCGGCTCTGGCCATCCGCGAGCAGCGAGCGCTCATCGACGAGTGGCTCAACGTCTCCCTGCAGAGCGCGGTGGACCAGTCGATCAAGACCTTCGGCCGGATGTTCCGCTCCAGCGAGACCTCCGAGAACGTCATGCGCTACGCGGCGGGCAGGAACTGAACGCGCACGTCTGGTGCCACTCGCCCGGCACCAGACGTGCGGAACCGCAACACCGGTAACTCCGGTGCTCAGCAGCCCTGACCGGACGTGTGTTCGGTGATGTGGAACACAGTGAATCCGGGACGAAATGCCTGCTCGCCGGGTCCTCGCTGGTCTGCATGCTCGTAGTGGTTCCCGCGGAGGGACCGTTTACTAGAGCCGTTTCCACTGGTTGCGAGAGGGAAAGCTGATGGGTCAGATCGCAGAGGTCGCCGGACTGTTCGACCAGCGCACGGTGAACGATGTGCCGAAGCAGGAGCTTCCCGTCACCGGGCGGTTGGCCGAGCTGATCCCATCGCCGCGCGAGTCGGAGCAGAACATGCGGTTGGTGGTCGACCGAGGAGCCGACGAGGGAGCGGAGTTCGTGATTTCCGCACCGCTGACCGTGATCGGGCGGCACCGCGACTGCGACATCGTGATCGAGGACGTGACGGTGTCCCGGTACCACGCGGAGTTGGAGATCGAGGACGGCCGGTGCTTCCTCTTCGACGGCGGCTCCCTCAACGGGACCTACGTCAACAGGCGGCCCGTGGAGCGCATCGAGCTGGCTGATTCCGACGAGATCTGGATCGGCAAGGCGCGGTTCACCTTCCGCGTCGGCGCAGCGGCCGACGGCCGCAGTACCGCACAGCGGTGAGAACGGGCGCGCGTCCAGGCGGCGAGACCGCCGGGCGCGCGCCTCGCCGCACCCCCTGCGGCGCTTCGACTTCCCGCGCCGACGATCGGCTGCGGGCTTCCGGCGCGGGCAGAATGAGGAGGCGTTCGACTCGATCCTGCTGATTCCAGGACGTTTCGCGGCGTCAGAGCCCGACGAACATGTCCTGGTGCAGGGTTGCCACGTGCCGCTCGGCGACCTCGCCGGCGGAGGCGGCGTCGCGGTTGCGCAGGGCTGCGACGAGTTCGACGTGGTCGCGGTTGGACTCGCGCAGGTGCTGCATGGGGTAGGGCAGGTAGTAGCGGTAGAGCTCGCGGAGCAGCCGCGCGTACTCCTGCTGGGCCGAGCCGATCCCGGTCGCGGCGGCGACGGCGAGGTGGAATGTCTCGTCGAGCTTGTGGAAGTCGGCCCAGTCGGCGGCGTTGTCCATCCGCTCGGTGAGCTCGTGCAGGTGCTCGATCTGGCCCGGGGTGGCGTTGCGCGTCGCCAGGTGCGCGATACCGCATTCGAGGACCAGGCGGTGGTCGATGAGGTCGTGCACCTCCGCGCTCGCCGCGCGGTAGATCTCGGTCTCGCGGACCGTGCTGCGTGCGGGGGAGTCGACGACCCGTGTCCCGCCACCACGTCCGCGGCGGCGTTGCAGGATGCCTTCTTCGCACAGGGCGACCAGCGCGCGCCGCACGGTGATCTCGGATACCTCCAGGGCAGCGGCGAGCTGGGCGTTGCCCGGTAGCCACTCGCCCGGTTTGAGCAGCCCGAGGTCGACCGCGAGGGAGATCCGGGCGCGAACGGTGTCCATGGCCGAGAGCCTGCGGATGCCGGAGAGCGCGGACGCGGACAGGGGTGCTGCTGGTCGTTCCTCGTGCGCGTCGGCGTCGGCCCTGGTCATGGTGTCCACGGTAACGAGTGGCCCGATATCTGTTCAAGATGACCACTCTTGTTTAACTGCTCATCTTGCTCTATTTTGTTTCCATCGCTGGGTGATACCCGTACTGACCTGCGAAGGAAGAAGGCGAGCGAGATGTCCCGACTGCTGCCGCTGGCGCTGGCACAGATGTCGCCGCAAGCAGCGACGGCACCCGTGTCGGAGTTCGCCGGTGACGTCGAGCGACTGCTCGCCCGACACCCGCGGACGCGTCTGGTGGTGTACCCGGAGCTGCACCTGTGCGGCGTCGAAGGCACCGGTCCGGAGCGCGACGCGCGCTTGCGGGAGGCGGCCGAGCCGCTGGACGGTCCCCGCTCCCGGCAGCTGGGTGAGCTGGCAGGGGACCTGGGGATCTGGCTGGTGCCGGGCAGCGTGTGCGAGCGCGGGGAGAACGGCGAGCTGTTCAACACCGCCCTGTGCTACTCGCCGGCGGGGGAGCTGCACGCCTTCTACCGCAAGGTCTTCCCGTGGCGGCCGTACGAACCGTACGACCCCGGTGGCCGATTCGTCGTCGCCGACGTGCCCGGGTCGGGTCGGCTGGGGTTCTCGATCTGCTACGACTCCTGGTTCCCCGAGGTCGCCCGCCACCTGGCGTGGATGGGTGCCGAGGTGATCATCAACCCGGTGCAGACCACTACGAACGATCGCGAGCAGGAGATCGTTCTGGCACGGGCGCACGCGATCGCGAACCAGGTCTTCGTCGCCAGCGTCAACGCCGCCGGCCCGGTGGGTGTCGGCGGCAGTCTGATCGTCGACCCGGAAGGCCGCGTGCGGAAGCACGCGGCCGGGGGCGAAGCCCAGGTGCTGACCGACGTCCTCGACCTCGGCGAAGTCGCGCGGGTGCGCGAATCCGGCACCGCAGGTCTCAACCGCGTGTGGTCGCAGTTCACCGCCCACGACGCCCCCGTCGAGCTACCGCTCTACCAGGGGCGCATCGAACCAGCCAAGTGGCACCCGGAGACCCCGGACGCCGGCATCCGCATCCCCGGCCCCGAAGCGGCCGGCTGACCGCCGCAACGTCGCGGCGAGCACCGAGGAGCTCTTCATGCCCGAAGCAAGACCGTCGCTGCAGCGGACCCTCACGGTCAGATCCGTCGTCCTGTTCGGACTGGCCTACATGACGCCGCTGATCGCGCTGGGCACCTTCGGCGTCGTCGCCGAGGAAACCCGAGGGGCGGTCCCCACCGCCTACCTGGTGGCGATGGCCGCGATGCTGTTCACCGCCTACAGCTACGGGAAGATGGCCGCCGCCCATCCGGTCGCCGGCTCGGCCTACACCTACGTGCGGCGGGCGCTGGACTCGCGCGTGGGATTCCTCGTCGGCTGGGCGGTGCTGCTCGACTACTTCTTCCTGCCGATGGTGATCTGGCTGCTCGGCGGCACCTACCTGCAAGCCCAGTTCCCCGCGGTGCCCTTCTGGGTCTGGATCGTCTCGTTCATCGCGGCCACGACCTGCTTGAACGTGCTGGGGATCGCAGTCGCGGAGAAGGCGAACTTCCTGCTCATGGCCTTCCAGTTCTTGGTGATCGGGATCTTCGTCGTGCTCTGCCTGCGGCACGTCCTCGACGCCCGCGGTGCTGCGGGGTTGCTCGACACCTCGCCGTTCGTCAACCCCGCCACCACTGCCGCGGGCGTTTCCGCCGGAGCCGCGCTGGCCGCGTACTCCTTCCTCGGATTCGACGCCGTCACGACCCTGACCGAAGAATCCGTGAACCCGCGCAAGACGATTCCGCGCGCCATCCTGCTCATCGCGCTCATCGGAGGCGGCGTCTTCGTCCTCGTGACCGCCGCCGCTCAGCTCGTGCACCCCGGTAGCACCTTCGCGGACTCCGACTCGGCCGTGTTCGAGATCGCCGCGGTCATCGCTGGAGACCTCGGCACAGCACTGCTGCTGGCCGGGCTCGTCATCGCGCAGTTCGCCTCCGGCCTCGCAGCGCAGGCCAGCGCCGCTCGCCTGCTCTTCGCGATGGGCCGCGACACCGTCCTGCCCCGGAAGTTCTTCGGCGCCTTGCACTCGCGATTCCGCACTCCGGTGGCCAACATCGTCCTCACCGGTTGCGTCGGCCTCGTCGCCCTGGTGCTCGACGTCTCCACCTCGACCTCGTTCGTCAACTTCGGCGCCTTCACGGCCTTCACCGCGGTCAACATCAGCGTGATCGCCCTGTACATCCGCAACCGCGAGGAAGGCCGGAAACCGGCGTGGTGGTCCCTCGCCATTCCCGCGGCCGGAACCCTCATCGACCTCTGGCTGCTGATCAACCTGGAGCCCACGGCCCTGGTCCTCGGCGGCATCTGGCTGGCCGCAGGCATCGTCTACCTGGCCTGCCGCACCCGCCTGTTCCGCACCCCACCACCGGAGATGACCCCAGAACACGACGAGGAAGCCCTAGTCCCCACGCGCACGTAGGAAGCGGAAACCCGAACGGGGCGCCAGGCCCCGGGCCTGGCGCCCCGTCGACCAGGCGCCCACAAGCACTGAAACCCCACCAACCAACCAGAACGCCCGAGGCCCAACAGTTCCCGATTACCCCGGTATTCAGGTGCCTGATTACTGCAGTTTTCCGTCCGCCGCCCACGGCGGTGGTCGGGGGCCCGTGGGGTGTGGGTGCTTGGTACGGGGTTTGGTTTGTTTTCGGGGGAGGGGTTGTGGCCGCTATCTCGCGCTTTTCGCCTGTTTGGCTTCTCAGAGTCGTGCTGCGTTGAGTGAGGTGCTCAGCCGTTGGGCGGCTGCGCGCACGGCTTCGGCTCGGACGTCGCCGTCGGTGCCGGTGAAGTCCTCGCTGTGCCCGCCGAGGCTGATCGTGCCGACCAGGGAATCGCGCGAGCCGAGGATCGGGGCGGCGACGGCCGAGACCCCGTGCAGGTAGTCGTTGCGGCTGCGCGAAACCCCCTCGGCGCGCACCTGATCCAGATGGGCGGCGAATTCGCCCGGGTCGGAGTGGGTCATCTCGGTGAACGCGGGCAGCGGGTCTCGCAGGATCCGGCGTCGAAGCTCGGAGTCGAACGCGACCATCGCCACGGGCGCTGCCGCGGCGTGGTACGGAAGGACCGACCCGATCGAGACAGCGGCCAGGACCATCGGTTTGCCGCCCTCGACCCTGTCGATGCACACGGCTCCGGCGGCGGAGGGGACCATCAGGAACGCCGTGTCGCCGAAACCGGAAGCCAGTGCTTCGAGTTCTGGCCGGGCTTCGGTCCGCAGGTCGAACCCGGCGAGCGCGGCCGCGCCGATGGTGAACATCGGCATCCGGACCCGGTAGGCGCCGCTGTGATCCCTGTGCACCCAGCCGGCCTCGACGAGGGTGCTCATCAGCCGGTGGACGGTCGGTTTGTTGAACCCGCTGGTCGCCGTGAGTTCCGCGAGCGTGATCACGGGCCGTTCCGCGCTGAACTGCCCGAGCAGCTGACAGGCGCGCAGCACCGATCCGACGGTTTCCCGCCCGGAGCTGTCTTCGACAGCTTCTCGTGCCACCGCCACCTCCCCTTTCGTGTTTCGGGACAGCGCCAGGCTAACGGCCCGCTGACCGGAGCCGCTTGACATGGTCGTGTCCCTCGCGCACAGTTTCGGAACGCGTATCGCATCACGATACACAAGGGAGCTGTCAGTGGATCTGCGCGAGATGATCAGCGAAAGACTCGTCTACGCACCCGGCGTGTGGGATGGGCTGACCGCACGGCTGGCCGAGCAGGCGGGCTTCCCCGCGCTGTGCGCGTCCGGGTTCGCGGTTTCGGCGGCGTTGGGCTATCCGGATGCCGAGCTCTACACGATGTCGGAGAACCTGCAGGCGGTCCGGACGATCCGCGAGGCGAGCCGCCTGCCCGTCATCGCCGACATCGACACGGGCTACGGCAACGCCGTCAACGCCGCGCGAACAGCGCGCCGGTTCGCCGACGCCGGGGTCGCCGCGGTGTTCATGGAGGACCAGCGCTCGCCCAAGCGTTGCCCACTGATCCCCGGGGCCGAGCTCGAACTGCTCGACCTGGCGGAGGCCACGGGCAAGATCCGCGCTGTCCGCGACGCCGCGCAGGAGAGCGGGATGCTCGTGATCGCCCGAACCGATGCCAAGGGAGACGACGCGCTTCGCCGAGCCGAGGCCTACGTCGAGGCCGGAGCGGACCTGGTCATGCCGGTCACCAAGACCTTCACGACCGTCGAGGAGTGGCGGCGCTGCCACGAGATCACCGGAGCCCCGCTCATGGCGACCCTGACGGCCTCGGCCTGGACCGAACGGGAGTTCACCCCCGAGGTGATGGAGCAGATCGGCGTTCGCATCGCGCTGCTGCCCACTCAGGTGCTGATGGCGGTGACCGGCGCCGCGCAGGAGTGCCTGAACCGGCTCGCCGCGGGGGAACCGCCGGCCCAGGTCGGCGCGGGAGCCACGCCGCACCACGAATTCGTCGAGCTCATCGGCATGCCCGAGATCGAGCGGCAGCAGCACGCGTACCTGCCCACCACCGAGACGGTCTGAGGGAGGCGCTGTGGCGAGCACGATCACCGAGAAGATCCTGGCCAGAGCCGCGGGCGTCGACGTGGTCAAGGCGGGCGACAACCTACCCGTGCGCCCGGACTACATGATCGCCTACGACTTCCCCGGCTACACCGATGTGATGTTCCGGCAGATGCACGACGACTTCGGCATCCGCGCGCTGGCGGAGCCGGAGCGCTACGTGGTCTTCATCGACCACATGCTGACCAAGGGCACCGAGAAGGAGCAGGAGGTTCACCAGGTCACCCGCGACTGGTGCGCGTTCTACGGCATCGAGCTGCACGAGGCCCGCGGCATCGGCCACCAGGTGATGGCCGAGCTCGGCTACGCCCTGCCCGGCAACTTCCTGATCCACTTCGACGGCCACATCTCCGGAGCGGGCGCCTTCGGCGCACTGGGCTGGGGCGTGCCCGGGACCTGCTGGAGGCCTGGGTCTCCGGGCAGATCTACCTCGACGTCCCCCGGACCACGAGGTTCGAGCTGACCGGTGAGTTCGCCCCGGGCGTCGACAGCCGGGACCTGGTGCACCACATCATCGGCGAGTTCGGGGCCGACGGGTGCGCGCACCAGGTGATGGAGTTCGCCGGCCCCGGCGCGCGGGCGATGTCGATCGACCGCAGGCAGGGCCTGTGCGGAATGGCGATGTTCACCGGAGCGGTGTCGGCGGTGTTCGAGCCCGACGATGCCGCGCTCGCCTACGCGCGGCGGGTCGCCGCAACGGATTTCACGCCCCAGCTGCCGGATCCGGGTGCCGACTACGCCGCGGTGCACACCATCGACCTGTCCGCGCTGAGCCCGCAGGTCGTGCTGCCCGGATCAGCTCGCTCGGCCAACACCCGTGAGGTCGTCGAGTTGAACGGAACGCCGGTCACCAAGGCGTTCATCGGTTCCTGCGCCAGCGGGCGGATCGAGGACATCCGGGCCGCCGCTCTCATCCTCGACGGGAGGAAGGTCGCCCCGGGGGTCGAGCTCAACGTGGTCCCGACCTCGGACGCGGTGCACCGGCAGGCGGAGGACGAAGGGCTGCTCGACGTGCTGCGCGCGGCCGGCGCGCACATCGCCCGCTCCAGCTGCGACTTCTGCTTCGGCTACCAGAAACCGCTGCAACCGGACGAGAACTGCATCTCCACCGGCGTCCTCAACATCTCCGGCCGCATGGGCAGCACCGACGCGAACATCTACATGGGATCGGCGTACACCGTTGCGGCCAGCGCGGTGACCGGCACGATCGCCTCGGCCGGGGAGGTGACGCGATCATGAGCGCCGCCCGCGACTACCCGCCGCCACCGGACCTCATCCGCGGGCACGTGGCCTGGGTCTTCGGCGACGACTTCGACATCGACCTGGTGATCGGAGTCGAGAACATCAAGTCCTACGACGCGGATTTCCTGCGCGGCAAGGTCATGCAGGCCTACGACCCCACCTTCGCCGACCGCGTTCGGCCCGGCGACGTCATCGTCGGCGGCCGCAACTTCGGCTACGGCCACCCGCACTACCCGCCGATGGTGGCCCTCCGCGATCTGGGCATCGCCGCGGTGCTGGCCGAGTCCTTCTCCCCGGGGTTCTGGCGGGGGGAGACCCACAACGGCATGCCGCTGCTGACGGTGCCCGGCATCAGCGCCGCGGTCACCACCGGCGACGCCGTCCAGGTCGACTGGCGAGCGGCCGTGGTCGGCCTCGGCGACGGCACCGAGTTGCGCGGCGATCCGCCCAGCACCCGCGTGCGCCGCGTGATCGAAGCCGGCGGCTCGCTCAAGCTCCTGCTGGCCGAGCACGCCCGCAAACCCAGCCACCAGCACTGAATTCGCCCCACGTCCCCCCGACCCGGTCAACGACGATCAGGAGTCAGCACCATGTCTGAGACGGCCCCACCAGCCGCCGCCGTGCCCGCCACCACCGGAGCCTCGCCGGCGATGGCCCGACGCGCCGCTGCGGCGGGAGGTGTCGGCACGCTGATCGAGTACTACGACTTCAGCGTCTACGCCTTCCTCGCGGTCACCATCGGTCCCCTGTTCTTCCCCAGCGGCCAGCCGGCCGTATCACTGCTGCTCACGCTGGCGGTCTTCGGATCGGCCTACGTCATGAGACCCGTCGGAGGCTGGTTCTTCGGTCGGCTCGGCGACCGTCGCGGTCGTCGGCAGGCGCTCGTCGTGACGGTCGTGGCGATGGGAATCTGCTGCGGCTTGCTCGGTCTCCTGCCGACCTATTCCGCGGTCGGCGTCCTCGCCCCGGTGCTGCTGGTGCTGATCCGCCTGGCGCAGGGCTTCTCGGCCGGCGGCGAGATCGGCGGCGCGGCGACCTACGTCGCCGAGTCGGCGCCGGTCAAGCGCCGCGGGCTCTACGGCTCGGTCACGGCGCTCGGCTCGACCCTCGGGTTCGCGGTGTCCGCAGCCGTCGTCGGCTTGGTCAGCACCTTGACCACGGCTGAGCAGATGACGGCGTGGGGTTGGCGGATTCCGTTCCTGGTCTCCATCCCGCTGGCGATTCTCTGCTTGTGGGTGCGGGTCCGGTTGGAGGACACCGCCGAGTTCGCGGAGATGGCCGACAAGCGAGAGGTGGTGCGCAGTCCGCTGCTGCAGGTCGTCAAGCAGCACCCGGCCTCCATCCTGCGGGTCATCGGCATCGCGATCGCCATGAACGGCAGCGGCTACATCGGGCTGACCTACTTCAACGTCTACCTGATCAACGACCTCGGCTTCGACAAGCAATCCGTGTACTGGACCTCGGCCATCGGGATCGGGCTCGCCTGCGTCACCTACCCGATCGCGGGTGCGCTCTCGGACCGGTTCGGACGGCGGCCCGTGCTGATCACCGCCTACGTCGGGTACCTGGTCATCGCGTGGCCGTCCTTCGCGATCCTCGGCGCGACGTCGAGCATCCTCGTCGTCGGGCTCGTCTACGTCGTCTACATGTCGTTCAACGGGTTCGCGCAGGTCCCGGCCTTCCCCCAGTTCACCGAGCTGTTCCCGCGGCAGGTGCGGTACACCGGCGTGGCCCTCGGCTTCAACCTCGGCACGATCATCGCCGGCGGCACCGCTCCCTACATCGCCGCCCAGCTGGTGCAGAGCACGGGAAACCCGATGGCGCCCGCCTTCTGGGTCATGGGGGTGGCGGTCGTCGGTCTGATCACCGTGCTGACCCTGCGCGAGACCGGCAGGGATCGCTTGCCCGTCTGACCGTCCCCGTTCGAACGCACCGCAGGAGGTCGACCATGCCCGATTCGCGCTGCTCCGCACCGGTCGGCGACAGCTCCGAGTCGCCGAGATGACCGGCACCAGGGAGGTCGACTTCCTCTGCGTCGGCGGCGGGCTCGGTGGTCTCGCCGCCGCGCTGCGGGCCGCCGACCTCGGCAGCGAGGTCCTCGTGGCCGAGCGATCCGACGTGGTCGGCGGCGTCGCGGCGTACAGCGGCGGGTTCGTCTGGGTGGGCGGGGACCCGCTGGCGTCGGAACCGCGCGACACCCTGGACACCGTCGAGTCCTATTTGGACCACGTCCAGGGTGAACGACCGGTGGAGCGGGCCGCTCGGCGCGCGTACCTGCACGACGCGCGGGAGGCGACCACGTGGTTCGCCGCGGCCGGCGTTCCGCTCCGGGTGATTCCGGGCGCCGCGGACCTCTACCACCCGGCGCCCGGCTCGACGGCCGAAGGGCGGCTGCTCGAATGCGTCGTCGACGGCCGCGACCTGGGCGCGTGGCGCCCGCACCTGCGGCAGGGGCCCTACTACGAGATCGGTGTGAGCCGGACCGAGACGTATTCGGCTGCGCGGGAGGAGCCGAACGGCGACCGCCTGACGCACGGCATGGGCCTCGTCGGCGCCTTCGCGAGGGAGGCGCTCGTGCGTCGCGGCGTGGAGTGCCTGCTCGAGTCCAGGGTGCGCGAGCTCCTGGTCGAGGGCTCAGACGTCGTCGGCGCGGTGCTGGACGGGCCGACAGGCCGCACCCGGGTCAGGACCCGCCGCGGGGTGTTGATCGCCGCGGGCGGTTACGGCGGTTCACCGCACGCGGCGGAGCTGGAGGAGGTGCCCGCACTCGTCGAGAGCGCCCCGCCCGTCGTCGACGGCGACTCGATCGCGCTCGCGGAGCGAGCCGGTGCGGGCCTGGTTCGCGGCGCCGACCCGTTCTTCAGCGTCGGGTACGGATTCCCGGGGGAGGTCCACCCCGGGACGGACGTTCCCCTCGTGCGGCCGCTGCTGGCGCATCTCGGACTTCCGCATTCCATGATCGTCAACCGCGACGGGCGCCGGTTCGGCGACGAGAGCTACTACGGCGCGTTGATCAGCGCCCTGCGCCGCTTCGACCCCCGCCTGCGCCGGTGGTCGAACGTTCCGTGCTGGTTCGTCGTCGACGACGAGTTCCGCGCGCGCTACCGCCTGGGGCCGTACTCGGCGGGGGAGCGCTGGCCCGACTCGATCCTCCGGGCGGACAGCATCACCGAGTTGGCCGCGGCGGCGGGCATCGACCCCGAAGGCCTGCGCCGCACCGTCGCCGAGTTCAACAGCGCGGCGGACCGCGGCGAGGACCCCGAGTTCGGGCGGGGGACCCGGCCGTTCGTGCGACGGACCTACGGCGACGCCGAGCACGGGCCGAACCCGTGCCTCGGCGCCGTGCGAACCCCGCCGTTCTACGCCCTCGACCTGTCCCTGGTCGGGTTCGGCATGGGCACTCTCGGACTGTGGATCGACCGGGACGCCCGCGTGCTCCGGCGTGACGGATCCCCGGTCGGTGGCCTCTACGCGACGGGCAACGCCGCCGCGACCCGCGAGCTGCGCGGGTACGTGACGGGTCTCGCCAATGCCCGCAATTACACCTACGCCTACCGAGCGGCCGGACACGCATGCGGTCGCACCTGAAAACCCACCTCGGAGGAAGCGCGATGCTCGCGGAGCCGGTCTGTGCTCGCCGGTCGTCCGTGAGCGGATCCGCAGGCCGGACGCCTGAGAGCGCGGTGGCGCCCCTACAGTTGATGGATGACGTACGGACTCTTCGGCAAGTTCTCGGCCCAGCCTGGGAAGCGCGATGATCTGGTTGGCCACCTGCTGCAGGCGGCCGAGCTGCTCGAGCGCAACCCGGAGTGCCTCCAGTACATCGTCAGCACCTCGGACGAGCCGGAGGCGGTGTGGGTTTCGGAGGTCTGGACGGAGAAGTCCGCCCACGATGCGTCGCTTGAGCCCGAGGACATCCGGGCGATCATCCAGGAGGCGCGACCGTTGATCGCAGGGATGTCTGATCAGACCGAGCTGGCGGTCCAAGGGGGTAAGGGCCTGCGTGGCTGAACGCCGTCGGGCTGGCGGGTGCGTCAGGCGGGGTTGACGCGTAGCGAGGTCGCGCGGGAGATGAGCTCGTGGAGGAGTTCGTCGATGAGCGCGGGGTGTTCGAGCGGCACCATGTGGCCCGCGTTGGGGATCATCGCGAGCCGGGCGCCCGGTACTTCTCGGGCGATCGCGGTGCTGTGCTCCGCCGGGATGGTCACGTCGTGCTCGGCCCCGACCACGAGCGTGGCCACGTTGCCCAGCACGGGCAGTGCCGCGCGCTTGTCGAGCGTCAGGAAGTGGGGGATGAGCGCGACCAGCGCGTGGACGGGGTTCGACCGGGTCAGCTGGAGGACGAAGTCGACCACCGAGGGCGGTACCCGGGAGGCGAAGGAGAACCCTCGCGCCACCGCGAGGGCAGCGCTCCTGAGGGCCCGGCAGGAGACCGAGGTGAGCCGCAGCCGGTCGATGACGGCCAGCACGATGTTGGCCGCCTCGGGTGGCAGCACCGCCCGCCCGTTGACCGGCGCTGCCGCGGTCGTCACCAACCCGACCCCGACCACGCGGTCGCCGAAGAGCTCGGGGCGCTGCTCGGCGAGCGCCAGGACCGCCATGCCGCCCATCGAGTGCCCGACCAGCACGACCGGCCCCTCCGGAACGGCCTGGTCGAGCACCGCGGCCAAGTCGTCGCCGAGTTGGTCGAGGTTGAGTCCGCCCAGCTCGCCCACCGCGGACCGGCCGTGGCCCCGGTGGTCGTAGGAGACCACTCGGGCGTTGCGGCCGAGCGAAGTGCGCTGGAAGTGCCAGAAGTTGTTGTCCGCCAGGTA
This sequence comes from Saccharopolyspora sp. NPDC049426, assembly GCF_040676935.1. Lineage (NCBI taxonomy): Bacteria > Bacillati > Actinomycetota > Actinomycetes > Pseudonocardiales > Pseudonocardiaceae > Saccharopolyspora > Saccharopolyspora sp. NPDC049426. The sequence continues at coordinate 260,541 of NZ_JBFAPZ010000009.1, read as the reverse complement.
TCCGTGGCAGAGCACCACGGTCACCGGCGCACCCGGATCGCCGTCGACGTCGACGTGCAGCGGGACCCCGTCGGGGGCCGTCACGGGGACGGCACCGGCGGGCGAAGCCGCCACGTCGACGTCGGCGAGGGCCTCTCGCGCGTCCGCGGCCGGGGCCGGCGCGGAAGCGCCTCCGGTGGTCCGGAGGGCGAGGCCGGACAGCGAACCGCGCACGCGTCGCAGCGTCATCCGGATCCGCGCGCCGACCGGCGCCTGCGCGGCCCAGGGCGGGCTGATCACCACTGGCGCACGCTCGCCGAGTCGGGGGCGGCGGCGTGCAGCTCGTCCGATCCGCGGGTGGTGCTGCCAACGCGGCAGGTCAGGTTGACGTCGAATGCGGGCCAGGGGGAGGGGTGGCCCCCGTTGTGGAGTTCGCTCACGTGTGCCTTCCGTGTCGGGGGCAGATCCGGCCACAACCGCCGCGCAGGGCGACTGCCGACTGGACGATGCGCCGTGACCAAACCGTGATTCTCTTCCCTCGAATGTAACCAACAGTGATGGCGAGTTCAAAAACTTCTCGCTCGTTGGAATTAACACCCTCTTCAGTTTCGGAGCCGAGTGACTCCGCTGAGTGACGAAAGCCCTGTTGTTGGTACACGCGATGAGGTCAGTGCGGAGTGAAACCAATCCGGTCTGGACCACCCCGGCCTGTCGGAACGGCGTGAGGCTGCCGGTCGGTCGGCCCCCGGATGGAGCGCCGGCCTAGGCGCCGGCTCGGGGCGGCACCGGAATCTCGAAGTGGATGGTCGGGCTGTACCGGCTGTCGCCCTGCGCGTCGTGGACCTCCTTGGCCACGCTGCGCCAGAAAAAGCAGTTCCCGGCCTGGACGAATTGTCCGAGGCCGGGAACTACGTGAACCGGGGTCAGCCGAGCGCTATGATCGCGGGCACGGTCAGCACGGCCGCGTAGTAGCCCATGAACTGCACGCCCGAGTGCACCCCGAACATCCGGTTCATCAGGCCGCCGATGAGGCCGACCGTCAGCGTCACCAGCACGGCGAGCAGTCCGCCCTCGTAGAGGCAGATCACCAGGATCAGACCTGCGAACGCCCCGATGATCGCCTCGTGCGAGACGTTCTTCAGCACCCACGAGGCCGCCCGGTGGGCGTTGGTCATCGCGAACGGGTAGGCGATCAGGCAGGCGATCGTCACCGCCAGCAGGCCGAAGACCAGGAACTCCCAGGTTGCGAGCAGGTCGTGCAGGTTGTGGGTCTGCCCCGTCCCGGTGTCGACGGTGTAGACGGGCGGTGCGTTGAACAGCGGGGCCGCCGGGCCCGCTGCCATCGGCGAGAGCGGCAGGCCGAGCGCGATCAGCGGGATCATCGTCTCGGCGATGTAGGTCGACTCCGTGGTGCCGTTCCGCACCGCCATCTTCGTGGTGAGCTTGTGGTAACCGTTCTTGATCCGGGCACCGACCACCTCACCCATGAGCACCGTCATCGCCACCGGCGAGAAGACGAAGGTCGCGCTCGAGATGACCGCGGCCCCGGAGGTGTAGGCCGTTTGCTTGCGGTCGAGCACCTTCAACGGGTTCGGCATCCGACCGCTCCACGTCCGCACGTCCGGTGCCAGCGCGAACTCGGTCGGCCCGTCCCGGTGCAGGGCCTTGCGGCCGGTGGGGGAGAGCGCCAGGAACAGGTCCGCCACCAGCGGACCGGTCGCGATGCCGAGGAAGAAGCTGATGCTGAGCGAGTGACCGAGCTGGGTGGTCACGAACTGGTTGATCCCGACGATCAGCAGCACGAACGGGAACAGCGCACCCACCGCCGCCCAGCGCCCCTTCGAGGTGAGCGCGATCAGGATCGCGGCACCGGCGAAGATCCAGGGCGCGAGCTCGCCGATCTCGTCGGCGACCGGGGAGAGGATCCAGGCGAAGAGCACCGCCAGCGGCACGGAGATGAACGCAGCGATCACGCCGCCCGAGATGGCCTTGCGCAGCGCGATGTGCGGCACCCCGAGCTCGCGGAGCTGCTGCGCGTCGCCCAGCAGCGGCACGGTCATCGTGTCGCCGGGGATGCCGAGCAGCGTCGTGGGGATGGCGTGGGTGATGTGCTTGGCGACCACCGCGGCCAGGAAGAAGCTGAACACCCCGGCCGGCGGGACCCCGAGCAGCACCACCAGCAGCGTCAGCGGTGCCACCACCGCGGTTTCGTCCGTGCCCGACACCAGGCCGATGGCGGCGAAGACGATCGCACCGACGAGGCCCATGCTCAGGGCCCACAGGAACGCTTCGATCACGGGTGGACCTCCTGTCTCCGCTGGGCTTCCTCGTGGGCCTCGACGAGCACGTCGTACAAGCCGAGCAGGCGCAGCTCCTCCCGCACCTCGGCGGAGAGCTCGGCGGGGTCGGTCCACTCGCCTCCGTCGGCGGCGATGATCTCGAGCGCCTCGCGCCTGCTCTCGGTGATCGTCGAGTTCTCCCGGACGATCCGCTTCGGCTTGAACAACCGGGCCGCGATCACCGCGGCGACGAGGCAGGCCACCAGGCCGAGCAGCAGCGCGTAGGACTCCGCCAGGGTTGTGTCGGCCACGGTCGAGGTGAAGAAGGCCCTGCCGAGCAGGAAGGTCGGGGCCGCGATCCCGGCGCCCAGCGCGATGGACATGCCCATGTGCCTGGTGTCGACGGTGTCACCCCAGACCTCGATGAGTCGTGACATCAGTGTTGCTCCGTTCGATCAAAGTGGCTGAGCGCGTTGGCGACTCGCGAGGCGACGGGCTTGCCGAGATGCCCGGCGAGCCACGTGCTGGTCGCGGTCAGCGCCTCCAGGTCGACACCGGTCTCCACGCCCAGCCCGGTGAGCATCCAGACGAGGTCCTCGGTGGCCAGGTTTCCCGTGGCGCTAAGCGCGAACGGGCAACCGCCGACCCCACCGGCCGACGCGTCGAACTCGGTGACGCCTTCGAGCAGCGCCGCGTACACGTTGGCCAGCGCCTGCTCGTACGTGTCGTGGGCGTGCAACGCGATCCGCTCCAGCTCGATGCCGGCGTCGACGAGCGCCCGGATGACGGACCGCACGTGCCCGGGGGTGGCCACGCCGATGGTGTCGCCGAGCGAGATCGACGACACGCCGGTCTCCATCAGCGCGACGGAGGCCGACACGACTTCGGCGACCGGGACCGGCCCCTCCCACGGGTCGCCGAAGACCATCGAGAGGTAGCCGCGCACAGCGACTCCGGCGGCGAGGGCCTCACGGGTCACCGCCGCTTGGGCGGCGGCCACCTCGTCCCGCGCGGCGCCCATGTTGGCCCGGGAGAACGACTCGGTGACGCTGGCGAAGACCGCGATCTCCCGGACCCCGGCGGCCAGCGCGTCGTCGAGACCGCGGGCGTTGGGCACCAGAACCGGGTGCCGGACACCGGAGTCGAGGTCCACGCGCTCCACAAGCTCTCGGGCGTCGGCGAGCTGCGGGATCCGCCTGGGCGAGACGAAGCTGGTGAGTTCGACGCTCGTCAACCCGGCGGCCACGAGCCTGCGCACGAGCTCCGCCTTCACCTCCACGGGCACGACCGCCTTCTCGGCCTGCAGCCCGTCCCTCGGACCGACCTCGTAGATCCGCGCTCGGGACGGGAGAGCGGGATCGGCGACGGCGGTCGGCAGTCCCAGTGCGCGGGGCGACGTCATCGTCCGCTCCGCAGCTCGGCGAGCACGGCCTCGGCCTGGGCGTGCCCGAAGTTCCGCTTCTCGATCAGCTGGGCGACCACCAGGGCGATCTCGTCGGGACCCGCACCGGCCGCGATGGCGATGTTCTTGGCGTGCAGGGACATGTGGCCGCGCTGGACGCCTTCGCTGGCGAGCACCCGCAGCGCCGCGATGTTCTGGGCCAGTCCGACGGCGGTGATCAGCTCAGCGAGCTCGGCGGCCGAGGACACCCCGGTGAGAGCGATCGCGGCGCGGGCGCCGGGATGGGTCTTCGTGGCGCCGCCGACGAGACCGACGGGCATCGGCAGTTCCAGCGTGGCGACGAGGTTGCCGTCGGCGTTCTTCTCGAAGGTCGACAGCGAGGTGTAGCGGCCCTCGGCTCCGACCGCGTGGGAGTGGGCGCCGGCCTCGACGGCGCGGGTGTCGTTGCCGGTGGCCAGCACGACCGCGGAGATGCCGTTCATGATGCCCTTGTTGTGGGTCGCGGCGCGGTACGGATCGCCCGCGGCGAGCTTGTAGGCGTGCACCACGTCGTCGACGACCAGCGGACCGCCGAGCGCCTCGGCGTCGAGGACGGCGCGCGCTCGGGCCAGCCGCATGTCGGCCTTGTTGGTGAGGATCCGGAGGACGACCCGCCCGCGGGCGACCTCGGCGACCCGGTCGGCGACCGCCTCGGCCATGGTGTTGACCGCGTTGGCCCCCATCGCGTCGCGGACGTCGACGACCAGGTGGGCGACGACGTACGTCTCGTCCTCGAACGTCACCGTGCGCACCACGAGGTCGCGCACTCCACCGCCCACCTCCGCGAGCTTCGGGTCCTGGGCGGCGGCGAGCTCCATCAGCTCGGTGCGGGCCTCGAGCAGGCGCAGCCGAGCGGCGTGCGGGTCGACGAGGTCGACGAGCTGGATCTGGGCCTGCATGATCGAACCCGTGCTGGAGGTGTGGAAACCCCCGAGGGTGCGCGCGATCCGGGCGCCGTTGCTGGCGGCCGCGATCACGGAGGCCTCCTCGGTGACCATGGGCACGAGCACGTCCTCGCCGTTCACGGTGAAGTTGGTGGCCACGCCGATGGGCAGCGCGAAGGTGCCGAGCACGTTCTCGCTCAGGTGGCTCGCGGCCTCGACGTCGAAGCCGTCCGGGTCGAACGCCGCGAGATCGGCGATGTCGATCCCCGCCGACTCGACGACGCTCTTGCGCCGCTCGCCGATGCTCAGGTTGCGGAAGCCCGGAATTCTGCTGACCACGAGTAGTTCCTCCTTGAACCGGTGACGAAACAAGGGAACCCCAGTGGTGACCGGGCGCACATGTCCGAACTGGCCAGGATGACGCGGTTCACATGTCGGTTTCGGACATGCGATGCAGCTGCACGGCGATGCCGAGCCGGAACTGCTGCTCCGGCCGTCGCCACTCCGGGCCGAGCAGCTCGGTGATCCGCTCCAGTCGCTGCTTGACCGTGTTGGCGTGCACGAAGAGGATTTCCGCGGACCGGGCGATGCTCGCGTTCTGCGCCAAGTAGGCGTCCAGGGTCGCGACCAGGTCGCTCCGGTGGTCGGCGTCCCATTCGAGCAGCGGCGCGAGCAGCCCTCGGGCGAAGGAGCGGGCACGGTGCCCGTTGGCTCCGAAAAGAGCGAGGTACGGCGCGTAATCGCGCGCCACGACGCCCGCATCGGCCACCCCGACGCCGGGCAGCATCCTGGACAGCGCCGTGACGTCGACGACCTCGCCGGGGATCTGCTCCGCGGGATGTGTTCCGCCGACGATCACGAGGCCCCGGTCCCCGGCCTCGGCGAGCCTGCCGTGCACGCGACCCGCGAGGTCGTGCGGATCCAGCTCCCCCGGCACCAGGGCGATGACGCCGGCGTCGTGCTGGGCGACCAACCAGCGCGGGTCCCGCCCGGTCAGGGTCCGAGCGAGGCTCCACCGCTGCTGTTCCCAACCGACCGCGAGCACCGGTGTCCAGAGCCCGGCCAGGTCGACTCCGCGTTGCTGGGCACGTCGTCGCAGCGAGGTCCAGTCGTCGCGTCCCGAGACCAGGTCGGCGACGAGTTCGCCGCGGACCCGCTCCTCGGCATCGGCGACGGCGTCGTTCTGCATGGTGACCAGCGCGTGGCTCTGGGCACCGCGTTCGATGGTCCGCCGCTGCACCTCGTCGAGAGGGTCACCGCCGACGAGCAGCACGCCGAGCATCGTGCGACCGGCCATCGCCGCGACCAGTCCCAGGACCTCGCCGTCACCGACGTCGACCCAGCGGGCGGTCCCCCGACCGACCTCCACGGCCGCCAGCACCCCGGGCGAGAGCCGACCACCGGTCCACCAGGCGGCGGCTTCCTCGTCGCTGGTGGCCAGGGCACCCAGATCCCGGTCGGCGACCGCCACCGGTCGCTCCAACGCGTCGGCCAGAACGCGCGCGATCGCGTCCGACCCCTCGCCCGCGAGCACCAAGCGCGTCAACTGCTCGTGCAAGCTGGCCGAGGCTTCCATCGCCGCGGCCCGGCGCTCGGCCTCGGCGCTGGCCGCTTCCGCCCGGGAAGCGGCTTCGCGCTCGGCCGCCAGCAGCCGTGCGGTCTGCAGGATCACCGCGCCCTGGTTGGCGAACGCGGTGAGCAACGCGATCTGCTCGGTGCCGAACCCGTGCGTGGAGCGATCAGCCGCGAAGAGCACCCCGAGCACCCGCTCGGAGGCGATCAGCGGTACCCCGAGGATCGAACGCATCCGCTCGGCCTGGACCGCCGCGGTCACCTCGCTGTCGTGCGGGAAGGAGCCGACGTCGTACGCCGCGGTCCACTGCGCCGCGCGAGTCCGCACCACCTGGCTGGCGAGGCCGACCCCGGCCGGCACCCGCAGTTCCCGCATGTTGGCCGACAACGCCCCCCTGTTCGCCCGGACGAACAGCTCGTCGGTCTCCTCGTCGTACTCCGAGAGGTAGGTGAGGTCGGTGCCCATCAACTCGTGAGCGCGGTCCACGAGCTTCTGCAGCAGGGGTTGCAGGTCGCGCACCTCGGCGAGCTCCCGCAGGCTCGACATCAACACCGACAGCTCCCGGTCCCTCGCCCTGAGGCGATCCAGCCGAGCTCGGGCGTCCACCAGGACGCTGGTGGTCTCCGCATCGAGACCCTGCGCCGCGCTCCGGAGCTCGCCCTCGGTCACCGGGTGGTCGGCGATGATCATCTCGGTCAACGCCCGCAGGTCGGTGCTCACACGACCACCCGGATCCAGGCGAAACCACAGCCGAATTGCATGGTGGAAAGGCTAGCCCTGCGGGGCGAGATCGGTGCGGTCGCGGCAACGTGAAGACCATCCGACGCGACTGCGTGCCCAAACCGGCCCGCATCGGCAAGAGCGCGCTGCGCGGCCCCGTCGCCGGGGTGACCCACGGGACCGCGCAACGCCGTTCGGTCAGGCGTTGTCGTCGCTGGTGTTGATCTCACCGTTGACACCGCGCGGGAAGAACCCGCCGGAGGTGGCCTGCTGGTTGGTCAGGTACACCACGTTGAGGACCTGACCCGCACTCCGGCTGTAGATCACGCCGAATTCGTCGGTGGGCACGATGTTGGCGTCCCCGTCGCCGTTGACGATGCCCTGGTCCACATCGCTGGTGCCGTCGAGGCTGTCCCGGGCGTCGGAAAGCTTGACGGTGGCTTCCTTGAGGTCGCGTCCGATCAGGCCGGTGCCGAGCAGCCCGGTTTCCTTCTCGAACAGGGCGGTGCGGATGTTCGCGGCGTGGTACGCCTCGGCGGCCAAGATGCCCGCAGCGGCTTCCAGGTAGGTCGTGTTCTGGATCAAGGGCGCGGCGCCCTTGTAAGCGGTGACGCCGACGTCTTCGAACAGGAACGCCGCCAGCAGGAAGTTCTCCTCGCTGGCGTAGGGATCGAAGGTGTCACCGGGCTTGACGAGCCCGGCTGCCTGCGCGGCGGCGGTGAAGCTGTCCTGCAGGTCGATCTCGGGCTGGCCGACCGCAGCCGATCCCAGCGCGGTGCGCAGGAACTCGACGTGCTGTCGTTCGTCGGAGGCGATCTCCTGCGCGTATTGGCGGACCTTCTTGCTGCCGAAGCGCACCGCGCGGCCGCCGCGGACCGGTCCGGGGTTGCCGGTGCCCTTGGTCAACGAATCCGGCAGACCGCGGCCGTGAACGGCGTAGGAGTAGAACTGGGCCTCGAGGTATTCCAGGTTGAGCGCGAAGTTGAGCACGGCACCGTCGCTGGGCGCCCCTGACTCCTCCGCCGTCGCGACGCCCGTTGCCGCCGCGGGGAGGGCGGTGGCGCCGAGCACGCCAAGACCACCGATTCCCGCGCTGCGCAGGAATCGGCGACGGTCGGTCGAGGTGTTCGTGCTGTGGTTGATGATCCTGGTGACGTAGCTCTTTCCGAACATGCAGTTCCTCCTGGTGCCACGGGATGCGTTCGGGGCTTCTCGACCCACGTGGTGATCCACGCCGATCCGCAGAGGGTTCGTAGCGGAGGACCGCGAGGATTGCTCGGCGCTCAGCGGCGGCACCGGTTCGAGCCGCAGCGGCGTGGTTCTCGTCAGGAGTCGTCGGCGAGGTCGCGGCGGAGGTGGATCAATGCGTCGCGCAGTCGCGTTTTCACCGTCGCCCACGGCACGCCCAGCAGCTCCGCCGCCTCGCTGGAGGTGTGGCCGCGGTAGTAGACGAGTTCGATCGCCTGCTGCTGCAGTTCGCTCAGGGCGTCGAGGTGCAGGCGGACCTGCTGGTGCTCCCAGGCGGCGTGGAACTCCTCCACCACGTTGTCGTAGGGCCTGCCGAAAACCTCGTTGAGGTAGCGGGCTTCGCGCCGCCTGGCGGCTTCGGTGGAACGGACCCGGTCGATGGCACGGCGCCTGGCCAGCGTCAGCACCCAGGTCAGGACGCTGCCCCGCTCAGGCCGGTACCGGGTGGCGGTGCGCCAGACCTCGATGAACACCTCCTGCGCGACCTCTTCGGCCTGCGCCGGATCTTGGACCGTCCACTCGATCACCCCGACCACGTAGTCCCAGAGCAGCCGGTGCAGCTGCGTCATGGCATCGGCGTCACCAGCAGCGATCTTGTCGAAGAGGACGGTGCTGTCGACTCGGCACGACCACGAGGACATCGCTCGTCGATCGCCACGCCGGTTCGGCGGGTCCGCTGATGGCGTCACCGCCGACATCGCGGCCAGCCCCCGAAGAGAGCTGACCGCGTGGAGTCGCACCAGTCCGTCCTGTGGCTCATGACCGGTTTTCGTCGCCGAGTCCCTCGTGGACTGGTCTCCGCCACAACATTTTCGTCCGCGGTGGACGGTCGTCATCCGGCTGGACGGGTTCTCGCCGAGAAGAGAAACCGGTGGGAGGTTCTGCGGTCGGGCGCAGAACCTCCCACCGGGGAACTCCTCAACCGAGGAGGGAGGGGTGGATCAGAAGTCCAGGCCTCCGGCCAGGTCGCCGGCCGTGCCCTCGACCGGGCTCTCGGCGCCGGTCACCGGCGCCATCAGCGAGCCCTGCGGGGCCAGCTCGGTCATGCCCTCGACCGGCAGCGCGTTGGTGACGCCGCCGACCTCGGGCATCACGCCGCCGAGGTCCTGCAGGCCACCGGTGATGTCGCCGGCTCCGGCGATGTCGCCGAGACCGCCCATGACGTCGCCACCTTCGACACCGCCCACGGTGTCGGTCACGCCACCGACGACGTCGGTCACGCCGTTGCCGACCACGTTGCCCGCGTTGACGTCACCGTTGTTGGTGATGCCCGAGATGTCGCCGGCGTTGATGTCGCCGACCAGGCCGTCGAGCTGGAACTCGTTGCCCGCACCGACCGGGTTGTTCGAGCCGGTGGTGTCCTCGGAGGTCTCGGTGGTGTTGGTGGTTTCCTCCGTGTTGCCGTCCTCGGACGAGCGCATCATCTGGTCGACGTCGCCCAGGGAGGAGAAGATGTCGGGGGTAGGCATGCTTTCGTGCTCCATCTCGTTGTCACCGTCCACGAAGGACGGCAGGGGGTAGGTCAGCGCCACGTGCTGGTTGCCGCCGAGACGTGCCAAGCCCGACTGCGCGGCCCGGACGAACTCCTCGACGATCTCGACCGGTGCGTGGTCGAGCACCAGTGACGCGGCCTGCACCACTTCGGTGTTGCTCATCTCCCCGAGGTCGGCCTGCTCCAACGAGCCGCGCGGATCGGCCTCGAAGGCCGATCGCGCTCCCGGGTCGGTGACGAGGCGGGACAAGAACTCATACATCGTGAGCATGGGTGTTCCCTTCCCGACCCAGCAGGCGCGGATTCCCGGAGAGACGGAGGGGAGACATCTCGACGCTGCTCGACGAATCCCCGCTGAAAACTCACGCACCGAGCTTCAGCGGCGTGCATCCCGCACATCCGAACCCGCGCTGCGATGTCGTCGTGATGTCCCCTCCGCCTCGAAAACACTAGATCGAAGGGCTCCGCGCACAAAGGGAAAACAGCCCCCTAATCTGTGAACTTCTATTAGGGGAACCGTGTGGGGTTGTCGTTTTCAGCGCAGTAACAGCAGGTCAAACGCATGCGGTCGCGATTTTTGCGTACTGGGGAAGCTGAGATCGGTGATTCACGACACGACCATGAGTGGAAGCTCGAATTGAGCTTGATAACAACCTGAAGAAAAATGCCGAACCGACCAATCCGCATTCGGTTCCGCTACGAAATAATGGGCCCCGAGTTGGGATGGTCGGCGATTGAGTCCGCGCACGAAACGAGAAATCGTCCGGGTGGCGACCATCCCCGTCGATCACCTGTCCTGTCTACCGGCTGGTAACAATGTCCGGCTTCTTCGCCGAACGGGACTCCTGCCGGAGAGGCCGCCGGGGGTCTGCCCGTGCACGGCTCGTCGATTCAGCGAGACCTCGCCCGACTGGTGGGGCGTCGGCTGATTTCCTCGGGGCGTGGCCGCTGTCTCGGCCCCTCGTCGAGGCAGCGGCCACGCCCACGCCCCCGATTTCTGAGAAGCACAGCGCCATGCTTCAGTTCCCTGATCCTGGCATATACCGCCCATCGGGTGACGCTCGTCACACCGGAGTGGTCCGAAGGGGCCGTCGGGTTCAGGGTGCCGCGGGGCGAGGAGGACGAAAAGCCCCGAATGCGAGGGCTACTCGCCTCGGCGTCGCCGCGTTCGGCGCACAGCGGAGGCTCCCGATGTCAGGACGGCTGGCAGTGGGGGCACCAGACAGTGCTGCGTCCTCCGACCTTGTTCCGCCGCAGAGGTGTCGAGCACCGCGGGCACCGGCCGCCGGGCTCATCCCGGTGTCCGGTCAGCCAGGATGGCCGGTCTGGGACGTGCCCGACGCGGGAGGAGCTGCGCAGCACCGAGCCCAGCCGTGCGTGCAGCCTCGCCCACTGCGCGGTGTCCAATTCGGCGGTGCTCGCGGTCGGAGCCAGCCGCGCGCGCCACAGGATCTCGTCGACGCAGAGGTTACCCAGGCCCGCCACGACCGTCTGGTCCATCAGCGCGGGCTTGATCCGGCGCGCGGTGCGCGTCAACTGCGAGCGAAGGTCGCGGCGGCCCACACCGGCGGCGTCGGGACCCAGGTCGCCGAGCAGTTCGGCCAACTCGGACCGCTCGGTCGCGAGCCACAGCCCGGTGAGCTTGCGCATGTCCCGGTACCGCAGCGAACCTTCCCGGAACTCGAAGACGACGCGGTCGTGCCGGTGGTCGGCTTCCTCGCCCGGGGTCCAGACGAAAGCGCCGGTCATGCCGAAGTGCGCCAGCAGCTGCGGGTAACCGGAACGGTTGCGGGTCGGAACGCGAAGCCACTTGCCGCACCTGCTCGGCTCCGCGAACACCTGGCCCTCCAGGGCACGTGCGAAGTCGGTCGGCGAGGTGTGCACGACGCCCGTGTCGAGCACGCGCACCGACCGCGCTCTCAAGCCCGTGACGTGGTCGGCGACCACGCGGCGAAATCCTTCGACGTCCGGAAGTTCTGGCATGTCGTGCACCTACGGGTGGTCGTCGCCTGGCGTGTGCGGATCCGTCCCCAGCCCGCAGGTGGCCAAGCGCTCGACGAGGGTGTCATCCTCGGGGTCGAGGGGCATCGGCTGCTCGAAGTGGCCGGTGCGGTCTCCGGTTGCCAGCACGCCCAACCAGCCCGCGGCTTCGTCCGGATCGGGGAGCAGCGCAGCGGCATCGGCCTCCTGCCCGACGCGGTAGTAGCGGCCGCCCTCCGCGCTGAAGCTCCAACCGAGGTACGGCGTCCACTCGACGGATATCTCCGGCGCACCGCTGACGGCGATCTCAACGGTCATCCGTTGCCGGTCAAGGTGAGCCGCGTCCAACTCGATCTCCATGGCCCGGGCGGCCTGCCGCACGTCGTCCAAGTAGCCGGCCATAGCGTCCAACGCACCGAGCTGCCCACCCGTGCGATCGCGCACGCGAGCGTCCAACCGGTCCCGATTCATCACCGCACTCCGCAACCTGGTCATGCGGGCATCACCCACCCGACAGCTCCCGGTGTTCCCGCCAACCGAGTCGCACAAACTCGATCAACGCCAAGCGACGGCTTCGCAGGTCTGTGGCGACGGATCACGGCGTTCACTCGGACCTCTCCGGATCTGCGGCGGGTCTTTCCAGGAGCGCGTCCGGTTCTAGTACACTCGCGCGTGTACAGGCATGGTCGGATGCGCTGACTCAGGCATCCGTTTCCGTACCTGGCTTCGGGCCGTGTTCAGACGGTTCAGAGGGGCGGAAACAAGTGGCCGTGGATCGAGGCCGTCTCGCGGATGGTCTTTTCGCCATTGTCGGGGATACCCCCGACCTCGATGTGCTGCCGGAACGGTTGTGCGTTGCGTGTCTGGCCGCCCTGCCGGTGGACGGAGTCGGGTTGTCGCTGATGGGTGGGAACTACCTCGGGGAGCGTGCCCTGCTGGGAGCGACCGACTCGACCGGTGCCCGACTCGAAGAGCTTCAGTTCGACCTCGGCGAGGGGCCGTGCGCGTCCGCGTTCGCCGACGGACAACCGGTTCTGGTCCCCGATCTCGGTGACGGTGACGCGAAGGCGCGGTGGCCGATGTTTATCCACGAGGCGGAGACGACTCGGGCGCGAGCCCTGTTCGCCTTCCCGCTGCAGATCGGCGCGATCAGCATCGGCGCGATGGACTGCTACCGGACTGAGCCCGGCCCGTTGCACGAGGTGACCGAAGCGCTCGTCGTTGCCGAGGCGGTGACGCTGGCGCTGTTGCACGCGCAAGCGCACGGGGGAGGGCGCGGGCTTGCGGACATGGCTGTCGGGCACCACGCGGCCGTGCACCAGGCCACCGGCATGGTCTCCGCACAACTGGAGATCAGCATTGAGGAGGCGTTCGTGCGGCTGCGCGCGTACGCCTATCGGCACGATCGGACGCTGGACGAGGTCGGCGCAGACGTCGTCGCGCGCAGGCTGCGTTTCACCGACGTGCCGCGGTAAGAGCTGTGCTCACCACGTTCGCATCGCATCAAGGAGAGTGGCCATGATTACCCGCCCCCCGCGGCGCGAGCAGGCGTTGACCGAGGCGCTCGTGGAGATGGCTGACGCGTTGGTGGCCGACTACGACGTCGTCGATCTCACCCACAGGCTGGCTTCGCACTGCGTGGATCTGCTGCCCGTGGCGGCATCAGGACTGCTGCTCATCGATGAGCACGGAGATCTGCGTCTGCTGGCCTCGTCCAACGAACAGGCGCGGCTGCTCGAGCTGTTCGAACTCCAAACCGATCAACGTGGGCCGTGTCTGGAAGCGTTCCACACCGGTCATCCCGTTCTCGTCGATGACCTGGAGAGCGACGGCGGGCGCTGGCCGGCGTTCGCCTTCGAGGCGCGGCGACAAGGAGTCCGGGCGGTCCACGCGCTGCCGTTGCGGATGAGGTCCGAGACCGTCGGAGCGCTGAGCCTTTTCAGCAACGAAGTCACATCGCTGTCCGAGGACGACCGGAAGCTGGGCCAGGCGCTGGCGGATGTGGCCACCATCGGCATCCTGCAGCAGCGCGCGCTGGCGCGCAGCGAGACGGTCATCGAACAGCTTCAAGGGGCCCTCAACAGCCGAGTGATGATCGAGCAGGCCAAGGGCGTGCTGGCGGAGCGAGGTGGCATCGATGTCGATGCGGCGTTCGTCCTGCTGCGCGACTACGCCCGGGATCACCGGATGAGGCTCAGCGATCTCGCGCGCAGCGTCGGGGTCGACCGGTCCGTGGCGGCCGATGTCCTGGCACGCAGGTCTGGCTGAACGGGCATCCGTTCGCTGATGATCTCCGGCACGGCCGACCTCGCCGGGCATCGAGTTACCGAATCACCGCATCCGCGTGAACCAGCAGGTCGTGCTCAGCGCAGCTTCACCGCGGTCGCGCGCAGCCGCAGTTCCGCAGTGATGGTTCGCGGGGCAGACCCGAGGCCTGGGTCCCCTCGACCCGGTCGTCTCGGGTCTGCCCCGCCCCCCAGTGGCGGCGGCGCACCGCCCCGGCTAGTGGGGCGCGCTCTCGCATGCGAGAGCGCGCCAACGAGACGCGATCAAGACGGCACTCCGTAAGAGCTCCAAAGCTCCAGAGCGCCGGTGCGGTGGACCAAAGCCGTCGCAAGCGCAAAGAACCCCCGCCTTCGAGACGAAGAGCGGGGGCTGGGCTCTGCTGTGCTGACGTTATGGCCAGGCGGAGAAGCGCGCAAGGTATCGAAAGGCGTACCAGGGCTGGTACTTCTCCCCGCCGATGCCCGCCGCCGAGTTCCGCACCCTGCTCCCGGGACACCCTGTGCCGCAGTAGCCGCGGAAGTTCACGGCACTTCTCGTCGGGGCGCCGGGACTAACGGAGGTGGGTCCCACTTCGTGGTCGTCGGTCGGTAGAGCCTGAGCATCAGCCGGAACGGGCCCGCCGGCACGGGGAGCCAGTTCGCCGCCGCATCCGGTCGCGCGGCGCTGATCTGGATCGTCAGCGATCCGTCCAGGTCAAAGGTGGGTCGCGGCGGAGCAGCGACGGGAAGTCGCTGCAGATCGATCGAGTCCTGCAGCCGGTGGACGTCGGCGAGAGCCTCGTCCGATGCCTCCGGTTCGACCAAGATCCGCCCCACGACCATGACGTAGCGCCACGGGGTGCGCAGCCGGACCTCGCCGTCGGTGACTTCGAGCTGTTCCGGTCCGGCTGCGATCGAGACCGCGGGCAAGCGTTCGCCCGGGGCCGGTGCGCTGATCGTGATTGGGGTGCTGGTGTCGGGTAGGGCGAGTTGGAAGCTCGCGTATCGGGTTCCGAAGTCCGGGAACTTCAGGCTGAAGTCGTTGTGGCGGACGTCCAGCCAGGCGACCGAGTAGAGGGTGTCGACGTTGGGGGCGACGCCGACGGTCAGCGTCGGGTCGGAGAGCCGGCGCTGGTGTCCGAAGGTGTTCAGCGGGGCACCCGCGGAGTTGAGCGGTCGCTCCGCGGTCGGGTCCAGCGGCTGGGTGAAGTTGAGGCGCACCCGCTGGGCGAAGACGAGGGGGTAGGCCCACACCTGGACCGCCCGCGCGGC
Source organism: Saccharopolyspora sp. NPDC049426 (assembly GCF_040676935.1). NCBI lineage: Bacteria > Bacillati > Actinomycetota > Actinomycetes > Pseudonocardiales > Pseudonocardiaceae > Saccharopolyspora > Saccharopolyspora sp. NPDC049426. Next base: position 245,409 of record NZ_JBFAPZ010000009.1, on the reverse strand, counting down.
CTCCTCCAGGTCCATCGTTCGATCCTCGGCCACGCCGCCTCCCTACTGATCTGAACTCGGTTCAATTAGCATAGCCGAACCGCGCGCCCTCGGGGTGCGATATCCGCAACATGACGCGCACGTGAGGATGGGTGGGAGACATGGGTCCGCTCGGCTATGACACGAACGATCTGCCCCAGGTCGGGAGATCCGCGAGTGACGACGTGCTCCCGGCCGAGCAGGGGAGCCGCGCGTCCTGGATCGAGGCGCTGGGCATGCAGGCCACGATCTACGCCACGCCTGCCGTGCTGCAGTACGCGCAGATGTCGGAGCAGGTGCTGCACCCCGGCGCGCCGGGGCGGATGGCCTCGTTCCTCCACGAGCGCAGCCCGGCGGGCCCCGAATTCCACGCCTTCCGGGCGCCCAATGTGGACACCCTCTACTCCAACGCCTGGGTGCACGTGGGTGCGGAGCCGGTCGAGCTTCGACTCCCGGCTTTCGGAAAGCGCTACTTCACCGTCCAGGTGGTCGACGCCTACAGCAACTCCATCAACATCAGCGCCCGGACCTTCGGCGCGGCCGCGGCCCGTTACTGGTTGGTCCCGCCCGACTGGTCGGGGGAAGCGCCCGATGATGTCACCGTCGTGCGGGTGGCGACCGCCATCATCTGGCTGCTGCTGCGAATCCAGGTGCTGGACGGCGACCTCGACGTGGTCCACGAGCTCCAGGACCAGGTCACCTTGGCGGGTGGGGCACCCGGCGGCGACCTCGGTCCCGTCGTGGGCGCCGATGAGGTGGAGGAGGACTGGCGCGCCTTCTACCGGGCGTTCGACGCGGTGCTGCGCCTCAACGCCTTCCCCCGTGACGAATGGGTCCACGTGCGGCAATTCCGGGCTCTGGGGTTGCTCGGGCCGACGCCCTGGGATCCGGCCGCGCTCGACCCGGCAACGGCGGGCGCGCTGGAGCGCTCCTTCGCCACCGCGCAGACCCTGCTGCGCTCCTCGCGCCCCCAGCTGGGCGTTGCCACCGGGACCGGCTGGACGCGCGTCCTCGACAAGGGGGCGCACGGGCACAACTTCCTCGCTCGGGCGGTGATGAACCACGTCGGTCTCGGCGCGAACGTCGCAGAGGAGAACACGTCGTTCAACACGCACGTGGACTCCACCGGGCAGAAGCTGGCCGGGCGCGATGGTCCGCACGTCCTCGAATTCGCCGCGCAGCCACCGCACACCGCGTTCTGGAGCGTGACCCTCTACCACGCCGAGACGGGTCGGCTCCACGCCAACCCCGTGCACCGCCACGCCCTGGGCAGTGCCGCGCTCGTCGGTGATGGGGGACCGGCGCGGTTGGTGCTCAGCCACGCCGATCCCGGTGCCGCGAACTGGCTTCCGTGCCCGGAGGGCGAGTTCTACCTGATCCTGCGCATCTACTCGCCCGGGCAGGAAGTCGTCGCGGGGTCCTGGCTGCCCGCTCCGGTGCGTCGCGGAGCGGGCGCCGCGGACGACCTATGACCGAACCGGCGGGGAGTCCGGCTCGTCGGCAGCCGGGCTCTCCTCCTCGGACATGTCCTCCCGCGAGGTCTCGCGCATCGTCGCGACGACGATGAGACCCGTCAGCGCGGCGAACACCGCGTAGAACGCCGGAGCGATCGTGAGGCCGGTGACCTGGACCAGCCCGGTGGCGATCAGGGACACGAGTCCCGTTCCGATGACGCCGCCCACGTTGAAGCCGAGCGAGATCCCGGTGTAGCGAACCCTGGTCGGGAACAGCTCGCTGTACTGGGTGTAGACCACGCCCTGCTGGATGCTGAAGGGGATGTTGAGCACCAGCGCGGCAACGATGGCCAGGACGAGCGAACCCTGCTGCATCATCCAGAAGCACGGGACCGCGAGCAGGACGAACCCCAGCATCGCGCCTGCGAGGACGCGGCGTCGACCGAGGCGGTCGCTCAGGGCACCTGCCCACGGGATGACGGCCAGCGGCATGAGCACGATCAGCACGATCAGCCACAGCGACCCGGTCAGCGGGTAGTCCAGCACCGCCGAGAGGTGGACGAGCAGGTAGACCGAGGCGATCCCGCCGGTGGTCATGGTCGAGTAGGCGATGCCGATGACCCGCAGGACGGAGGCCTTGTGCGTCCGAAGCACCTCGGTCACGGGCGCCTTGGGCGGCGCCGATCTCTTGGCCATCTGCACGAACAGCGGGGAGTCCTCGACCCGCATCCGGTAAGCGACCGCCCCCACCAGCAGGGGCGCGGCGATGAGGAACGGCACGCGCCAGCCCCAGCTGCTCATCTGCTGCGTGGACGTGAGGGCGCTCAGGATCGCGACGGTCCCGGCGGCGCCGGCGATGCCGAGCGAGATCCCGATCGAGGTCGCGGACCCGAACAGGCCGCGCCGCCGGGACGGGGCAGATTCGGTGGACAGCGAGGCCGCCCCGCCGATCTCACCTCCCGCCGCAAGGCCCTGAACGATGCGCAGGAGGGTCAGGAGGATGGGTGCCCCGATGCCGATGGAGGCGTAGGTCGGCAGCAGTCCGGTCAGCATCGTGGCCGTCCCCATCACCGCGACGGTGGCCATGAGCACGGCCTTGCGGCCGCGCCGGTCGCCGATGCGACCGAAGATCAAGCCGCCGAGGGGTCTCGCCAGAGATCCGGTGGCGACCACCCCCAGCGTCCCGAGCAGACCGACGAGGCTGTCGCCCGCGGGGAAGAAGAGCGGTGCCAGGACGACGGCGAGGTAGCCGTAGATGGCGAAGTCGTAGTACTCGATGGCGGTTCCGGCTGATGCTGCCACGCTGGCACGGCGGGCCAAGCGTTCGCGATCACGCATTGCTTGTGTCGACATCGGCGCTCCTTTGCGCTCGGCAACGACCGTCGCAGTCCTTCGGCCGCAGTGTCGACACCGTAGATATGAATTGACATCAGTTCAACTGCTTCTTCGGGCGGAGGGTGGTGCCGAAAGCCGAAGGGGGGCGCCCGCGTGCGAGCTCTCACGCGAACTCAGATCCGGACGAGGGTCTTGCCCGTTGTGCGCCCGGCCATCATGTCGGCCAGGGCGGTGGGTGCGGACTCCAGTCCTTCGTAGATGGTCTCCCGGTGGACGAGGCATCCCTCGGCGAGCCAGCCGCCGAGCCGCCGCTGCATCTCGTCGAGCAGCGGAACGTGCGCGCTGCCGCGGAATCCGCGCAGCGTGAGGTTCTTCGAGGTGACGAGGAACAGGTTGCGCGGCCCGGCTGCCGCACCGTCGTACTCGGAGATCGACCCGCACAGCGCGATCCGGCCGCGGTCGTTCAACGCGTCGAGCGCGGCTTCGAGGTGAGTGCCGCCGACGGAGTCGAAGCAGAGGTCCAGCCCCTCGGGCGCGGCCTGCTGCAGCGACTCCTTCAACGGTCGCGAACGCCAGTTGAAGGCGGTGTCCACGCCGATCTCGTCGAGCAGCCAGGCCACCTTCTCGTCGCTTCCGGCGCTGGCCACGACCCGGAGGCCGCTGAGCTTCGCGATCTGGCAGACCAGGTTCCCGACGGCGCCGGCAGCGGCCGACACCCAGATCGTGCCGGTGCCGGCCAGCGCGTCGATCACGTGCAGGCCCGCGTAGGCGGTCAGGCCCATCGCGCCGAGCGGGCCCAGGTACGCCTGGGCCGGAATCCCGTCGACGTCGAGCCGGCGCAGGTTCGCGATGCCGTTCATCGCGACCTCGCCGGAATCGACCACCGCACGGCTGCGCCAGCCGTAGGAGTGCCACACCGTGCTGCCGACGGGGAAGCCTTCGGCCTGCGACTCCTCGACGACGCCGACGGCGAAGACGCCGTCCATCGCCTCGCCGGGAGGGAAGGCGGGGAAATAGCCCTGCGGTGCGTCGGCGCGCAGGCGCAGCCGCAGCCCGGGATCCACCGATGTCCACGTGTTGCGCACCAGCACCTGCCCCGGGCCGGGGTCAGGCAGGTCGACGGTCGTGAGTTCGAAGTGGTGTCGGCCGACCTCGCCGACCGGCAGCTCGAGAACCTGCACTTGAACGCTTTCCACGAGATCTCCTCGAGGTTGTGGGTTTTCAGGGCTTCGGGCTGTTCCGGGGGAGGACCACGGCGCGGCCCAGGACCCGGCCGTGCCGGAGGTCGTCGAGCGCCCGGTCCGCGTCGTCGAGCGGGTAGGTCGTGGTCTCGGCGCGGAGGCCGTGCTCGCGCGCGAGCGCGACGACCTCGACGAGCTCGTCGCGGGCTCCCCAGAACGGGAGGTGCACCCGCGCTCCCGGGGGCAGCGCGGCGCCCTTCGCGACGGGCAGCGTGCCGCCTGCGCTGCCGATGACGACGATCTCGCCGCTCCGCCGCAGCGATCGCGCGGCCAGCGCCATCGTCGCGTCGCTGCCGACGAAGTCCAGCACGACGTCCGCGCGCCGCGCGTGCAGCGCGCCGTGCACCTCGTCCGGTGCGCAGGCGGTCGATGCGCCGCAGGTGAGCGCGAGATCGCGGGCGTCGGCGCGGACGTCCACGGCGATGACGTGGGCGTCCGAGGTGGCGGCGAGAACGCTGATCGCGAGGTGGCCCAGGCCGCCGACGCCGATCACGAGCGCGATCGCGTCCGGTTCGGCGAGCGCCTCCCGGCAGCCGCTGATCGCGTGGTACGACGTCAGCCCCGCGTCGGCCAGCGTCGCCGCGAGAGCCGGATCGAGACCGTCGGCGGGAACGAGGCGCCCGGCCTCGACGACCACCTCATCGGCGAGCCCGCCGTTGACGCCCAGGCCGATGCCCGCCGCGTTCGGATCGGGGCGGTCGCAGTAGTTCGGTCTTCCCGCCGCGCACCGCGGGCACTGCCCGCACCCCCACGGGCTGTGGACGATCACCTGGTCACCGACGTGGACACCGGTCGCACCCGGCCCGAGTTCGGCGACCCGGCCGCAGATCTCGTGGCCGAGCGTGTACGGCGCCGGCCAGGCCGTGGCAGGTCCGTTGCCGGCCGCGTCGATGACGTGCAGGTCCGACTGGCAGATGCCGGCGGCCAGGACCTCCAGCCGAACCTGGCCGGCCGTGGGCACGGGCGAGGCGATCTCGGTCAGCCCGCTGCTGCCATCGGCGAACATCCGGTACGCGCGCATGCTGCTCCTCATCGGTTCAGGCCTGGACTCTGAATTGAAGTGAGTTCAGTATGGGTGAATCCAAGTCTCTGTCACAACGTGTGAATTGGGGATGTTGTGAACGGCTCCGTGAACCACCCCGCCAACAGGCCCTTCCGGATCGGCCCGTTCGAACTCCGCAACCGGCTGGTCGTTTCCGCTCACGGACTCGCGACCGTCACCGAAGGCGTTCCCGACGAGCAGGACGCGCGCTACTGGTCCCGTCTGTCCCGCGGTGGGGCCGGGTTGATCATCACCGGCGGGACCCAGGTGTCGCCGGACTCCACCCTGCGCAACCGCATCCTCACCGAGGCGTACGCCGAGCGGGCCCTGCCGGGCCTGAGGCTGCGGGCCGAGAGCATCCGCTCCGGTGGTGCGGTGGCCGGGATCCAGCTCGGTCACCTCGGCAGGGAGACGCTGGGGGCGGGGACGTTCCTGCCGTTCGTCGCCCCGAGCCCGATCCGAGGCCCGCGCGAACCCGCCGCCGCTCGTGCGCTCGGCGCCGAGGATTTCGCTCGGATCGCCGACGATTTCCGGCTCAGCGCACGGCACTGCGCCGAGGCCGGGTTCCAGGTCATCGAGATCCACGCGGCGCACGGCTACCTGCTCGCGCAGTTCCTGTCGCCGGCCGCGAACACCCGCTCGGACCGGTACGGCGGCGGTGCGGCCGGACGGGCGCGTGCGCTCGCCGAGGTCGTGCAGGCGGTGCGCGAAGGGGCGGGTGACGATGCGGTCATCGGAGTCCGGGTGTCCACCGAAGGCAGCGGCCCCGCGCATCTGACCACTGAGCATCTCGTCGAGTCGCTGCCGTGCGTCGCGGCCGAGGCTCCCTTCGACTACCTCAACTTCACCTGGGGTGATCGCGGGCGGTACGTGCCGGACATGGCCACCGACCGGCCTCCGCTGCTGGGCCGGTCGGCCGAGCTGCGCGCTGCCCTGGACGTCCCGCTCGTGCTGTGCTCGGCGTTCCGCGATGCGGAGGGCATCGCTGAGGCGTTGACCAGCGGCGCCGCCGACCTGGTGGGGTCGGCGCGGGCGCACATCGCCGACCCGGACTTCGCCCGCAAGGTGCTCGGGGGTCGCGCCGAGGAGATCCGGCCGTGCACGGCGTGCCTGCAGGACTGCCGCACCTACGAACCCACGGGCCTGTGCGTCGTCAACCCCGACCTCGCACCCGCGGGCGAGGCGCGCAGGCCGGCGCGGCCACTGGTGCTGGCCCCACCGCGAAGGCGGCGGCGGGAGGGCGGCCTGCTCGTCGTTGGTGCCGGACCCGCGGGGCTGGAGTGCGCTGTCGCCGCCGCCGAGCGCGGCGTGCGCGTGACGCTGGTGGAGGAGGAGCGCGACATCGGTGGTCAGCTGCGTCTGGCCGCGGCGGTGCCGAACCGCTCCGGCTGGGCCGATCTGATCACCTACTTCCGACGGCGGATCGACGCGCTGGACATCGATCTGCGCCTGGGAGCTCCGGTTTCCGACGCGGACGTCGCGGCTGCCGGTGAGGTCGTGTGGGCGATCGGTGCGAACGAGGCGGCACCTCCGATTCCGGGTGCGATGCGTTCCTGGGACATCACGCGCGAGCTGTTCGCCGGCGCGGAAACGGTGGTCATCGCCGACGACGGGTTCGGTTGGTGGCAGGGGATCGGTGTCATCGAGACCGCGCTGGCATCCGATGTGGCCCGGGTGGTCTACGTGACTCCGGGGGCGGGGTTCGCCGCGTCGATCCCCGCGGAGTCGCGCACCCAGTTCCTCGAACGCCATCAGGGAGCGCCGTTGCGGGTTCGCGTCCTGCATCGGCTGGTGGCTGCGAAACCGGTGGCGCAGCTGGAGAACGTCTTCGACGGGAGCCGGGAGGACGTGGACGCCGATGTCGTGGTGCAGGTCGGTGAACGTCTGGCCCGGCCGTTGACGGGGGCGAACGGCGCGTGCGCGAGCGCGATCGGGGACTGCGTCGCGCCCCGCCAGGTCGGCCATGCCATCGCCGAGGGACGGGCCGCAGGCCTCGCTGTCGAGCTCGACGGTTCCTCCTGAGCGACACCGGGAGCGCTCGAAGTATTGACAGGGACGAGTCCGCGACCCAGTATTGAATTGAAGTCAGTTCAAGGAGGAAACATGGCAGTCGAGGACGACATCCAGTTCGAGAAGGACGGCAACGTCGCGCGCGTCTGGCTGAACCGCCCGCACAAGCGCAACTGCATCACGGTGCCGATGCTCAACCGGCTCGACGAGATCATCACCGAGATCGACAACGACCCCGAGCTGCGCGTCCTGGTCTTCCGCGGACGTGAGAACACCTTCTCGTCCGGCTTCGACCTGGACAGCCTGCAGTCGGACTTCATCGGTTCGAGCACCGCGATGGACGTTGCCGTGGTGTCCGCCAAGGTCTGCGACCGGCTCTACAACATGTCGACTCCGTCGGTGGCGGTCATCGAGGGCTACGCCACCGCGGGCGGGTTCGAGGTCATGATCTCCTGCGACTTCGCGATCGCCGACGAGGACGCGAAGATCGGTGACTTCCACATCCGCCGTGCCCTGTTCGGTGGCGCCGGTCCGATCTACCGCCTGCCGCGCATGCTGGGCATCCGCAAGACCAAGGAACTCATGCTCACCGGCAAGCTGCTCAGCGGCAAGGAAGCCGACGACTTCGACCTCGTCAACGCCAGCGCCCCGGCCGACGAGCTCGACGAGACCGTCGAGGAGTTCATCAGCCACCTCACGGACAAGAGCCCGTTCCAGATGAAGCTCACCAAGATGGCGGTGGACCGGGGCCTGGACGCCGACATCGCCTCGCTGATGGTGCTGGAGCACCTCGCGGTGGGCGTCACGCTCAACTCCCAGGACGCGGCCGAAGGTGTCTCGGCGTTCCTGGAGAAGCGCGATCCGAAGTGGACCGGTCGCTGAGCCGGTGGTCCGTTGCGTGGTGATCGAGCAGTGGTGGCCTTGCTGGCGAAGGAGCTTGCGATGACGAAGTCGGCCGTCGTGGACGCCGATCCCGAGCTCGGTGCGCGGGTGCGTGCCGAGCTCGGCGGGTCAGGCCCGTTGCGGACGCTGGACGGTGGCCGCAGCGGACTGACCTACGTGGTCACCGACGCCGTCGGGAACGACCACGTCGTCAAGGCGGTGCCGCCGGGGCGGCGCGCGGTGGGACGCAACGACGTCCTGCGGCAGTCGCACGTGCTGTCGGCGCTGGCCGGGGCCGGCATCGGGTCCGGGCTGCCGCTGCCTGCCGTCACCGCCCGGAGCGAGGTGGAACCGGCTTGGTTCGCCATGGAGCGCGCTCGGGGGACGGCGGAGGAACCGGTGCTCGAAGACCATCCGCTCCCACCGGGGATCGCCCGGGAGCGGATGGTCGCGGCGGCACGCATCCTCGGCGAGCTCCACGCCGTTCCTCTCGCGCAGATCGAAGCCGGGCTGCGCTCGGCGGGCGGCGATGTCCCGGAACCGCTCCGCCCCGCGGACGAGCTCGCGCGCTGGACCAGGACGATGCACGCCGTTCCCGAGGAGCTCCGCTCCGGTTCGGACGCGCTGCTGTCCGCGCTGGAGGCCGCGGTGCCCGACGCGGTGGACCCGGTGCTGGTGCACGGCGACTTCCGGCTCGGAAACCTGCTCTGCGCGGGTGCCGAGCCGACCGCGCTGGTCGACTGGGAGATCTGGAGCATCGGTGATCCGCGGGTCGACCTCGGCTGGTTCGGCGTGTTCACCGACGGCGCGTTGTTCCCCGGTGTCGGCCGAGTCGTGCCGGAGCTGCCGTCCGAAGCCGAGCTGCTCGCGGCCTGCGGGAACCCGGAGCCACCGGACTACGCGTGGTTCCGCGCGCTCGGGCGGATGAAGATGGCCGCGATCATGGGGCACAACCTGAAGCGGCATCGCGAGGGCGTGCACCACGACCCCGTTCAGGAGCAGCTGCCGGCCACCATCGACGCGCTGATCGTTTCCGGGCGTTCGATCCTCGAGGAGTGGTCGCGATGACGGTGCCGACTCCCGGGGAGCTGTTCGGGATGCAGGGCAGGACCGCGCTGGTCACCGGCGCGTCGTCGGGCCTGGGTGCGCGGTTCGCGACCGTGCTGGCCGTAGCGGGCGCGACCGTGTGGATCACGGCCCGGCGCAAGGAGAAGCTCGACGCGCTGGCGGCGACGAACCCGGCGCTGCGCGTCCTGCCGGCCGACCTCTCGGACGAGGCGGCCAGGGAAGCTCTGATCGCCGCGATCACCGCCGAGAGCGGAGCGGTCGATGTGCTGGTGAACAACGCCGGCACGGAAAGCGGCGCGAAGCCGTCGGACGAGACGCCGTCCGCATTCGCGGGCGTGCTCGGCACCAACCTGGTCGCGCCGTTCCACCTGGCGCAGCTCGCGGCTCGCGCGGCCGACGGGGGGTCGCTGTCGGTGATCAACGTCAGCTCGATCCTCGGGCTGGTCTCCGCGGCACCGCTGGGCGGTGCGAGCTACGCCTCGGCCAAGGCCGGACTGATCGGCCTCACCCGGGAACTCGCCGGGCACTGGGGCGGGCGCGGCGTGCGCGTCAACGCGCTGGCGCCGGGGTGGTTCCACACGGAGATGAACGACGAACTGTTCGCCGACGACCGGTCGGTGCGCTGGATCGAGCGCAACACCATGCTCCGCCGGGCCGGAGAAGGCTCCGAGCTGGACGGCGCGCTGCTCTTCCTCGCATCAGCGGCGTCGAGCTACTGCACCGGTCAGGTGCTGGCGGTCGATGGAGGGTGGACGGCCCGATGACGAGCATCGATGATTTCGTCGCCGAAGCGCGGAAATGGCTTGCGCAGAACGCGACTCCACGGCAGGACGCCGATGCGTCCCGCGCGTCGGTGTCGGTGTTCCACAACCTGCCGGCTGACGAGGAACGCGCGCTGCTCGACCGCGTCTGCGCATGGCAGCGCCGCAAGTTCGACTCCGGATACGGCGCGCTGACCTGGCCCGAATCCGACGGAGGCGGCGGGCTGACACCCGCGCACGAGGAGGCGTTCGCGGAGCTGGAGCGTGCGTTCGACACGCCGGGCCAGCACGAGCTGGCGTCGGTCAGCGCGCATCTGATCGCACCGACGATCGACCTGTTCGGCACCCCCGAGCAGCGCAGGCGCCTCGTCCGGCCGCTGCTGCGCGGCGACGAGCTCGCCTGCCAGCTGTTCTCCGAACCGTCCGCGGGATCCGACCTCGCCGGGCTCGCCACCCGGGCCGAGCGGCGAGGAGCGGAGTGGGTGGTCAACGGGCAGAAGGTCTGGAGCTCCGGTGCCCAGTTCGCCGGATGGGGCGAGCTCATCGCTCGCACCGACCCGGACGTCCCGAAGCACCGCGGCCTCACGGCGTTCCTGCTGCCGATGGACACCCCGGGCGTCGAGGTGCGGCCGCTGCGGCAGATGTCGGGAGGATCGTCGTTCTGCGAGGTCTTCCTCGACGACGTCCGCATCCCGGACGAGTGGCGCCTCGGTGAGGTCGGTGCGGGCTGGAAGGTCACCCTCGCCACCCTGGGGTTCGAGCGCAGCCACTCCGGTGCGAACACCGAACTCGGCGGCGGCTATCGGCACCTGGTGGCGACCGCGCGCAGGCTGGGCAGGCTCGGCGACCCCGACGTCCGGCGCGGCCTGGCCGAGGTGTGGGTGCAGGAGAAGCTCGGTGAACTGGCGGCCACCCGGGACCGCGAGGCCCGGCTCGACGGCGGCGAACCGTCGGCCATCGGCTCGCTGCGCAAGCTCGCGTGGGCGCAGAAGCTCAAGCAGGTCAGCGAAGTCGCGGCCACCGTGCTCGGAAACCGGCTGATCGCCGACACCGGTGACGACGCGTACCAGTGGACCGAGCACGTGCTCGGCGCACCCGGGTACCGGATCGCGGGCGGGTCGGACGAGATCCAGCGCAACATCATCGCCGAACGCATTCTCGGCCTGCCCACCGAACCGCGCGGGGACAAGAACGTCCCGTGGCGCGACATCCCGCGGTAGCGGCAGGACGGACACGAGACGGGAGTGGCAATGCAGCCAGACAGCTCAGGACCGGCGCGCACCGTGGCGGAGGCCGCCGCCGCGGCGCGGCCGCAGCAGAACCCGCTCCGAGGGCGCACCGCGCTGGTGACCGGTGGTTCGCGCGGGCTCGGCCGGGAGATCTCGATCGCCTTCGCCGCCGCCGGTGCGGATGTGGCCGTGGTGTCCCGGAAGAAGGACGCCTGCGAGCAGCTCGCGGGTGAACTCGCCGAGGCCACGGGACGCCGGGTGACCGCGCACGGGGCTCACGTCGGTGATTGGGAACGACTCCCCGCCTTGCTCGACGAGGTGGAGCAGTCCCTCGGGCCGGTCGACGTCGTCGTGAACAACGCGGGCATCGCTCCGGTCTACCCGAGCCTGGCCGAGGTGTCGGAGCAGCTGTTCGACAAGGTGATCGGAGTCAACCTCAAGGGGCCGTTCCGCCTGATGGCCCTCGCGGGCGAGCGGATGGCTTCCCGCGAGGGCGGCGCCATCCTCAACATCTCCTCGATGGCCTCGGTTCGACCGACTCGCGGCGACCTGCCGTACGCGGCGGCGAAGTCGGCGTTGAACACGCTCACCGCGGGCTTCGCGCAGGAGTACGGGCCGCTGGTGCGGGTGAACACGATCCTCGCGGGACCGTTCTTCACCGACATCAGTTCGGCGTGGGACATGGACGCCTTCGAGGAGATGGCCGAGACCTGGCCCTCGAAGCGCGGAGGTGATCCCTCGGAGATCGTCGGAGCTGCGCTGCACCTGTGCGGACCGACGTCCAGCTACACGACCGGATCGCTGCTGGCCGTCGACGGGGGGAGGCTGGCCGCGCCATGACAGGAGTCGCCATGAGGTTGGTGGACGACGCGCTCGTCACCGACACGCCTGACGGACCCGCGTTGCTGGGCAGCCGGTGCGCCGACTGCGCCGCCTGCACGTTCCCGCGGCAGGCCGGGTGCCCGCGCTGCACCGGAGATTCCATGGTGGACACTCCGCTGGCGCGCAACGGCACGCTCTGGACGTTCACGGTCCAGGGCTTCCGCCCGAAGGAGCCGTACGCGGGACCGGAGGAGTTCGAACCGTTCGGGTTGGGCTACGTCGAGCTGCCGGGACAGCTCCTGGTGGAAACCCGGTTGACGGAATCGGATCCGGAGGCGCTGGAGATCGGGATGCCGATGCACCTGGAGCTGGTGCCGTTCCGGACGGCTGACGACGGCGCGACGGTGCACACCTTCGCGTTCGCCCCGGACCGGGAGGTGGGGACATGACGGGCGGAGTGGCGATCGTCGGGATCGGGATTCACCGGTTCGGACGGACCAAGGGCGTCTCCGGCCGCGCTCAGGCGGTGCACGCCGCGCGGGAGGCGTTGCGGGACGCGGGCCTGTCCTTCTCGGACATGCAGTTCGGGTTCGGCGGCTCGCACTCGGCCGGGGACGCCGACACGCTGGTCTCGGAGTTGGGGCTGACCGGGTTGCCGTTCATCAACGTGGCCAACGGTTGTGCCACCGGTGGTTCGGCGCTGATCTCGGCCGACGCCGCGATCCGCTCCGGGCAGCACGACCTCGGCATCGTGATCGGCTTCGACAAGCACCCCAGGGGCGCGTTCAACGTCGACCCGGCCGAGCACGGCATCGGCTCGTGGTACGGCGAAACCGGGATGATGGTCACCACCCAGTTCTTCGGCATGAAGATCCAGCGGTACCTGCACGACCACGACATCAGCCCCGACGTCCTCGCGTTGATCGCGGAGAAGTCGTTCCGCAACGGAGCGCTGAACCCGAACGCGTGGCGGCGAGCCGAGCTCACCGCGGGCGACATCGCCGCAGCGCCGATGATCTCGCACCCGCTGACCCAGTACATGTACTGCTCGCCGGGTGAGGGCGCGGTCGCCCTGGTGCTGTGCCGCGCGGAGGAGGCGAGCCGGTACACCGACAAGCCGATCTTCCTGCGCGGAGCGGCGTTCCGCAGCCGGCGCTACGGATCGTTCGAGGTGTACGCGCCCTGGATCGCCGTGGAGCGCGCGGAGTCGCCGACGGTGGAGGCGTCGCGGGCGGCGTTCGAGGCCGCCGAGATCGCTCCGTCCGAAGTGGACGTGGCGCAGATCCAGGACACCGAGTCCGGTGCGGAGCTGATGCACATGGCCGAGACCGGGCTGTGCGAGCACGGCGAGCAGGAGCGGCTGATCAAGGCCGGGGACAACGCGATCCACGGGCGGCTGCCGATCAACACCGACGGCGGGTGCATCGCCAACGGTGAGCCGGTCGGCGCCTCCGGGCTGCGCCAGATCTACGAGAACGCGCTCCAGCTGCGCGGAGACGCCGGCGCCCACCAGGTGCCGTCTCCACCGCGGGTGGGGTTCACGCATGTCTACGGTGCGCCGGGGATCAGCGCGTGCACGGTTCTGACCCGTTGAGAGGACGATGGGCATGGCTTGGGATTTCGAGACCGACCCCGATGTGCAGCGGGAGCTGGACTGGGTCGAGGAGTTCGTCCGCGACGAGGTCGAACCGGTGGACCAGGTGGTCGAGCACGCCTGGAACACCCGCGACCCGCGGCGCAACGCGCTGATCAGGCCGCTGCAGGAGCGGGTGCGGGACCGCGAGCTGTGGGCCTGCCACCTGGGACCGGAGCTGGGTGGTAAGGGGTACGGGCAGCTGCGGTTGGCGCTGCTGAACGAGAAGCTGGGTCGCACGCACTCCGGGCCGGTCGTGTTCGGTTGCCAGGCACCGGATTCGGGGAACGCGGAGATCCTCGCCCATTACGGCAGCGATTTCCTGAAGAAGACCTACCTGGATCCCTTGATCGAGGGCTCCATCGTGTCCTCGTTCTCGATGACGGAGCCGCACGGTGGGTCCGACCCGACGGGCTTCCGCACCACCGCGGTGCTCGATGGGGACAGCTGGGTCATCAACGGGGAGAAGTGGTTCTCCTCGCACGCGTTGTTCGCCGAGTTCCTGATCGTGCTGGCGGTGACCGAGCCGGACGCCCCGCCGCACGAGCGGATGTCGATGTTCGTGGTGCCCGCGGACGCACCGGGGGTCGAGCGGGTGCGGGACGTGTCGGTGTGGGGGCACGAGGAGGCCGTGGGAACCCACCAGTACCTGCGCTACACCGATGTTCGGGTGCCGGCGGAGAACCTGCTGGGGCGGCGCGGCGAAGGTTTCACCGTCGCGCAGACCCGGCTCGGGGGTGGCCGCATCCACCACGCGATGCGCACCGTCGGGTTGGTCCAGCGCGCGTTCGAGCTGATGAAGCGCCGCGCGGTGTCGCGCACCACGAAGGGCGCGCGGTTGGCGGACAAGCAGCTGGTGCAGGAGATGATCGCCGACTCCTGGATCCAGATCGAGCAGTTCCGGCTGCTGGTGCTGCGGACCGCGTGGAAGATCGACGAGCACAACGACTACCGCGCGGTGCGCGCCGACATCGCCGCGGTGAAGGCGGCGATGCCGAAGGTGCTGATGGACGTCTCGTCCCGAGCCATCCAGATCCACGGCTCGCTGGGCATCTCCAAGGAGCTGCCGTTCGGCAAGTGGGTGATGGAGTCGTTCCACATGGGCCTCGCCGACGGTGCCACCGAGGTCCACAAGACCAACCTCGCCAAGGCGCTGCTGCGCAGCACGACGCCGGATGACGGGCTCTTCCCGCCCTACACCGGGCCCGAACTCACCCGGGAGGCGCTCGGTCGGTACGCGGAGCTGCTCGCGGACGCGGACGAGGCCGAACCGGTGGCGGGTGGTGCGGCGTGACCGGTCGAAGGCTGACGCACGACGCGGACGTCGAGGAGTTCCGCGGTGCCGTCCGGGACTTCCTGCGCGAGCACGCGGACACCACGGCGGTGTTCGGCGCGATGCGCGAGGAGCGTGCCTGGGATCCCGCGGTGTGGAGCCGGCTCGCCGGCGAGCTCGGCGTGGTCGGGCTGGACGTGCCCGAGACCTACGGCGGCGCGGGCGCCGGGTTCCGGCCGGTCGCGGTCGTGGCCGAGGAGCTGGGCCGATCCCTGGTCCGGCTGCCGTGGTTGGCCACCGCCGTGCTCGGCGTCGGCGTGCTCCTGCGCGCCGAGGGTGCGGAGGCCGAGGACCGCAGGAGGCAGCTGCTGCCCGCGCTGGCGGGCGGTGAGCGCACCGCCACGCTGGCCTGGGCCGAAACCCCGGACCGCTGGGACGAGAACAGCATCCAGGCGCGCGCCGCGCACGACGGCGACACCTGGCGCCTCACCGGCCGCAAGCTCCTGGTCGTCGAAGGCGCCACGACGGATCTGCTGTTCGTCGCGGCCCGGGCGGAAGACGGGCTGGCGCTGTTCGTCGTCGAAGGGGACGCGCCGGGTGTGGTCCGCACCGCCGACCGCGCGATGGACCCGAACCGCCAACTGGCCACCGTCGCCTTCGACGGAGCGCCGGCACGGCTGGTCAGCGATCCGGGCACGGGCGAGCGGGTGCTCGCGCGGGTGCGCGACCGCGCGGTGACGGCGCTGGCCTGCGAGCAGACCGGCGGCGCGGCGGCGTCGCTCGACATGGCCGTCGAGCACGTCAGCAACCGCGTGCAGTTCGGACGTCCGATCGGGATGCTGCAGGCGATCAAGCACCGCTGCGCCGACATGGCCGTGGAGCTCGAGTCCGCGCGGTCGGCGTCGCTGTGGGCCGCCTGCGCGATCGCGGAGGACTCGTCGGAGGCCGGCATCGCCGCCGCCACCGCCGCGCTGGCCTGCAGCCGGTCCTACGAGTACGTCGCCGCCGAGACCATCCAGGTGCACGGCGGCATCGGGTTCACCTGGGAGCACCCGGCGCACCTGCACTTCCGCCGGGCGGCCACGAGCGCGGTGCTCTTCGGTGACCGTCACGCCCACCAGGAGAGCCTGCTGACCGGTCTGCGCGTCGACGCCGAGTGACCGGTGACCGGTGGAACCCGGTGACCGGCGGAATGCGGGAGGACCGCGTGCCTGCCGCCGATATGGAGGATCAACGGTGACCTCAACCATCAGCGAAACCACACCCCGGGAACAGCTGCTCGTCGGCAAGCGCGCCAGCATCGCGGCCGCTGCCGGCACGGCGGTGGAGTACTACGACTTCGCGATCTACGGCTACCTCGCGGTGGTCATCGCGCCGGTGTTCTTCCCGTCCAGCAGCGGGGCCGCGAGCCTGCTGTCCACGTTGGCGCTCATCGGAGGCGGGTTCTTCGCCCGCCCGATCGGCGGTTTCGTCTTCAGCCGCCTCGGTGACCGGCTCGGCCGAAGACGCGTCCTGCTCATCACCGTGACGATCATGGGAGTGGCGACCTTCGGCGCGGGTCTGCTTCCCCCGTTCGCGAGCATCGGTGTCGCCGCGCCGCTGCTGTTGGCCGTGCTGCGCGTGGCGCAGGGCATCTCGGCCGGTGGTGAGGTCGGCGGGGCGACCGCGCTGGCCAACGAATCGGCACCGCCGAAGCGGCGCGGGTTCTTCGGGTCGGCGACGTCGATCGGTTGCGCGGTCGGGATGTCGACCGCGTCGATCGTCGTCGGAGTCCTGAGCGTGCTGCTGACCGATGCGCAGATGTCGGCGTGGGGCTGGCGGGTCCCGTTCCTGCTCGCCGGGCCGCTGCTGATCGGGTGCCTGCTCTACCGGATCCGGGTGGAGGATTCCCCGCTGTTCAAGGAGATGCTGGCGACCTCCGAGCCCGTGAAGGCACCGGTCATGGAGGTCATGAAGAACCACCGCCGCGCCCTGCTGCTGACGATCGGCATCGGCTTCGCCCAGCTGACGGCCGGCAGCCTCGCCTCGATCTACATCGTGGTGCACCTGACGAAGGTGCTGGATTACGAGCTCTCCGGGTCGATGTGGGTCACCGCGATCGTGTCGCTGATGCCGCTGCTCCTCATCCCGCTGGCCGGACGTCTCAGCGACCGGTACGGCAGGCGCGCGGTGCTGCTGTCCGGTTTCGGCGGGTTCGTCGTCCTCGCCGTGCCGTGCTTCGCGCTGATGGAGCTGGGCAGCTACCCGCTCGCACTCGCCGCGGGCCTGGTCCTCAACGTCCCGTTCGCGGCCGTGCAGGGGGTCGTGTACACGCAGTTCTCCGAGTGGTTCCCCACCCGGGTTCGGCACAGCGGCGTGTCGCTCGGGTTCAACATCGCGGGCGTGATCGGTTCGGGCCCGGTGTCGTTCGTCGCGACGTGGCTGGTGGTCTCCACCCACATGACGATGAGCCCGGCGTTCTACATGGTCGGCAGTGCTGCGGTGGGCCTGGTGATCGCCTGGTTCATCCGGGAGACCTCGCACGACGATCTTCGCGGAGGTGTGGTGAGCGATGTTTGATCTGCTGGTGCTCGGCGGTGGTATCGCCGGGATGACGGCTGCGGCCGCGACGGTCCGCGGCGGCGGTTCGGCGATGGTGGTGGAGAAGGGACCCTCGCTCGGCGGATCGGGCCAGTACGCCGGATACATCTGGACCGCGCCCGACCACGAGGTGATGGACCGGGTGAACCCCGGCGGTGACCTCGGGCTGAAACGGGCGCTGGTGGACGATTTCGCCGACGCCGTGGAGTGGATCGGTTCGCTGGGCGTCCGCTGCGGCGAGCAGGTGCCGGTGATCGGCTACGGGCGCGGGCACCGGTTCGACACGGCGCAGTACGTCGACGGCTGCAGGCACGTGGTGGCGGAGAACGGCGAGATCGTCACCGGGGCAGCGGCCCAGCGTCTGCTCCTCGACGACGGCGCGGTGCGCGGCGCGGAGATAGGTCTGGCCGACGGGGCGGTGCGAACGGTGGAGGCGAAGGCGACGCTGCTGGCCACCGGCGGCTTCCAAGCGGACCCCGAGCTGCGCGCACGCTACCTGCACGAGCAGGCGCGAGACGTCGAGCTGCGTTCGAACCCGTTCAGCGATGGGGACGGACTGCGGCTGGCCGCCGAGGCCGGTGCGGCGATCGGATCGGAGGGCGCCGGGTTCTACGGGCACCTGATCCCGTCCGGTGTCTCGTTGGAACCGGAGCTGTTCGTGGACATCACGCTCTACTACAGCGAGCACGCCGCCCTGTTCAACCTGGCGGGGGAGCGGTTCGTGGACGAGACGGCGGCGGACCACCTCACGGCCATGGCGCTGCTCGAACAACCCGAGGCGCGGGGCCTGCTGGTCACCGACGCCCGCGGCTACCGGGAGCGGATCACCGGTGCGTACGTCGAGGGTGGCGACAGCCTCGACAGGTTCGCGCTCGCGCGGTCCCGGGGCGCGCGGTGCGTGGTCGCCGACAGCGTCTCCGACTTCGCCGAGATGCCCGCCGAGTGGGGCTACGACGGCCCCAAGATCGCCAAGGAGCTGGGTCGCCTCGCCAAGGGCGACTCAGCGCTGCCCGCGCGGGAGTCCGACCCGCGGCCGCTGGACGAACCGCCGTACTACGTCGTGGAGGCGCGGCCGGCGGTGACGTTCCCGTTCACCGGTGTCCGGATCGACCCGCAGGCGCGGGTCCTGGCGGAGGACGGTGCGCCGATCCCGGGCCTGCTCGCGGCGGGAGCCGACGTCGGCGGCCTGTACGAGCGCGCCTACGCCGGGGGACTGGCGCCGGCGATCGTGTTCGGGCGGCGCGCCGCCGCCGGAGCCCTCGTGAACTGATATCGGTTGGCATCTATGCTGGGTCCCCACCGACGGAGGGAAAGGTGTGGGCGTCGATACGTTGCGGGAGGCCGACGACGGCCCCAGGTCGAAGCGGGCGGCGATCCTGGGCGCTGCCGTGGAACATTTCGGTGAGGTCGGTTTCGAGGCCACCAAGTGGTCGGAGATCGCCAAGCACGTCGGCATCGGCCAGACCGCGCTGTACCACTACTTCGAGTCGAAGGCGCATTGCCTGTTGACGGTGATGCGCATCGGTCTGCACAACTCGGACGAGGCGTTCCGCACGGCGACCGCCGACGCGCCGAGCGCGCACGAGGCGCTGCGCCGGGCGGTGCGCAGCGCCTACGACATCTCGGATCTGGAAGTGCGGCAGAACCGGATCCTGCAGGCCAACATCGCGTTGCTGGTCAGCGAGCGCAGCTCGGAGCGGGAGGAGGCCGAACGGCTGGCCTGCCGGGAACTGGTCGCCACGATCGAGCGGAACTGGACGGAGCTGCTCCGCCGGGGGATGGACTCCGGTGAGTTCGCCCGCCGAGATCCGCAGCTGCTGGCGCGCACGCTGCTGGGCACGATCGTCGCCGTGTGGCGCTGGTACCGACCGGGCGGTGAGACCAGCCTCGACGAGATCTGCGAGCTGGTGACCCACTGCTGCGTGCGCATCGTGACGCCGTGACCACGTGCCACGTGCGCCCGGGTGGCGAGCGAGCCCGCGGCGTTCCCCGCTGATCCCTGATCGCTCGTCCCAGCAGCCCTGAACGGCCGCTGCGCCGATTCTCCGTTGATCCGATACCGCTGCGAGCAGCGGCCATCCGTTGCGCTCCCCGCGCGTCTACTCCGACGTCCGCGCGGGGAGCGTCGTCCTGTTCCCGCATCTTCTGCGCGGCTGGGCGATTTTGAGTCTTGCTTCGAGTTTTGGGGCGCGCTAGCGTCAGTTTTAGCAAACTGAATTCAGCTTAGTTGTCGGACGGGCTGGGTGCCCACCCAGCGGCCGATCTCGTTCCGGCTGGTGTACCACCTCGTCAACGGCGACAGGGAGGAGCCGCACGTGCTCATCGCAGACTACTTCGCACGGCTGGACGGCCCGGATCCGTTGACCGGGCTGGAGCTGGTGGAGCCCGATATCGAGTTCCTCCTCGCGCTGCCGGGCAGCGAGATTTCCGGCCGCGGTCTGGACGATCTCGGCTCCTACATCTCGGGCCGCCCGGCGGTCGGGCGCAAGCACCGCGTTCTCAGGTCCTGCCGCGACCACGAGCTGGAGATGGTCTACGGCGTGGTCGTCGAAGGGCCGGAGGAGAAGCCCACCGGTTCGTTCGCCTCTGTCGGTGTGGTCTCGCCCCACGACAGGCTGGCGCGCTACCAGGCGTTCTTCCACCCGACGTTCTCCATGTTCCCCGAGGAGGCGGCATGACGACCACGGCAGGTGCACCCACGCTGAGCCGGTGGTTCGCGCTCATCGACTCCGACCGCCCCGAAGACATCCTCGACCTGATCGCGCCGGATTTCAGGTTCTCGATCGTGTTCGGCACGGGTGCGGGTCAGGCGACGGACTTCGCGGGCGGACGTGAGGCGCTCGAGGGGTATCTGCGGCAGCGTGAGAAGGGAGTGCTCACCCACCACGTGCTGTCGGCGAGCGTCGATGGCCACGACGAATTCGTGCTCGGTGAGACCAGGCGCGGCGACGCGTTCGAGTCGACCTTCGTCGCGGCCGCCCGGCTCGGAACCGACGGCGACGTGAGCAATTTGATGATCGGTCGCTCGCCCATGTTGGAGCTGCACGAGCCCAGCTGAGCGAGCGCCGGACGTGGAAGGACGAATGCTGACATGTTCAATCTGGCTTTGCTGGCCTCCCGCCCCCCGGAGTGGACCCACGAGCAGTTCATCGAGTGGTGGCGCGGCGAACACGCTGAGGTGACGTATCCGCTGCCGGGCCTGCGGGCGTGGCGGCACACCGCGATCACCAGCGCGATGGAGCCGCGCTCCGAGGGCTGGGACGGGTTGTCGGTGCTGAGCTTCGATTCCGAAGAAGCGGCGCGCGCGGCGCTGGCCAGCGCTGAGTGGGACGCGGCGGTCCGCCACGTCGGGCGCATGCGGGGCAAGCGCCTCGCAGTGCTCGGCGAAGAGCGGGAAATGTTCTTGGGCTGAGTCCCTGAGCCAACGGAGGCGAAATTCAATGCGGGAACTGGTGGCCGAACTCGAGTCCAGAGCAGCCACATCGGCCGCCGCCGGCGACGCGGTCATCGCCGCCGACGCCGACGGCGAGCACTCGCTGCGCGAGTTGCTGCGCGCCGCCGAAGAACTGTCGACCGCGGTGCGCGACGTCGCCGGACCGCAGGCGACGATCTTGGTGCAGGCGGACAACTCCTGGCGAACCGTGGTCGCCGCCCTCGCCGCGGGCAAGCTGGACGGCACGCTCGGTCTGCTCAGCCACCACGCGACTCGCGCCGAGTACGACGCGGCGTGCGAGGACATCGACCCGGCCGTGGTGATCGCCTCGCCGGAATGCCTCGGCGAGTGGTCACCGGATTCCGATGGCCCGCAGGTGCTCGACGGGTGGGGCAGCCGAACGCGGACGGCGAGGCCGGGCCCGCGTTGGAACGGCGGCGTGGTGATCGGCCTGACCTCCGGGTCGACCGGCCGCCCCAAGGGCGTGGTGCAATCCGAGGCGGCGCTGCGCTACGCCGGGCGGAGCACCATCGAGGTGGTCGGTCTCGCTTCCGGTGACTCTGTCGCGGCGCTGGTCCCGCTGTCGTCGGCAGCGGCGTTCTGCTTCGGCCTGTACCTGCCGCTCATGCTCGGCGGCCGCATCGTGTTCCTGGACCGGTGGCACCCGCCGACCGCGTTGCGGCTGATGGCCGAGCACGACGTCCGCTGGACGATGTGCGTGCCGACGATGGTCCTGCAGCTGGCGAGCTCCGTGGAGGGCGACCGGCCGCTGCGCGGTGTCCGGGCGATGACGATCGGCGGCGGCCCGATGGAGGAGGCGGCGCTGGCGCGCGCGGAGGAGCGCCTCGGGACGCGGATCCTGCGCGTGTTCGGCATGTCCGAGTGCCTGGGGCACACCTCGCCGCGGCTGGACGACCCCGACGAGACGCGGCTGGGCACCGATGGCCGACCGTTCCCCGGTACGGACCTGCGCGTGGTCGACCTGGACGGCGCGCGGGTTCCAGCGGGCGAGATCGGGCGGGCGCAGGTGCACGGGCCATCGCTGTTCCTCGGGTACGCGCGCAGCGGCACCGTCGACTCGCCCGAGGTGACCGCGGACGGCTACTTCCCGACCGGGGACCTGATGTCGGTTCGGGCTGACGGTGTGGTGTCGGTGCGGGGCAGGGAGAAGGACGTGATCATCCGCGGCGGCCGCAACATCGACATCGTCGAGGTCGAGACCGCCCTGGCCTCGCACCCGTCCGTCGAGCAGCTGTGCATCGTGCCGGTGCCGGACGAGCTCCTGGGCGAACGGGTCGCGGTGCTGGTCGTGACGCCGGACGCCGGCTTCGACCTCGACGCCGCGACGGCGCATCTGGACCAGCGCGGGCTGATGAAGGGCAAGTGGCCCGAGTACCTGTTCCGAGTGGACGAGCTGCCGCTGAACCGGGTCGGCAAGCTGTCGCGGGCGGATGCCGCCCGCATGGCCCGCGAGCTCAGCGAGCGCAGCGCCGTCTGACGGCTCGACGGGAAGAGGTGAACGGGGCCGTCCTTCGAGGTGGAGGACGGCCCCGTTGATCTGCCGGGACTACCTGGCGGTCCAGCCGCCGTCGACGTGGAGCTCCGAACCGGTCGTGTACCCGGCGTCGTCGCTGGCCAGGTGGGCGACTGCGGCGGCGACCTCCTCGGGGCGTCCCAACCTGCCCATCGGGGTGTTGGCGAGCATGGCCCGGTGCCGTTCGCTGCCGTCGAAGCGCTCGTGCAGCTGGGCGGTGCCGATGAACCCGGGCACCACCGCGTTGACGCGGACACCGCGCTGGGCCCAGTGCAGAGCTGCGTTCGCGGTCATCGCGCGCACAGCGCCCTTCGCGGCGGCGTAGCCGAAGCTGTTGGCCAGGCCGCCACCGGTGCCGAGGATCGACGCGATGTTGACGATCGCCCCTCCGCCGCTGCGCTCGATCAGCGGTCCGCAGTGCTTCATGCCGAGCCAGGTGCCCCGCTGATCGATGTCGATCACGCGTTCCCAGTGCTGCGCCGTCTCGTCCTCGACGGTGGCCAGGCTGCCGATGCCGGCGTTGTTGACCAGCACGTCGAGACCTCCGCGCTCGGCCTCCACCGCCGTCGTCACCTCCTGCCACCGCTGCTCATCGGCGACGTCGAGCGCGTGGACCGCCCCGTCGGCACCGAGGTCGGCGGCCAGTCGTTCGCACGCGTCGGCGTCGACGTCCGTGATGATCACCCGCGCACCTTCCTCGATGAGTCTGCGCACGATGGGGACGCCGAGCCCACCGGTGGCACCGGTGACGAGCGCTGTGCTGCCGTTGAATCGCCTGGTCACATGGCCTCCTCAGAAACTGAACTGGAGTCAGTTTAGACAGTCGACCGCGCGAGCCCCAGCCTTCGACGCCTATGCAACTGAATTCAGTTCTGTTAATCTCGACTTGCTCGAGCGGCCGTGGAGTTTGCAAGCCCGGCGCGCCGGAAGTCCTCAGAGCGGCCCCATCCGGTTCGGCCGTCCCGCGTTGTTCAACTTCGTCGTACCTGGAGAAACCATGCCCGAGGCCTACATCGTCGAGGCACTTCGCACGCCGGTCGGTCGCCGCGGTGGCGGGCTCAGCGCCCTCCACCCGAACGATCTCGGCGCGCGCGTTCTGGCCGCGTTGATGGCCAAGACCGGCATCGATCCGGCCGCGGTCGATGACGTGATCCTGGGGTGCGTCGACCAGATGGGAGCGCAGGCCGGGAACGTCGCCCGCAACGCGTGGCTGAGCGCCGGGCTGCCGGAGACGGTCCCGGCGACCACGATCGACCGTCAGTGCGGGTCTTCCCAGCAGGCGATCCACTTCGCGGCGCAGGCGGTGATGTCCGGGACCCAGGACCTCGTCGTCGCCGGTGGCGTCGAAGTGATGTCGCTGGTGCCGCTCGCGAGTCCGGCCGTTGTCGGCCGGCGCGAGGGGATGGGGTTCCCCTACGGCGGTGACGGTTGGGCGGACCGCTACGGGGACCAGGAGATCTCCCAGTTCCGCGGCGCCGAGCTCATCGCCGAGAAGTGGGGCATCGCGCGCGAGGACATGGAGCGGCTGGCCTTCGACAGCCACCAGCGCGCCACCGCGGCCACCACCGGTGGTCTGTTCGCCGACGAAGTCGTGCAGGTCGGTGATGTCGCCGCTGACGAAGGTCCGCGGCCCCGCAGCTCGCTGGAGAAGATGGCGGGCCTGAAGCCACTCCGCGAGGGAGGTCGGCTCACCGCCGCCGTGTCGAGCCAGATCTCTGATGGCGCGTCCGCGGTCCTGATCGCATCGGAGGAGGCGGTGCGGGTGCACGGACTCGCACCGCTGGCCAGGATTCACACCATGGCGGTCGTGGGGTCCGACCCGGTGTTCATGCTCACGGGCCCGATCCCCGCGACGGAAGCGGTCCTGGCCAAGGCCGGTCTCACGATCGACGAGATCGACTTGTTCGAGGTGAACGAGGCGTTCGCCTCGGTCGTCCTCGCCTGGCTGAAGGAATCCGGCGCCTCTTGGGAGAAGACGAACGTGCTCGGCGGGGCCATCTCGCTGGGCCACCCGCTCGGCGCGACCGGGGCCAGGCTCATGACCACCCTGGTCCACCACCTGGGCCGGACCGGCGGCCGGTACGGCCTCCAGACCATGTGCGAAGGCGGCGGGATGGCGAACGCGACAGTGATCGAGCGCATCTGACGACACGAGAGCGAGGTCCGAGATGACCGAGGAGCTGTTCGTCGATCGTCGACGGAGGCCGGAAACGTCCACCAGTGGTGACAGCTCGGAAGGACCACCTGTCGCGGTCGAGATTCGGGATTCGATCGCGCACGTGGTCATGCGACGCGGAGACCAGGGCAACCCCATCGATCTCGTGATGGCGTGCGCACTTCTGGACGCCGCGCGGATCTGCCGCCGCGCGAACGCCCGGGTCGTGCTGCTGCGCGGCGAGGGGCACTCGTTCTGCGTCGGAGGCGACCTTCGCGACTTCTCGGCGGTGGACGCCGAGGACCGGCGGGATCACCTGATCTCCGTCACCGACGCCCTGCACGACGCGCTGCGCATCTTCGCGTCGATGGAGGCACCGCTCATCGCCGCCGTCCACGGCGCGGTGGCCGGCGCCGGGGTGGGGCTGGCCGCTGCCGCGGACCTGACGATCGCCGCCGCGGACGCGGTGTTCCTGCTCGCCTACACCGGAATCGGCTATTCGCCGGATGCCGGGGTGACCTGGTGGCTACCGCGACTGGTCGGTCCGAAGCGCGCCGTGGAACTGCTGCTGACCAACCCGCGGATCTCCGCGGACGAGGCCGCTGCCATGGGGCTGATCACTCGCGTCACCGATGGCGGCGCGCTGATCGACGAGGCGCAGCAGCTCGCCGATCAACTGGCGCACGGCGCGACCGGGGCATTCGGCGCCACGAAACACCTCGTCGCCCAGGGGCTCTCCAGCGGACTGGACGCCCAACTGGACCGCGAGTCCCGGTCGCTGGCCGCAGCGGCGGCATCACCCGAGGGAATCGAGGGCTTGGCCGCGTTCCTCGCCAAGCGCCCACCGCGCTTCCTCCCTCCGCCCGAGGAGTGAGTCGCAGCCCGGATCCCTTTTCCTCCTTAGGGATACGGCCCGGCTTGGAAGGAATCTGCCGCTCTCGCAACTGAACTGAAGCAAGCTCCACCGAGCGAAGGGACGCGCGTGAAGGCGAAACTGGACAGGGGGCCGTGGGCCAGCAGCGGAGTCGAGGCGATCCGACCGGACGTGCACCGGATACCGCTGCCGCTGCCCGATGACGGTCTCCGGGCCGTCAACGTCTACGTGCTCGAAGACGGCGACGACGTCATCCTGATCGATGGCGGCTGGGCCATTCCCGAGTCGCGCCAGGCCCTCGAGACCGGACTGGCCGCGCTCGGTCACGACCTCGGCGACGTCAGCCACATCCTGGTCACGCACGTCCACCGGGACCACTACACCCAGGCCGTCGAGCTGCGCAGGCTGGTCGGCTCCCGGGTGTACCTGGGGGCCGGCGAACGTCCGGGACTGGAAATGCTGGACGAAGTCCGCACCGACGTCCCGGTCACCTTCCTGGACACGCTGCGGCGCGCGGGTGCCGACGAGCTCGCCGAGCGCGTGCTGCGCGACATGGGATGCGACGAGTTCGACGCGAGCATCTGGGAGGCGCCGGATCACTGGCTGGCGCCCGGCGTGATCCAGTTCGAGCGCCACGCGCTGCGCGTCGTCCCGACGCCCGGTCACACCAGAGGGCATGTCGTGTACCTCGACGAGAGCAGGGGCCTGCTGTACTCCGGTGATCACGTGCTTCCGCACATCACCCCGTCGATCGGCTTCGAACTGACCACAACCGGTCGGCCGCTCGCGGAATACCTGGACTCGCTGCACCTCGTCACCACGTTCGCCGACGCGGAGCTGCTGCCCGCGCACGGACCCGCCGGGGGCAGTGCGCACGCGAGAGCCGCCGAGTTGCTCGCGCATCACGACACGCGGCTCGACGACACCATCGACGCGCTCGGGCGCCGCACGAGCGATGCGTTCGCGGTGGCGCGGGATCTGCTGTGGACCAGGCGCGAGGTCCCGTTCGCAGAGCTCAACGCCTTCAACCAGATGCTCGCGGTGAACGAAACAGCCGCACACCTCGACGTGCTCGTCGAACGCGGACGACTCGCGTTCGAGCTCGTGTCGGGGGTGAAGCGGTACGTGCGGGCGGACGGCGATGGATGAGTCCGCCTTCGGATCGTTCTCGAAGTCGGTTCACGCTCCTACCAGTGGACGAGGTGCAAGATGCAGCTGCTCGCGGGGAAATCCGTGCTGGTGACCGGAGCGGCCCGTGGACTCGGTGCCGCCATCGCAGACGCGTGCGTGCGGCACGGTGCGCGGGTCCTGCTCACCGACGTGCTGACCGAGGAGTTGGAGCAGACCGCGGGCGCGCTGGGGGAGTCCGCGGCTCGTCACCCGCTCGACGTGACTGATCCCGCCTCCTGGGCGGAAGTGGCCGACGTCGTGCGCCGCGATCTCGGACGCCTCGACGTCCTCGTCAACAACGCCGGCCTCATCGTCGGGAAGACCCTCGCCGAGTCCAGCCACGCCGATCTCGAACGCAGTTTCCGGGTCAACGTCACGGGCACGTTCCTCGGCTTGCAGACGTTCGCCGAGCTCCACCGGGACAGCGGTGACCGGAGCGGATCGGTGATCAACGTCGCTTCGGTGCGCGGCTTGATCGGCGGCGCGGCCGCCACGACGTACTCGGCGACGAAGTTCGGCGTCCGCGGGCTCACCAAGTCGGCTGCGGTGGAGCTCGGGCCGCTGGGAATCCGGGTCAACGCCCTCTGCCCCGGACCGATCGAGAGCGACATGAGCGTCGGCAACCCGCAGTTCGGGCAGGCGGATTGGGGCGCGTACGCGGCGAAGCTGCCGTTGGGACGGCTCGGTCGTCCCTCGGACATCGGTGAAGCGGCGGCGTGGCTGGGTTCGGACCTGAGCGCGTTCGTCACCGGTGTGGACCTCCCCGTCGACGGGGGCCTGACGGCGACCTCGTACGGCATCGAGATGAAGGAGAGCGGCGCATGACCACCCAGCGGGTTCTGGTCACCGGTGCGGGTAGCGGCATCGGACGCGCGACGGCGGAGTGCTTCGCCCGGGACGGCGCGTCCGTCGTGGTCTGCGACGTGCGGGGCGATGCCGCAGCGGAGGTCGCCGAGTCGCTCGGCGAGGCATGCGTCGCCGTGGAGTGCGACGTGAGCGACGAGGACAGCGTCGCCCACGCGATGGCGGTCGGCGAAAAGCGTTTCGGCGGGCTCGATTCCGTCGTCGCCGCGGCCGGCATCGTGATCGGCGGCCCCGCGCACGAGATGTCGTCGGAGTCCTGGCACGCTCTCGTCGGCGTCAACCTCACCGGAATGTTCTTCACGGCCAAGCACGGCGTGCGGCAACTGCTCGCGGCCGGTGGTGGTTCCCTGGTCACCGTCGGCTCGGTCGGATCGCTCGTCGCCGCGGGACGCAGCGCCGCCTACGACGCCACGAAGGGCGGCGTCGTGCAGCTGACGCGTGGGATCGCGGCGGAGTACGCCGATCGCGGCGTCCGGGCCAATTGCGTGTGCCCCGGCTACGTCTCGACGAACCTGGCGGCCAACAGCGAGGGCGTCTACGGCGCTTCCGTGGCGGCAGCAGGCCCCCAGCGGCGGACGACGCCGCCCGTGCACCGCGCAGGTTCACCGGAGGAAATCGCGCAGGTCATCGCTTTCCTGTGCTCCCCAGGCGCGTCGTTCATGACCGGCGCCGCCGTCCCCGTCGACGGCGGCTACACGGCCGTCTGATCGGACACCCACGGCACGACAGAGGCTCTCGCCTCATCACGAGCCCGCCAGGGCTTCCGTCGTGACGATGCTGATCACGCCGAGGCCCCCACCGGGCTTGGCGAGCAGCTCGCTCCCGACCTGTTCTCCCGACGTCGGCGGGCAGGTGTTGTTGTCAGGCGCCGAGTTCCTTGCTGATTTCGTCCGCTATGCGGACGAGGACCGGGATGAGGTCGCGTTCGACGCGGTCGGGGCTCATGCGTCCCGTGGACGTGGACGACGACAGCGCGGCGATCACCTGACCCGTGTGGTTGCGGATCGGAGCGGAGGCGGCGATCAGGCCGATCTCGCGTTCCTCGGAGACCAGTGACCAGCCTTGTTCGCGCACCCGTGCCAGCGTGTTGCGGAACTGGTCCGGGTTGGTGATGGTGTGCCGGGTGAGCGGTCGAAGTCCATGATCGGCCAGGTACTGCTCGACGAACTCGGTCGGCTGCGCGGCCAGCAGCACGCGCCCCATCGACGTCGCGTGGGCCGATACGCGGGTCCCTGCCGTGGCGTTGATGTTGAGCACGCGCTTGGCGGGCACGCGGGCCAGGTACACGACGTCGCTGCCGTCCATCGCGGACAGTGAGGCGGATTCCTGGGTTTCCTCCACCAAACGGCCCATGTACGGCTCGGAAACCGCTACGACCGCGCTCGATGCGGTGAAGTGCTGGCCGATGGTCAGCACTCGCGGTGTGAGCTCCCAATGACTCCCGCCGGTCGGCCGGACGTAGCCGAGGTGCTGCAGCGTCAACAGGATTCGACGTACGGCGGGCCGGGACAGCTGGGTCGCCTTCGCGATCTCGATCAGGCTCGGGTTCCGCCGCTCGGCGTCGAACGCCAGCAGAACCGCGAATCCGCGCTCGATGCTCTGGATGCGGTCCTGGGCTTCGTTCTGCACGTCGTTCACCTGCGCATCGTCCCACAGCACCGCTCCCGCACGCGGTTCGCCCGAGGGTAGGGGCCGCATCGCGCTGTTGACGACCTGGTCACGCTGTGCCAGTCTCACTGCACGCTTTACGTACAAGTTGCACGCACAGCGGGCATAGTCGAGGAGAGGTCAATGGCGATCGATCCGAGGGAACTGCGCCGGTGCCTCGGGCACTTCACGACCGGGGTCACCGTCATCACCTGCAACGGCGAGGACGGAACACCGCACGGGGCGACCGTGAACGCCTTCACCGCCGTGTCGTTGGATCCGCCGCTCGTGCTGGTGTCCCTGGATCGGCGTTCCCGCCTGTGCGGGCTGATCAATTCGCGGCCGTTCACCGTCAACGTGCTCGAGTCGAGCCAGAAGGACCTCGCCCTGCACTTCGCGGGCAAGCCGTGCCAAGAGGTGCGGTGGGCGCCGGACAGCGCCTGCGGCACCCCGCGGCTCGACGGCACCCTCGCGCACGTCGCTTGCGTGCCCTGGCGGTCCTACGACGGCGGCGACCACGTCCTGTACCTGGGCGAAGTGCAGGAGTTCCTCATCCACGACGGGCGCCCCCTGTTGTTCCACACCGGCAAGTTCCACCACCTCGGAGACGGCCACGCGCCCCTGCTCTGGGACGACTCCGTAGACGGTCCGGGCGGCGTCACCTTCGTCGCCGGATCGATCACCGGCGCCGGCTGAGCCGATCCACCCATCCACCCGAAGCCCCTTTTCAGGTCCAGTTCACGACAGGCGAGGAGGCAGCAATGACGCTGCAGCAGGATGCCGCGAACACGTCAGCAACGACCAACGGTCGCGTCAACAAGCCCATGACCGGCGACGAGTACATCGAGAGCCTCCGGGACGGTCGCGAGGTCCACCTCTACGGCGAGAAGGTCAAGGACGTCACCACGCACCCGGCTTTCCGGAACGCGGTGCGGATGACCGCTCGGCTCTACGACGGCTTGCACGACCCGGCCAAGCAGGACGTGCTGACCGTGCCCACCGACACCGGAAACGGCGGCTTCACCCACCCGTTCTTCCGCGCCCCGCACTCGGCCGAGGACATGAAGAAGGACCAGGCGGCCATCGCGGAGTGGGCCCGGATGACCTACGGCTTCATGGGTCGGTCGCCCGACTACAAGGCCAGCTTCCTCGGCACGCTCGGTGCCAACCCGGACTTCTGGGACCCCTACGCCGACAACGCCCGGCGCTGGTACACCGAGTCCCAGGAGAAGGTCCTCTACTGGAACCACGCCATCGTGAACCCGCCGGTCGACCGCCACCGCGGCCCGGACGAGGTGGCGGACGTGTTCATGCACGTCGAGGAGGAGAACGACAACGGGCTCGTGGTCTCCGGGGCGAAGGTCGTGGCCACCGGCTCGGCGATCACCCACTTCAACTTCCTGGCCCACTACGGCCTGCCGATCAAGAAGCGCGAGTACTCGCTGGTCTGCACCGTGCCGATGGGCGCCCCGGGCATGAAGCTGATCTGCCGGCCGTCCTACTCGGCGCAGGCCGGTATCACGGGCAGCCCGTTCGACTACCCGCTCTCCAGTCGCCTGGACGAGAACGACACCATCTTCGTCCTCGACAAGACGCTGATCCCCTGGGAGAACGTCTTCGTCTACGGCGACCCGGAGAAGGCGTCGAGCTTCGTTCCCGCATCGGGGTTCCTGCACCGCTTCACCTTCCAGGGCGTGACGCGCCTCGCGGTGAAGCTGGACTTCCTGGCCGGCCTGCTGATGAAGGGCCTCGAAGCCACCGGTACCAAGGACTTCCGCGGCGTGCAGACGCGCGTCGGCGAGGTCCTCGCGTGGCGCAACCTGTTCTGGGGCCTCTCGGACGCCATGGCGGCCAACCCCGAGGACTGGCTCGGCGGCACCGTCCTGCCCAAGCACGAGTACGGCATGGCCTACCGCTGGTTCATGACCGTCGGATACCCGCGGGTGCGCGAAATCATCATGCAGGACCTCGGTTCCTCGCTGATCTACCTGCCCAGCCACGCCACCGACTTCATGGACCCGAGCGTTCGGCCGTACCTGGACAAGTACGTGCGCGGCTCGAACGACTACTCGGCCGTGGACCGCGTCAAGCTGATGAAGCTGATCTGGGACTCCATCGGTTCCGAGTTCGGTTCCCGCCACGAGCTCTACGAGCGCAACTACGCGGGCAACCACGAGGGCGTGCGAGCCGAGATGGTCGCCGACGCCGAGATGTCGGGCACCAGCGACTACCTCAAGGACTTCGCGCAGCAGTGCATGTCCGAGTACGACCTCGAAGGCTGGCAGGTGCCCGACCTGATCAACCCCGACGACGTGTCCGTCATCGGCAAGCGCTGACGCGCCGCCGTCTGCGAGGAGCGCATCATGACAGCTACGCACGACTCACCGACTGCCGCCGGCTCAGGCGACTCGGCCACCAAGGCGTTCCGCGCCAGTCGGTCCACCGCGTCGACGACCGTTCCCGCCGTCTCCCAGGAGAGGGTCTCGGAGGTCGTGACCGAACTGCTGGCCGGGATCCACGCCACGATCCGGTTGAAGAAGGTCACCTACGACGAGTTCCAGGCCGCCAAGCAGTACCTGATCGACGTGGGGGAGGGCGGCGAATGGCCGCTGATCCTCGACGTTTTCGTCGAGCACGTCGTCGAGGACGTCGCCGCCGAGGAGCAGGAGGGCACCAAGGGGTCGATCCTCGGCCCGTACTACCTGCCCGGTCAGGTTCGGCTGGACACCCCGGCGACGCTGCCCCGCCGGCCCGACGAGAAGGGCACCGAGCTGCTGTTCGCCGGGCAGGTCCGGGACACCGACGGCAACCCGGTGCCCGGCGCGGAGCTCGACATCTGGCACGCGGACGACGAGGGCTACTACTCCGGATTCGCCCCCCACCTGCCCGACGGGAACCTGCGCGGTGTCGTCATCGCCGACCACCAGGGCAAGTTCGACGTCCACACGATCGAACCCTCCGCCTACCAGATCCCGACCGACGGGCCGACCGGTGCGTTGATCGAGGCCGCGGGCTGGCACCCGTGGCGTCCGGCGCACTTGCACCTGATGGTTCGCGCGCCGGGGTACCGGACGATCACCACGCAGCTCTACTTCCGCGGTGGGGAGTGGCTCGACAGCGATGTCGCGTCCGCGACCAAGCCGGAGTTGATCCTCGACCCCGTGGACCGCGGGGACGGGAGGCACGCGGTGACCTACGACTTCACGCTCGAGCCCGCTTGAGACCGGCGCCGAGCCGGGGTGCGATGTCACCCGGCTCGGCGTTCCCCCTCGTTGGAAGGAGAGGACCCGATGACCGACCTGCGGATCGACAGCGTTGAGACGGTGATCGTCGACGTCCCCATGCGCCGGGCGCACCGCTTCGCCAGGGCGGGCATGAGCACCCAGCCCGTGCTCTACGTCTTCGTCCGGACCGCCGGTGGTGTCACGGGAGTCGGTGAAGGGGTCGTCCCCGGGGGCCCGTGGTGGGGCGGCGAGTCCGTGGAGACCATGCAGGTCATCGTCGAGAAGTACCTCGCGCCGGTGCTGCTCGGCCGTCGCGTCGGCGACGTGCCCGCGATCCTGCGCGACTGCGCGGACGTCGTCGCGGCGAACCTGTTCGCCAAGAACGCCGTCGAGGTCGCCCTGCACGACGCCTGGGCGCGGCACCTCGGCGTTCCGGTGCACACCCTGCTCGGCGGGGCCGTCCGCGACAGCGTTGCGGTGACCTGGGCGCTGGGCACCGAGACGGCGGACGTCGTCGCCGATGAAGCGCTGGAGAAGCTGGACTCCGGGCTGCACACGTCGTTCAAGCTGAAGATGGGCGCGCTGGATCCGGCGGACGACGTCGCCCGGGTCGTCGCCGTCGCGGAGAAGCTCGCCAGCGTCGCGGGCGTGCGGGTCGACATCAACGCCCGCTGGGACCGGCTGACGTCGCTGACCCACCTCCCCGCGCTGGTCGAGGCCGGCGTGGAGATGGTCGAGCAGCCGGTGCCGGGGCACGACGTCGACGCGATGGCCGCGATCGCCGCCGCGCTGCCGATCCCGGTGATGGCCGACGAGAGCCTGCGCACCCCGGCCGACGCGCTGCGGCTGGCCCATTCCCGGGCGGCCGGGATCTTCGCCGTCAAGACCACCAAATCCGGCGGATTGCGCGCCAGCCTGGCCATCGGCGAGATCGCCGCCGCAGCCGGGATCCCCTGCTACGCGGCGACATCGATCGAGAGCCCGATCGGCACGGCAGCCTCGCTGCACGCCGCGTGCGCCAATCCGGCGAGCGCGTGGGGGAGCGAACTGTTCGGTCCCCTGCTGCTGGCCGAGGAGATGCTCGTTGACCCGCTCGTCTACGACGCCGACGGGCTGCACCTGCCCGCCGGCCCGGGGCTGGGCGTCGAGTTGGACCCGGCCAAGGTCCGAGCCTTCCGAAGGAGCTGATGTTCGATGCTTTTCCACGTCCACATGGAGGTCGCGATCCCGCACGACCTCGATCCGGATCGCCGTGCCGCGCTCGTCGCCGAGGAGAAGGCGCGAGCCCTCGAACTGCAGCGTTCCGGGGTGTGGCCGCACCTCTGGCGGGTCGTCGGGGAGTACGCGAACATCAGCGTCTTCGACGTCGACTCGGGCGACACCCTGCACGCTCTGCTGTCGTCGTTGCCGCTGTTCCCGTACATGAAGATCAACGTCACGCCGCTGGCGATCCACCCGTCGGATCAGAAGGCCCAGTCATGAACGCGGCGCAGCGATCCCTGCCGAAGCGGGCGGCGCTCTGGCACGGCCTCGGCGACGTACCGACCGACCTCGGCCCGACCGTGCTGACGATAGGGGTGTTCGACGGTCTGCACCGCGGCCACCGCAGCCTGATCGGTCGTGCCCGGCGCACCGCGGACGAGCGAGGTCTGCCGCTGGTCATGGTGACCTTCGACCCGCATCCGGCCAGGGTGCTGGGCCTGCCCAAGGACACCGCGACGCTGTCCACGATCGCCCATCGCGCCGAGCTCGCTGCGGCTGCGGGGGTGGACGCGGTGTGCGTGCTGCACTTCACCCGCGAGCTGGCCCGGCTGAGCCCGGAGGCCTTCGCCGCGCACTGCCTCGCCGGTCGGCTCAGGGCGAGGGCCGTCGTCGTCGGCGCCAACTTCACCTTCGGCGCCAAGGCGGCGGGCGACGTCGGCACCTTGCGCGCGCTCGGGGCGGACCTCGGGTTCTCCGTCGAGGGCGTGCCGCTGCTGCCGGCGAAGAACGGCGCGTGCTCGTCGACCTACACCCGGAACCGCCTGCGCTCGGGCGACCTGCCGGGGGTGACCCACGCGCTGGGCCGCCCGCACCGGGTCGACGGGTTCCGGATGGGTGATCGGATCGTCCTCGACGCGAACACCGCCCTGCCTCCGCCCGGGCGCTACCGCGCGAGGCTGAACGACCGATCCGCGATCGTCGACGTCCTCGACGACGATTCGCTGCGCGTGGCCGACGGCACGCCCGGAGACGGCGTTGCCGCGGTCACCTTCTTCGAACGAGCGGAGAGCGGGTCGTGAACGCCGACGTGCTGCGCCGGATCGACCGGCTGGAGGCGCTGGAAGCCATCCGCGATCTCGACGCGCGCTATTGCCGCGCGCTCGACGACGGCGACTGGGACGCGCTGGTATCGCTGTTCACCGAGGACGGCGAGTTCGTCGGCCTGTCCCGCGCGACCGGCCGCGCCGAACTGCGGTCGTTCTTCGCGGGCCTCGTCGAAGCCGGACTCACCGCGTTCTGGCACCACGTGACCAACCTCGAGATCACCCTCGACGGCGAGGACACCGCGCGGGCCCGGTCGTTCCTGTGGCAGCCCTGCGTGCAGGACGGAGTCCCGCACATCGCCGCCGGTCGATACACCGACTCGCTGCGCCGAGTCGACGGCAACTGGCGCTACGTCACCAAGCAGGTGTCCTTCGACTACTTCGTCCCGCTCACCGAGGGCTGGGACCACGGCCGGTTCACCGTCGCGTCCGCCGCCGCGACCTACCCAGGGAGGCCCTTCGAGTGACCACCGAAACCGCGCTGCACCACCGGATCGACGGACCGGACTCCGCGCCCGTCCTGGTCCTCGGACCATCGCTGGGCACCGACCTGCACCTGTTCGACGCGCAGGTGGACGCGCTCGCCGGCCGCTACCGGGTCCTGCGCTTCGACCTGCCGGGACATGGTGAAACCCCGGCACCCGGCGGCCCTCTCACGATGGCGAGCATGGCCGAGGACGTCATCGCACTGCTCGACCGGCTGGGCATCGACCGCTTCCACTACGCCGGGGTGTCCATCGGGGGTGCCATCGGCCAGCAACTCGCCCTGGACCACCCGGACAGGGTGCTGAGCCTGGCGGTGCTGGCGTCGGCCGCCCGGTTCGCCGATCCCGAGAGCTGGCCGAAGCGCGCCGCCACCGTCCGGGAGAACGGCACCGAGGCGATGGTCGCCAGCCGCCCCGGAACCTGGTTCGTCCAGTCCTTCGCCGAGACCGACGAGGCACGGCGGCTGCTGGACATGCTGCGCGCCACCACGGCCGAGGGGTACGCCGGTTGCTGCGAGGCGATCTCGACGTTCGACGTCCGCGAGCGGCTGGCCGAGGTGACGGTTCCCGTGCTCGCCATCGCAGGCGCTGAGGACCCCGCGACCCCGCCCGAGATGGTCCGTCGCATCGCCGACACCGCCGCGAACGGCCGGTTCGAGGTCGTCGACGACTCCGCGCACCTGCTCAACGCCGAGAAGCCCGAGCGGGTCAACGAGTTGCTCGCCGCGCACCTCGCCGCCACCGAGTAGGAGCAGACGTGGACAAGACAGTGCAGACCGCGGCCGAGGCGGTCGCCG
This sequence comes from Saccharopolyspora sp. NPDC049426, assembly GCF_040676935.1. Taxonomy (NCBI): domain Bacteria; kingdom Bacillati; phylum Actinomycetota; class Actinomycetes; order Pseudonocardiales; family Pseudonocardiaceae; genus Saccharopolyspora; species Saccharopolyspora sp. NPDC049426. The sequence continues at coordinate 209,572 of NZ_JBFAPZ010000009.1, read as the reverse complement.
ACATCGCCGACGGTTCGTCGATCGCGGTCGGCGGGTTCGGGATGTGCGGGGTGCCCACCGCTCTGATCGCCGCCCTGCTGGAGCAGGGAGCGACGGACCTGGAGACGATCTCGAACAACCTGGGCGTCGACGGATTCGGCCTGGGGACCCTGCTCCCGGCCGGGCGGATCCGGCGGACGATCGGGTCCTACATCGGCAACAACAAGGAGATGGCCCGGCAGTACCTCGCTGGTGAGCTGGAGGTCGAGCTGACTCCGCAGGGCACCCTCGCCGAACGGCTGCGAGCGGGAGGAGCGGGCATCCCCGCCTTCTACACGCCCGCCGGAGTCGGGACGCTCGTGGCCGAAGGCGGCCTGCCGTGGCGGTACGCGCCGGACGGCTCGGTCGCGGTGATGTCGCCCGCCAAGGAGGTCCGCGCGTTCGACGGCGTCGACCACGTCCTCGAACACGCGCTGGTGCCCGATTTCGCTCTCGTGCACGCCTGGAAGGGCGACCGGCACGGCAACCTCGTCCACCGGCGCTCCGCGCGCAACTTCAACCCCGATTGCGCTGCGGCGGGGCGGATCACGATCGCTCAGGTCGAGCACCTCGTCGAGCCGGGCGAGATCGACCCCGACTCCGTGCACACGCCCGGCATCCACGTCGACAGGGTCCTACATCTATCCGATGTGGACAAACCGATCGAGTTCAGGACGGTGCGCTGATGGCACTCACGCGGAACGAGATGGCGGCCAAGGTCGCCCAGGACCTGCCCGACGGCGCCTACGTCAACCTCGGCATCGGCATGCCGACGCTGGTTCCCGGGCACATCCCGGAGGGCCGGACGGTGATCCTGCACGCGGAGAACGGAATCCTCGGCGTCGGGCCGTATCCGGGCGAGGACGAGGTCGACGCGGACCTGATCAACGCGGGCAAGGAGACCGTCACCGTCAACTCGGGAGCGGCCTTCTTCGAGTCCTCGTCGTCCTTCGGCCAGATCCGCGCGGGCAAGCTCGACGTCGCCGTCCTCGGAGCGTTGCAGGTGGCGGCGAACGGCGACCTGGCGAACTGGGCCGTCCCCGGCAAGATGATCAAGGGCATGGGCGGGGCGATGGATCTCGTGCACGGCGCGAAGAAGGTCGTCGTGATGATGGATCACGTCGCCAAGGACGGTTCGCCGAAGATCGTCGAGAAGTGCGATCTGCCGATCACCGGGCTGGGCTGCGTCACCCGCATCGTCACCGATCTCGCCGCCATCGACGTCACCGCGAACGGGCTCGAACTGGTCGAGACCGCTCCCGGAGTCAGCGCGGACGAGGTCCGCGACAAGACCGCAGCCCCGCTGCGCGGGCGCGAGGAAGAGGAGACCGATCGTGCGTGACGCCGTCATCTGCGAACCACTGCGCACCCCCGTCGGAGCGTTCGGCGGTGGGCTGCGCGACGTACCCGCGCACACCCTCGCCACCGCGGTGATCCGCGCGGCCGTCGAACGGACCGGACTGGACCCCGCCGCCGTCGACGACGTGCTGCTGGGCAACTGCTACCCGACGATGGACGCCCCTGCGATCGGCCGGGTCGCCGCCCTCGACGCCGGACTGCCGGTCAGCGTGACGGGGATGCAGATCGATCGGCGTTGCGGATCCGGCCTGCAAGCCGTGCTCTACGCCGCGCTGCAGGTGCAGTCCGGAGCAGCCGAGGTCGTGCTGGCCGGTGGCGCGGAATCCATGTCCAACGCGCCCTTCTACTCCACCGGGATGCGCTGGGGCGTGAAGGGCGGGCCCGGCGTGATGCTGCACGACTCGCTGGCCCGCGGCCGGGTGACGGCGGGCGGGGCGAACCACCCCGTGCCGGGCGGCATGATCGAGACAGCGGAGAACCTGCGCCGGGAGTACTCGATCCCGCGCGCCGAGCAGGACGAGTTCGCGGTGCGCTCCCACCAGCGGGCCGCCGCTGCGCAGGCCGAGGGCCGCTTCGACGACGAGCTCGTGCCCGTCGTGGTCCCGGGGCGCAAGGGCGAGACCGTCGTCGACGCGGACGAGCACATCCGCCCCGATTCGAGCGCGGAGAAGCTGGCAGGGCTGCGGCCGATGCTGGGGCGCAGCGACGGCGAGGCGACGGTGACCGCGGGCAACGCCTCCGGGCAGAACGACGGCGCCGCGATCTGCGTCGTCACCAGCCCGGAGAAGGCCGCCGAGCTGGGCCTGCGCCCCTTGGTGCGGCTCGTGTCCTGGGGTCTGGGCGGGGTGGCGCCCGCGACGATGGGCATCGGGCCGGTTCCCGCGACGGCGAAGGCGCTCGCAGCCGCGGACCTGACGTTGGCCGACATCGACCTGATCGAGCTCAACGAGGCGTTCGCCGCGCAAGTGCTGGCCTGCACCCGCGAGTGGAAGTTCACCGAAACCGACTTCGACCGCCTCAACGTCAGCGGTTCCGGGATATCCCTCGGCCACCCGGTCGGCGCCACCGGCGGCCGCATCCTGGCCACCCTCGTCAGGGAGATGCGCAGGCGCGATGCCCGGTACGGCCTGGAGACCATGTGCATCGGCGGCGGCCAGGGGCTCGCCGCGATCGTGGAGCGGATCTGATGGGCGGGCCGCTGGAAGACCTGCGGGTGGTCGAGTGCGCCAGCTTCGTCGCCGGCCCCACCGCGGGGATGACGTTGGCGCAGCTCGGCGCCTCGGTGATCCGGATCGACCCGATCGGTGGCGGCCCGGACCACGCGCGCTGGCCCGCGGCCAACGGCGGCACCGGCGACTCGTACTACTGGGCCTCGTTGAACAAGGGCAAGCAGTCGATCACCGTTGACATGCGCAGCGAGCGCGGGCGGGAACTGGTCCTGGCGCTGGCGACGGCGCCGGGTGAGGACCGCGGTGTGCTGGTCGACAACGTCGTCGGCAGGCGGTGGATGGCCAACGACGTCCTCACCGCTCGCCGGCCCGACCTGATCCACGTCAGGGTGCAGGGCTACCCCGACGGCCGGCCCGCCGTCGACTACACGGTGAACGCGGAGGTCGGCATCCCGGCGATCACCGGCGGCGAGGAGGGCGCCGCGCCGGTCAACCACGTCCTGCCCGCCTGGGACCTGCTCACCGGGCTGAGCGTGTCGACCGCCGTGCTCGCCGCCGTGCACCAGCGCCGACGCACGGGCGAGGGCGTCTACAGCGAGATCGCGCTCTCCGACGTCGCGCTGGCCGGAGTGGCGAACCTGGGTTGGCTGTCCGAAGCCGCGGAGAACGGGAGAGACCGGTCCCGGCACGGAAACCACGTCTACGGCAGCTTCGGCGTGGATTTCGCCTGCGCCGACGGGAAGCGGGTGATGGTCGTCGCGCTCACCCCGGGGCAGTGGAAGGCGCTGGTCACCGTCACCGGGACCGAAGCCGTGTTCACCGCGCTGGAGAAGGCGTTCGGCACGGACCTGACCGATGAGACCGAACGGTACCGGCTGCGCGACACCATCGCCGCCGTGCTCAAACCCTGGTTCCTGGAGCGGGATTCCGAGACCGTCGCCGACGAGCTCAACCGGGCCAGGGCGCTGTGGGGCCGCTACCAGGGCATGGCCGACGTGGTCACCGCGCACCGCGGTGGCGAGCACCGGCTGCTCGCCGACCTGCCGCTGCCCGGCGGACCCGCGGGGATCACCGCGCGGTCTCCGCTGCGCTGGAACGGGGAACGCGGCGAAGCCGGCTCGGCACCGGTGCTCGGCGCCGACACCGACCAGGTGCTCGCCGAGGTCCTCGGGCTCAGCGACGCCGAGATCGGCGAGCTGCACGACCAACAGGTGATCGGCGAACGCAACCCGCAGCAGTGACTCCACTGAGTACCGCATTCCGGGAGCTCCGCTCGGCTCCCGCTGAACGAGGAGTAGTTCGATGTCAGACGAACTGGAACCGCCACCCCCTCCCGCCGCGTCCGGCGTGCCGGACCGGGCGGTGCTCCGCCGCGTCGCCGGCGCCGCGCTGCTCGGTTCCGCGCTGGAGTGGTACGACTACTTCCTCTTCGGCGCGGCGGCCGCGCTGGTGTTCGGCGAGGTCTTCTTCCCCTCGCAGGACCCGACCGTCGCGGTGCTGCTGTCGCTGGCGACGTTCGGCGCCGGTTTCGTCGCACGACCCGTCGGCGCGGTCGTCTTCGGCCGCATCGGGGACAAGTACGGACGTCGTCCGGCCCTGGTGGCCACCGTGCTGGTGATGGGCCTGGCGACCACGGCGATGGCCCTCATCCCGTCGCACGCCACCATCGGCGTCGGGGCCCCGATCCTGCTCGTCGTCACGAGGTTGCTGCAGGGCATGGGATCGGGTGCGGAGTACAGCGGCGCGTCGGTCTTCGCCGTCGAGTACGCGCCGCCGAACCGGCGCGGCCTCTACGGTTCCCTGTCGGCGGCGGGCGTGTACCTCGGCATGGTCCTGTCCTCCGCCGCGGTCCTGCTCGTCACCGCGCTGACCACCGACGAGCAGTTCGCGTCCTGGGGCTGGCGCATCCCGTTCCTGGCCAGCCTGGTGCTGGTCGCGCTGGGGCTGTGGATCCGCGCGCGGCTGGACGAGACCCCGGAGTTCGAACGCGAGATCGCCGGGGACGGCAACCCGGGGCCGTTGCGGACGGTGCTGCGCACGCAGTGGCGCAGCATGGTCCTCGTCGCCGCGCTGGTCGCCGCGCCGCTCGCGCTGAGTCACCTCTACCAGGTGTTCGCGCTGTCCTACTTGGACGAGAAGGAGTACTCGCCGGGTCTCGGCACGCTGGGGCTGGTGATCGCCGGTGTCACGGTGATGATCACGGCACCGCTGGCCGGTCTGGCCTCCGACCGCTTCGGCCGCCGACCGGTCCTGATGACCGGGGCCGGGTTCGCGATCGCGTTCGCGTTCCCGTTCTTCTGGCTCGTCGACACCGGCCAGCCCGTGCTCGCCGTGCTCGCGATGGCGATGGCGCAGGGCGGCAGCGTCGGCATCGCCTTCGGCGTGCAGGGCGTGCTGCTCTCCGAGCTGTTCAGCACCGGGGCCCGCTACAGCGGCGCCGCGATCAGCCGCGAGGCAGCGGCCGTGGTCTTCGGCGGATTCGCACCGTTCCTCGCCGTCGCGCTTTCCACCGCCACCGGCGGAGCACCGTGGCCGGTAGCGCTGTACGTGATCGGTCTCGGCCTCATCACGCTGGTCGGTGGCTGGTGCGCGCCGGAGACGGCGCGGCGTGGATTGGGCTCGCATCCCCCGACTTCGAAGCCGGTCGAGGATGCGTCGCCCGCGACCTGATGCGTCGGACCGCCGCGACGACCCAGAACTGACGAACCTCGCCAGGAGGAAGAATGGCCAAGCTGGCTCAGACGTCCGGGCTCACGGACGTGCAGTCGGAGATCCTTTCCACGGTCCGGTCCTTCGTGGACAAGGAGATCATCCCGCACGCGCAGCAGTTGGAGAGATCGGACGAGTACCCGGCGGAGATCGTCGAGGGCATGAAGGAGATGGGGCTGTTCGGGATCACCATTCCCGAGGAGTTCGGGGGGCTGGGCGAATCGCTGCTGACCTACGCGCTGGTCGTCGAGGAGATCGCACGCGGTTGGATGAGCGTCTCGGGCGTGATCAACACGCACTTCATCGTGGCGCACATGATCTCCCGGCACGGGACGCCGGAGCAGAAGCAACACCACCTTCCCAGGATGGCCACCGGCGAGGTGCGGGGCTCGTTCTCGATGTCGGAGCCCGACACGGGGTCGGACGTGGCGGCGATCAAGACCAGGGCCAAGCGCTCCGCCGACTCCTACACCATCGACGGGTCGAAGATGTGGCTGACGAACGGTGGCTCCTCGAACCTGATCGCGCTGCTGGCCAAGACCGACGAGGGCGCGGCGAAGGCGCACCAGAACCTGACGACGTTCCTGGTGGAGAAGCCCGAGGGGTTCGGCGAGGTGGCGCCGGGACTGACCATCCCGGGCAAGATCGACAAGATGGGCTACAAGGGAGTCGACACGACCGAGGCCGTGTTCGACGGGTTCGAGATCGGCGCGGACCAGGTCCTGGGTGGTGAGCCGGGCAAGGGCTTCTCGCACATGATGGACGGCATCGAGGTCGGTCGGGTGAACGTCTCGGCGCGGGCGTGCGGAATCGCGATCCGGGCTTTCGAGCTCGCCGTCGACTACGCCCAGCAGCGGCAGACCTTCGGGAAGCCGATCGCGCAGCACCAGGCGATCTCGTTCAAGCTCGCCGAGATGGCCACGAAGGTCGAGGCCGCGCACCTGATGATGGTCAACGCTGCGCGGCTGAAGGACTCGGGCGAGCGCAACGACGTCGAGGCGGGCATGGCGAAGTTGCTCGCCAGCGAGTACTGCGCGGACGTCACGCAGGAGGCGTTCCGCATCCACGGCGGCTACGGCTACTCCAAGGAGTACGAGATCGAACGGCTGATGCGCGAGGCGCCGTTCCTGCTCATCGGCGAGGGGACCAGCGAGATCCAGAAGACGATCATCAGCCGGGGATTGCTGCGCGAGTACAAGACCCGCGGCTGAGAACGCGTTTCCGGCGCGACGCGGCCACTGCTCGCGAGCCGCTCGGCCATTTCGGGAGCGGTGACGACCTGGAGGAACGAGGACATGGACAACACGACGGGATTCCGGCCGCGGCGCTGCTGCCTCTCCGTGCCGGGAACCGATCCTGGCAAGATCGACAAGGCCGTTCGCGCCGGCGCTGACGAGGTGGTGCTGGACCTGGAGGATTCCGTTCCGCCACAGGGGAAAGCGGCCGCGAGGGAGCGGGTGGTGGAGTGGCTCGCCGCGGCCGACGATCCCGGCGTCGCGCTCGCGGTTCGGGTCAACCCGCCCGGTTCACCGTGGTGCCACGCCGATGTCGAGGCCTGCGCACGCGTCCGCGGTGTTCCGTTCTCCCTCGTCCTGCCCAAGGTCGAGACGGTCGGCGACGTCGCGTTCGCCGATCGGTTGCTGACGGGTGTCGAAGCGGCGGCGGGGAGGTCCGAACCGCTGGAGCTGCAGGCGTTGATCGAGACCGCGACCGGGCTGACCCGCGTCACCGAGATCGCAGCGGGTTCGGACCGCTTGCGCGCGGTGATCCTCGGCTACGCCGACCTCGCCGCGTCGCTGGGCCGCAGCGGCAACCCTTTCCCGGGCGCCTGGCTGCCCTCGCAGCACGCCGTGCTGGCCGCAGCCCGCGCCGCCGGGATCGCTGCGGTCGACGGCCCGCACCTCGGCGTCGGAACCGGCGAGGACTTCTCCGCAGAGGTCGAGTGCGCGGTGAGCCTCGGCTTCGACGGCAAGTGGGTCATCCACCCCCGGCAGGTGCCACCGGTCATCAACGCGTTCACCCCGGACGACGGGGAGATCCAGAACGCTCGCCGAGTGCTCGACGCGCTCGCGACCGCGCACGGTGACGCGAGCGGCGCCGTGGAACTGGACGGGCAGATGATCGACGAGGCCCTCGCCGTCGCTGCTCGACGCACCCTGGCCAAGGCGGGTGCGGCATGATCGCTGAAGGGCCGTACTTCGACGAGCTGAGCGTCGGACAGGTCTTCGACTCCGCTCCCGGACTGACGCTGACCTCGGGGCTGGCGCACGCGCACCGCTCGATCACCGGCGAACGCCTGGCGTTGCCGCTGGACGACGGGCTTTCGGTCTCGGTGACGGGCGCGCCCGCTCTCGCCTCTCCCGCGCTGGTGTGGGACGTGGCGATCGGCCAGTCCACCGCGGCGACGCACCACGTGAAGGCCAACCTGTTCTACCGCGGACTGGTGTTCCGCCGCGCGCCGCACCTGGGTGACACGCTGCGCAGCCGCGCAGAAGTCGTTGCTCTGCGCCAGAACCGGGCGCGCGAAGGCCGCTGGCCCACCGGGCTCGCCGCGCTGCGCATCATCACCGCCGACCAGAGCGGTCGACCCGTGCTGGACTTCTGGCGCTGCGCCATGCTGCCGCTGCGCGACCCGGAAGCGCGCACGGGCCACGCGGACGACCTCGACGCCGTCGGTGCGGCGGCGTCGGACGAGTCGCTGACGGCCGTGGCGGACGGGTGGGACCTCGAACCGCTTCGCGGACGTGGCCCCGGTTCGGCCGAGCTGACCGAAGGTCAGGTGATCGAGGTCGGTGGCGGCGACGTCGTCTCCAGCGCGCCCGAACTGGCGCGGCTCACGCTCAACGTCGCCAAGGTGCACCACGACGCCGCGGCCGGCGGCGGTCGTCGGCTGGTCTACGGCGGCCACACCATCGGCCTCGCGCTGGCCCAGGCGACGCGGGCCCTCACCGGCATCGCCACCGTGACCGGCTGGCACAGCTGCGACCACCTCGGCCCGGTGTTCGAGGGCGACACGCTGCGCAGCACGATCACCGTCGAGCGGCTGGAACCGTTGCGCGCGGGCCGATTGGCGCACCTGCGATCGCGCGTCACCGCCGACGCCCCGGAGCCTCGCGAGGTGCTCGACTGGCGGTTCGTCGCCCTCATGCCGTGACGGTCCGCGTCGCATCGCGGCCGAGGAGGCCCGTGATCCCGGAAGATGCGAACTGCCGAGGACAAGTGCCCTGCGGGGCTGGACACCCAGCTCCGCAGGGCACATGCCCACAAGACCGACGGGGTACTGCAAATCGCGTAGGCCGCAGGAGCGCGCGCCCCATCAGCTGATCGGTTGCGGGCGTGCGGAAGTCAGGCGTCGACGACCGATTCGGCCGGCTGGGCTGCGCGGCGGCCGAACGGCGTCATGATGGCGACGTTGAACCACCCGAGGAAGGCGCCGAGCATCCCGCCCAGCACTGCGGGCACCGAGGTGATCAGCGGCAGCAGCACGCTGTCGGCGGGCAGCGACAGCCCCCCGAAGTTCGTGTAGATCCCGATGAAGTACGTGGCCAGGCCCATGGACAGGCCGTTGAAGAAGGGGAGGCTCCCGGTGTCCCGCGCGAACGGCAGGTACTGCATCACGTAGATGAGCGGGATGAGGGCCACCGGCAGGCCGATCAACCACGCCACGTCACCGCTCGCGACGATCGCGGCGTCGCCCACGACCGTGCCGACGAGCAGCGAGAAGATCAGCGCGATTGCCGCGCTGACGACGCCGCTCAGGAACGACGGGACCACGGTGCGGAGCACCGCCGGTTTGCCGCCCAGGGCGAAGTACTCGGCCCACACGATGAACGCCAGCCACAACGGCAGCGACCACGTGCCCAGCCACAGGCCGAAAGGCAGAGCCACGGCGACGGTCACCGGAACGGCCATCCACAGGGGAATGGACTTCATCGTTGCTCCTCTTGAGGATCGGCTTCTCCGACCAACCGCGTGGTGCGCACTCGGCCCCGCACCTCACTGTTCGGGGCCCCGGGTGAGCAGCATCGGACCGGGAGGGCCCCGTACAGCGGGCCCTTCGTGGCCGGTCGAGAAACCGTCGAGCAGGTCATGCCCAGACTTCCACTCATGGGACCGGTGCGCACTTCCGCTACGACGAAAGTGGCGCCGTTGTCGAAGATCTCGTACCACGAGTGCCGAAAGGTGAATGCTGCTCGAACGTGTTTCACACGAGCTCGAACATCCTGACTCGGCCTGCCCCCAACTCCACTGTCAACGGGAGTCCGTGTGCTTCGCGATGGTGATGGGTGCTTTGGGGAGGCGTTCGCACGCATCGATCACGGCCTCGACCGCGGCGGGCGGACGGCCACCGCCTCGCCACCAGAGAGCGACTTCGCGGCTGCATCCCTCGCCCTCGAGGCGGGCGACGTGCACGTCTTCGCGGTTGCTCGTGCGCACGGCCAGGAGGTTCGTGATCCCGATGCCGTGACCGGCCTTGACGAGGCCGACCAGGGTCTGCGGCTGATTGGTGCGGTAGGCGACCGCGTCGAGGATCCCGGCGGCCTCCAGCGCGGCTGTGGACTCGAAGCCGTGCGTGGAGCGGGCCGGGCCTTGGGGAGAGCCGATGGTGATGATCGGCTGGTCGACGAGATCGCCGATCCGGACCACCGGAGGTGCCGATGGCAGCAGGTCGCGGGGCAGGACCGCGACCAGCGGCTCGCGCCACAACGTCCGGGACACCACGCGATCGGCGTTGTCCGGTGCGGGGAGGGCGGGGCGCACGGCCAGGTCGATGTCACCGGTCTGCAGCGCCACCTCGAGCTCCAGCGTCGATCCTTCCCACAGGACCACCTCGACGCCCGGCTGGGTGCGGTTCATCTCCCGCACGAGGTCGCCGTAGAGGTGCGCTGCTGCCGACGGGTACATGCCGATCGTGACGAGCCCGCCCAGCGTGCCGCTGTCCACGTCTCCTGCGTCGTGGACAGCGGCACCCAGCGCTTCAACCGCCGCCTGGAGGTGCGGCAGCAGGCGGCGGCCGCTCTCGGTCAGGGTGATGGGGTGCCGGCTCCGGTCGAACAGCTGTGTCCCGAAGAGCCGTTCCAGGTCACCGATGTGGCTGCTGACGCGAGGCTGGGAGAGGAAGAGCGCGTCCCCGGCCGCGGAGAAGCTCCCGTGGCGCACGACCGCCAGGAAGCTGCGGAGTCGATCGACCTTGAGCCCGGCCAACCGGTCGCTGAGGACCACGGCACCTTCCTCCACCTGCTGTGCTCAGCGGCGGAACTGGTCGACGTAGTCCGCGCCGAGGCCGACGTTCGCGTAATGCTCGCGGCACATGTCCAGCTTGGTCAAGGCGTCTTCGTATCCGATCTGCCGGCCTTCCTCGTCCACGTAGATCATCGCGCCGGTGATGTTGAAGAACGTCACCATCTCCGAGCAGTCGTCCGGCACGCGCAGCGTGTGGATCTCGCCCGGTGGTTCGTAGACGAAACCGCCCTGGTGGGCGGTCCATTCGTGCTCGTCGTACTTCCACTGGCCCTTGATGACGTAGCCGACGACGATTCCGGGGTGCCGGTGCCGGGACACGATGCCGGAGCGGGTGACCTTCAGCAGGTTGCACCACTGCCCGGTGATCGTGTTGATCAGCAGCGGGCGGAAGAAGACGCCGGGCGCTTGGGGAACCCAGACCCGGTCGTCCTCGGGGATGGCGCCGACCGAGATCTCCAGCGGGACGTCGGGTGATTCCTTGATGATGGCCGGTTCTGACATGGTCACTCCTCGGTTGAACGTCGTTGTGGCGGAAAGGGTTTGCTTCAGCGCACCAGGTAGCCGCCGTCGACGGCGAGGATCGCCCCGGTGATGAAGCGTGCTGCGGGGCTGGCGAGGAACAGGGCGGCGTCGGCGACCTCGTCGGGTCGGCCCCACCGGCCCATCGGTGTCCGCGAGCGGATGGCGGCGCCCGCCTCGGAGGACTCGACCTCGCTGGTCAGGGGAGTGGAGATCCACCCAGGAGCGACCGCGTTCACGCGCACCCCGTCGCCGGCGAACGAGTTGGCCAGCGCCTTGGTGAGTTGGGCGACGCCGCCCTTGCTGGCCGTGTAGGCGGGCACGCGCGGGCCCGAGACGAAGCTGTGCATCGAGGCGGTGTTGATGATGCAACCCGACGTTTCCCGCAAGAGCGGCACCGCGGCCATGCTCGTGCGCATGGTGCCGGTGAGGTTGACGTCCAGCACAGCTTCGAAGACCGCGGTGTCGAACTCGTCGTCGCGCCGGATCACCCCTGCGCAGTTCACGAGCACGTCGAGGCGCTGCACCGAGGCGAACAGGTTGCCGACGGCGTCCTGATCGGTGACGTCCAGCTCGACGCCGCGCACCCCGGGTGCCGGTGGCAACGCGTCGCTGTTGAGCCCTGCCGCGATCACGTCGGCCCCGAGGGCCGCGAACGCCTCGGCCGTCGCTGCCCCCAAACCGCTGGTCCCGCCGGTGACGAGCACCGTCGATCCGGCGTAGAGGTCGTGCGCGTAGGTCATGGTCGACCCCCGACGGCGTGGTCCGAATAGGCGGGGATCGGCTTGTTGACCCCGAAGGCGTACAGGAAGGCGGCCAGAACCGCCACGGTGCTGGCGATCACCAGCGCCGCCACGAAGTCGTCGGTCCGGTCGACCAGGATGCCGGTGATGAGCGGAGCGAACGCACCGCCGAAGTAGCCGCCGAAGTTCTGCAGGCTGCCCAGCGACCCGGTCGACCGCTCGTCGGTCATGGTCGCGGCCATCGTCCAGGCACCGGCGGATGCCATGTTCAGGAAGAACTGCGCCAGGCAGATCCACGCGATCGCGGCCACCGTGCTGCTCGCGAAAGCCGCGGGCAGCGTGCAGAGACCTCCGGCGGCGAGCCCGAGCACGACGGGAACCTTGCGGGCACGGGTCTGCCTGGTCGTTCGGCGCGACAGCGCGTCTCCGAACACACCGCCCAGCAGCATTCCCACGGTTCCCGCGAGGTAGGGAACCACCAGCGCCCACCCCACGTCGGCGATGCTCAGGCCGCGCTCGGACTCCAGGTAGGCGGGAAGCCAGGTGAGGTAGAGGTAGATCGAGTAGATGACGCCGACGAAGCCGCCGATCATGGCCCACGTCGTGCGGAAGCGAAGCAGGAACGCCCACTCGCGGAAGCTCCACGCAGGCCTCTTCTCCGACGCGCTCGTGCCGTGTCGCGCGTCGACGGCCTGGTCGACCTCGGCGAGTTGCTGCGGATTCCGGTACAGCGCGATCCAGGCCAGGGCGAGCACGATGCCCAAGCCCCCGGCGATCGCGAAGGTCACCCGCCATCCGAACGCGAGCATCAGCCCGGTCAGCAGCGGAGGTGCGATCATCGGTGCGAGCGTGGAGGCCGAGGTCGTGACGCCCAGCGGGAGTCCCCGGTTCTCCTTGGCGAAGTTCTCCGAGACGACCTTGGCGTTGGCGGGGAACATCGGCCCCTCGCCCAACCCCAGAACCGCGCGCGATGCCAGCAGCGCACCCAGTCCGCGCGCCAAACCGCCCGCGGCCTGCGCCACCGACCACACGAGCAGTCCGACGCCGAGGACCGTGCGGGCGCCGAAGCGGTCGAGCAGCGGACCGGCCGGGAGCTGAGCGAACGCGTAGCTCCAGGAGAAGGCCGACAGGAGCAGACCCATGTCCGTGGCGGTGAGCCCGAGATCGTTGCGGATGGTGCTGTTGGCGATCGCCAGCGTCGAGCGGTCCAGGTAGTTGACGATGCCGATCAGGAGCAGCATTCCGAGGATCAGGACCTGTCTGCGAACCAGTCTCGCAGGTGCGATCGACGGCCCCTCGCGGGACGAGCTCGTCACTCGACTCGACATGTTTCTTCCTCTTCTCGTCGGCCCCATTGCCAGGTGGACGAGAAGCTACGGGCGCGTGCGGAGGCGCAGAACCCCCGGAAACGCGATGAGGCCATCGCGAAAACGACTAGCGCGGAGCGGGAAACCGTCCCATACGGATTGCCTATGGTCGGAGTAGGGCATCGCTCATTGTCGGCACCCCGCACGAGGACTTTGACTCGGTGGAGGACAGGGCGTCCGCGAGGCACCAGCGCCTGGCGGGCCCGGACGGATGGATAGGGGTGCGGCAATGGGTGCTGACCTGGCCGGAAAGGTCGTGCTGCTCACGGGTGCGACCGGGGATATCGGTGTTGCGTACACCATGGCGTTGACCGGGCGGGGCGCGAACGTGGTCGCCACCGACTTGGACGGCTTCTCCGAAGCCGGTCGGGAGATCGCGGACAAGGCCACGGCGCAAGGTGCGGGTCAAGCGGTCTTCGCCGGTTGCGACATCACCTCGGACGAAGACCTGCAGCGCGTCGTGGAACTGGCCGGTGACCGGTTCGGCGGCCTGGACTGCCTGGTCAACAACGCGGCGATCTACCGGACGCTGGGGCCGAAGAGGACGCTCACCGAGCTGACCAACGACGAGTGGGACCTCGTGCTGCGGGTCAACGTTCGCGGCTGCTGGCAGTCGATCCGCGCGGCCGTCCCCGCCATGCGGGAGCGAGGTGGCGGGCGGATCGTCAACATCGCCTCCGTCGTGTCCCGGACCGGGGCGGCCGGTTTCGCGCACTACGTGGCGTCCAAGGCGGCGGTCGAGGGCTTGACCAGGGCCGCGGCGCGCGAGCTGGGACCGGAGGGCATCGCGGTGAACGCCGTCTCGCCCGGCTTGGTCGACGACGCGGCCACTCGCGACATCAACGATGCGAACTACTTGGAGCGCATGAAGTCCACGCGTTCCGTGCCGCGTTCCATGGATCCCGAGGACCTGGTCGGCGCGGTGGTGTGGTTGTGCGGGGACGGCAGCGGTTTCGTGACCGGGCAGACGATCGTGGTGGACGGCGGAGGGGTGTTCGTGTGATGCGCCCCGACGAGTTCCCACCTCGGATCATCGTCGGCATCACCGGGGCTTCCGGTGTGATCTACGGGGTCCGCGCGCTGGAGCTGCTGGCACAACTGGGCGTCGAGACGCACCTGGTGGTCACCCGCGCCGCACGGGCGACTCTGGCGCAGGAGACGTCCTGGACGGCCGCGGACGTGCGGGAGCGGGCGTCGGTGACGCACTCGGAGCACGACCTGGGTGCGGCGATCGCGAGCGGCTCGTTCCCGGCCGACGGCATGCTCGTCGCACCGTGCAGCATCAAGACGCTGTCGGCGATCGCCAACAGCTTCGACGACAACCTGCTGGTGCGCGCCGCTGATGTGACGTTGAAGGAGCGCAGGCCCCTCGTGCTGATGTTGCGCGAGACACCGCTGCACCCCGGGCACATCCGGCTGATGGCCCAGGCCGCGGAGGCGGGCGCGGTGCTGATGCCGCCGGTGCCGGCGTTCTACACCCAGCCGTCGTCGATCGACGAGATGGTCACCCACACGGTCGCTCGCGCGCTGGACGCCCTGTCGTTGCCGCACCCGCACGCGACCCGGTGGTCCGGAGAGCGGAGCGCGCCGTCGGCTACCGATCGGCGGTCCGTTCGCGCATGATGTCGGCATGGAGCTCCACCAACTGCGCTACGTGCTCGCGGTCGCGCGCGCCGGGAGCTTCAGCCGAGCGGCCGAGGACCTCTTCCTGGCCCAGCCGTCGTTGTCGGTGCAGATCCGCAAGCTCGAGAAGGAGCTCGGCGTCGCCCTCTTCGACCGGCTGGGCCGCAGGGTGGTGCTCACCGCGGCCGGCGAGGAGTTCGTCGCCCACGTCCAGCAGGCGTTGGCGCACCTCGACCGGGCGCGGGCGGGTGCCGCCGCCGTGCGCAGCCTGCAAGGCGGGCGGGTGTCGATCGGCGTGTTGCCCAGCGTCGGCGCCGGGCTGCTGCCGGGAGTGCTCGCGGACTTCCGCCGCGAGTACCCGGAGGTCGAGGTCCGGCTCACCGAGCACAACGTCTCCGCCGAGTTCGAGCGGATGGTGGAGGACGGGCGATTGGACCTCGCGGTGATCCGGGCCCCTTGGGCGCGGCCTGGACTCGTGGGCCGGTCGATCGTGCGCGAACCGATCGTCGCTCTGGTCCCGCCGGAGCACCCGCTGGCCGACCGGAGTGAAATAGCGCTGGTCGAGTTGAAGTCCGAGAAGTTCGTCGCCATGCAACGGGATTACGGGCTGCGGGAGCTGCTGGAGCAGATCTGCAACCGAGCCGGGTTCGAGCCGACGGTGACGGTGGAGACCACCCAGCTGTCGGTGCTGCAGGGCATGGTGGCCAGCGGTCTGGGCGTCTCGTTGCTGCCGGAACTCGCCGGCGCGGGCTATCCCGTCACGATCCCGATCGACGACGAGGGCGCTGCCCGGGAACTGGGCATCGTTCACCGCGCCAGGACCCCGCTGTCACCGCCTGCCGCTCTGTTCCTGGAACTGCTCGCGGACGCAGCGGCCAATCGGCCCGCGCGGGGCTAAGCCTCGAACTCGCCTCGCTCGGCGCGTTCTGCCAGCGAGGTCCAGAACCGCAGGGCCGCGTGCTCCATCTCCAGGCCGAGACCGAGCGTGACCATGCGTCGGGAGATGGCCGACTCGTGGCCGAAGCGCTCCTGCATCTGCTCGTACTCGGCGATGCGGTCCTGGTGCTGCTTGATCTGGTCCTGCGCGAGCCGCTTGATGTCGTCGGGCTCGGCGAGCTCGTTGAAGAAGAGCTTGATCTCGGCGATGTCGCGCAGCTCGTAGTGCTGGTCGGTGGGCTCGGCCAGCCATGAGCGGAGAGCCGAGAGACCGGTGTCGGTGATCGTGTAGGTGCGGCGGCGACGGCCGTCGTCCTCCTCCTCGACTTCGAGCAGTCCCAGCTGTTCGAGCCGCTTGGGCTCGGAGTAGAGCTGGGCGTGCGGGAAGTGCCAGAAGTAGCCCACCGAGTGGCCGATGGCCCGTTTGAGGTCGTACGAGGTCGAAGGCCCGCGCATGGCGATCATCCCCAGCACGACGTACGAGGTCGTGGAAAGCCGAACCGTTGACACGCTCCAAACCCTACCGTACGTTTCCAATCATCTGTTTCAGACGATTTGAAACGGATGATCGGCTTCGGACTTGTTTCGCATCGCTGATGCTGCGAGAGGACTGAGAATGGATCTCGGGACAGTGCTGAGCTGGACCGCCGAGCGGTACCCCGCCAGACGTGCGGTTGGCGGCGAGCTCTCGATGACCTACGCGGAGTGGGACGCCCGCACCAACCAGCTGGCTCGGGCCTTGGCCGAGCTCGGCGTCGGGCACGGCGACAGGGTCGTGTTCCTGCTCGCCGGTGGCGAACCGATGGCCTCGCTGCACCTGGCCGCGCAGAAGCTCGGAGCCGTCTCGGTTCCGCTGTCGTTCCGCTTCGGTGCTGACGATCTCGCCTACTGCTTGTCCGATGCGGCACCGAAGTTGCTGGTCACCGATGAGTCCACGGTCGAGACGGCGAGCGCTGCGCTGCGACTCACCGAGCCCGTGCCCCACGCCCACGTCGGTGACGGCACTCCGGCCGGTGTCGCAGCGCTGCTGGAACTCGCCGCCGATCAGACCGAGAGCGCGATCGACGTGCAGGTCCGCGATTCCGACACGAGCGTCATGCTCTACACCTCCGGCACCACCGGGAAGCCGAAGGGCGTTCCGCGCACGCACCGGGCGGAGTTCCACGCCGCCGTCGCGCACCTGCACCAGAGCCGGTCGGCTCCCTTCGAGACGACCCTCGGTGTGATGCCCATGTTCCACACGATGGGCCTGCGCACCCTGCTCTCCAGCGTGGTCAGCGCCGGGACCTGGGTCCCGCAGGTCCGCTTCGACGCCGAGGAATCGCTGGAGCTGATCACCCGCGAGCGGGTCTCCGCGCTGTACCTGGTACCCACGATCTACTGGAGCCTGCTGGGCACGGGCCGGCTGGGGGAGACCGGTGTCCGCAAGCTCGCCTACGCCGGAGCCGCGATGACGCCCGCGCTGGCGGAGTCGCTCGTCGACGCGCTCGAACCCGAGGTGTTCGTCAACCACTTCGGAAGCACCGAGATCTACACCTTCACCATCGGGCCGGACGTCGCGGCTAAACCGGGATGCGCCGGACGCCCCGGCGTGTTCACGCGGGTTCGCCTCGTCGACCCGCACCCGCGGGCCACGCCGGACGCGCTGGTCGGTGCCGGCGAGCAGGGGCAGATCGCGATCTCGATGGAGTCGCCGGAAGCGTTCGCCGGGTACTGGAACCGGCCCGACGCCGACGCGAAGTCCATCCGCGGCGGCTGGTACTTCCCCGGCGATCTCGCCGTCGCGGACGAGGACGGCGACCTGTGGGTCTCCGGACGCGTCGACGACATGATCAATTCGGGTGGCGAGAACATCTACCCCGACGAGATCGAGGACGCGCTGATCCGCTGCCCGGAGGTCGCCGACGTCGTGGTCGTCGGGATGCCGGACGACCGTTGGGGGCAGGCCGTCACCGCGTTCTTCGTCCCCGCAGCGGGGCTGACCCCGCAGGACGCCGCCTCCGCGCTGAGCGCCTACATCCGTTCCGGCTCCGGGCTGCCGCCGCTCAAGCGGCCCAAGAAGGTGGTCGCGGTCGCCGAGGTCCCCAAGTCGGCGGTGGGCAAGATCCTGCGCCGCGAACTCGCCGGTGGTCGGTTCAACCCGCTGGCAGAGCTGTCCGCTGCTTCGATCGGATCGCGAAAGTGAGCACCTCGATGACCCCTGCACGCACCACGGCACGCATCGAGGACCCGGCCCTGCTGACCGGGCGCGGCCGGTTCCTCGACGACCTCGATCCGCTGCCCGGCACGTTGACCGCGGCGATCGTGCGCAGCCCGCACCCGCACGCCCGCATCCGCGGCGTCGACCTCACCCGAGCTCGCTCGCACCCCGGCGTGGCGGCGGTCATCGGACCCGACGAGGTCCTCGAAGCGCTGAACCCGTTCCCGCTGTCGCTGAAGACGCCCATGCCGTACTACCCGACGGCGACCGATCGGGCGCGCTTCGTCGGCGAACCCGTGGCGGTCGTGGTCGCGGCCGACCGCTACGCCGCCGAGGACGCCGCCGAGCTGGTCGCGGTGGACTACGAACCGCTGCCGCCGGTGGTCGACGTCGAGGCCGCGTTGCGCCCCGAGGCGCCGCGGCTTCACGAGGACGCCGACGGCAACGTCGCCACCGACCGCACGTTCCACTTCGGACCCGTGGACGAGCTCTTCGCCGCAGCCGATCACGTCGTCAGCGGCGAGTACCGGTTCCCGCGCTATTCGTCGACACCGATGGAGTGCTACTCGGTGATCGCCGAATGGCAGGACGAAGTGGACGGTCCGGCGATCGCGGCCTGGGCGAACTTCCACGGCCCGTTCTCCATGGTCCCGGTGATCGCGGGAGCGCTGGGCGTCCCGACCTCGCGGGTGCGGCTGATGATCCCCGCCGACAACGGCGGCAGCTTCGGCATCAAGGCCGGGATCTACCCCTACGTGGTGCTGATGGCGCTGGCCAGCAAGCACGTCGGACGGCCCGTGCGCTGGACCGAGGACCGCAGCGAACACCTGCTGGCCAGCTCAGCGGGTTCGGACCGGGCGATGCGCTTCGAAGCCGCGGTCAGCGCCGAGGGCAAGGTCCAGGCGCTGCGGGCGGATCTCGTCGACAACGTCGGCGCCTACCTGCGCCCGCCGGAACCGAGCACGCTCTACCGCTGCTTCGGCAACCTCACCGGCGCCTACGACGTCGAAGCCGTGCAGATCCGCTCGCGCGCGGTGGTGACCAACAAGACACCGACCGGGCTCAACCGCGGTTTCGGCGGCCAGCAGCTTTACTTCGGGCTGGAGCGGCTGATGGACAAGATCGCCGCGACCTGCGGCGTCGACGCCGCCGAGATCCGCCAGCGCAACCTGGTGCAGGCCGACGCGTTCCCGTACCAGACGGCGACCGGCGGCATCTACGACTCGGGTGACTACCCGCAGGCCCTGGACATGGCGTTGAAGAACGCCGACTACCCGGCTCTCCGGCAGCGCCAGCGGGAGGCGCGGGAGCGCGGCGAGCACTTCGGCATCGGGCTGGCCACCATCGTCGACCCGTCGGCGACCAACATCGGGTACGTGGGGCTGGCCACTCCTGCCGAAGAACGCCCACCGGGGCGCGGGAAGTCGGGTTCCACCGAGCACGTTCGGGTCAGCGTCGACGTCAACGGTGTCGTCTCGGTCCTGCTGGGCACCGTCCCGCAAGGCCAGGGGCACGCCACGGTCGCGCAGCAGGTCGTGGCCGACAGGCTCGGACTGCCGCTCGAGAAGGTCCGGCCAGTGGTGGAGATGGACACGGCCACCACTCCGTGGACGATCAGCTCCGGCAGCTACTCGTCGAGGTTCGCGCCGCTGCTGACCAGCGCGCTGGTCGAGGCCTGCGACCGGCTCGCCCGCACGATGCGGACGGCGGCCGGGTCGATGCTGGCACTGGATCCGGAGGAACTCGAACTCGCCGATGGGCGGATCCGGCACCGCGAGGACCACTCCAGAGCGGTGGAGTTCCGCCACGCCGCGGGCGTGGTGCACTGGGATCCCGGTTCATTGCCGGACGGCACCTCGGCTCGGTTGTACGAGGAGGCGGCCTTCACGCCGCCGCAGGCCAAGGCCGCCAGCCGGGACGACCAAATCAACTCCAGCCTGTGCTACGGCTTCGTCGCCGAGCTCGTGGTCTGCCGGATCGACCCGCAGACCTACGAGCTCACCCTGGAGCTGGTGTCCACAGTGCACGACGCGGGCACCATCCTGAACCCGGTGCTGCTGGAGGGACAGGTCCACGGCGCCCTGGCGCACGCCATCGGCGGCGCGATGTACGAGGAGATGCGCTACTCCGACAACGGCCAGCCCACCTCCGCGACGTTCATGGACTACCTGTGTCCGACCACAGCGGAGGTCGGCTACGAATTGCGCAGCGACCACTTGGAAACACCCTCGCCGCTGACCCGCCTCGGCGCCAAGGGCTGCGGCGAAGGCAGCTGCATGAGCCTGCCCGTGGCCATCGCCAACGCGGTCGCCGACGCGCTCGCGCCGTCCGGCGCCGACATCACCACGTTGCCGATCCACGGCGACGTGATCCACCGCCTGCTCACCGCGGCGACAACGGATACCGCGGTGCTCGAAGGAACAGAAGGGGAGAACTGACGACATGGCCCTCACCGGAGGCGAGATCAAGCTGACCCGCGGCCACGACGGCCGGGTCGCGTACCTGACGCTTGACCACGGCAAGTTCAACATCATCACCTGGGAGACCCGGCAGGTCATGGCCGACCGGTTCGCCGAGATCGACGCCGACGACGACATCCAGGTCGTGGTCATCCGAGGCGAGGGCGAGCACTTCTCCTCGGGCGGCGACATCGCCGGCTTCATGGAGGTCGACCCGATCGACTTCACCGACCTCGGCCACAACGTGACCGCGCCCTCCCGCAGCTCCAAGGTCGTCATCACCGCCGTCGACGGCTACTGCTTCGGCGTCGGGTTCGAACTCGCGCTGTCCTCGGACATCCGCGTGGCGACCGAGCGCAGCCAGTTCGCGCTGCCCGAGATGAACCTCGGCATGATCCCGGGCTCGGGCGGTACGCAACGCCTCGCCCGGCTGATCGGGCTCTCCCGCGCCAAGTACCACGTGCTGACCGCGTCCCGGATCAACGCCGCCGACGCCAAGGACTGGGGACTGGTCGCCGACCTGGCCGCCGATCGAGCGGAGCTCGACGACAAGGTGGAGAAGCTCGTGACCAAGCTGGTCGGGTTCTCCCCGCTCGCCGCGCGCACCGCCAAGGAGGTCCTCGACCGCGGCGTCGACGCCCCGCTGTACAGCGGGATCGAGCTGGAGCGCAAGGCCTACGCGATGCTGCGCTCCAGCAAGGACTTCGCCGAAGGCGTGGCCGCGTTCAACGAGAAGCGCGCCCCGAAGTTCCAGGGGCGGTGAGGATCTAGATGAAGGCCGCACCTTTCGCGTACGCACGCCCCGCGGCGTTGTCCGACGCCGTTGCCGAACTCGTCGACGCCGACGGAGGCGGCAAGGTCATCGCCGGCGGGCAATCCCTGGTGCCGGTGCTGGCCATGCGGCTGGCGCGGCCGACCACCCTGGTGGACATCAACGCGGTCACCGGGCTCGACGCGCTGCGGACGGTCGGCGACCGGCTGGAGGTCGGCGCCACCGTCCGGCAGCGTCGAGTGGAGCACGCGCCCGAGTCCGCTCGGGTGCCGCTGCTGCGGCTCGCGCTGCCCTGGGTCGGGCACCGCGAACTGCGCAGCCGCGGCACGGTCTGCGGAAGCCTGGCGCACGCCGACCCGGCCGCCGAGCTCCCGGCCGTCGCCAGCTGCCTGGACGCGGAGCTGACGCTGACGGGTCCCGAAGGCGAACGCGCCGTTCGAGCCCGTGAGTTCTTCGACGGGGCGATGACGACCGCACTGCGCCCGGAGGACGTCCTGTCCGCGGTCTCCTTCCCCGTTGCCGGGCCGCGCGAGGGCTTCGGATTCGCGGAGATCGCGCGCAGGCACGGCGACTTCGCGTTGGCCGGAGTGGCAGCGCACGTCCGCGTCGACGACGCCGGCGGTGTGTCCGCCGCGACGATGACGGCCTTCGGCGTCTCCGACCGGCCCGTCACCCGTGACCTGACCAGCCTGGTCCGCACGACAGGTGGAGACCAAACCGAGCTGGCCGGTGCGCTCGACGACGTGGTGCGCGAGGTCGTCGACACCGACGGCGACGTGCACGCGTCGAACGGCTACCGGCGGCGCCTCCTGCGCGCGCTGGCGGCCCGGGAAATGGCCAAGGCGCACCGCCGCGCGGTGCGCGGCACAGCGGAGGTGGAATCATGACGAGCACTGAAGAACCCGTGCAGGAGGGCCTTCGACCGGTCCGCGCAGAAGCCGGCGAGACCGTCGAGGTGAGGTTCACCGTCAACGGCACACCCGCGGTGCTGAACCTCCCCGCCCGCGTCACGCTGGCGGACGCGCTGCGCGACCACCTGGGACTGACCGGGACCCACGTCGGATGCGAGCACGGGGTCTGCGGGATGTGCACCGTGCTGGTCGACGGCGAAGCCGCCCGCGCGTGCCTGCTGTTCGCCTGCCAGCTCGACGGCGCTGAGGTCGTCACCGTCGAGGGGCTCGGGCGTCCGGACGACCTGCACCCGCTGCAGGAGTCCTTCGGCCGGAACCACGCCCTTCAATGCGGTTTCTGCACCCCGGGCTTCCTGCTCAGCTCCTACGACCTGCTCAGCAACAAGCCCGAGGTCACCGACGAGGAGCTCCCCGCGGAGCTGTCCGGCGTGATCTGCCGCTGCACCGGATACCGGAACATCCTGACCGCCGTCTCCCAAACGCGCGCCGCGCACCCGGAGGGAATCCCCGAACCGGGCAACTGCGCCAGGCGGGCGTTGGTCGGCCGCTCCGGCGGACAGTCGGCGACGGTCGTCGAGGAGCGCGCGGAACCTTCGGGCGAAGCCGACAGGAACGTGGAGATCGTGCTCCCCGAGGGAGACCCGACGATCGCGGTGCAGGTGGACACCGCCTTGGACGTGCCGTTCGACGAGGTGTGGCGCGTGCTCGACGACGTGCGCGTGCTGGCGGGATGCCTCCCCGGCGCGGAACTCACCGAGGAACTCGGCGAGCAGCTCTACGCCGGACGGGCACGCGTCGCGGTCGGCCCCATCAAGCTCTCGTTCCACGGGATCGCCCGGGTGCTCGAACAGGACCGGGAAACCGGGACGATCCGCGTGCTCGCGCAGGGGCAGGACACCGGAGGGGCGCAAACCCAGGCCGACATCACGCTGCGGGCGCACGCCACCGCAGCGGGGACGGAACTCCGCGCCGACGCGGCCGTGTACCTGACCGGCCGGATCGCCCAGTTCGGCCGAGCGCTGGCCGGTGACATCAGCCGACGCATGTTCGAACAGTTCGCCGACTCGGTCCGCCAGGCCGCCACCACCGGAGAAGCACCGCAGCAGTCCAACGCCGCGCCGAGCGCGTTCCGCATGATGTTCGGCACCTTGCTGGACCGGATCAAACGAATCGGCCGTCCCCGAGGTCGGAAGTGATGAAAACACCCCTCCAGCCGGTCAACCCGGCGACGCTCGAACCTCTGGAAATCGCGGAACAAGCCACGGACGCCGAGATCGGCGAAGCCGTGTCGGAAGCGACGCGCGCCATGCGCACCGGGTGGCCGCGAGATCACAGGCTCCGGGCGCAGTCCCTGAACGCCTGGGCGGACCTGCTCAGCGACCACAGCTCGGAACTCGCCGACGACCTGGTGCGAGAAACCGGGAAACCCATCGGTGAAGCGCGCAAGGAGGTCGCGGGCGCGATCGATTCCCTGCGGTTCAACGCCGGTCTCGCCAGGCTTCCGCTGGGCCGTGCCGCCGGTCTGCCCGACGGGAGCGAGGCGCACCTCGTGCGCGAACCGGTCGGCCCGACGGTGTTCATCACCCCGTGGAACTGGCCCGTGCTGCTGTTGCTGCGCGATCTGGCTCCGGCGTTCGCCGCCGGAGTGACGGCGCTCGTCAAGCCCGCCCCGCAGACCACGCACATCACCCGACGCGTGATCGCGCTCGGCCACCGGGCCGGAGTACCACCGGAGGTGCTCCACGTGCTCCCCGGTGACGCCGAGGTGGGCGCTGAACTCGTGGCCCACCCCGACACGAGAGCCGTCGCGATCACCGGCTCGACCGAGGCCGGGCAAGCGGTCATGCGCGCCGCTGCCGCCACCATGACCAGGCCGCTGCTGGAACTGGGTGGCAAGGCCTCGATGCTCGTGCTGGCGGACGCCGACCTGGAAGCCGCGGTGGAGGCGGCCGCCCGTGCCGCCGTGATCACGAGCGGACAGATGTGCATGGCGTGCACCAGAATCCTCGTGCACGCGCGCCACGCGAAGGACGCAGAGGAACTGCTGCGCGAACGACTGGCGGCCTTGACGCCGGGAGATCCGAGGGACGAGAGCACCGATCTCGGTCCGCTGATATCCGAAGCCGCGGTGAACAAGGTCCTCAACGCCGTCGACCGCGCGCGTGAGGACGGTCGCGTCCTCGTCGGCGGGCAGCAGGTGCACCCCGACGGCCTGCCAGGTCATTTCCTCGCGCCCGCGCTCGTGTCCGAACTGGATCCGCGATCACCCGTGGTGCAGGAGGACCTCTTCGGTCCGCTGCTGTCGCTGGAGGTCTTCGACTCCGACGAGAACGGGATCGAGTTGGCCAACGCCACGCCCTTCGGGCTCGCCGCAGCGGTGTGGACGCGTGATCTCACGCGCGGTTTCGCCGTGGCGCGCGAGCTGCAGTCCGGAACCGTGTGGCTGAACGGTTACAACCACTCCTACGCCGAAATGCCCTCCGGCGGCGTGCGGATGTCCGGGATGGGCCGCACCCGCGGGGTCGAGGGCGTCGAGCAGTTCACCGAGCTCAAGCACGTGCACTTCCCGGTCGGGCTATAACCCGAGCCAATAGGAGCTATGCGCAACAGGTTCTGGCTGGTCCTCTCGCACCGGTCTAACTTCGCTCGTAGTTTCTCTGGCCGCAACGGAGCGGCGTTGGAGGGTTCCCTTGCAATCAGGTTGGTTAGTAGTTCTCATCGTCGCGGGCTACATCGCGTTGCTCGCCCTGATCAGCTTCCTGGCCGGGCGTTCGACACGCACCGCGTCAGGATTCACCAGCGGCGGCAAGAGCTTTCCCGCCGTCCTCATCGGATTCCTGCTCGCGTCCGAGTTCATCGGCACGAGCGCGAGCATCGGGACCGCGCAGGAGGCTTACGAATCCGGCATCTCGGCCGCGTGGAACATCGTCTCGCTGGGAATCGGTTTCGTGCTCTTCGCGTTCCTGCTGGCGCGCAAGTTCAGCGCGCTGGGGGAGAACACGATCTCCGGTGCCCTCGACCGCTACTACGGGAGGAGGGTGCGCACCGCGACGTCGCTGATCATGGTCTGCTCCTTGCTGATCGTCGCCGTCTCGGTCTACGCCAGCGGTGGTGCGATCCTGAGCGGACTCCTCGGCGTCGACCAGGACCTGGCCGTCGTCCTGGTCGGTGTGCTCGCCACGTTCTACGTGGTGGTGGGCGGCATGCGATCGGTCGTCTACACCAACGTCGTGCACGCGATCGTGAAGATGGCCGGGGTGATCATCCTCGCGATCATCGGCGCTCAGCGCGCGGGAGGCGTGGACGGGTTGCGAGCAGCGCTGCCGCCGACGATGTTCTCCTGGCACGGAGTGGGTTTCGGGCAGATCTTCGCGTGGCTGATCGCCGGTGTCGGTGCCATCTTCGCGACCCAGTACGTCGTGCAGGCGATCACCACTGCAGGCAACGCCCACCGCGCGCAGCGAGCCGGGTTCTACTCGGCGCTGATCCTGGTTCCCTACGGTCTGCTCGCCGCGTTCATCGGCATGTGCAGCGCGGTGGTCTACCCGCACATCAAGAGCATCCAGGCCATGCCCGCGTTCGCCATGGACATCGACCCGGTCTTGGCCGGGATCGTCGTCGCCGGGCTCGCCGGCGCGATGTTCGGAACCATCGCGGCACTGGTCATCGGCGCTTCCACGCTGCTGCTCAAGGACTTCTACCAGCCGCACTTCAACGTCGCCGGGGACGACCGCCGCGACGTGCTGTTCCTCCGGGTGGCGACGGTGGTGACCGGCTTGGTGCCGATCGCGCTCGCGCTGTTCGCCACCGATGTGCTCACCGTGACCTTCCTGGCCAAATCGCTGCGCGCGGCACTGGCAGTGCTGGTGCTGCTGATGTTCTACGCGCCCCGGTACGGCACGAGGACCGGTGCGTTCTGGGCCATCGTGCTCGCGTTGCCGACCACCATCGGCTGGTTCCTGCTCGGTGACCCCTTCGGCATCGACAACGCCTACATCGCGGTCGCAACGCCCTTGCTGGTGATGACCTGCACCCACCTCACATCGGGCCGGTCGAAGACCGTCCCGGCGGTCACCGGGGAGAAGATATGACGAACAACGCCCTGCCCGTCGGCGCTGATCTGCGCGGCTGGCTGGACCACCTGCAGGCGACCGGACGCCTGTCCGCGGCCAGGCCGGGAGCGGACCTGCGGTTCGAGCTGTCCGGAATCGCCAGCCGGCTCGACGGCGACCGCGCGGTGCTCTTCGGGAAGCCCGGCGGGAAGGACATCACCGTCGTGTCCGGGCTGCTGTCGCGCCGCGAATGGATGGCGGAAGCGCTCGGGGTCGCCGAGACCGAACTCATCGACCGCTTCCAGCAGGCGTGCCAGGACCCCGTTCCGTGGACCGAGGTCGAGCAGGCCCCCTGCCAGGAGGAGGTGATCCGAGAGGTCGACCTCGGCTCGTTGCCCGTTCCCACGCACAACGAGCACGACCACGGCCCGTACATCACCGCGGGCCTGCTCATCGCTCGCAACCCGACGACCGGGGCGCAGAACGTCTCCATCCACCGGCTGCAGGTCAGCGGGCCGGACCGGCTCGGGGCCCTCCTGCTGCCCAGGCACACGGCCGCGTTCTTCGGACAGGCCGAAGCGGCGGGAACCGACCTGGAGGTGGCGATCGCCATCGGCGTCGACCCGCTCACCTTGATGTCCTCGCAGGCGGCGGTACCGATCGACCACGACGAGCTGGAGATCGCCGGGGCGCTGCGCGGCAGTCCGCTGCCGGTGACCAAGGCGGTCAGCAACGAGGTCCGGGTTCCCGCCGACGCGGAGATCGTGCTGGAAGGCAGGCTGCTCGCCGACGTCCGGGAGCCGGAGGGACCGTTCGGCGAATTCCCGCAGTACTACGGCCCTCGTGCCGACCGCCACGTGGTGCGCATCGACGCGATGACGCACCGCCGAGACCCGATCTACCACACCGTCGTCGGCGGCGGGTTGGAACACCTGCTGCTGGGGTGCATCCCGCGTGAAGGCTCGTTCCTGGCACACCTGAGGCAGAACTTCCAGTGCGTGCGGGCCGTGCACCTGCCGCGCGGCGGTGTGTGCCGCTACCACCTCTACGTGCAGGTCCGCGATCCCGAACCCGGCGAGGTGAAGAACCTGATCCTCGCGGCGCTGGGCGCGCACTACGACATCAAGCACGTGACGGTGGTCGACTCCGATGTGGACGTCTTCGACCCCAACGAGGTCGAGTGGGCCGTCGCCACCCGCTTCCAGGCCGACCGCGACCTGGTGCTCGTCGGTGGTGCGCAAGGCTCACGGCTCGATCCGTCCACAACGGACGGTGTGGGAGCGAAGATGGGTCTCGACGCGACGATCCCGCCCGTCGACGACGAAGACCGGTTCACCAGGATCCGCGTTCCGGGGGCGGAGGAGATCGACCTGGAACGCGCAGTGACGCCCGCGCCGGCGAACTGGCGCTCCGCACCCTGACCCGACCGAGGCCGCCCGAACCTCTTTCCGACACCACACCAACAGACCTCGATGAGGAGGTGGACATGTCCACTGCGAACACCGGACTGTCCAGAAGAGCCACGCTGTACGCGAGTTTCGCCTCAGTAGCGGGGTGGGCGTTCGACCTGTTCGATCTGTTCATCCTGCTCTACGTCGCCAGCACCGTCGGCGATCTGATCTTCCCGGTGGCGAGCCCGACCTTGAGCCTCGCCGCGGTCTACGCCTCGTTCGCGGTGAGCGTGCTGCTCCGCCCGGCCGGGGCGGCGATCTTCGGAGCGGTCGCCGACCGCAACGGACGCAAGCAGACGATGGTCATCGTGCTGGCCGGCGTGGGGTTGTCCACCGCGGCGATGGGTGCCGTGCCGACCTACGCGGCAGCCGGTATCGCCGCACCGCTGCTGTTCCTGGCGCTGCGCCTGGTGCAGGGCGTGTTCGTCGGCGGCGTCGTGGCGGCGACGCACACCCTGGGCACCGAGAGCGTCGGGCAGCGTTGGCGAGGCCTGATGTCCGGGCTGATCGGTGGCGGCGGCGCGGGCATCGGTGCGGCCCTGGCCAGCGGCGTCTTCATCCTGGTCAGCGCGATCTTCCCGGGCGAGCAGTTCAACGTCTGGGGATGGCGCGTCATGTTCTTCGCCGGGCTCATGGCGGCGTTGATCAGCTTCATCGTGCTCCGCGGGGTCGAGGAATCGCCGCTGTGGAAGGCGCAGCAGCAGGCTCCCGGTCCGAAGACGCGCTTCACCGACCTGGCCCGCGGCGGCAGGGGTGGCCTGCTCGTGCTGAACCTGGTGCTGGTCTCCGGCGCCGGTTCGCAGTACTACCTGACCTCCGGTTTCCTCCCGACCCTGCTGGGCAAGGTCAGCGGGGTCGCCCAGAGCGCTCAGGGCACGATCCTGCTGGTCTCGAGTCTGGGAGTGATCGTTGCCGCGGTCGCCGCGGGAGAGCTCAGCGAGCACTTCGGCCGGCGGCGAACGATGCTGGTGATCGGCTCGTTCAACCTCGTCGCTCTGCCCTTGCTGGTGTGGCTGATCACGAGCACCGATCCGGCGAGCACCGGCCTGATCATGTTCTACGCATCGGCCCTGGCCTTCTTCGCCAACGCCGCCTACGCCCCGGTCCTGGTGTTCCTCAACGAACGCTATCCGACGGCGCTGCGAGGGCGGGGGACCGCGATCTGCTGGAACCTCGGCTTCATGATCGGTGGTCTGATGCCGAGCTTCGTCAACCTCGCCAGCCCGGAGCTGGCGGACGTGCCCGGTCGGCTGATGGTGTTCCTCTTCGTGATGGTCCTGGTCTTCATCGTCGCGGGGGTGCTGAGCCCGGAGACCCGCGGCGCCATGAACGCTGAGGAGACCGAACGACGAGCGGTGCAACCCGCGGTGGAATGAGAGTTCCGTCGTCGCACGAAAGACGGGCGGTCCCGGCGATGCTGGGGCCGCCGCACGGTCGTCCGGACGTTGGCGGCCAGGCCGCCGAAGTCCTCGGCTGCTGGTAGCGATCTGTTCTACTCGGCCTGTCTCGAAGCTCGGATCACGGGTGACAGCGACCTCGTGGACAAAGCACGGGCCGCACCCGCCAGTACGCCGCGAACTTCGTTCCCGAGATCGACGCCTTCCTGCAGGTTCCGGGTGCCAACCGAGCAGTCATCGACACCGGTCTGAACCTGTCGCCGTCTGTTGCGATCGAGGTTGCGGTGGAATTTGATGCTGGCGTCGTGATCGGATGGCCTCCACGGTCCGCCCCGGGTGGCCGGCCGTTACGTCGGGTCCGATTCGCTCACGGTCTGGTCGATGACCTTTCGGCCGAGTCCCGGGGCCACGTTCTGGGCCGTGCTGCGCAGCTGGGCGGCGATGTCGTCGAGGCGGTCCTCGGTGAGCCGGATCGTGGGGCCTTGGACCGCGATCGCGGCTACGGCGGTCCCGTCGCGCAGCACCGGCACGGCGATCGCGCGTACTCCGGGGTTGCGCTCTTCGTCGTTGAGGGCCCAGCCGCGTTGCCGCACCAGTTCGAGCTCTGCCTTGAGCTTGTTGCGCTGCGTGATCGAACGGTCGGTGACGCGGGTGAGGTTGCCCAGACCGTCGACCTGGTCGTCGATCTCGCCGACGTGGGCGAGCAGGCACTTTCCCATCGCCGACACGTGCAGCGGCACCGTGGTGCCGGCGGGCTGGTCGAACCGGAGCGGTTGCGGTGACGGCACGTGCAGTGCGACGTGGACGTCGTTTCCGGTGCGGATGCCCAGGTTGATGGATTCGCCGGTGGCCGCGGACAGCTCGCGGAGCAACGGCAGGACCCGGTCGTACCCGAGGCGTTGAGCGGCCTTCTCGCCGAGGGCGACCAGGGTCGGACCGAGCTGGTAGCGCTCGGTGATCGGGTCCTGGGCCAGGAGTCCGCTCTCGGTCAGGGTCTTCGCCAGCCGGTGGGCCGTGCTGAGGGTCAGCTCGGTCTGCCGGGCCAGTTCGGTGACGCCGAGGGGATCTTCGCTGTCCTCGAGGGCGCGCAGCACGGTCAGGGCGCGTTCGACGGCCTGCGCGCCGGTTCTGCTCGGGCTCGACATCGACTCTGTCACGTCGAGAATGGTCGCACACGCGTCAGCCCGAGACCTCGTAGCGCCGCCCGCACCGCTCGCTCCCGCAGCAGGCCAACCCTCGCTGGGCCCTCCCCGGCGGGATCAGGTGCCTGTGGCGACGAGGGTGATGAAGATGCCGCAGACGATGATGTTGACCAGCCAGCTGTGGGTGTTCATCCAGTCGCGGACCGCGGGCATGGCTGTGATCGCCCTCTTGTGGAACGCGAGGTAGAGCAGCAGTGGGAGGGCCGCCACCAGGAGGGTGGCTGCGATGAACGGGAGCGCGGCGCCGAGTCCCGCTTTGTGGTGTTCGAGGTTCGCGCCGACGGTCAGCATGATGAGGATGTCCGAGGGCATCGCGAGGATGACCAGCAGGCCGGTCTTCAACGCGGTGGCCGGTGAGGCGGACATCAGTGTGCCCAGCCATTTCGGTGGTCGTGCGGTCTTGCGACCGAGGTAGTTCTTGAGGGCGAGCAGCGCCAGCAGGCCGATCAGTCCTATTTGGATTCCTTTGCCGAGGCTGGAGGACTGCAGACCCCCGGCGGGAAGCGCGCTGCCGAGCAGGGCGGCGAGTTCGCGGGTGATCGAGACCCCTGCGACGGTGGCGATGAGGACACCGGAGAGGAAGGCGAGCGAGACCCGAACCGCGCGCCCTGTGGTGACGAAGACGATGGCGGACATGATCTGCGGTCCGGCCATCATCGTGATCGCCAGCGGCAGCACTTGCAGGCCCACTTCTGCTCCCTTCCTCTCCGGTACTCCTCGGTCAGCTGCGCCGCAGCTCCCGGCCGTGCGCCGTCAGCGCGTAGATCACCAGGACGTCGAGCACGATGATGATCGCCGACCAGAGGGGGTAGGCGGTGAAGAACGCGACGTTGCCCAGCACGCTGAGCACGGCCAGCGTGATCGCGGCTGCTCGGGCCCACGTCTTGCCGCTCATCACGCCGATCCCGGCGGCCGCGAGCACGACGCCCATGACCAGGAAGCTGACGCCCACGCTGGCGAAGCTGACCTGCACCGCCATCCCGGACGGCAGCAGGTACGTCGTCCCCGATTCCGCCAGCGCGATCAACCCGTTGATCACCTGCACGATCCCGGCCGTGACCATCACGATCGCGCTGAAGTAAATCCAGCCGACCCAGCCGGTGCGCGCGGGATGGGCTCCATGCGTAGCCATGACGAACTCCTCCGGGGTGGGGTGCGAGTGCCGGGGCGGTCTCTGCCGTCGGCCCCATCCACCGTGTGATCTGCCCCCGATGCGTCGCCAGGGTAAAAAGACCTGACGAGGCGGCCCGCGGTGAGTAATTCGTTCACAGGCGCTCGTGCAGGTGCTGTGCCCACCTGCGCGCGGTGATGGTTGAAACCGAACTCGGGTGGATGTTGGGTCGGACAACCACATCGAGCCGTGCGGCCAGTGGGGTATGCTGCTCGGTCATGTTGCGGACCGAGGTGACGATCGGCATCGAGACCTGGGTGTTCTCCACGGCTCGGATCGGGGTCGATCCGGTGACCGGCAAGGAGGAGTACGAGACGACGATCGCGGAACCTGGAGCGAGGTCCGCCAAGCCGGTCCGCCGCTGCCTGACCCTGCAGCGAGCGCATCAGGTTCACCGGACCTTCGTGGCGGAATTCGCCGAGACCGGGCGCGACGCGTCAGTCGTGAACGAGCAGCACCCCCAGCTCGAGAACTAGCCGCCAGTCCCGCACGTGCCGGGCTGAGCCGTTGGTGCTGGTGGGGCGAACGAACGCGCCGAGGCGCGAGCGAAGCGGACGTGCTTGCTCCGAGTCCGGGTGCGATGTGCGGTGTGCGGTCGCAAGGCGGAGGCCGACCCGAGGGCTCTCGTGAAGGTCCTGGGGTGGCCGCGGATGCGGCACTCCCGGGCGGTGGGCTCGGGAGTGCCGCGTGACCGCGGTGTGCTCAGGCGAGAGCCGGGGTGTGCTCGGCGACGGGGCCGAAGAGGGCCTCCGAGCGCAGAGCCGCGTAGCCGGGCTTGATGACCTCGTTGATCAGCGCCAGGCGCTGGTCGAACGGGATGAACGCCGACTTCATCGCATTGACCGTGAACCACTGCAGGTCGTCGAGCGAGTAGCCGAAGTTGTCCACGAGCTCGCCGAACTCCTCCGACATCGAGGTCTGGCTCATCAGCCGGTTGTCGGTGTTGACGGTGACCCGGAAGTTCAGCCGCCGCAGCAGCGCGATCGGGTGCTCGGCCACCGACGGCACCGTGCCGGTGTGCACGTTCGAGCGCGGGCACATCTCCAGCGGGATGCGACGATCCCGGACGAACGAGGCCAGCCGACCCAGCTGCGCGCTGCCGTCCTCGGCGAACTCGATGTCGTCCACGATGCGCACGCCGTGGCCCAGCCGGGCCGCGCCGCACCACTGGATGGACTCCCAGATCGACGGCAGCCCGAACCCTTCACCGGCGTGGATGGTGAAGTGGCAGTTCTCCCTGCGCAGGTACTCGAACGCCTCGAGCGAGCGGGTGGGAGGGAACCCCGCTTCCGGGCCCGCGATGTCGAATCCCACGACGCCCGCGTCCCGGTACTTCACGGTGAGCTCGGCGATCTCCCTGGCCCTGAGCTCCTGGCGCATCGCGCACAGAAGGACGCCGATGCGGATGCGGTTGCCCGCCGCGCGGGCCTGGGCCGCGCCGCGGCGGAAGCCGTCGAGGATCGCTTCGACGACCTCCTCCAGCGAGAGCCCCTGCTGGGTGCTCAGTTCCGGGGCGTAGCGGACCTCGGCGTACACGACGCCGTCCGCGGCCAGGTCCTCGGCGCACTCGGCGGCGACCCTGCTGATGGCGTGCGCGGTCTGCATGACGCCAACGGTGTGGGTGAAGCGCTCCAGGTACTCCTCCAGCGAACCGGCTTCGGTCGCCGCGGCGAACCACTTGCGGATGTCATCCGCACCGGTGGCCGGCAGCGCGTCGTAGCCCTGCTGCTCGGCCAGTTCCGCGACCGTCTCTGGCCGCAACCCGCCATCGAGGTGGTCGTGCAGCAGCACCTTCGGGGTGCGGCGGATCTGGTCGGCGGTCGGTACGTCGGTCACGTGCTCCTCCTACTTCTTCTCTGATTTCGGGGTCTTGATCAGCATCGCGGTGACCAGCGCGAGGGCGACGAAGCCGCCCGCGGTCCACAGCGCGGCGTGGAAGGCGTCGAAGGTGGGCGCGCCGTCACCGCTGGTCGAGGTGACGGCGCTGGCGGCGACGGCGATGCCCAGCGAGGCACCGACGCCGAAGCAGGCGCCGTTCAGCCCGGGCAGCGATCCGGGCTTGCCCTCCGGCGCGAGCGCGACGGCGAGACCGTTGAGCGCGGTCAGCATGTATCCCGTGTAGGTGATGCCGAGCGTCGCGAGCGCGGCGAAGGTGACCACCGGTGATTGCGGCACGAGCACCAGCGGCACCAGCGCGGCCGCGGTGCCGACGGCCCCGATGAGCACCGAGCGCCGCCATCCGATGCGGGGGCCGAAGTGCCCGACCAGCGGGGCCGCGATGACGCCGAGCGCCGAAGCGGGGGTGAGGTACAGCAGGGCCGACATCGTCGCCGAAAGCCCGTAGCCCTCGCCCGCGGTCTGGGTCAGCAGCGGGATGGAGAAGTTCAGCATCCCGAACACCCCGGCCAGGGTGAAGATGGTGGTCAGCAGCAGGGGCCAGCCACTTCGCGAGGCCAGCACCGAGGTGTCGATGATCGCGTTCCGGTTGCCGCGTTCCACGACCGTGAACAGCGCGAGGGCCAGCACGCCCCCGATGAGCAGCGCCAGCGTGGGCACCGACGACCAGCCCCAGCTGCTGCCTTCGTTCAGCGCGAGCAGGATGCCGGTGAGCCCGAGGCCGAGCAGGGCCGCGCCGGTCCAGTCCATCCGTCCCGTTGCGGTTCCGCTGGCGGGAACCCAGAAGTGCACCGCGACCAGGGCGATCACCGTGATCAGGCCGGTGATGAGGAAGATCCCGCGGAACCCGACGGAGTCGGCGACAGAACCGCCGATGACGGTGTCGACCCCGGCGATGCCGCCGTTGACGGCGGTGATGATGCCCAGGGACCGGCCGAACTTCCGCGGCGGGAGGGACTCGTGCAGCGTCAGGTAGGCCAGCGTGAACGTCGCCGCGGAGACGCCCTGCAGGCTCCGGCCGATGATGAACAGCTCGATGTTCGGCGCGAGAACGCAGATCAGCTCTCCGACGAGTGCGACCAGCAGCGTCACCAGGAGCATCCGGCGGCGGCCGACGTAGTCGCTGAGCCGCGCCAGCGTCACCTGGCCGACCGCCGAGAACAGGAAGAACAGCGTCTGGGAGAGGCCACCGGCACCGCTGGTGGTGCCCAAGCTGTCGATCACGTTCGGCAGCGCGGGCGCGAGCATGGTCGCGTTGATCTGGTACCCGGCGACCGCGAGGACCAGCGCGGTGAGCAGGGCTGTGGTGCGCATCGGTGATGCGCTGGTGGTGGGCGATGAGGCGCCAACCGTGGTCATGGGAACCTCCGCGTTGAGGTGATTCGAGGGTGGGCAGCGGACGTCCTGGTGCTGCGGCCCCGGAATGTCGATCGACTTGTCTGACATGTTCCGGGTGTTGGCGGAAAGGTTTAGCCGCTCTGCCTCCCCCCGTCAAGAGTCGGTTCTGCGGATTTCTGATCGACAAGGCCCGAATTCGGGGTTTGACGAGCGGGCCGCACTCTTCTAACTTGTCTGACATCAACCCAACAGGGGGTGCGACGTGGCGGCCAGACGACCGCAACGGCGACCGGTCGTGGAGCTCTACGAGCGGATCGTCGAGGCAATCCGGCAGGAGACCTACCCGCCGGGCTCGACGCTGCCGTCCGAGCCCGACCTCGCGGCTGATCTCGGCGTGAGCCGACCGGCTCTGCGCGAGGCGCTCCTGCTGCTGCAGGAGGACGGTGTGATCACCGTGCGGCGCGGGGTGGGGCGGACCGTCAACGACCGCCCGGCCAGGCGCGGTTTCGAGCGGCTGCAACCGATCGAGAGCTTGTTCGGCGCCGACGCGGCCAAGATCCGACCGCTGGCGCGGGTGCTGGAGGAGCCGACCGATCTGGTCATGCAGCACCTGCCGGTCCCGGCCAGCTGCGAGATCTGGTTCTGGGAGAGCGTCGTCGACATCGACGGCGTGCCCAGCGGTCTGGTGGAGGAGTGGAGCGCGCACGACGAGGGGCTGGCCGCCGTCGACCCGGGGCTTCCCGCGGCGTTGGCGGAAGCCGAGGCGCAGCCGAGCACGATGCTGCAGGTGGTCTCGGCGCTCGACCCCTACCTGCCGTTGAGCGGGTCGAGCGCGGTCAGCGCGACGGTGCTCGGGCGGCGACGGGGCGAGGTCCTGGGGCGCTCCCCGGACACCCCGGTCGTGTTGATCACCCAGGTCGTCTCCGTCGAACGCACGCCGCTGCTCGCGGCGAAGTACGTGTTGCCCAGCGGTGCGCCGAGCATTCCGGTGCGCCAATCCCGATGAGGAAGCCCCGGTTCCGCCGCGGAACCGGTCGCGGTTCCGGCCGCGATCGCGCGCGGAACGCGACGCAGAACCCCGAAAGCAGAAAGGCACGCAACCGATGGCGCCCAAGAGAACCCTGATCGTCGACTGCGACACCGGCATCGACGACGCCCTCGCGCTGCTCTACCTGCTCGGGGATCCGGGAGTGGAGATCAGCGCGGTCACCACGGTTTTCGGCAACACCGACACCGAAACGGCGGCGCTCAACACGCTGCGGGTGCTTGAACTGGCGGGCCGATCGGACATCCCGGTCGCCATGGGCGCGCGCAGCAACTGGTGCGGCGAAGTGCATCTCGCGCCGTACGTGCACGGCTCCGACGGTCTGGGCAACACGAACCTGCCCGCCCCGACTACGGCGCCCAGCGACGAACCCGCCGCGGAGCTGATCGTGCGGCTCGCCCGGCAGAACCCCGGAGCCACGCACCTGCTCGCCATCGGTCCGCTGACGAACCTGGCCACCGCTCTGCTGCTCGAACCGGAACTGCCCGACCTGGTCGAGCACGTGACGATCATGGGCGGCGCGGTGCGGCACCCGGGCAACGCCACCCCGGCCTCGGAGGCCAACATCCACAACGACCCCGAAGCGGCCCGGATCGTGTTGCGGGCGGGTTGGCCGGTGACCATGGTCCCGCTGGACGCCACCATGGGCGAGGTCCTCACCGAGAAGCACCAGCAGCGGCTCGCCGAATGCGGTTCGCCGGTGGCCGCTTTCACCTCGTCCATCCTGGACCAGTACTTCGACTTCTACGAGCGCGACATCTTCGGCGAGCGGCGAGCGGCCTGCCACGACCCGCTGGCGGCGGCGATCGCGGCCGGTGACGTCGTGCCGGTGCTCGCGCCGGTCGTGCCCACCGACGTGGACACCGGTGACGGTCCCGGGCGCGGCGCGACCGTCGCCGACGTCCGCGGCCAGTACCGGAACTTCCCGACGCAGGAGGGCGCGAACGTGCGCGTGGTCCTCGAGACCGACCGCACGTTCCCGGAACTGCTGGTCGACCGGCTCTGCGGTGCGCCCGAACCCACGCAGCGGGTCGCGTGACCCCAGCACGTCCGGAGCTGCGGGCGCGAGGCGCGCGCAGGGGAGAAGTGGAAGGAAGAACGATGTCGCGCGAACTGGACGTCGTCGTGGTCGGGTCGTTGAACGTCGACCTCACCGCGGGAGTGCGGCGTCACCCGCAGCCAGGGGAAACGGTGCGGGCGACCGCGTTGACCACCAGCGCCGGCGGCAAGGGGGCGAACCAGGCCGTCGCCGCCGCGCGGTTGGGCGCCCGGACGGCCCTGGTGGGTCGGGTCGGCGCCGACGCGCACGGGGAGGACCTGCTGGCCGCCCTGCGAGCCGACGGCGTCGACACGGCCCACACCCTCCGCGACGAGTCAGCGGCCACCGGCACCGCGCTGATCACCGTGGCCGCCACCGGCGAGAACAGCATCGTCGTGGCCGCGGCGGCCAACGCCCGGTTGTCCCCGGACGACATCGCCGCCGCCCGGTCGTCGATCGCTTCCGCACGCGTCGTCTCGGTGGTTCTGGAGGTCCCGGTGGACACCGTGTGCGCGGCGGCGCGCGCGGCGCGCGAAACGGGGGCGCGCTTGTCGCTGAACCTGTCGCCGGTGGTCGACCTGCCGCGGGACGTGCTCGCCGCCGCCGACCCGCTGATCGTCAACGAGCACGAAGCGCGAGAAGTCCTGCGGAGCAACGGATCGCAGATCCCCGACGACGAAACCGCCTACGCGGAGGCGCTCCGGCAGGTCGGTGCGCGCTCGGCCGTGGTCACCTTGGGCGCGCGCGGCGCGGCGGTCGCCGAACCCGGTCACGCCGAGCACGTCCCGGGAGTACCGGCCAGCGCGGTCGACACCACCGGAGCCGGCGACGCCTTCGCCGCAACCGTGGCCTGGCGCATCGGCCGAGGCGACTCGCTGTCCGCTGCGGCCCGGTGGGCCACCCTCGTCGGCGCTCGCAGCGTGCAGCACCCGGGCGCGCAGCCGTCCTACCCCAAGCTCGAGCAGGTGGTCGGCTCCCCGGGCTCAGGGCTCGGAACGCTCGTGGGGGAGTAGTTCGCCGGCCGTGACCTCGAACGGCAGGTGGTTGCCCTCCGGCGGAAGTGGGCAGGTGGCGAAGTCGGTGAAGGCGCAGGGGAGGTTGACCGCGCGGTTGAAGTCGAGCGTGACGGTTCCGTCGGCGGCCGGTTCGGCGGTGAGCACGGAGCGGTTCGCCGGGTAGGTGGTCACTCCGCTCGTGGCGTCGGTGAACAGGATGTTGAGGCCGCTGCCGGTCTTCCCGTTGAACGCGGTCAGCGCGTGCTCGGTGCCGTCGCGCTCGAAGCGCACGAGACCGGGAGCCTGGTACACGTGGTTCAGGCCGGGCGTGACGGCGCCGACCGTCGTCGGCCGGGGCTCGGCGAACGGTTCGAAAGTGCCCGTGATGACCCAGTTCGGGTCCGGCTGGTAGGTCGGCACACCTCGGAAATCGCGGAGCGCAGGCGCTTTCGGTGAGTGCACCCGGATCAGGTAGCCGGAGCGGCGTGCCACCTCGACCTCCACGTCACCGGCTGAGACCCGGGTGCCCGCTCCGCTGTTGACCAGCTCGAAGCGCTGCACCCCGGTGATCGGCTCGCCCTGGTAGGACAGTTCGGCGCCCTGCGGGTCGACGTAGGCGGCCTCGGCGTCCTGCCACCACACGCCCGGCGCCGCCGGGTACGTGGCGGGAACGTCGGTCAGCCAGTCCAGGGAGACCAGGGCCAGCCAGCCGTACGGGTCGGCGAGTTCGCGCTCGCGGTTGGCGTGCCAGTCCTGCCACTGCTCGATGAACGTACTCACGGCTCCTCCATCAAGTCGCATCCGGACGCCGGGTCGACACCGTCGCCGCCGGAGAGAAGGTGACTCCCGATGGTCGATGCCCTCGACGATACGGCGCAAGCCGCAGGCCGGCGGCGCCGTCCACAGCGTGGAACCGCGACGATCCAGCGCAGGCGCGATCTTGCTCCCGACCGCAGGTCCACAGGAGTCGCGTCCGCTGTTCATCCGTCCTCGACCTGCTGGAACGCCGCTCGAGCGGGAGCCCCTCCGACCGGGACGCCGATCGGAGGGGCTCCAGGACGTCACTCGACGAGCGCCGGCTCCCGCGTTCCCGCTGCCTCCCTGCCCGTCGCCGCGCGCCGGGCGCGGACTTCGACGACGAGCAGCACCAGGACCGCGGAGGCCAGTGCGGCACCGATCCAAGGGATGGCGGGGTAGCCGTATCCGGCGGTGAGCGCGAGGCCACCGAGCCAGGGACCGACGGTGATGCCGACGTTGAACGCGGCGGTGCTCCCGGCCGCGGCCAGGGTCGGCGCGCCCGGGGCGATCCCGAAGACCCGGGAGTTCAGCGCCGGGTTCACGCCGAAGCCCGTGAACCCGAGCACGACGGCCAGGACCACGACCGGCACCACCTGTTCGGCGAGCACGGCGATGAGGACCGAGACCAGCAGGAGCCCGGTGAATCCGGCCGCGAGGACGCCGATCGGGCGAGTGTCGGCGGCGCGTCCGCCGAGGGCCATCCCCGCGAGTGCGCCGATTCCGTAACCGAGGAGCACCAGGGGAACCCAGCGGGCGTCCATGCCGGTGTTCTCGACGAGCATCGCGGCGAGGTAGGTGAACGTCACCAGCAGTGCGGCGGTGGACACCGACGTCATGGCGTAGGACAACCACAACCTCGGCACCCCGAGGCCGCGCAGCTCGTCGCGGACCCGAGGTGCGTTCTGCGGCGTGATGTCGGGGACCTTCGCCAGCACCCCGATCATCGCCACCGCGGACAACGCGGTGACGACCCAGAACGTGCCGCGCCAACCGAGGTTCTGGCCGATCCAGGTGCCCGCGGGCAGCCCGATCACGGTCGCGACGGTGAGACCGCCGGCCACGATGCTCATCGCTCGCCCTCGGCGCGCCACCGGCACCAGTGCCATGGCAGTGCTCGCCGCCACCGCCCAGAACCCGGCGTAGACGAAGGCGCCGACGAACCTCGACACCAGGAGCGTGTGATAGCCGGGCGCGAGGGCGCCGGCGATGTGCGCGAGCACGAAAAGCCCCAGGAAGAGCAGCAGCGCGATGCGCCTGCGCCACCGCAAGGTCACGACCGCGAGCACCGGTGCCCCGATCAGCATTCCGAGCGCGAAGCCCGAGACCAGGAGCCCCGCCTGCGAGATCGTGACGTCGAGATCTGAGGCGATCTCGGGCAACAGCCCTGCGATCATCAATTCGCTGGTCCCCTGGGCGAAGATCGCGAACCCGAGGACGACGATGGCGACCGGCATCAGAGCGCCACCTCGCCAGTCGCGCCGACCTGCGCTCCCGTCCGGGCACTTCGGCGATCGAACCGCCGGGTGGTCGCCCGACCTGCGCCGAACTCCGGCGCCGTCCCCACAGCCAGCCTTCTCACAGCATCCTCAATTCACTAGCGGTCGCTACAGAAATAGGACTCTAGCAGGTTCTATAGCGACCGCTCTAGAATGTGGGAATGGCGACGACACGCGGACGGCCGCGCTCCTTCGACCGGAGCGCGGCCCTGGACAAGGCGGTCCAGATGTTCTGGCGGCGGGGCTACGAAGGCACCTCGGTGCGCGACCTCGCCGAGGAGCTGCACATCGGTATGCCGAGCCTCTACAGCGCGTTCGGCGGCAAGCAGCAGCTGTTCGCCGAGGCGCTCGACGCCTACGACAAGAAGTACGGCGGGTTCCTCGACCGCGCCCTCGCCGAAGAGCCCACCGCAGAGCGAGCTGTCACACGCGTCCTCCGCGAGGCCCCCGAGCGCTACACCCGGCGCGGCCTGCCGTCCGGTTGCCTCGTCGTCAGCGGGGACAGCGGCACCGACGATCCCACCGTGACGCGAGAACTCCGGCGGATGCGCGCCGAGAAAGCCGACGCCTTCGCGGCCAAGATCCGCACCGACGTCGCCGCGGGCATCCTCCCCGCGGACACCGATGCCGCGGCGCTCGGCCGCTACGTCATGGCGGTGCTCAGCGGGATCGCCCAGGCCGCCCGCGACGGCGCCAGTCGGGAGAGCCTGCGCGGCACTGCCGAGGTGGCCACCCGGGCGTGGCCGTGACGTGGAACCTCGGCGCCCGCCGACACGCGTGCGGGTAGAGCGATCCCGCGCTCGAACACGTTCCGAGCCGTGATCGAACGCCGAAGCGGCTCAGGAGCGGGCCGCAGGCACCTCGTCGGCATTAGAAGCCCTTGCACGACGCGGCGAACCACGCTGTTGCGGACGGAGTGCACGTCAGATCTTCGTGTGCGGGCACGTTTCGCAGCCTGACGTCGAGCCTTCCCGTGGACAGCTCGCCGGTCTTCGGGCAGATCCTTTTTACAACTCGCTGGCCTGGGTCAATACTGCCGAGGGGGGAGTACTTCCGCGGGTACTGCTGGTCAGCACGGACATCCTCGGTGTCCCCGGCAGGCCGCTCGGACAGTAGGGCGAAGGAGACCCCGAACCGCTACGCGCTGTTCGGGAGTGGTCATGCCCAGTTCTGTGATCGCGGCAGCTGATCCGTCGGTGGGTTCCGCTTGGATGTGGGCGATCAGCATCGCCGTCCTGCTGGGTCTGCTGGCCCTCGATTTCGCCATCACCCGCAAACCCCACGAGGTCCGAATCGGGGAGGCTCTCGGCTGGTCGGCGTTCTACGTCGTCTTACCGCTGCTGTTCGCTCTGATGCTGTGGGCCTGGTACGGCGGGACTCCGGCTCTGGAGTTCTTCACCGGGTACGTGGTCGAGAAATCCCTGTCGGTCGACAACTTGTTCGTGTTCATGATGCTGTTGGCCGGATTCGCCGTGCCGCCCGCGCTGCAGCAGCGCGTGCTGTTGTACGGCATCGTCGGGGCGCTGGTGCTGCGTGGCATCTTCATCGCCTTGGGCGCCGCCCTGCTGCAGGCGGGCACCTGGGCTTTCCTGGTGTTCGGCGTGATCTTGTTCGTCACCGCGGCCAAGATCCTGCGCGAGGCCCTGGCCGGCACCGCGTTCGACCGCGACGTGTCCCAGCTGAGATCGGTGCGCTTCCTGCGTCGGC
The DNA here is from genome assembly GCF_040676935.1 of Saccharopolyspora sp. NPDC049426. Classification (NCBI taxonomy): domain Bacteria; kingdom Bacillati; phylum Actinomycetota; class Actinomycetes; order Pseudonocardiales; family Pseudonocardiaceae; genus Saccharopolyspora; species Saccharopolyspora sp. NPDC049426. The sequence continues at coordinate 167,956 of NZ_JBFAPZ010000009.1, read as the reverse complement.
TGATGCCTGTCACCGACGACTACCACGGCCGCGGATCACGGTCCGCGAGGCCGGGCGGCGGGCGTTGACGCCGTTCGCCGTCGTGGTCGTGGCGGTGTTCGCCACCGACGTGGTGTTCGCCGTCGACTCGGTACCCGCCGTCTACGGGATCACCGAGGACCCGTACCTGGTGTTCGCCACCAACGCCTTCGCCCTGCTCGGGCTGCGCGCCCTGTACTTCGTCCTGCACACCGCGCTGGCCAAGCTCACCCACCTCAACCACGGCCTGGCGATCATCCTCGGGCTCATCGGTCTCAAGCTGGTGCTGCACTGGGCCCACGGGATCTGGCCCGCAGTCCCGGAGATCCCCACGCCGATCTCGCTGGTGGTCATCGTGCTCGTCCTCGCGACGGTCACCCTGACCAGCCTCTACGCCCGCCGCTCCACACACGTCGAACCCAGGAGCTGATCATGCTCACCATCTCTGCGATCGAGGCGATCGCCACCGTGATGGTGCTGACCGCGCTCGTGATCACCTGCGCGGTCCTGTCAACCGCCCGCCCGCCCCGCGGACCGCACCACCACGGCCGGCGCTGACAGGGGAGGCGCATCGGGAACCGCGCGAAGTGCTGCCCGAGCACATCGCCGCAGCGGTGTTCGCCCTCACCGGTGGTGAGCTGACCCGCACCACCGGGCTGCACGTGCCCGTCGACTCCGGCGTCGTCGGCGCGTTCCTGCGCTGAACGAACCGCACCGGCTGCGGGGCCGGCGAACCCGGCCCCGCAGCGCCGGTCGCATCGTCATCGGCGCCCCGGTCGATCAAGTGCGGTCGAGGGCCTCCGACAGCCGCGCGGCGGCACCGATCACCGCATCGCCGTAGAGGGCGCCGGGGCCCGTGTCGCCGACCCGGAGCACGGGCGCGGAAACGCAGACCGCCGCGACCGTCTCACCCGACTGGCGGCGGACCGGGGCGCTGACCGAGCACAGGCCCGGTGTCCGCCGGGAGATGCTCTCAACCCATCCCGGAGCCGTCGTCGGTTCGGCGAGGACGATGGCGGCCGAGCCGCCCGCCGTCAGCGGGAGCAGCGTTCCGACCGGGACCGAGGCGCGAAGTTCGGCGGCGGAATCCACGCTCGCCAGGCACAGCCGGTGTTCGCATCGCCGAACCCAGATCTGCGCGGTTTCCCCGGTCTCCTGCTGCAGGTCCGTCAGCACAGGGCTGGCGATCTGCTCGAGGAACGGGAGCGAGAACCGTGCTCCCAGGCGCAATCGCCCGTCCTCGTCGCGGCTGAGCAGTCCGTGGGTCACCATCGACGTGACCAGGCGGTGCGCGGTCGGAACGGACAGCCCCAGGTACCGCGCGAGCTCCGAGGCCGTCATCCGCTCCAGCTTGACGGCGTCGAGCACGGCGACGGCCCGGTCCAGCACGCCCACCCCGGTGGACGGGATGACAGGCCCGGTTTCCGCCTCTGCGAGAGGATCGATCGTCACGTCTACAGGGTAGGGCGGGACCCGGAGGTGGGCGGGCGTGGAGTCGTCACTCATCGGTCCGCGCCGGGCCCGGCGACGCGCCGTCCAGAGCGGGAATCGTGACGGACGGGCGCGGCGCCCCATCGGTGAGGTCCGTCAGCGGATATGTGGTGGCGAGCGGGCACCTCGGTGATCTCCCGGTGCTGCCGGGTGAGGTCTCGGTAGACCGCGGCGTTGTGGCGCAGGTGTTCCAGTTCCGCGTCGCGCAGCTCCCGGCGCACCTTGGCCGGCACGCCTGCGACCAGGGACCGTGGTGGAACCTCCATGCCTTCGGGAACGAGGGCGTTCGCCGCGACCAGGGACTCGGCGCCGATGACGGCTCCGTTGAGCACGGTGGCGTTCATGCCGATGAGGCACCCGTCCTCGACGGTGCAGCCGTGCAGGACGGCTCCGTGACCGACCGACACCCCGTCGCCGATCCGGGCCGGGAACCCGGGATCGGCGTGCACCGTGGCGCTGTCCTGCACGTTGCTGCCGACGCCGACTGAGACCGACTCGGTGTCGGCGCGCAGGACCGCGCCGTAGAACACCCCGGTGCCGGCTCCGACGACCACCTCGCCGACGACCGTGCCGGTGTCGGCGACCCATGCGGTCGGGTCGACCTCGGGAGTCCGGCTTCCGATCGCCAGGACGTTCCGACGCATCGTGGTTCTCCTTCTTCTCGCGTTGCGGGGTCAGAGGGCCGCGGCGAGCAGTGGTGCGATGAGCGAGGTCACGAACAGCACCACCGCTCCGCCGAGCCGGTTGGTCAGGGCGGCGAAGGGCATCAGGTGCATCCGGTCAGCGGCGCTGAGGACCGAGACGTCCCCGCTGCCGCCAGTGTCGGCCATGACCAGGCCCGGGGTGATCGCGGCCTCGACGAAGTAGAACTTCACCAGCCAGCCCAGCAGCCCCGAGGTCAGCGTCGCGACGATCACGGTGGCCGCGGTGAGCACCAGGAACATCGGGTCGCTGACCGCGGCCAGGACGTCGCCGATGTCGATGTAGGTCAAGCTGACGGCGACCAGCAGGGCCGGCACGAACAGCGTCGTGGCCATCTCTCCCCAGCAGGTGCTCGACTCCTCGAGCTGCTTGGGGAGCAGACCGGTGATCTTGACGGTCGCGGCGACGATGATCGTCCAAGCGTAGGGGTGCAGGAAGGGCAGCAGCCCACCGAGAAGTTGGCCGAACACGAACAGCACGGCCGCGATCAGCAGCCCCTGGCCGAGAGCCACGAAGGTCGCCCCGTCGCGAGCGGGCCTGGTGTCGATCTGGATGTCGCGACGCTGGATCCGCATCAGCTGGCCGTGGCCGTTGAAACCGACGAACAGTTGGCGCTCACGTTTGCCCAGACCGTTGTAGATGCCGGCGATGAGGATGCACAGGACGTTGGCCACGACCACGGCCGACATGAGCTGCCCCATGAACGCGTCGGCGTTGCCTGCGGTCGCCCCGGCGTACATCTGCGACATCGGAACCGCGCCAATGCCCAGGCCTCCGGCCATGATCGGCGCGGCGATGAACAGGATTCCCCGCACGAAGCCGAATCCCAGCGCCGCGCCGAGCGCGCCGACCAGGAAGAAGGTCAGAGCGAGGCAGCCCAGCAGCGGGACCGCGAACCGCGGACCGGCCTTGAGCAGCAGCGCGCGCGGCATCCCGAGGATGCTGCCGGCGATGATCGTGATCACCAGGAAGTCCAGGAACCCGCTGTCCTCGACGAAGCCGGCGACCACATCGGCGGCGACCTGCGGGAAGAACCCGGTGAACAGCAGGATCGCAGGCACGAAGGTGCACAGGATCGTCGGTAGGCCGAAGTCGTGCAGCACCGGTACGCGCTGACCGAGCCACATCAGCAGTCCGCCGCACATCATCGTGATGGCGAACCCGGACAGCAGGGAGCTGGGCAGGTTGTCGGTGAGGGCGGCGATCAGCACGATCGCGGCGGCGCACAGGAACAGGAGCGGCGGAAGCCCGGCCAGCCGCGGGCCGCGCAGCAGTCGAGGGGTGGACTCGTCGGCGGCAGCGCTGTCCGAGTGCGAGGGGCTCTCGGACGCGTCGCCTGGCCGGGTGGTCGAAGCGCTGTCGGGAATCGAGGACATCGTTGTCTCCCGGAAGGAACACCGGCCGTGGCGGCCGATGTGAGCAGCAGAGGTTACCCGCGACATCGCGGGATCGTGCGACGTGCGACGGCCCGGTACGGGCCGACCAGGGACGTGCCGGGTCAGCCGATCGGGCTTCCCCGGCGCAGCGCCTCCTCGACGACGGCGGCGGCCTCCGCGAGGCGGGCGTCGTCGATGCCGGTGTCGATCCCTTGGGCGTGGAGGTGGTCGACCAGGGTTTCGGTGGCGATGTTGCCGTGGGCACCGGGAGCGAACGGGCAACCTCCGTAGCCTCCGGTGGCGGCGTCGAAGCGGGTGACGCCCAGATCGAGGGCGATGTCGACGGTGCGGAGCGCCTGCCCGAGGGCGTCGTGCAGGTGCAGCCCGATCTCCGCGTCCGGGACGACCTCGCGAACGGTTCCCACCGCGCGGCCGACGTGCTGCGGGTCGGCGGTGCCGATGGTGTCGGCGAATCCGAGGCGGGTCACGCCGATCCGCGCGTAGGCCTCGGCGATCGCGGCCAGCCGGGACGGCTCGATCTCGCCGTCGAACGGGCAGACGAACGCCGTGGCGACACCACCGGTGAACCGGACGTGGGGGTGGTCGTCGACCACGCCGCGCAGATCGTCGAGCGCGTCCTGCACACCTCGGCCGGCGTTGGCCCGGCTGTGGCCCTCACCGGCGGAAACGACCAGGCACACGTCGGTCACTCCGGCGGCGACCGCGCGCTGCACGCCCTTGCGGTTGAGGGCGAGCGCGCTCCACCGGACACCTGCGGGCAGCGGAAGGGACGCGACGAGCTCCTCGGCACCGGCCATCTGCGGCACCCGGGCCGGGTTGACGAACGACGCGGCCTCGATGCTGGTGAGTCCGGCCGCGACCAGCGCCTCGGCGATCTTCAGCCGATCGGCCACCGACACGACGACCGGTTCGTCCTGCAGACCGTCGCGCATGACGACGTCGGTGATGTGGACCTGGACGGCCATCAGATGACCCCCCGCTCGCGCAGGGCCGCGAGTCGTTCGGCTCGCAAGCCGAGCACCCCGCTGAGTACCTCGTCGGTGTGCTCGCCGAGTTCCGGCCCGGCCCAGCGGAGCTCGCCCGGTGCACCGGGAACCCGCGGCACCACGCCGGGAAAGCGGATCTCCTCCGGCTCGTCGTCCACGACCACCTTCAACGGCCGCACCATGCCTCGAGCCAGGACGTGCGGATCCTCGGCGATCGCGGTCGCGTCGTGCACCGGGCCGACCGGTACCCCGGCCGCACCGAGGATCTCGACGACCTCGGGTGCGCTGTGCCGACCGGTCCACTCGCTGATCGAACCGTCCAACTCGACCTCGCGCGCGTACCGGGCGTCACCGTCGGCCAGCGTCGGGTCCTCGGCCAGATCCGTTCTCCCGATCGCGGTCATCAGCCGGGTGAACGCGCCGCTGGAGTTGCCGGCGATCACCACGGACTGCCCATCGGCGGTCGGGTAGACGCCGCTGGGCACGACCCCGGGAAGGTTCCCGGCGGTGCGCTGGCGCACGGTGCCGTAGGCGTCCAGATCGGGAACCAAGGACTCCATGGCCATGAAAACCGATTCGTAGAGGGCGACGTCGGCGACGCGAGGCCCGTCGTGCGGGCGCCCGTTGGCCCGTGCCAGCAGCAGCATCAGGGCACCCACAGCGCCGTAGAGCCCGGCGAGCGCGTCACCGATCGGAGCGGCGGGGCGGACCGGCGCCCGGTCAGCGTGTCCGGTGACGTGCCGCAGCCCCGCGAAGGCTTCGGCCACTCCGCCGAAACCGGCGCGGTCCCGGTACGGGCCCGTCTGCCCGTAGCCGGAGATCCGCACCAGCACCACGTCGGGGTTCGCCTCGCTCAGCTCCACCGGTCCGAGGCCCCATCGTTCGAGCGTGCCGGGGCGGAAGTTCTCGATCACCACGTCCGTCTTCCGGACGAGGTCGAGGACCAGCTCGCGCCCCTCGTCCGTGCGCAGGTCGAGGGTCAACGACTTCTTGTTCCGCGCCACGGTCCGGAACATCATCGAGGTCTTGCCCCGGCTCCGCCGCCATCCACGGAGCTCGTCACCGACGCCGGGGCGCTCGATCTTCACGACCTCGGCGCCGAAGTCAGCGAAGATCCTGCTCGCGAACGGTGCGGCGATGAAGTTGCCGAGCTCGAGCACGCGGAATCCGGAAAGCGGTGGATCAACCTGCGCCGCGATCTCCGTGGGGGTCATCAGCCCTCCCAAGAGTTTCTCGTTATTTGAGCAACAAATACTCAATGTGCGAGAACCATAGCGGCGCGGTCGCGATCGGAGCAATAGCCGAGCTCGGAGTCGACGCCGCGGGCGCGCCTTCAGCGGCATCTGGCTTCGCCGGAGCCGTCGGGACGAGACGATCGGGTGTGGTCTGCGTCGCTGTGCTGCCGGGGGAGGTCCGGGTTTCAGGCGAGTGGTGATCAGACCGCGCGTGATCGCCGAAATGGCGGGACTTTCGGCACATGTCGGCGTTGCGTCCAGGCGGTTCACTACTGACAGCACCTCGGCCAATCGCGGTTGGGGCATCACCGGCGACTCAGGGGTCAGGGGGACGCAGCATGACCACACCGCAGCACGGCGCAGGAACCCGGATCGCGATCGACTGGACCACGCTCAGCATCGGACTCGTCATGCTGCTGGTCCTCGCCACGGTGATGCTGTCCGTGTTCGTCGTCGGCGCCTAGCTCTGAGCAGCGGACAGCATCGAGCCCGACCGGCCCCGAAAGATCAACCCCCGTGGGGAAATCCTGACTCCGCGTGAAGTGCGTGCGCGGACTTCGTCGAGGTGTCCCAGCTGCTGGTTTGGGGCGCACCCGGCCAGCAGCTGGGACGTGACGGAATCGTGCGAGGCGCTCGTGGGCTGGATCTAGCGTGCCAGCCAACCGCCGTCGACGGTCAGGACGCTGCCGGTGACATAACCGGAGGCGTATGAGGCCAGGTAGACGACGGCTCCGGCGAGGTCGTCGGCGTCGCCCCACCGGTCGGCTGGCATCCTGTCCCGCATCGCCTCGTACTTGGTCGCGTCTTGGCGGTGCGCTGCGGTGAAGTCGGTGAGCATGTAGCCGGGTGCGATGGCGTTGACGCGCACGCCGTGCGCGGTCCACTCGTTGGCCAGTGCCCGGGTGAGGCCCAGCAGCCCGTGCTTGGAGGCCGCGTACGCGGGGACCTCGACTCCGCCCTGGAAGCTGTTGATCGAGGCTACGTTGATCACGCTTCCGGGCGTCCCGGTGTCGGTGAGCGCTTGCGCGAATGCCTGGGCCAGCATGAACGGTGTCGTGAGGTTCAGGTCGATCACCGCGTGCCAGTCCTCGGCGCTGGTGCGCATCGCCGGACCGCGCCGAATCGTGCCCGCGTTGTTGACGAGCACGCAGGTGTCCGGCGCCGCGCTGAGCGCCTGGCCGATCAGCTCCTGGGCGGCCGCAGGACTCAGCGATCGCAGGTCGGCCTGGTGCGCGTGGCACAGCGCTCCGCGCGACTCGACTTCCCTCGCCAGTTCGGCGAGCGGTGCGGCGTCGAGGGCGACGATGTCGGCGCCGGCTTCCGCGAGCGCGAGCGCCATCGCCCTGCCGAGCCCTCTGGCCGCACCCGTGACGATGGCGGTGCGCCCGTGCAGTCGGAAGAGGTCCAATGAGCTGGACGGCCGGTCTCGGGATGGTTGCATCGGTCAGCTGCTCCCGAGCTCGTCGAGCGTCCGGTCGTGGCGCAGGGAGGATCCGGCCGTCTCCCTGGCGGCGGCGACGGCGACCAGCGTGATCACCGCGGCGATCGCGAGGTAGATGCTGACCGCGGTGGTGTTGCGCTCGTCGACGGTTCCGAGCAGGGCGACGGAGATCATCGGCGCGAGGCCGCCGGCGAACACCGATGCCAGCTGGTAGCCCAGCGAGGCGCCGCTGTAGCGGACGGTCGTGCCGAACAACTCGGAGAACAGCGCGGCCTGGGGTGCGTACATGAAGGTCGTGAAGCTCAGGCCGATCACGATGGCCAGCGTGATCATCAGCGGGTCGCCGGTGTCGACCATCGGGAAGAACACGAAGCCCCAGATCCCGGTGCCGATCGCGCCGATGAGGTAGAGCGGGCGGCGTCCGACCCGATCCGACAGCGCGCCGATCACGGGAGTCAGGACGAGCTGGGCCGCGGAGCCTGCCAGGACGCCGACGATGGCCACGGACTTGGGCATGTGCATGTAGGTCACCAGGTAGGTGAGCACCACGATCGAGAAGATGTAGTAGGCGATGTTCTCGGTCATGCGCAGCCCCATCGCGATCAGCACCTCGCGGGGGTAGTTGCGGAGGACCTGCAGCAGCGGAGCGCGCTTGTCGGGCTCGGCTTCACGAACGGCCTTGGCCTCGGCGAAGACCGGGGATTCCTCGATGCTGAGCCGGACCCACATGCCGATGAGCACCAGCAATGCGCTGAGCAGGAACGGGATTCGCCATCCCCACGCCTGGAAGTCCTGATCGGACTGGACCGCGGCGAGCACCCACAGCACCGCCGCCGACAGCAGGTTGCCCGCGGAACGCCGGCCTGGGGCCAGGAGGACCAGAACCCGCGTCGGGTGTCGTCGCCGTGCTCGGCAGCCATGAGCACGGCGCCGCCCCACTCGCCGCCGACCGCGAATCCTTGCAGCATGCGGCAGGTCAGCAGCAGCAGGGGAGCGGCGATGCCGACGGTGGCGTAGGTCGGCAGGAGGCCGATCGCGAAGGTCGCGGCGCCCATGAGCAGGAGGCTGACGACCAGCATGGTCTTGCGGCCGAGCCTGTCACCGAAGTGCCCGAAGATGATGCCGCCCAGCGGGCGGGCGACGAATCCGATCGCGTAGGTGCCGAAGGCGAGCATGGTCGCCGCTGCTGGTTCGGATTCGGGGAAGAACAGCGGTCCGAATACCAGCGCGGCGGCGGATCCGTAGAGGAAGAAGTCGTACCACTCGATCGCGGTGCCGATCAGGCTCGCGAACACGACCTTGCCGATCGATGTGCGCGATGAGGTGCGCGTGGTGGTGCCGTTTCTGGCCATGGTGTCTCCTCCTTGAAACGCCGGCCCATGCGTGGAATGAATTGAGGTGGGACGGAACTAATGGGAATGGCGGGGTGTCACATCGCGTGCCTGGTTCAGGGAACGAGCACGGCCTTGAAAACCTCAGCCGCCGCAGCTGTTTCGAGCGCCCGGACGCCCTCGGACAGGGGGAAGGTCGTGACCAGGGAGGACCACGGCTCGGGGTCTGCCGCCAGTGTGCTCATGGCGTCGCGGTAATCCACCGCCAGCGAGCCGTAGCTTCCCTGCAGTCGAATTTCGTTGCGGGTCAGCACGTTCACGTCCGGATCGGTGGTGCCGCCGAACAGCGCCGGAACCACCACGGTGCCGCCGGATCTGATCTGGTGCACCGCCGCGTTGAGCGCTTGGGACGATCCCGACGCCTCGACCCAACCGCCGGGACGCGTCCCGGAACTCTCGCCGGCGACCCTGGTCTCCAGTCCCAACGAGGCGGCGACCGCGAGCCGTTGCCGACGGTCCCGCTCGGCACCCACCAGCACGACGCGGTGGCCGCGTTGTCGCAGCAGCAGGGCGATCATCAGACCGATCGGACCTGGACCGCTGACCACCGCGTCGTGGGCGGCTTCGGCGCGTTCGAGGTGCTTGACCGCCCGGAGCGCCACCGAGAGCGGCTCTGTGAGCACCAGCGTGCTCGCGGGCAGGTCGACCTCGACCGGAACGAGCCGCCGTTGGTCGATGGTGAAGTGCTCCGCCGCCGCCCCGTCGAAGGACAACCCGAGCACCGTCCGGTCCGGGCAGATCTGCCGGAGACCTTCGCGGCAGGTCGGGCAGTCTCCGCAGCCGTCGATGGACACGGGCACGACTCGGCGCCCGACCCATCCTCGATCGGCCCCCGGGCCGGCGGCGACCACTTCGCCGATCGCCTCGTGCCCCAGCGTCACCGGTGTCCGCACCCAGTCGTAGCCCGCGTCCTGGCGCCACGCGTGGACGTCGCTGCCGCACAGCCCGCACGCCTCCGTGCGCACCAGCACGTGCCCGGCGGGCGGGCGGGGGATCTCCCGCCCGCCGACACCGGCGTCCTCGGAAATGCCGCTGCGCTTGACCAGCGCGTTCATGGTCCCGTCCGAGAGAGGCGCTGCTGCGGGCTCAGCGGATGAACTGATCGACATAGTCCGCGCCGAGACCCACGGCCGCGTAGTGCTCGCGCGCGGCTTCGAGCTTGGTGAACACGTCCTCGACACCGACCGGGTTGCCGTCCGGGTCGACGTAGATGTAGGCGCCGGTGACGTGGAACATGGTCACCATCTCCTGCACGCCGTCGGGCACCTCGAGGGTGTGGATGTCGCCCGGCGGCTCGAAGGCGTAGCTGCCTTCCTCGGCCCACCAGTCGTGCTCCAGGTAGTGCCAGCGGCCCTTGAGCGTGGTCGCGTGCACCGGTCCCGCGTGCCGGTGGCGGGACAGGATGCCCGTCTTGCGGACCCGGAGGATGTTGACGAAGTAGCCCTGGCTCACCGACAGCAGCAGCGGCCGGAAGGTCACGTCCGGAGCCTGGGGAACCCACAACCGCTCATCGCAGTCCAGGCCCAGGACCTGCGGAACCACCAGGTCCTCGAGCATGCCGTAGGGCTTCTCGCCGCGGTACGGCACTGCGGCGTCCTGCTGCGGTCGTTCTGACGTCGTGCTCATGCACCCCTCCTCGAAAACGTCCGGCGGGAACCGGCGTTGGTGTTGCGGAGAAGTGATACGTCCGCCGCCGGCGATGCGGCGGAAAAGCTCCTGAACGTCCCGCGAGGCGGTTCAAAGATGTCCGCATCGTGATAAGAGGAGGGTTTGGTTCCGATTCAGGACGGGTCCTGCGACCGAGCCCTGCCCGCTCGCGGGGTGCTGAGGTCGCCGATCTGCTGCGCCGCTCGCCGCACCACCTCGGCGAGGACCGGCTGGCGGTCCCTGTTGAGGATCTCTTCGGGCGAACCCGCGATCGACACGGCCGCCAAGCAGCGGCCGTCGGCGGCCCAGATCGGCGCGCCGATCGCGGCGATGCCGATGGTGTTGTCCTCGGAGCTGACCGCGAACCCGTTGGCCCGCACCTTCCGCACCAGCGCCTCGATGTCGGCCAGACGCCGTGGAGTCCGCTGGGTGAAGGCCTCGGCCTCGCCCCCGCGCTCCTCCACGTGCTCGCGCCAACGCTGGTAGAGCGCTTCGCCGCCGAAGGCGAGCAGCACCCGCGCCCCGGCTCCGGCGTGCAACGGCAGCGAGCCGCCGAACTGGAGGCCGAAGCTGAGCAGTTCGCGTCCGTCGATGCGCTCCACGCACACGGCTCGCAGCCCGCGCAGGACGTGGAGGTAGACGGTCAACCCGGTCTCGGTCCGCAACGCCCGGAGGACGGGCGCCGCGAACCGGTGCTCGATGCCGTGCTCGACAGCCGCCCGCCCGAGCTGCATGAGCGTGAGCCCCAGCGCGTAACGACCGCGCTTGGTGGTCTCCTCGACCCATCCCATCTCCTGCAGGGTGGCGAGCACGCGGTAGATCGTGGTCCGCGGTTCACCGGTCGCCTCAGCGAGCTCGACCACGGTCTGCGGGCCCCGGTACGCCAGCGCTTCCATGAGCGCACCGGCCTTCTCGATGACCCTGACACCGCCGGTGGGCGACCCCATGCTCGTGTCCCTCCTGGCTGAGATGGACCAGCAACTTACCACGATGCGGACATCGAACCTGAGGGGCTCGTGGCGCGCGTGAACACCGTTTCCGCAGCGCCGCAGCGGTGGCCACCAACGACCGGGGCGCGGGCGAAGTCCGGCAGCGCCGCGACCGCCTCCTCAACTCCGATGGGCGCCAGGCGCGCGAGGTTAACGTTGCTTAAGGCGAGAGGCCGTACTTAGCGTGCGTCACACGTCGCCGCTCGAAGTGCCGGGCGGCCGACTCCGATCCGGTTGACGTTCGCCCGATGCCGAAGCTCGCCGGGACTCGAAGCGGGCACCGCGGCACGACCTACACGCCCACGCAACGAGGAAAGGGACAATGATGTCCTCCACTTCCGAGAGTTCGTCCGCGGTGCACGCTGCGGAGGATCCGCGCCTGACGCGGTTGATCACCCGCAAGCTGATGCCGCTGCTGATGATCGCCTACGTCATCTCCTTCATCGACCGCACGAACATCGGACTCGCGAAGTCCCACCTGGAGGCCGATCTCGGCATCTCGGCGGCGGCGTTCGGGCTGGGCGCGGGCTTGTTCTTCCTCGCGTACTCGTTGTGCGAGGTGCCCAGCAACTTCATGATGCACCGCTTCGGGGCGCGGTTCTGGATCACGCGGATCATGGTCACCTGGGGACTGCTGTCGGCAGGCATGGCATTCGTGCAGGGGGAGACCTCGTTCTACGTGATGCGGGTGCTCCTGGGCATCGCCGAGGCCGGTTTCTTCCCGGGGGTCATGCTCTACCTGACCTACTGGTTCACCCGCCGCCAGCGCGCCGCGGCGATGGGCATGTTCCTCGCCGCGGTTCCGGTCGCCAACATCATCGGCGCGCCGCTGGGCGGGGCGATCCTCGGTCTCGATGGTGCTGCCGGTCTTCACGGCTGGCAGTGGATGTTCATCGTGGAGGGGCTGCCTGCGGTCTTCCTCGCGGTGGTCGTCTGGAAGCTGCTGCCCAACGGTCCGCGTGATGCCAAGTGGCTCAGCGAGGAGCAGGCCGGTCGGCTCGAGGCGCACCTCAAGGCCGAGCAGGAGGCCGGTGCCGCGGAATCCGGCACCCACTCCTTCGCCGGCGTGCTCCGGGACAAGTTCATCGTGATGGCCATCGCGATCTACTTCTGCCACCAGATCGCGGTCTACAGCCTCACCTACTTCCTGCCCACGATCATCGATTCGTGGGGCGAGATGAGCAGCTTCACCATCGGCCTGATCACCGCCCTGCCGTGGGTGGCCTCGGCGGCCGGTGCTCTCCTGCTGCCGCGCTACGCGACCAACGCCGCGCGCTCCCGCAGCATCCTGGTGGGCGGACTCGCGGCGATGACGGTCGGATTGCTGATCGCCGCGGTCGCACCGGCCATCGTCGCCCTGCTGGGCTTCTGCCTGACCGCCGCGTGCTTCTTCGTCGTGCAGCCGATCATGTTCGCGGTGCCCTCCACCCGCTTGTCCGGTGCGACGCTGGCAGGTGGAATCGCGCTGATGAACACCCTCGGCATCCTCGGCGGGTTCGTCGGTCCCTACGTGATGGGTCTGCTGGAGGAAGCCACCGGCAGCGCGGTGTCCGGGCTGTGGTTCGTCGCCGCACTCGTGGCGATCGGTGCCGTCCTCGGGCTCGGATTCCCCAAGCGCGACCCGCTCGTTGAGGGGCGTGCCACGAAGCCGGATCAGCAGACCGCGGACCGGGAGTGATCCGGTTTGCGGGGCGTTGCCGGGGATCTCGTCCGTCACTGAAATCGATCTGAGAGGTATCCATGCCTGCGGCCAGGAAAGTCATCATCACCAGTGCCGTCACCGGTGCGATCCACACGCCGTCGATGTCGAAGCACCTGCCGGTGTCGGCCGAGGAGATCGCCGAAGCCGCGATCGGCGCCGCTGAGGCCGGTGCCGCGGTCGTGCACATGCACGCCAGGGATCCCGAGGACGGCCGCCCGTCGCAGAACCCCGAGCACTTCGCGCCGATCCTGGACTCGCTCAAGCGCAACACCGACGCGGTCATCAACCTCACCACCGGCGGTTCCCCGCACATGACGGTCGCCGAGCGGATGCGGCCCGCGGTGGAGTTCAAACCCGAACTGGCGTCGCTGAACATGGGCTCGATGAACTTCGGGCTGTACCCGATGCTCGACCGGTTCAAGGAGTTCGAGCACGACTGGGAGCGGGAGAACCTGGAGAACAGCCGCGATCTGGTCTTCAAGAACACCTTCGCCGACATCGAGACCATCCTCGAGCTCGGCCGCGCGAACGGCACGCGCTTCGAGTTCGAATGCTACGACATCTCGCACCTGAACAACCTCGCGCACTTCCGGGGCCGCGGACTCACCGACGGCCCCCTGTTCGTCCAGTCCGTCTTCGGTCTGCTGGGCGGTATCGGGGCGCACCCCGAGGACCTCATGCACATGCGCCGCACGGCCGATCGGCTGCTCGGTGCGGACTACCAGTGGTCCGTGCTGGGTGCCGGGCGCAACCAGATGCCACTGGCAAGCATCGGTGCCGCGATGGGCGCGCACGTGCGCGTCGGCCTGGAGGACTCGCTGTGGATCGGGCCCGGGCAGCTGGCGGAGAGCAACGCCCAGCAGGTCACGCGCATCCGCACGGTCTTGGAGGCGCTCAACCTCGAGGTCGCCACGCCCGACGAGGCTCGCGAGATGCTGCAGCTCAAGGGCCGCTCGGCTGTGGGCTTCTGATGGGCGGGCAGATGGCGAACCACGACGTGCGCGTCGCGGTGGTCGGCGCCGGGTACATGGGCGGCGGTATCGCCCAGTCCTTCGCGGCTCGCGGCATCGACTGCGTCGTCGTCGACGAGTCGGCGCAGCGTTCGCGGGAGCGGGTGCGGGAGTTGCACGAGGAGGCGGACGAGTTCGCCGCCGACGGGCTGCTCCCCGCAGCGATGGCCGAGGCCGTTCGCGCGCACCTGCGCGCTGCCGAGTCGCTCGACTCGGCGCTGGTCGACGTCAACTACGTCGCCGAGGTGGTCCCCGAGCGGATCGAGGTGAAAAAACCCGTCCTGGAACGGATCTCGGTCGCAGTCGGACCGGAGGTCGTGATCGGGACGAACACCTCGGCGATCCCGATCGGAGAGCTGGCCACGAGTGTCACCGCGCCCGAGCGGTTCCTCGGGGTGCACTGGATGAACCCGGCTCCCTTCGTGCCCAGCGTCGAGGTCATCCCGGGAGCCCGGACGAGCCCGTCGGTGGTCGAGGACGTCGTGGGCTTCCTGCGCGGCATCGGGAAGGTGCCGACCGTGGTCGGCGACTCCCCGGGTTTCGTCGCGAACCGGCTCCAGTACGCGCTGTTCCGGGAGGCCGCGCGCCTGGTGGAGGACGGCGTGGCCGCCCCGGCTCAGGTCGACGAGGTGGTCCGCAACTCCTTCGGCTTCCGGCTGCCGTTCTTCGGCCCGTTCGCCATCGCCGACATCGCCGGCCTCGACGTGTACCGCGACGGGTTCACGACGCTGGAAGCCGCCTACGGCGACCGCATCGGCACCCCGCGCATGCTCGTCGACCAGGTCGAACGGGGACGGCACGGGCTCAAGACCGGGCAGGGCTTCTACGAGTTCGACGACGGCGTCGGCACCGACGTGGCCCGCTACCGCGATCGCGCCTACGCCGGGCTCGACCGGCTGCGCGAGGAACTCGGGGACATCGATCTCGTCGAGCGGCGCGACCAGCTGCGGTGAGGGCTCGGCCTGCGCTGTCCCCCGAGGCGAACGGAGAGGAGGCTACCGGCATGAAGTCGAGCAACCACGGGCGCAAGACGGGCGTCCGAGCCCTCCGGGTCTCCGCCGCGGACGTCGCCAGGGAAGCCGGGGTCACCCCGGCCACGGTCTCCTACGTCTTCAACGGTCGTGGCGGTGTGTCCGCCGAGATGCGCCAACGCGTGCTGCGGATCGCGCGCGAGATGGGCTACCCGCTCGAACGCCACCACGCCAAGCTCGACGCCGACCGCACCCGCGTGCTCGGTCTGGTCCTGGCCCACATCGACAACCCCTTCTACGCCGACGTCGCGGCAGGCACCATCGACGCGGCACGCGGCCAGGACTACGAGGTCTTCCTCGCCCACACCCAGGAGAGCCCGGAGACGCTGGCCGGCGTCGTCGAGGCGATGATCACCCGGCGCGTCGACGGCGTCGTGCTCACGGTGCTGCACCCCGACGACGGCGGGATCGTCCGGCGGCTGCGCCGGGCCAGGATGCCCTTCGTGCAGTTGATCCGCCGGATCCCCGACCTGCCCGCGGACTTCATCGGCATCGACGACGTCTCAGCGGCCGAGGAGATCCTGGGTCACGTCGTCGGGCACGGGTACACCGACCTCGCGGTGGTGACCGGACCGCACAACTCGTCGTCGTCGGGCAGCAGGGCGGAGGCGTTCGTCGCCACGGCGCAGCGGCTCGGCGCCCCGGTGCCGTCGCACCGCCGGTTCACCACGAGCCTCACCGCCGAAGGCGGCAACCACGCGGCCCAGCACCTGATCGAAACCGGGGATGTGCCCCGCGCGATCGTCTGCGGATCGGACGCGATCGCCTCCGGCGTGATCGGAAGCCTGCGCGGGAACGGGATCAGGATCCCCGAGGACGTCGCCGTCACCGGCATCGACGGGGTCTTCCCGCCCGCCTCGATGCTGGCCGAGCTGACCACCATCTGCGTACCCCGCAGGCACATGGCGGAGTTGGCCGTCGACCAGCTCATCCGCCGGATCGATGGCGCGGGAGGGCCCACCCGCGAATCCATCCGGCCCTACGAACTCCACATCGGCACCACCTGCGGTTGCCCGCCGCATGCGATCCCCCCGGTGCCCGGCGCGCTCGCCCGCGCCACCTGAACCTCGAAGGAGCGAACATGCCAGAACGCATCATCGTCGTCGGAGGCGGCGCGATCGGCGGGGTCGCGGCCGCGCAGATGACCAGCGCGGGCCACGACGTCACGGTGCTCGACGCCGACCACCGGCACGTCACCTCGCTTCGCGACCCGGGACTGCTGTTCGAGCAGGTCGACGGCCAGGTCTCGCGCCGCCGCCTGCAGGCCGTCTCGGACCCGGCGGAACTGGCAGGGCACTTCGATTTCGCGCTTCTCACCGTGAAATCCCTCGCGCTGCGGCCTGCCGTCACACCGCTGGTCGAGGCCGGACTGGTGGACACCTACGTCGCGCTGGGCAACGGCCTGGTCCACGACCTCGTGCAGTCCCTGGTCGGGCGGGAGCGGTTGATCGTCGGTCTGATCGAGTGGGGAGCGACCAACCTCGGTCCCGGGCACCTGCAGCAGACCACCGACGCCCCCACGGTCGTCGGCGAGCTCGACGGCAGCAGCACCGAACGGCTCTCCAGGCTGCGACAGATCCTCGCGGCCATCGCCGAAGCGAAGACCACCGCCACCATCGCCAGCCAGGTGTGGACCAAACTCCTGCTCAACAGCACCTTCTCGGGCCTCGGCGCAGCGGGCGGCTGCCTGTACCGGGACGTGGTGGCCGACCCGGTCGGGCGCGAGGTGGGCCTGCAGCTCTGGCGCGAGGGCTACGACACCGCCCGCGCCCTGGGCATGACGCTGGGGGAGGTGTTCGCGACCCCGGCCGATCAGCTGGTCACCCGCGACGCCACCGACCGCGCGGCCGCCGAGGACGCCCTCGATCGGCTCATGGTCCGGGCAGGGCCCACCAAGGCGTCGATGCTCCAGGACCTGCAGCGGTCCCGCCCGACGGAGGTCGACGTCATCAACGGCGGCGTCGCTGAAGCGGCCCGGAGCATCGGCCGCGAAGCACCGCTGAACGCGGAACTGACCCGGATCATCCACGAGATCGAGTCGGGCGCGTTTCAAGCGGGCCCCGAGGCCTTCCGCCGCCTGGCCAGGATCAGCGGCGACGTCGGAGCCCGGTGACGTTCCGACAACACCCCTGATCCGGCTCGCCCCACACCCACGATCCAGCGCGCTGACGCTCGTGCTGTCCCACGAAGTGGTCGTGCCCTTCTCGTGTCTTGTTGTAACCGTGGTTGCAATGCAACCCTGGTTGCATGACGTTGGACAGTGCCGAGGGCTCGCCGGGGGAGTGGGTGCTGCTGTCGTACCGCATGCCGCGGGAACCCTCCACGCCGCGGATCGCGGTGTGGCGCAAGCTCAAGCGCTTGGGCGTGGCTCAGCTCGCCGACGGCGTGGTCGGGTTGCCCGCAGACGCTCGCACGCGGGAGCACCTGGAGTGGCTCGCTGACGAGGTCATCGACGCCGGTGGAACGGCGGGCATCTGGACGGCTCGGCCCGCGACTGCGGCGCAGGAGCGGGAGCTGGCCGGGAGCATGGCCGCGGCACGTTCGGAGGAGTACCGGGCGATCATCGCCGAGGCCGGCGAGGCGGCTGGTCTCGACGAGGGCGGGCGGACGTCGGCCGCGCGGCGGCTGCGAGCCGAGCTGCGCCGGGTGACCCGACGCGACTACTTCCCGCCCGACGAGCGCGACCACGCCCGGCAGGCCGTCGACGCCTTGGTGCGGCCAGTGGCCGAAGTGGATCAGGAGGCGCGATGAAGTGGGCCACGCGAGCGAACATTCACATCGATCGAGCCGCCTGCGCCTGGTTGATCCGGCGTGCGGTCGACGGCGATGCGCAGTTCGTGTTCGTCGCCGACCCGGCCGACGTGCCTGAGGACGCGACGCCGTTCGACATGCGCGGGGTCGAACTGTCGCACCACCACGGCGATTGCAGCTTCGAGACCATCCTGCACCGCTACGAGATCACCGATCCCGTGCTGTGGCGCATCGCCGAGATCATCCACGAAGCCGACATCGACGACGAGCGCTACGACGCTCCCGAAGCACCTGGTTTCGACGTGGCGCTGCGGGCTTTGTCGATGGTCTGCGACGACGAAGAGGTGCTGGCCCACACGCGGCCGATCTTCGACGGGCTCTACGAGTACTACCGCCGCGCGACCCTTCTCGGTCGCGAACCTGCCTGACAACCCCGGCTTTTCACGCCCGCCATTGGAGGAATGGTCGTCGATGACGCACGACTCGGCCCACGGCCGCAACGAGCACGCCAACCCGGATGCGACCGAGGGAGCGCCGCGGCCCGACACCGACCTGGTGCCGTTCCGGCAGGCGGTGCGCACGTGGTTCGGGATCTCGTTGCAGACCTTCGGTGGGCCTGCTGGGCAGATCGCGGTGATGCAGCGGACCTTGGTGGAGCAGAAGCGCTGGATCGGTCAGCGGCGGTTCCTGCACGCGCTGAACTACTGCATGTTGCTGCCCGGTCCAGAAGCTCAGCAGTTGGCCATCTACATCGGATGGTTGCTCAACGGTCTGCGCGGTGGCCTGGTCGCCGGCGTCCTGTTCGTGCTTCCCGGCGTGGTCGCGTTGCTCGGGTTGTCGGCGATCTACGTGGCCTTCGGTGACACGACCGCGGTCACCGCGATCTTCGCCGGCCTGGCACCGGCGGTGGTGGCCATCGTCGCCCAGGCCGTGGTCCGAGTGGGTCGGCGGGCGCTGGGCCATCCCGCGCTCATCGCACTGGCCGTCGGGGCGTTCGTGGCCATCGCCGTGTTCGGCATCGCCTTCCCGATCGTCATCGCCGCCGCCGGTCTGATCGGCTGGCTGCTGGCCCGGTTCGCCCCGCACATCATGAACCGCGCCGAGAGCGACGGTGCCGCTGACGGCACGGCACCGCTGATCTCCGACGGCGCTTTGCACCACGAGACGCCCTCGCTGCGCCGCGGGCTGCAGATCCTGGCGGTCGGGCTGATCGCCTGGGGGCTGCCGGTCGCAGCGGTCGCCCTGTTCACCGGTGCGGGCAGCGTGTTCACCACGCAGGGGGTGTTCTTCTCCGGAACGGCACTGGTCACCTTCGGTGGCGCCTACGCCGTTCTGGCCTTCGTCGCGCAGCGCGCCGTGGAGGTCTACGGGTGGCTGTCGGCCTCGGACATGGTGCGCGGCCTGGCGTTGGCCGAGACGACTCCGGGGCCGCTGATCATGGTGGTGCAGTTCGTCGCCTTCCTCGGCGCGTACAACAATCCGGGGACGCTCAACCCGTGGGTCGCCGCCGTGCTGGGCGCGCTGCTGACGACGTGGGTGACGTTCGTGCCGTGCTTCCTGTTCATCCTGCTGGGCGCCCCGCACGTCGAACGACTCCGCCACAACCACGCGCTGTCGGCCGCGCTGACCGGGATCACCGCCGCTGTGGTCGGTGTGATCGCCAACCTCGCCCTGTACTTCGCAGGCCACACCCTGTTCGCCAGCACGCATCTCCAGCAGCTCGGGCCCCTGTCGCTGAACCTGCCCGATCTGGCCAGCATCCGGCCTGTCGCAGCCGCCATCACCGCGATCGCCCTCGTGCTCGTGTTCGCCCTGCGCTGGCCGATGCTGAGGGTGCTGGCGATCTGCGCTGGACTCGGCGCCGCAGCCGCCCTCGTCGGGCTACCGGTCTCCTGATCGGTTCGACGCTCACCCGCGTGGGGGCCGCCTGGATCGGGGTGCGTTGTGGAGCACGCACTCGGTGCAGCAACCGACGTTGGCGCGCCACAGCTGGCAGCAGGTTCGGCGCCGGGAGCGCAGACCGCGTGGTGTGCTGCTGAGGTCGAGCAGGTCGTCGCGTCCGGTGGCGTTGCGCAGTTCAACGGCGGTGTCGAAGACGTTCCCGCCGGCCCCGTCGGTGGCCATGCGCCGGAGCACTTCACCGATCAAGCCGACGGCGTTGCCCCAGTACTGGTCGCTGTCGGGCGGCGGACCGCCCAGGGAGGCGAGTCCCTCCGTGAGGGGCGAGAGGAAACCGGAAACGGTGGTCCACCAGGAATTTTCGGTGGCATGGGGGTCGAGGACGAGTCCCTGCAGCATCCCCCGGTCGTCGACCGCGGCCCGTGCGGTGGCCAGCGAGGGGATGGGCAGGCCCAGGTGGCGTTCGGGAACCGTCGCGCACAACGCGAGCCAGGACGCGCGGAAGGCGACGAGAACGGTTGCGGCCCGGTGGTGTTGAAAACCGCCCAGCCGCTGCCATTCTCGCACGTTGCAGGAGAGCAGGCCGGAAAGCGGACGGCAGAACTCCGCCCACGGCAAGAGTTTCCCGGGATGCTCGGGTGCGCGAGCGAGGGATCGGGTGCATCGGTCCAGCAGGCGAGCGGTCGAATCGTCCACGAAGTCATTGCACCTGAACAACGGTCGTGCGCAAGGCGCGCGGTGACGTTCGTCGCTTGATCGGCTGTTGTGCCCGCGCGGATCTCCCTCTACCGTTCCGGATGCCGCAGTGCACGGGAAGCCGGTGGAAATCCGGCGTGGTCCTCGCCACTGTGACCGGGGAGCGACCCTGACAGCGCCACTGGACACCGGCAGGTGACTGGGAAGGCCAGGGGAAGCGTCGATCCGGAAGCCAGGAGACCGGCTGCGGCACGCACCGAGTTCCACGAGAGATGGAAAAGAGGATTCGACATGACCGCTCCTGCTCTGTCCGCTGCCGCACCACGCATCCACGTTCCGGCCTGGGCTTGGGCGCTCGCCGCGTTCGCCCTGGTGGCCTTGTACGTCGTGCTGCAGGACAACGGCCTCCTGCTCGCGCAGGCCGCCGATGTCGTGCACGAGTTCACCCACGACGGCAGGCACGCCCTCGGCGTCCCGTGCCACTGAGCGGGGGCGTGATGAGCTCGCCGTTCAACGCGATCCTCCGGCGCGGTCTGCTCGCCGGAGCGTTCGCCGGTCTGACCGCAGCGCTGTTGTCGTTGCTGCTGGTGCAAGCCCCGCTGCAGGCATCGCTCGGGATCGAAGAAGCTCGCTCGCACGCCTCGGGTGAGCACGCGCACGAGGAGATGTTCTCCCGGCCCGTCCAGGTGGTCGGCGGCATGGTCGCCGCCGTGCTGGTGGGGGTGGCCATCGGCGTGATCTTCGCGGTCGTGTTCGCCAGCGTCCGTCATCGGACGACCGCGCGCACCGACTTCGGGCGCAGCCTCCAGCTGACCGCGGTGGGATTCTTCGCGGTGTCGCTGCTGCCCGCGTTGAAGTACCCGGCGAATCCGCCCGGCGTCGGTGAAACCGAGTCGGTGTCGGGCCGGACGCTGGCGTACTTCTCGTTCATCGCCGCAGGCATCCTGATCGTGCTCGCGGCCCACCACCTGCACGGCTACCTGCGGGCCCGCGGGTGGAACCCGAGCCGGTCCACCACCGCCACCGCGGCAGCGACAGCGGTGCTCGCCGGCGTTGCGCTGTGGGCCTGGCCGGCGAACCCCGATCCGATACCGGCCGACGTTCCCGCCGCGTTGCTGTGGCAGTTCCGGCTCGCCTCGCTCGCCGAGCTCGCGGGCATGTGGGCGGTGCTCGGCTTCTCCTTCGGCCTGCTCAACGAGTCCAGCCGCAGCGCAGCCGCAACGGAGGCGTTGGCCACCCAGCGGTAGATGTGCCGCGGCGACGTCGAGGGCGGCGTCGGCTTCCCCCGGCCGACGCGACGAAGTTCGTGCCCCACACCCGATCTCGTGTGGGGCACGAACTTCGCGGCGGACCAGGGCTGGATTCCTCAGGTCGTGACCGGTTCCTCGGCTGCCGGGGCGGATTCCGGGTCGTGCTTGCGCACCGCGACCAGGGCGACCGCGCAGAGCGCGACGACTGCGGCGGCGCCGACGTAGAGCTGGGTCGCCGAGGCGCCCGCGTCCTTGAGCAGCCCCGCGATGGTCGGGGAGAGGATGGCGCCGATCCGGCCCATGCCGAGCGCCCAGCCCATGCCGACGCTGCGGAGGTTGGACGGGTACAGCGGTGGCCCGACGGTGTACGCACCGGCGATGCAGCCGTTGATCAGCGCGCCGACGATGACGCCGATGCCGAATCCGAGCCACAGGATCGAGGTGCTCAGGATGAACACGACCATCATCGCGGCCGACAGCAGGGAGAACCCGATCAGCACGACCCGCGGCGGGCGCACCCGGGCGGCCAGGCCGTAGAGCACGGAGCCGACGGTGCCGCCGATCGAGATCGCCATCCCGGCGGTGACCGCAGCGCTCTTCGAAAGCCCCTCCTCGGCGAGAAGCGTTGGGGTCCAGCTGTTCACGAAGTAGAAGCCGAACATGATGGTGATGAAGATGATCCAGAGCAGGATCGTGGGGGCGAGCAGCTGCCTCAACCAGCCCGAACCGGCCTGCTCGGCGTCCTTGCGAGCCGAGCTCGCCCGGTCGAGGTCGTGCGTGCTGGTGGAGTCCATCCCCATTCGCGCCAGGGTCCGGTTGATGCGCTCCAGGGCACCGCGGGGACGGCGCTGCTCGAGGAAGGCGATCGACTCGGGCAGCAGGACGGCGATGACGATCAGGGCGAGCAGGGTTCCGAAACCGCCGGCGTAGAAGACGATCCGCCAGTCACCACCGACCGTGGTCTTCGCGACGAGGCTCGCGAGGGTCGCGCCGATGCCGTACCCGGCGGTGTAGATGCCGATGGCGAGCCCGCGGTTCTTCGTGTTCGAGAACTCGCTGGCGATCACGTTGGTGCTGGCCAGGATGCCGCCCACGCCGATGCCGGTCACGAGCCGGAAGAGGCCCATCACGAGCACTGAGGGGGCCATCGCGGCGCCGAACATGCCGATCGTGCCCAAGGCGAGGCTGATCAGGATCAGCGGGCGACGCCCGATCAGGTCGGCGAAGGGCGCGAGCAGCATCGAACCCAGGGCCATTCCGATCAGGCCGACCGAGACCAGCAGTCCGAACTGGGAACCGCTGAGACCGAACTCCTCGGTGACCGAGGGGCCGGTGAACGCGACCGCCATGACGTCGAAGCCGTCGAGGCAGTTCATGAAGGTGCAGAGCGCGACGATCAGCCATTGGTAGCCGGACATGGGCGCCGCGCCGATGCGTGCCGTGAGAGTCATGGAAGTATCCAGTGGTGAGGGATCCGTTGCGCCCGGATCAGGTGAGGTGGAGGGTGACGGATGCGCGGTCGCCGGTGTTGCCGGCCACCGTGCGGGAGACGCAGAGGCACAGGTTGGTGCAGCGCTGCTTCTGCGCTTCGCTGAGGAAGACGTCGCGGTGGTCGATCGCGCCTTCGACCCCGACGATCTTGGCCAGGCAGAGTCCGCACTCGCCCTTGCGGCAGTCCGAGAGCGTGTCGATCCCGGCCGCGTTCAGGGCGTCCAGGATCGACGTGTCGGGTGCGACGGCGACCTCCCGGTCGAGCTGGGGGAGGCGGACCACGAACTCCTCGGACTCGAACCGGCCGCTGGACCCGAAGGTCTCGAACCGCAGGTTGGTCCGCGCGAGGGCGTGCTCGGTCCAGCTCGACCTGATCGCGTCCATCAGGCCGATCGGGCCGCACATGTAGAGCTCGGTCGTGGCCGCGTTCGGTGCCGCGGCGATCTCGCCGACCAGACCGGGCACCGACAACGGCGTTCCTTCGTCGTCGACGTGCACCCGGAGCCGATCGCCGTGCTCGGCGCCGAGCACGTCGAGGTAGGCCATGACCCGACGACTGCGGCCGACGAGCACGAGCTCGTAGTCGGCGCCGCGGCGGCGCAGAGCCGAGGCCATCGCGACCAGTGCGGTGACGCCGATACCACCGGCGACCAGGACGTAACGACCGGCGCCGACCGCCAGCGGGAAGCTCTGCATCGGTCCGGTGACGGTGAGCTCGTCACCGACGGCCAACGCGTGCATGGCCTGCGAACCACCTCGCGAGGTGGGGGAGAGCTGCACGCTGAGCGTGATCCGGCGGCCCCCGTCCTCGGATCGCACGACGGAGTAGGAGCGGACCTGCTGTCGGCCCTGGACGGGCAGAGCGACGTCGACGTGCGTGCCGGGCGCCGCGTGCTCGGGGTGTTCGACCTCCAGCACGATCCGGCGGACACCGTCGGCGACGAGGTGGGCTTCGACGACCTGCGCGCGCTGCCAGCGGGACTGCGAGTGGGCCGCCATCAGGCACCCCGGCCCGCAGCGGGAGCCGCCGACGGCCGCCCTTCGGCCGCCAGCATCCGCTCCAGGATCTGGCGGACCCACATGCCGCCCGCGTCGATGTTGAGGCTGTAGAACGCGTGCTCCGGGTTGGCGTCGATCGCGCGCTGCTGGGCGCGCAGCATGTCCTCGTCCTCGCCGAAGACGCCGTGCACGCCTTGGCGCAGCTGGGTGGTGATGGTCTGGCTGTCGAGGCGGTAGTTGCGCATGAAGGCCCAGAAGTAGTGGCTGGTGCGGTCGGTCTCGGGGGTGATCGTGTTCATGACGTACCCGTTGACGCCTTGGCTGCGGTCCCCCTCGGGCGCGCCGGTCCCGGCCTTGGCGACACCGACGTCGATGCAGATCGTGGCCGGCGCCTGGAACCTGATGATCTGCCAGCGGTCGACCTTGCCCTCGAAGCCGGGGAACTTGTCGCGCATGTTCCTCAACCAGAACGGCGGGGCGTCGATGTCGCGCATCCAGCGGGTGACGGTGACCGTGTCGCCTTCGTGGGTCACGTCGAACTCGGACTCGGAGAGCTCCTCCTGGCCGATGCTCGAGGAGTGCACGAACTCCTCGTGGGTGAGGTCCATCAGGTTGTCGAGGACCAGCTGGTAGTTGCAGTCGGCGTGGATGGTCTCGCCGTCACCCGCCCAGGACGGATCGTCCATCTGGTGCATGTCGGGCACGGCGGCCGGATCGGCGAGGTCGGGGTCGCCCACCCACACCCAGACGTAGCGGTAGCGCTCGACGACGGGGTAGGAGGGGACGATCGCGCTCGGGTTGATCGTCTCCTGCGCGGGCATGGCGGTGCAACGACCGGTCGAGTTGTAGCGCAGACCGTGGTAGGGGCACTGCAGCTCGTTGCCGAGGATCTTGCCCTGCGACAGCGGTGCGAGCCGGTGCCAGCAGGCGTCGGCGAGTGCGACGGCGCGCCCCTCGGCGTTGCGCCACAGCGCGAGCGGAACACCGGCCACGGTGCGCGCCAGCGGCTGCTTGCCGGTGACCTCGTGGTCCCAGGCCGCCACGTACCAGGCGTTGCGGGGGTGGTTGAAGATCTTCGCCGCGGCCGTGGTCGGTGCTGCGGTGGCCACCGGTGCGGGGGTTGTGAGCGTCATTGGCCAACTCCCTATGAAGAGAGGTATCTGTTGCGTGAGCCACAAGCTATCTATGGATATAGTGAGTTGGCAAGGGTGGATAGCGTTGCTGATCCGGAAGGGAGGCCATCTTGTCGCTGCGGTACGCGCTGATCGCGCTGTTGACGGGTCGTCCGATGACCGGCTACGACATCTCGAAGAGCTTCAGCCGCTCGGTCGCGCACGTCTGGCACGCCCCGGACTCGCAGATCTACCCCGCGCTCAACCGGATGGAGCGCGACGGACTGCTCACCTCGGTCGAGGTCCCCTGGGGCAAGAAGGGGACCAAGAAGGAGTACCACGTCACCGACGCGGGCCTCGCCGACTTCCGGGAGTGGATGGAGTCGCCCCTGGTGCCGCAGTGGCAGCGCGACCCCGCCTACCTGAAGGCCGCGTACTTCGACTTCGCCGACCCCGAGGCGGTGCGTGAGCAGCTGCGGCAGCAGCAGGCGTACTGGGACGAGCACCTGGCGATGCTCGAGGACACCCGGGCGACCCTCGCCGACCGCACTCACCCCACCCTCGCGGCGCGGATCGCCAAGCTGGACGAGCGCGAGGCAGAGCTGACCGTCCGCTACAAGATCTACGCCTACGACGGACTGATCGCGCGCGCCCGCACCGAGCTGGCGTGGATCCAGGACGGCTTCGCGCTCCTCGACGAGCTGCACGGCAGCTGAAGGCCCCGAGGTCGCGAGGCGGTCAGCGGTGCTCACTGACCTGGCGCTGAGGAGCGCCAGCGGAATGATCTTGGATCAGGTGGGGGTGGATCGCGGGCGGATCGGCTGCGTCAGCCCGTCGCGAGCAGGTGCTCGTACCGGCTCCGGCATTCCGGCTCGAGGAGTGCGCTGAGCAGCAGTGCTGTTTGCTTCGTGACGTAGTCCTCGAACTGCATCGTTCGTTCGAGGTGCCAGTGCTTCAGTGCCCAGCCGTGGGCCATGAGGAGGAAGTCGTGGGCTGCGAGCTCGACGTCCACGTCGACGAGCCGGCCGGAGTCCACACCGCTTCGAATCGAGTTGCGCAGCGGCTCGCTGGTGTCGATCTCCATCTGCTTGATCTTGTTGCGGCCTTCGGGGCTGAGGGTTCCGCTCTCGCGGTAGGTCAGCACCGCGGCGTGCCGGTGCTCGTCGATCACTTCGCAGTGCGCCCGGAACGCGGCTGCGATGCGTTCCACCGGATCGTCACCGGCGGCTTCGATCGCTGCGGGCACTTGGGTGGCGAAGGCGTTGAGGACGTTGACGATCACGGCGAGCAGGAGTTCGTCCTTGTTGCCGAAGTAGCGGTAGATCAGCCCGACGCTGACCGATGCCTCTTCGGCGAGCGCTTGCATCGAGACCCCGTGGAAGCCGTCCCGCTCCATCAGCCGGGCGGCGGCCGTGAGCAACTGCCGGGTGCGCCACTCCGCGCGGACCGCGCGAGCGGCCTCGTTGGGGTCTTGCGGCTCGGACCGGGCTGTCGTGGTCACGTCGGTCTCCCTGCACTTCGGTGAACGTCCGTTCATTCTCGATGGCTCCATGTTCACAGATGCCGCGCGCCCCACCGCTGGGGGCTGCGGCGCGCCTCACGAGTCGCTCCGAGGTCGGCGCGGTTCGTGAGTCTCCCTTGACATCCTGCCAGAAAGTGAACCACTATTCATCGAAAGTGAACGAAGGTTCATTCCGCGTGAATAGGCGTTCGATCCAGCCTCGCTGGCTGTTACGTCGCAGTTCAGCGAGCAGTGTGGGTGAGGAGAGCACGACCATGGGCAGCTACGAGGACATCCAGTACGCGGTCGAAGGCTCGGCCGCCGTGGTGACGATCAACCGGCCGGAGCGCTACAACGCCTTCCGGGGGAAGACGGTCGAGGAGCTGATCGCCGCGTTTCGCGCGGCGTGGGCCGACTCGCGGGTGCGCGTCGTGATCCTCACGGGCGCCGGGGAGAAGGCGTTCTGCACCGGCGGGGACGTCAAGCAGCGCGCTGAGACCGGGGACTACGGGCCCACCGAGAGCGGCCTGTTCGAGATCGGCTACCTGCACAAGCTCATCCGCGACATCCCGAAGCCGGTCATCGCCGCCGTCAACGGCGTGGCGATCGGCGGCGGGCACGTGCTGCACGTGCTGTGCGATCTCTCGATCGCCGCGGAGACCGCCAAGTTCGGTCAGGCCGGGCCTCGGGTGGGCTCGTTCGACGCGGGTTTCGGGTCGGCGTTCCTGGCGCGGGTCGTGGGGGAGAAGCGGGCACGCGAGATCTGGTTCCTGTGCCGCCAGTACGACGCCGCGACGGCCGAGCGCTGGGGCCTGGTGAACGCGGTCGTGCCGGGCGCGGAGCTGTTGAACGAGGCCAAGCGGTGGGCCGAGGAGATCGCGGTGCTGAGCCCGACCGCCATCAAGTTCCTCAAGCAGTCCTTCAACGCCGACACCGATCACCAGGCCGGTTTGAGCAACCTGGCGATGTCCGCGCTCAGCGTCTTCGGCGAGACGGAAGAGGCCCAGGAGGGCGCGTCGGCGTTCGCCGAGAAGCGCAAGCCCGACTTCACCAAGCACGCCACGGTCTGAGACTCGTGATCACTTCGACCACGACCGGGAGTGCGGCGATGGATTTCACGCTGTCCACGGACCAGCGGCGGTACCGAGACGAGGCGCGCCGCTACGCGGAGCAACGCCTCGCCCCCTCGTACCGGGCGCGTGAGGAGAAGGGCTTCGTCGAGCCGGAAGTGCGGCGGGAGATGGGGGAACTGGGGCTCATCGCTCCCGAGCTCCCGGCGTCGCTCGGCGGCCGGGACTGCGACCGGGTCACGACCGGAATCCTCGCCGAGGAGATCGCGCGCGGCGACTTCTCCGTGTCCTACCTGCAGATCGTCGGTTCACTGGTCGGTCAGATCCTGGCCGGCAACGCCGAGCCGGAGATCGCGGCCGAGTGGGTGCCCAAGATCTGCAGCGGGGAGGAGATCGTCGGCATCGGGCTGACCGAACCCCACGCCGGATCCGATGCCGGGATGCCGCGCTTGCGGGCGCGCCGGGACGGGGACGACTACGTCCTCAGCGGAATCAAGTCGCTGTCGTTCTGCAACGAGGCCGCGGCCGTCGTGGTCTTCGCGCGGACCGGTGATCAGGAGGTGCGTGGCAAGGGCATCAGCGCGTTCCTGGTTCCGCTGCACCTGGACGGCGTCACGCGCGAACCGTATCCGGACATGGGCACCAAGGCCGTCGGCCGCGGTGCCGTGCACCTGGATCAGGTTCGGATTCCCGCGAACCACCTCCTGGGAGCGGAAGGCAAGGGCTTCACGCAGGTGATGCAGGGCTTCGACTTCAGCCGTGCCCTCATCGGTCTGCAGTGCGTGGGAATCGCGCAGATCACAGTGGACGAGACCTGGCACTACGTCAGCGAGCGAGAGGCATTCGACAAGCCCTTGAGCAAGTTCCAGGGCGTCTCGTTCCCGTTGGCCGAGGCCGAAACACTGCTGTCGGCCGCCAGACTGCTGTGCTACCAGACGCTTTCGCTGAAGGACCAGGGCTTGCCGCACACCGCGCAGGCCGCGATGTGCAAGTGGTGGGCTCCGAAGACGGCGTTCGACGTCATCCAGAACTGCCTGCTGCTGCACGGCCAGTACGGCTACCGCACCGATCTGCCCGTCGAGCAACGCCTCCGGGACGTGCTGGGACTGCAGATCGGGGACGGCACCGCCCAGATCATGAAACTCATCATCGCCAGGGAGAAGCTCGGGCGCGCCAAGGCGCCGTGAGCCACCCACCGCTGCAACCGCATCGACAACCCGCACCGGCCTCAGCCGGTGAGTGTGGGAGGAACGCAATGGGACGACTGGACAGTCAGATCGCCGTGGTGACCGGCGCGGGCCGGGGAATCGGTCGCGCGATCGCTGAGAAGCTCGCCGAGGAGGGTGCGACCGTCGTGGTCTCCGACATCGACGAGACCACTGCGGCTTCTACCGCTGCGGCGATCGGCGGCAAGTCGATCGGGCTGCGCGCAGACGTGACCTCCAAGGAGTCCGTCGAGGCCATGATCGGTGAGGTGCGCAGCCAGTTCGGGCAGGTCGACGTTCTGGTCAACAACGCCGGCTGGGACAAGGCCGGACCGTTCATCGACAGCGACGAGGCCGACTGGGAGCGAGTCGTCGCGATCAACCTGTTCGGGATGCTCCACACGACCAAGGCCGTGTTGCCGTTGATGGTCGAGCGGGGCAGGGGTGCCATCGTCAACCTGGGCTCCGACGCCGGACGCGTGGGCTCCTCCGGCGAGGCGGTCTACTCGGCCGCCAAGGGCGGCGTGATCGCCTTCACCAAGACGATCGCGCGCGAGGTGGCCCGCGACCAGATCAACGTCAACTGCGTGTGCCCCGGCCCGACCGACACCGAGCTGTTCGCCTCCATCGGCGGAGACAGCCCGAAGCTGCGCGAGGCGCTGACCAAGGCCATCCCGCTCCGCCGCCTCGGGGATCCGCAGGACCTCGCCAACGCGGTGGCGTTCCTCGCCTCCGACGAGGCCAAGTACATCACTGGCCAGACCGTCAGCGTCAGCGGCGGCCTGACGATGAGCTGAGACCCGCGTTGGCGAAACGAGCTCGGCCGAGGAGTTTCCGCGCTGTTCGAGGCATCTCGATCTAGGAGAACGGACATGACAACTGCGACCCCAGCGGCAACGGGTGCGCACAGCGCCACCGGCAGCCTGGCCGACGACTACCTCGACTTGGACTCCTTGCTCTCCGCCGACGAGATCGCACTGCGCGACCGGGTGCGGGCGTTCGTCGGCTCGGAGATCGCACCGCACATCGCCGAGTGGTACGAGTCGGCGACCTTCCCCCGGGAGATCACCACGAAGTTGGGGAACCTCGGCGTGCTCGGCATGCACCTGGACGGCCACGGCTGCGCGGGCCGCAGCGCGGTCGAGTACGGGCTCGCGTGCATGGAGCTCGAGGCCGGGGACTCCGGGCTGCGGACCTTCGTCAGCGTGCAGGGCTCGCTGGCGATGAGCGCGATCCACACGTTCGGCTCCGAGGAGCAGAAGCAGCTGTGGCTTCCGGGCATGGCCGCCGGAGAGCTCATCGGCTGCTTCGGACTGACCGAGCCGACGGCGGGCAGCGACCCGTCGAGCATGCGGACCACGGCCCGCCGAGAAGGTTCGGACTGGGTGCTCTCCGGGCAGAAGCGCTGGATCGGACTCGCGTCGATCGCCGAAGTCGCCGTCATCTGGTCCCAGACCGACGACGGCGTTCGCGGGTTCCTGGTGCCCACGGATTCACCGGGGTTCACCGCGACGCCGATCGAACCGAAGCTGTCCATGCGGGCCTCCATCCAGTGCGACGTCGAGCTGGACGACGTGCGCCTGCCGGCGGATGCGGTGCTTCCCGGAGCAGTCGGGCTCAGAGGACCGTTCTCGTGCCTGAACGAGGCGCGCTACGGGATCATCTGGGGCGCGATGGGCGCCGCTCGCGACAGCTACGAGGCCGCCCTGACCTATGCCGTGGGCCGGACGCAGTTCGACCAGCCGATCGCGGGCTTCCAAACCACCCAGCACAAGCTCGTCGACATGGTGCTGGAGATCCAGAAGGGCACCTTGGTGGCCTTGCGGATCGGGCGGATGAAGGACGCCGGAACGCTGAAGCCGCCGCAGATCTCCTTCGGCAAGCTCAACAACGTCCGCGAGGCGATCGCGATCGCGCGAGAGGCCCGGACCATCCTCGGCGGCAACGGGATCACCCTCGAGCACTCACCGCTGCGCCACGCGAACAACCTGGAGAGCGTGATGACCTACGAGGGCACCAGCGAGATCCACTCCCTGATCATGGGACAGGCCATCACCGGCCTGCCGGCGTTTCGGTAGGAGCGACTGATGAGTTACCAGACACTGCGCACCGAGATCGCCGATGGCGTCGCGGTCGTCACGATCAACCGCCCGGAGGTGCGCAACGCGGTCAGCCGCCAGGTCCAGAACGACCTGAGGGCAGCGCTGGCGGCGTTCAAGCAGGACGACGGGGTGGGCGTCGTGGTCATCACCGGCGCCGGTGACCGGGCGTTCGTCGCGGGCGCCGACATCGCGGAGCTCAAGCAGTACACCAAGCACACCGGGCTCGCCTCCGAGATGCAGAGGCTATACGACGAGGTCGAGGCCTTCGACAAGCCCACGATCGCCGCGGTCAACGGCTACGCGCTCGGCGGCGGATGCGAACTCGCGATGGCCTGCGACATCCGCATCGCCGCCACCCACGCGCAGTTCGGCCTGCCCGAGACGAACCTGTCGGTCCTGCCCGGTGCCGGCGGTACGCAACGCCTGGCGCGGCTGGTCGGCACCGGCCGCGCGATCGAGATGATCCTCACCGGCCGCCGGATCAATGCCGAGCAGGCACGCGAGATCGGTCTCGTCACCTCGGTCGTCCCGCCAGCGGAGCTGATCGCGACCGCGCGTGCGACCGCGGCGCAGATCCTGAACAAGGGTCCGCTGGCCGTGCGCTTGGCGAAACTGGTGATCCGCTCCGGCATGGACGCCGACCAGCGCACCGGCATGGTCATCGAGCGCTTGGCGCAGGCCCTGCTCTACACCAGCGAGGACAAGCTCGAAGGTGCGAGCGCCTTCCTGGACAAGCGCACGCCCGCATTCCAGGGGGACTAGCCGGCCCATGACAGCCCCGAGTTTCACCCTCAACGAGGAGGACTGAAGCATGAACACCTACGATCCTGCGGCGTACAAGCGGTTCTTCGAGCACGAGTTCACCTACCTCGCCGGTTTCCGGCGCAACACGCACCGCTTCGCTGATCGGGTGGCGATCCACTGCCCGCGAACCGGCACTCCCTGGACCTACGAGGAGTTGGGGACTCGAGTGGACCGGCTGGCCGCCGGGCTGGCCGCAGCGGGCGTGCGACCCGGGGACGTGGTCGTCTACCAGCTCTACAACGGCCCGGAGTTCGCACAGCTCTACCTGGCCACGCAGGCCTGCGGCGCGGTGGGTTCTCCGATCAACTTCCGCCTCTCACCGGGCGAAACCGCGTTCATCCTGGACGACAGCCGCCCACGCGCCTACGTGTACGACGCTGCGCTGGCAGAGGTCGCGCAGGGTGCCCTGGAACGCGCGCAGCATCGTCCGGAGCTCATCGTCGAAGTGGGTGATGGCGAACCGCCGTCGGCGCACCACGGTGCCTCGGCGGTGCGGTTCGAAGACCTCCTCGCCGCACCGGGGACGCAGCCTCCGGTCGTCTCGCGCACGGTCTACGAGGAGACCACGCGCTTGTACACCTCGGGCACGACCGGCATGCCCAAGGGCGTGCCGCTCAACAGCATGGTCGAGGTCTTCAGCGCGCACGACGTGATCATGCACTTCCTCCTGGCCCCGGAGGACCGCGTGCTGAACATGACTCCGTGGTTCCACCGCGGCGGTCTGTACGCGGGCGGGCCGAACCCGGCCTTCTACCTGGGCGCGCAGGTCGTGCCGATGCGGACGTTCGACCCGGCGCTGTGCCTCGACCACGTCGAGCGGTTCGGTCTGACCTTCCTCGTCGGCGCACCGACCAACCTGGCGATGCTGACGCAGGTCCAGTCGGAGCGACCGAGAGATCTGTCCACGCTGCGCGGCATCGTCACGATGGGTGCACCGCTGGAGCGCGAGGCCGCCCTGCACTACCAGGAGGTCCTCTGCCCGCGGATCTTCAACGGGTACGGCACCACCGAGGCGTTCTGGAACAGCTTCCTGCGCCCGGCCGATCTGCCAGAGCACGCGGGCAGCGCCGGTCGTGCCTGCACCGATGACGACGTGGCCGTGGTCAAGGTTCTCGACGATCGGCTGGCGACTCCCGACGAGACGGTGGCCAAGGACGGCTCGGAAGTCGGCGAGGTGATCGTCCGGTCGCCGAAGTGCGGTTACGCCTACGCCAACGCCCCTGAGCAGGAAGCCGCGAAGTTCCACCACGGTTGGCTCTACATCGGTGACCTGGCCACGTGGGACTCCCAGGAGTACGTGACGATCGTCGGACGCAAGGACGACATGATCGTCTCCGGCGGGGAGAACGTGCACCCCGTGCAGGTGGAGGAAGTCCTCAACGAGCACCCGGACGTCGAGGACTCGATGGTCGTCGGAATTCCGCACGAGCGGTGGGGCCGTCTCGTGGTCGCCTACGTGGTGCCTGCCAGCGGCGACCTGGGCGTCGCCGACTGCGAGCGGCATTGTCGCCAGCACCCCATGCTCGCCGGGTACAAACGCCCCCGTGCCTACCGGTTCGTCGACTCGCTGCCGATGACCGCCACGGGCAAGAAGGTGCACTACAAAGCCCGGCAGCAGGCCGCTGATGAGTACGCGCAGGGCCTGTTCGAGAGCACCGAAGCCACCTATGCGCCCCATGCCGGCTGACGAGCGCCCTGGAACCAGTCGGGGCCGCTGTCAGCCAGCGGTGGTCTTCGCTTCGCGGCGGTTCTCGAGCGCGGCGGCCAGGCTCGCTCGGCAGGTGCGGAGGATCTGCCGTGTCGCCGGGGTTGCCGGGCTCAGGCCGCAGCGCGTGCAGTCCACGGAGACGTCGCCCGTCAGCTCGTCCACCGCGACGGTTGCTTCGGCCTCGCACGGGCGGCACCAGCGGTGCCCGGTGACGGCGATGACGTGCGTCGGTGAGCTGATGCACTCGTGCGCCCACCGGCGGTGCACGTGGCAGCTGATGCGTTCGAGGCCGGAGAGCTCCTCGCGGTCCTCGGCGACGTCCTCCCTGATGAGAACGTCGGCCAGGCGACGGTCGCGGAGATGCGCGTAGCGTTCGCCGAACCGCAGGATCTCAGCGGGTGCGGGTCGATCCGCACGGGGGCGTTGGTGCTGTCCGTTCTTCTGCAAGAGCATCGGGGTGCCTAGGTCGGACGTTCTGGGACTTGTCCAGGGTCCAAGGCCCCGGTCGCGGAGACATCCGTGGCACTGCGTAGTTGGCTGCGTATCCCGGGGTGGGGGTGCCCGGCCTGCCGAGATCGAGGGCGAACTACGTAGGAAACTCGGTAGTTCTGCCCTGTTCGAGCGAGCGCCCGCGGGGGACTTTGGAAGGCATCAGACCCGCCCTCGGCAACACGTGAGAAAGCTCGACCATGTCCTCGCCTCGAAACACAAGTCATGCGCCGCAACAGACATCCCATGTGTATCGCAACCCGTGCACCGGCAACTGGATCTGCGACTCCGTGGGCACCCGCGCCCGGCCTGGGCCCGACCGCGCTCGCACCGTCTGCCGGACCCACCTCGAGGCGGTCCGCGTAGCGGTGGGCATGGCTGCCGTGCCCCGGCTGCCCGCGGACGCTCGAGTCCCGGACCTCGACGACGTTCACCCCGCGATGCGCCAGGATGTCCGGCTCACCGGGATTGAGCCGGACGGGAATCAGGGCTGAGATCGGCGCGGACGTAGGTGGCGATCTGCGCCCGCGACGTGTAGCCCAGCTTGCTCAGGATGTTCTCGACGTGCGCCTCGGCGGTGCGCGGTGAGATGATCAGGTGCTCGGCGATCTCCCGGTTCGTCAGTCCCTCCGCCACGAGTTGTGCGACCTGCCCTTCCCTGCGGGTCAGCGGTGAGGAATCGGCCCTGCGGGTCTGTCGAGGTGTCCCGAGCGCGTAGTCGACGGTGGCGTCCGGGGAGAGGTGGGTGCCCGCGGTGTGCTCCGCTTCGAACTGCGCATCGCCCAGCGCCGCTCGCAGGGTGGCAGTGTAGTTCTCGTGGGCCTCCAGGTAGGTGATGAAGCCGAACATGGGCTGGCCGATCGGTAGCCAGAGCTCCCGGTTCGCGCCCATGAGCCGGGCTGCGCGCCGGTGCTGGCCGGATTCCGCCAGCATCCAGGCCAGCACCTCCACGCAGCAGGGGATGCCGAGCCAGTCGCCGAGCTCTCGCTTGATCTCGATGGCCTCGCGCAGCGCCGCCGTGGCGAGGATCTCGTCGGAACGGGTCCAGCCGATGAGCCCCAGCACCCACAGCGCCCACGTCGCCGCCCAGCTTTCGCCGATGTCCCGGCTGAGCCGGCGGCATTCCTCGGCGATCCGTTCGGCCTCCTGGCTGTCGCCCTCGATCAGGCGCAGCCAGCCGTGGGCGGCCAACCCGATCAGCGACTCCGAGTCCGCAGCTCCGAGCGACCGATACGTCGCTTGGGCACCGGACAGCAGCGTCTCCGCGTCGTCGAGGTGGTAGCCGAGCAGCTCGTTGACGCCGAGGAACTGCTCGGCTCGGGCGCGCGTCACCTGATCGCCGAGTCGCCTGGCGGCGTCGACGCACTCGGTCAAGATCGCCGTGGAACCGATCGGTTCGCCCTGGACCTGGCGGACCCATCCCGCCACCCAGAGCGCCCTGGCCCGCAGCGGCGTGTCGGCGCGGAGCGCGGTGAGAGCTTTGTCGATCCACTCCCGGCCCTCGCGGCTGGCGCCCATGACCCAGAGGTGGCGCAGGTCCACCGTCGTCCGCACGGCCACGGACGGGTCCGCGTCGTTGTCGAAGCCGAAGCGCAGCGCCTCCCGGAAGTTGACCTGCTCGCGCCGCAGCATCGAGGACCACTCCCGCTGCCGCGGTCCCGACCAGTCCTGGCAGGCGCGAGCGGCCAGGTCGGCGAAGTGGTGCATGTGCCGCCGGCCCACGTCGAGCTCGGCGTCGCTGCCGTGGAGGAGCTCCCGGCCGAACTGCCTGATGGTCTCCAGCATGTGGTAGCGGGCTCCGGTGCTGTGGGTCTGGCGGAGCACGACCGATTTGCTCACCAGGCCCGTCACCGCGTCCGTG
Source organism: Saccharopolyspora sp. NPDC049426 (assembly GCF_040676935.1). Classification (NCBI taxonomy): domain Bacteria; kingdom Bacillati; phylum Actinomycetota; class Actinomycetes; order Pseudonocardiales; family Pseudonocardiaceae; genus Saccharopolyspora; species Saccharopolyspora sp. NPDC049426. Next base: position 131,978 of record NZ_JBFAPZ010000009.1, on the reverse strand, counting down.
GCCTCGTGCGCGGTCAGGGAGTCGTGCCCGATGACGGCGAGGGCCGCGTCGAGGTCGAACCCTCCTGGGAAGATCGACAGCCGCGCCCACGCGGTCTGCTCGGCGGGCGAGCACAGCGCGTAGCTCCACTCCACCGCCGCGCGCAGGGTCTGCTGGCGGGCCGGTGCGCCCCGGATCACGGTGGACAGCGCCTGGAAGCGGTCTTCGAGGCGGTCCAGGATCTCGGTGGCGCCCATCGCCTGCAGCCGCACCGCAGCGAGCTCGATGGCCAGCGGCATCCCCTCGAGCCGGGCGCACAACCTGGCTACGACCTCGCGGTTCTCGGCATCGAGGGTGAACCCGGGTACCGCGGCGGCCGCCCGTTGGACGAACAGCTCGACCGCCTCGTACTTGAGGGGGTTGCGGTCCGCGCGACCTTCGTCGTTGGTGAAGCTGAGCGGCGGCACGGGGACGACGTGCTCCCCGGGGACGTGCAGCGCTTCGCGGCTGGTCGCGATGATGCGCACCCCGGGCGCCGCGCGAAGCACGGCGGCGATCAGGTCCCCGCACGCGTCGAGCAGGTGCTCGCAGTTGTCGATGACCAAGAGCAGGTTCTTGTCCTGCAGGTGCTCGACCAGCACCTCCTCGGCGGACTCCGCCGACCGGTCCGGGACGCCGAGGGCGTCGATGATGGCGTGATCGGTCAGGGCCGGATCGCTGAGCTCGGCGAGCTCGACGAGCCAGACGCCGTCCGCGAAAGCCCGGTGCGCTGTCTCGGCGACGCGAATGGCCAACCGGGTCTTGCCCATCCCACCGGGGCCGAGCAGAGTCACCAGCCGGGCGGACCCGAGCAGCGTCCGAATCTCGCTGACCATCGCCCGACGGCCGACGAAGCTGGTGACGGTCTCCGAGCCGGGGAGATTGCCCAGACGCCGGGTCATGTCACCACCAGCTCACGGTCAGCTCGCTGTGCAGTGACGCGCATCACTGCCGCCTCAAGTGTAGACCTCGACCGCAGTCGGCTCGGGCGCCGCGCCCCGGCTCACGCCGAGGGCACGTGGTCGAGGAGCTGAACCAGCACGCGCCGGCGATCCGGCTCGGTTCGGCGCGCTGCGCGAGAACGGTTCGGGATGGTCGGCCGGAATTCTCCCGAACATCATCGCTTTCAGCTTCGCCGCAGAATGCGCGGTCGCACGCACGAACCGATTGGAAAACGATGTGGACGCCACGAATGGCCGTCACACAATTATCTATACATGCGCGAAAATCGTTGCCATAGACTCGTCTCCGGCCAGATCGACACCGGAAACCCGTGGGCGAAAACGTCGTTTCCACGCAATCGAATTCACATATCGTGAACCGCGTTCATCTGCTGCGCAACAAATTCTGAATTCGCGGCGACCACATCGACAACCCCTTTCCGCGGCGCCGAGAACTCCTCGGCGCCTGACGGCTGCACAGTCGAGTTCACCGACGAAAGGTTCGTGACGTGACTGCACCCCCTGACGTTCCATTCTCATCGCTGCAGACCGAGGCGGCGCGTCTGCTGGCGACCACGACCAAGACGCCTCCGCAGATGCAGAACATCAGCTCTCGGCATCTGCTCAACCAGCTTCCGTGGGAGACCGTCGAAGCCGGGACGTACCGGGTGAACCGGCGCCTGCAGCACAAGATCGGCCGCGGTCGCGTGGCGTTCGTCCAGGAAGGAACCGACGTCCGGGTCGTTCCGGAAACGCTCGCCGAACTGCCCGCGCTGCGCGGCTATTCCGACGTCGACGTGCTGACGCGGCTCGCCAGGTTGTTCACGCCTCGGACGGTCGAGCACGGCGAAGTCCTCGCGGCGGAGGGAGACCCCGTCCGGGAGGTGTTCATCGTCGCGCACGGCCGGATCGAGCGGCTCGCGACAGGCGAGTACGGGACCGTCGACAAACTCGGTGTGATCACCGATGGCGCGCAGGTCGGTGACGAAGCGGTCGGAGTCGACGAGCCGACCTGGTCGGCCACGCTGCGCTGCGCGACCTCGGGCACGGTCCTGGTGCTGAACTGGAACGCCTTCGAAGAACTGCGCGACAACGCGGAGAGCCTGCGCACGCACCTGGCGGCGTTCGCACGGCGGCGGGACCTCCCGCAGAACCGCAAGGGCGAGGCCGAGGTCGCCCTCTCCGCAGGCCACGCGGGCGAGGTCGGCCTGCCCGGGAGCTACGTCGACTACGAGTTGACCCCCCGCGAGTACGGACTGTCGTTGACGCAGACGGTCCTGCAGGTCCACACGCGAGTCGCCGATCTGTACAACCAGCCGATGAACCAGACCGAGGAGCAGATCCGGCTCGCCATCGAGGAGATCCGCGAGACGCAGGAGCACGAGCTGGTGCACAACCAGGACTTCGGGCTGCTGCACAACACGGCCTTCGACCAGCGGATCTCCACCCGCGGCGGGCCGCCCACGCCGGACGACATGGACGACCTGCTATCCATGCGGCGATCCACGGATGCGTTCTTCGCGCACCCCAAGGCGATCACGGCGTTCCTGCGGGAGTGCAACCGCCGCGGGCTGGTGGTCGACGCCACCGAGCTCAGCGACGGTTCGAAAGCCCTCACCTGGCGCGGTGTCCCGGTGTACCCGCTGGGCAAGATCGGCGTCACCGAGCACAACACGTCGACGATCATCGCGATGCGGCGCGGTGCGGGCCGGCAGGGCGTCGTGGGGCTGCGGCCCGGGGAGCTGCCCGACCAGGTGCAGCCGGGGTTGAACGTGCGGTTCATGGGCATCACCGAGCAGGCCATCGTGCGCTACCTGGTCACCGCCTACTACAGCGTTGCTCCGCTGGTCCCGGATGCGGTCGGCCTGCTGGAGCACGTGGAGATCGGACGGGAGGAGCCCCTGTGATCGAGCTCGTCCAGCACGACACACCGGTGCCCTCCCGGCAGCAGCACACCGACGGGGTGTGGGGCACCAGCGCATGCACGCCTTCCGGCACGCAGCGGAGAACGACGCCGTTGTACTGCCCGCCGACGCCGCCCGAACGGCCGGAGCTGGCCGCGGAGCTCAACCGCCGGGTCATCGTCTGGATGAACGAGATGGACCTCGGCACCGAGGAGAACGTCGCCGGCGTCTACGACCACGATCCCGGGCGCGGCATCACGCTGTGCCACCCGGGCGGCGACGACGTCGAGCGGATGACCGCGGCGACCAAGATGATCATCGCCGAGACCGTGGTGGACGACTACTTCTGCGAGACCAACAGCCGCCGCGCCGCCGACGACCAGCAGATCGGGCCGAACCTCTCGATGGCCCAGTCCGCGATCGACGCCCCGTGCCTGACCGGCACCTACCAGGCGCTGTGGGAGAAGCGCCGGAACGACGACCCGGTGCTGCGGGCGCAGCACGACGCGTTCAACGACCTCAAGAGGTTCAGCACGCCCGCCCAGGCGCGGCGCACCACGCACGACATCGCCCAGCTCTACCTCGGCTACAACGCGGAGAACGGCTGGCGCTTGATCAACCGGCTGCCCCCGGTCTGGCAGTACCTCGCCAACCGGCAGATGAACTCGTTCCGGCCGTGCCTCGCGCTCACCGACATGCTCGACGGCTACGAAATACCGCCGGAGCTCTACGCCCACCCACTGGTGCAGGACTGCACCGCTCGCGCTTCGCTGATCGCCACGCTGCACAACGATCTGGCCTCCTGCGAGCGGGAGATCCGCGGCCCCGGGCTGCCGTTCAACCTCCCCGCCGCGATCCGGGCCGAGGAGCACATCCCGCTCGACGAAGCGTTCATCAAGTCCTGCGAGGTCCACAACGAGCTGATCCAGGAACTCGAAACCGACACCGAACGCACCACCGCGGCCCTTCCGGATCCGGCGGTGGCCCGCTACCTGACCGGCCTGTGAGCGTGGATCGCCGGATGCAGGCACTGGCACTTCACGACCGCGCGCCACGCCGCGTAACAAGGGAGGACTCGGACGATGAGCACCAACACCTCTGTCGCCAGCCACTACCAGGGCAGTGTCGCGGACTACTGGAACAAGGAGGCCAACCCGGTCAACATCGAGCTCGGCGAGGTCGACGGCTACTTCCACCACCACTACGGCATCGGTGAGCCGGACTGGTCGGTCGTGGAGGGCGATCCGGACACCGCGCGCGAACGAACCACCCGGGAACTGCACCGCTTGGAGACCCAGCAGGCCGTGTTCCTGCTCGACCACCTCGGCGAGGTGCTACCGGATCAGCGGATCATGGACGCCGGGTGCGGCCGCGGCGGTTCCTGCTTCATGGCGCACGACCGGTTCGGCTGCCAGGTCGACGGCATCTCGATCTCCCGCAAGCAGGTCGAGTTCGCCAACGAGCAGGCGAAGGAACGCGAGGTCGAGGGCAAGGTCGCGTTCCACCTGAAGAACATGCTCGGCACCGGGTTCGAATCCGGCTGCATGCAGGCGATTTGGAACAACGAGTCCACGATGTACGTGGACCTGCACGACCTGTTCGCCGAGCACTCCCGGCTGCTGGCGCGCGGTGGCCGCTACGTGACGATTACCGGCTGCTACAACGACGTCTACGGCCTGCCCTCGCGCGCCGTGTCCACCATCAACGCCCACTACATCTGCGACATCCACCCGCGCTCCAACTACTTCCGCGCCATGGCCGCGAAGAGGCTGGTGCCCACGGAGGTGGTCGACATGACCGAGATGACGCTGCCCTACTGGCGCCTGCGGGCGAAGTCCCCGCTGGCGACCGGCATCGAGCAGACCTTCATCGACGCCTACACCTCCGGCAGCTTCCAGTACCTGCTCATCGCCGCCGACCGAGTCTGAGACGACGTTGAGGGCACCTCAGCGGTCCTCTGGCTCCGGGAGTCACAGGCAATGCTCGGCCTTGTGGTTGGCCTGACCAGAGGGCCGCTGAGAACCCTCGGTGGTGCGAGCTGAGTCAACACCCGAAGGATCCGGTCGACGCCGGGCAGGAAGTGGTGCTCCAGCTTCGACAAGCGGATAACTCGAACCTCCTCACACGCAGCTCGACTCGCGCGCATGAACGAGAACTCGCGTGGCGGGGAGGAGTCAGCTCGGCGGCCTCGCACCTCGCGAGGCCAGGTCCGCAGCGGTCCATGCCAGCGCCGTCGCTCCGTCGAGGACCGCTCGGTCCGCCGCGCCCGTCGCGGCGGCCGCGGTGAACTCGGGCTGGTGGTTGACGGCCGGCAGGCAGTCCAGCCCCAGGATCGGGTGGATCGTCGGAACGTGGTGGGACACGTTGCCCATATCGGTGGCCGCGCCGCCGCCGGCACCGGGCGGCAGGTCGGGGAAGGCGCGGCCCAGTTCGACGGCGTTGGCCCGGTAGAGGGCCAGCAGGGTGGGGTCCGGGCGCAGGTCCGCGTAGTCGGGGGCGACGTGGTCGGTCGACAGGTCGCACCCGGTGGCCAGCCCACCGGCCTCGAAGCACCGCAGCACCCGGTCCTTGAGCGCAGCCAGGTCCTCGGCCGTGTCGGAACGGACGATCCAGCGTCCCCGGCTCGTCTCGGGGATGACGTTCGCCGTGGTGCCGGCTTCGGTGACGACGCCGTGGATCTTGTCGGTGCTGCGGGTTTGCTGGCGCAGCAGCCCGATCGCCGTCTGGGCCACCACGAAGGCGTCCGCGGCGTTGATCCCCCTCTCCGGGTAGGCGCCCGCGTGCGAAGGCCGTCCTTCGTAGGACACGTCGAGCTGTGACACCGCCGTGCCAGGCATCGCGGTCATCTCGACCGCGGCCGGGTGCACCATCATCGCCGCGTCGAGGCCCTCGAACGCGCCGCGCTCGAGCATGAGGATCTTGCCGCCTCCGCCTTCCTCGGCCGGGGTGCCCAGCACGGTGACGGTGAGGCCCAGATCGTCGACCACGCTCGCCAGCCCGAGTCCCGCACCGACGGCGGCCGCGGCGATAACGTTGTGGCCGCATGCGTGCCCGATGTCCGGCAGTGCGTCGTACTCGGCGCAGATCCCCACGTGGACAGGGCCCGAACCGATCGTGGCCCGCACCGCGGTCGGCAGGTCGTAGCAGCCGTGCTGCACGTCGAAACCGCCGCCGGCAAGTGCGTCGGCGACCCAGCGGCTGGCGCGGACCTCCTCGAACGCGAGCTCCGGGTTCGCGTGGATCCGGTGGGACAGGCCGACCAGTTCCTCGCCCCCTTCCTGGATCCGCTGCTGGATGGTGTCCTTCACGGCAGCACCGGGGCCGCGATGTGCACCGATGCGGGACGGGTCGCGGCGTCGTAGGCCGCCTGCGCCCCGGTGGCGCCCAGACCGCTGTCGCCTGCCGGCTCGTAGAGCCGCTCGGGGCCGCCGCCCTGCCACTGGTTCACCCACACCACGCCCGCAGGGATGCGGGCCGCGGCGTCGGCGTGCGCGGCATCGCCGGTGTAGACGGTCGCGGCCAGCCCGTAACGCGACCGGGCCGCGCGCTCCAGGCCCTCTTCGAACGAGCACACGACGGCCACCGGTGCGACCGGCCCGAACGTCTCCTCGTTCATGATCAGCATCGAGTCGTCGACATCGGTCAGCACCGTGGCCGGGTAGAAGAAGCCAGACCCCTTGGGCACGCTGCCGCCGGTCCGCAAGCAGGCGCCGCGGGCCACTGCGTCCTCGACGTGCCCGTGCACGACGTTGCGCTGCCGTGCGTCCACCAGCGGGCCCAGCGCGGAACCGCTCGGGTAGTTCCCGGCCTCCGCCACGAGCGCCTCGACGAATGGGACGGCGATGTCCCGGTGCACGAAGATGCGCTCCATCGACGTGCAGATCTGGCCGGTGTTGACGAACGCCCCGAACGCAACGGCCTTCGCGGTGGCCACCGGGTCCACGTCTGCGTCGATGACCACGGGGTCTTTGCCACCGAGTTCGAGCACCGTCCGACGCAGCCGTTCTCCTGCCGCTGCGCCGACCTTGCGCCCGGCAGAGACCGATCCGGTGAAGTGCACCAGCTGGATCTGTTCGTGCTCGGCCAGCGGCACGCCCGCGCGGGCATCGCCCAGCACTAGGTTCACAACGCCTGCGGGGAGACTCAGCAACTCGACGAGCCGCGCGGTCGAGTACGGCGACCGCTCCGACGGCTTGACGACGACGGTGTTGCCCGCTGCGAGCAGCGGCCCCAGCGCGCCGAGCACCATGGCGACCGGGAAGTTCCACGGCGTGATCACCGCGGTAGCACCGAGCGGTGTGCGCAGGATCCGCGTCTTGGCCCCGTCCGGATGGGCGACGGTGTCCTCGAACGGGTAGGAATTTGCCTGCTGGGCAGCGGCTTTGAGTCCGGCGACCGCGCTGTCGATGAAGGCGCGGCCGATGCCTGCCGGCTTGCCCATCTCCTGGCGTTCCAGCTCCGCCAGCTCGTCGGCGTTGTCGGCGATGAGGTCCGCCCAGGCGTGGATGCGTGCGACGCGCTCGGCGACCGGCAGGGCGGCCCACTCGGTCTGCGCGGTCGCGGCCGCGGCGACGGCGTCGTCCACATCGGACGGTGATCCGGCGGGGAACCGCGCGATGACGTCTTCGGTGGCCGGGTTGACCAGGTCGAGCCACTCGTCGCATCGGCTGTCCTGCCAGGCTCCGCCGACGAGATTCCGCAACTTTTTCACGGTGAAGCGCTCCTTGGGTCAGTCGAGCCGGTCAGCCATGAGCTCGCCGGCCATGATCGCCGCGAGATTGGTGTTGGCGCGGGTCACCGACGGGAAGATGGACGCGTCGACCACGCGCAGTCCGTCGACGCCGAGCACCCGGCAGGACGGGTCGACCACGGCGTCGGTGTGGCCGGGTGCCCCCATCCGGCACGTGCTGGTGCCGTGTTGGGCGTCGATGACGGTCGTGAGCAGGTGATCGTCGAGTTCGCCGTCGTGGTCGAGCACGCCGAACAACGCCTCGTTGTCGTCCTCCACCGACCCGGCGAGGAACTCGGACGTCTCGGGCCGCAGCGCTAGCTCGACCATCGCCCGCACGCCTTCGCGGAGCCGTGCCAGGTCTCGCTCGTCGGAGAGCATCCGCTCGCGCACCAGCGGTTGCGCGGTGGGGTCGAGCGAGGTCAGGGAGAGCTCGCCGCGGGAGAAGCTGTGGTTGAGCCAGACCCCGTACGCGCCGGAGCGTGTTCCGGTGTCGGCGGTGGCCATGGCCAGCACGTTCTGGTTGTTCGACACGAACATCAGGTCGTTCGCGATTCCCTCGGTGCTCGAGGTGAGGCGCACGCAGGTGTTGGTGTGCCGGTCGTGGGGCGACTTGATGGCCGCCGCTTCGGTCAGCGGTAGCGACAACAACGCCATCGGGTGGTCCTGCATGCCGCGCCCGACCGGGAGATCGGCCAGCACGTCGGCGCCGAGCGCGCGCAGCTCCGCGGCCGGGCCGATGCCGGACCGCAGGAGGATCGCGGGGGAGTGGATGACGCCCGCGGACAGCACCACCGTGTCGGCGTACTCGGTCGTCGGCACCCCGTTGGCCACCGCGCGCACCCCCACCGCGCGGTGGCCAACGAAGAGGACCCGGTCCACCACCGCGTCGCCGCGGATGGCCAGAGTGGACAACTCGCGAGCGGGTTCCAGGTAGGCGTCGTTGACCGAAACCCGACGTCCGGACCGGGAGTTGATCGGGTAGGGCGAGGTGCCCGTCGTGTGCGGTGCGTTCACGTCGGGAGCCCAGGGGTAACCGGCCGCCAGTGAGGACTGCGCTAGCGCGTGGTCGACACCGCCCCACTTCTCCTGCGGGGTGCGGTAGATCGGCGTCGGCCCCCCGCGGCCGTGGTAGGGCTCGTCGCCGAACTCCTCGTCGTCCTCGAGCTTGGCGAAGTACGGCAGCACGTCGGCTGGGCTCCACCCCGCACAGCCTGCGGCGACCCAGTCGTCGAAGTCCTCCATCGGGGGCCGGATGGCGATCTGGCCGTTGATCGACGAGCTGCCGCCGACGCCACGGCCTCGCCAGTACGGCGCCTGCGGCTGCTTGTCCGTCCGCGACGAGGTCACCCCGTCCCAGACGACGCCCGTCGCCGCGGTGGGGTCGAGCAGGGCGACCACCGGGTTCGGCGAGCGCCACGCCTCGTGCATGTCCGCGGACCGGTAGTCCGGTCCCGCCTCCAGCAGCAGCACCCGCTTGCCCTTCTCGGCCGACCGTGCCGCGAGTGCTGCGCCCGACGATCCAGCACCGACCACGATGAGATCCCAGCCATTCGCCACGTCTGTCCTCCTCCGCCGCGTTGCCGGTACCATGCCCCTCAACGCAACGTTCAGTCAAGAATGAATTTTCATTATTTTCTGATCGAAGATCGCGGAGGTGTTGATGACGCAGGCCGGGCCGGATGTCGAGAGCAGTCTGATCGAGGACTTCGGAGTCCACATCGGTCACGCGATGGGCTGGCCGCGGATGGCGGGCCGTGCGGCCGCCGTCCTCATGCTGGCCGAGCAGCCGATGACGCTCGCCGCGCTTCAGGAGGCGCTGGGCGCGAGCAAGGGATCGGTCTCGGAGACCACGCGGCTGCTGATCGTCAGCGGCACGGTCGTGCGTGACAAGCCACCGGGCAGCAGGCAGTTCGTGTTCCGGTGGCGGGATGATGCGTGGGTGGGGTGCCTCCGCCACCAGCTCGATCAGACCGTCCAGCTGCTCGCTTTGGCCGAGACCGGTCACGAACGCGCGGCGGGCCTGTCGGAGACGCAACAGCGGCGGCTCCGGCAGATGCGCGACCACTACCGGTACATGGTCCGCCAGCTCGAAGCGCTCCTGGCCGAGTGCACCGAGCTCGCCGAGGGCTCGGACGGCTCGTGAACCCCGTCTGGTGCGGGAAGGGGCTGGCATATCCGGGTTCGGTGGGGACGTCCTGCGGCCTTCGAATCAGTGCATCGGTGTGCCGGTGTCATGGGTCGAGGTCGAGGTCGAACCACGTGCGAGGGCACGCCGCTCGGACAATCGCGAAACCCGAAACGTGCGGCGCCAGGCCAGCACACCGCACACAATGGGGGTGTGCTGCGCAACGTGCTCGTCGTGGGGCTGGTGATCGCCGTGACCCTCAGTTCCGTCTGGGCCTTCCAGCGCCGTTTGATCTACTACCCGTTCGGTCGGCCGCCGCCGGTCGCCTCGGTGCTCAGCGGTGCCCAGGAGGTGCTGCTGCGCACCAGCGACGGGCTGCAACTGAGAGCCTGGTACGCGCCGGCCCGCGGTGAGCACCGCGGCATGGGGGTGCTGGTTGCCAACGGCAACGCGGGGAACCGGTCGTTGCGGGCTCCGCTCGCCGACGCCCTCGCCGAACGCGGACTGGCCGTGCTGCTGTTCGACTACCGCGGGTACGGCGGCAACCCGGGTTACCCGAGCGAGGAGGGATTGGCGAAGGACGTCGGCGCGGCGTTGCGCTGGCTCGTCGAGGAAGCCGGCCTGCCACCGGACCGGCTGGTCTACTACGGCGAGAGCCTCGGTGGGGCGGTCGTCACCGAGCTGGCCGCAAAAGAGGAACCGGCCGGGCTCGTGCTGCGATCGCCGTTCACTGACCTCGCTTCGGTCGGGCAGCGTCACTCCCCGTACTTGCCCGTGCGGATGTTGATCCGGGACCGGTATCCGCTCGCGATGCACCTGCGCAACGTCCGGTGCCCGGTCACCGTCGTCTACGGAAGCGCCGACTCGATCGTTCCTGCGGCGGAGAGTCGAGCCGTCGCTCGGGTGCGGCCGGGCACGACCGAGCTGGCCGTTGCGAACGCGGGTCACAACGATCTCGCGCTGCTAGACGGGCCCGAGGTGGTGGAGTCGGTGGTGAGGCTCGCATCTTGACCGCGTCGTTGCGTGTCTGCTCGGCCGTGGCCTGCGGGCCGGTCCGCAGCGATATCCGTCGTGCCCGGGGCACTGCACCGCACCGTCTACGGGCATCGAAGGCACCCGGCCAATCGCGCCCCGAACGCGTCGCAAGCACGGCTTGATGGCAGCAGCAGGTGAACGATTGGGCGAGGTACGGACAAAGCTGCGAACTTGGATGGCGGCGCGAACAACGTGTTCTCGGGATCAGCCGACACCGTTGTGCAGGCAGGAAACTTTCGCGGCGACGTTCACGTCCACGCCACGAGCGCACCGATTTCCCGGTCGCATGCGAACTTCCCCCAGCACAACGCATTTCGTCAACAGGGCTGCCGAAAACGCCGAACTCGACGAACGGCTGGAACGGCCATCGAGTTCCGTGGTGGTGCTCGCTGCTGCGGCCTCAGTCGATGCAGTGGTGCGGTTCCCGGCTGACGGCTCATCGCCGCCGTCCGGCGGAAAGTGATCGACCGGATTGAACCGGCGGGCGTCACCGGCAGCCAGTGCCCAGGCAGTTGACGTGCAGGAACATCCTGCCGTCGAGCCGGATGACGTAGTCCTCGCGTTGGGCCGGGGTGCCTGCTGCGGTGACCACGCCGTGCACGGTCACCGCAGCGTTGTCCGGTGTCGTAGCCGTGCACTCGACGGTGAAGTCGGAGCCGAGACGGGCGTTCTCGGCGCCGGTGCTGCGGCAGGCCGGGCGCTGCCGCAGCAGAACGCCGTGCTTCGCCAGCTCCTCCCGAGCGCCCAGGGATACGGCGTTGCGGTACCCGGTGGCCGAGATCGCCTTGGCCGGGTCCGCGCAGCCGGTGATCACCAGGGCGACCAGTGCCAGCGCCAGCGCCAGTCCTGTCCTCATCTCCCACTTTCCGTCGCGGCTTCGATGGTCTCCACCACCACGTCCGGACACTCCCATGCCAGCTGGTGCCGGCTGTGGGGCAGCAGGCGGTGGCGGCCACCCAAGAGCCGTGCCAGGCGGGTGTGGCACCTCGTCCACCGCACGGCCGCGCTCGCGCGCATCCCCCCGACGGCGGTGAGAATCCACACGGGAACGGGAGGGAACGTCGTGCGCTGTCGGAGCACCGCGAGGTCCCGCAGCATCGGCTCGAAGGCGAGGTATTCCTGCCATGCTGCGGTGAGCGCGGCCGGTGAGCGGAATCGTGCACGTCCTGCCGATCGCACCGCCGGTGGCAGCGGTCGGGACGTTTGCGCACGCGCACCGGCCGTCCAGATGGCTGGTCCGAACGGTGCGATGCAAGTGGCCGCATGGCGGCCCAGCGCTTCTGCGGCCAGCAGCGACCACTCCGGGTGCGGCGAAGCGCTGCCGCAACTCGGGTCCAGCAGCACGAGCGCGCGCAGCGAGCTCGGATGCCGTCGCCCCATCGCCTCGGCGTGCAGCGCCGAGACCGAATGCGCGACCACCACCGCACCGCCGTGTCGGTCCGCGGCGGCGCTCAGTAGGTCGGCCTCGTCGTGCAGGCTCGGTAACCCTGGTGGGGGAGTGCGCCCGTCGAGGCCGGGGCGTTCCAGCCGATGCACGTGATGCGGCGCCGACAACGCGGTCAGGACCGGTTCCCAGTCGTAGGCAGCACCGGCCATTCCCGAGGTCAGCAGCACCGCGGGTGGTTCAGGCATCGAAGCCACCCGCGGATCGCGTACGGCGGGTGTGGTCGACGGCCAATGCGATCAGCCACGTCGCGATGAGGCCGAGCTGCGCACGTTGGGTCACGCCGGCTCCCGTCCCCATCCACAGCGCTCCCAGCGTCGCCACCGTTGCCAGCCCGGTCGCCGAACACCACGCCCAGCCCCAGCGCGCTTGCGGCCCGATACCGGCCCTGGCCAGCCCGCCCATGGCCACGAGCATGCCCAGCGCCGCAACGGAGCTGGTCATCTCGTGCACCGTGTGGGTGGCGGGGAGCGCTCCCACGAGCTCTCGCACCGCGCATCCCGAGTCGACGTAGCTCGCGCACGTCATCGGGGTCAGCGCTCCGTCCAGCCCGGTGGCGACGCCGAAGACCAGCAGACCGCTCCACCCCACGACCCCGCCGCGGCTGGACCGGATCCCGGCCACGGCGGCTGCGGCGGCCAGCAACCCGGCGAGTCCGTCACCGATGCGGAAGAGCCGGCTCCCCGGCTGGTCACGGGCGGCGAATTCGCTGACGTAGCCGTTGAGCGCGTCCAGATCCGGATTGATCCACGGTCCCAGCAGCCACAGGCTGTAGAGGACAGCGGCGCCCACGCAGCATCCCGCGATCGCACGGGTCTCCCACCGGGCCGCAACCCGGGCATCGGAGTCGGCCAGCATGAACTGTCCTAGGGTCGTGAGGTCAGCGTCGATCGTCCACTGCATGCCAGCTTAAGTGGAGGAGGTACGGATGGGTCGGGCAGCATCGGTGGGCCGGTCGCCGAACGAGTGGGTGCCTGCGACGGAGCCGGTCTGGACGGCTCGAGTCCCGCGGATCGTGGCCGGGACATTGGTCGGCATCGCGGCCCTGTGCGCCTTGGCCGCCGTCGGAGCGGCGCTCCGAAGCGGGATGCAGCCGGTGCGCGAGTTCATCGACCTGGTGCTGTTCCCCGCTCCCGCCAACCTCGGATATGCGGCCTTCCTGCTGGTGTTGGCAGGGGCGTTGGGGCGCCGCAAGCGCATCGCCTACTGGATCTTGCTGCTGGTGCTGGCCTTGCAACTCCTCCTGTCGGGGCTGGTGCTGCTGATCGTCCTGGCGATCCCGTGGGAGCCGGGTTTCGTCGAGCAGGTGCTGCCGAGCGGTGTGCGGTGGTCGCTGGGTGCGAACGTGCTGCTCACCATGGCCGCGATGGTGGTGCTGGGGTTGGCCTCGCGGCAGTTCTACGGACGGGTGCAGCGTGCCAGCGTGCCCAAGGCGCTGGTGACGTTCGCCGGACTCGCCGCGGTGTTCATCGTGCTGGGCTACGGACTGGTCACGGCGTTCTCAGGCTCGTTGCACGACTCCGCTGACCAGTTCAGCTGGACGGTCGAACGAGTCCTGGGTGGTGCGGTGACCCTGGACATCACCCGTACCGGGGAAGCTCCGGGCTGGGTGAACCTCGTGCTCGGCACGTTCGGGATGGCCACGCTGTTCGCCACGCTGGCGGTGCTCTTCCGATCCCAGCGCACCGCCTCGGTTCTGCCTGCTGCCGACGAGCGCCGGGTGAGGAGGTTGTTGGCCGATCACGGCGAGGTCGACTCGTTGGGGTACTTCGCGACGCGGCGGGACAAGGCGGTGCTCTTCTCGAACAGCGGCAAGGGCGCCATCAGCTATCGCGTGGTCGCAGGCGTCTGCCTGGCCAGCGGTGACCCGCTCGGTGACCCCGAAGCGTGGGGACCGGCGATCGAGCGATGGCTGGCAATGTGCCGGGATTACGCCTGGCGGCCGGCCGTGATCGGCGCCGGCGAGCGCGGCGCCCGCGCCTACGCGCGGGCCGGCTTGAAGATCCTTCGGTTGGGCGACGAAGCGGTTCTGGACCTGTCCACCTTCAACCTGGAAGGCCGCGAGATGCGGCCGGTGCGCCAGGCGGTGAACCGGTTGCATCGCGCCGGATACCGGGCGCGGATCCGCAGGCAGGAGGAGATCTCGGCGGAGGAGATGGCCGAGGTCGCCCGCCGTGCTGTTCGGTGGCGGGGAAGCGACACCGAACGCGGCTTCTCGATGGCGTTGGGCCGGTGGGGCGACCCGGCCGATGGCGGATGCGTGCTGGTCGAAGCCGTGAACACCGACGGCGAGGTGTGCGCGATGCTCTCCCTCGTGCCGTGGGGACGCACAGGCCTGTCCTTGGAAGCCATGCGCCGAGCGCCCGGCGCCGACAACGGGCTGGTGGAGTTGATGATCAGCTCCCTGGCGCGTTCGGGAGGGCGTGGGCGGGGTGCGACGCCTGCGGGCCTCCAGCGGCTCTCGCTTAACTTCGCGGTCTTCCGAGAGGTGTTCGAGGGGGGTGCCCGCTTGGGCGCGGGTCCGGTGCTGCGGTCCTGGCGCGGGATCCTGCTGTTCTTCTCGCGTTGGTGGCAGTTGGAGTCGTTGTACCGCTCGAACGCCAAGTACCAGCCCGACTGGGTGCCTCGGTTCATCGGTTTCGGCGATCGGCGCGATCTGGCCCGTGTCGGGTTCGCCTCGGCGGTGGCCGAGGGGTTCGTACCCCTGCTCGGTTCGAGTGGCTCCGCCACCCCTGCTGCGGCCGCACCAGGTGAGGACCGGATGCCGGTGATCGAGCCGCACGAGCAGGAGCCCCGTCGGCGATCGGTCCCCGAGCAGATGCGGGTTCGCCTGGACACGGTCGCCAAGATCCGGGAAGCCGGGGGCGATCCGTACCCGGTGCAGGTCCCGCGCACCGATGCCTGCGCGGAGATCGTCGAGCGGCATGCCGGAACCGCACCGGACACCCGCACCGGCGAACGCACCGCGGTCACCGGCCGAGTCGTGCTGATGCGCGACCACGGGCGGTTGTGCTTCGCCACCTTGCGCGATTGGTCCGGGTACCTGCAGACCATGTTCACCACCTCCGACACGGGTACAGCTCGGTGGCGAGCGTGGAAGAACGAGATCGACATCGGCGACCAGGTCTCGGTGCAGGGGGAGGTCATCACCACTCGTCACGGCGAGACCACGGTGTTGGCCGATGAGTGGACCTTGGCCTCCAAGTGCCTGCGTCCCCTGCCGGACAAGCACGCCGGTCTCACCGATCCGGAGACCCGATCCCGAGCACGCTCGGTGGACCTCATCGTCGGCACCGACGCCCGGGACATGTTGCGGGCCCGCTCGGCCGCCTTGCAGGCGTTGCGCTCGACGCTGACCGCCCACCGGTTCCTGGAGGTCGAGACGCCGATCCTCCAACCCGTGCACGGTGGTGCCTCGGCGCAGCCGTTCCGGACTCACATCAACGCCTACGACATGCCGCTGTACTTGCGCATCGCCCCGGAGCTCTACCTGAAGCGGCTGTGCGTGGGCGGGGTGGAACGGGTCTTCGAACTCGGACGCACGTTCCGCAACGAGGGGGTTTCGGCCAGGCACAACCCGGAATTCACGATGCTGGAGGCTTATCAGGCCCACGCCGACTACACGGTGATGCGGCAGCGGTGCGAAGAGCTGGTGCAGGCCGCGGCCACCGCTGTGCACGGGGCGCCGGTAGCTCGGCGGCAGGGCACCGGCGATCATGCCGAGGAGATCGACCTGTCCGGAAGCTGGCCGGTGATCACCGTGCACGAGGCGTTGTCCTCGGCGTTGGGGGAGGAGATCACCCCGGAGACTCCGCCGGAACACTTGCGGTCGTTGTGCGAGCGGACGCAGGTCTCCTGCGATCCGGACTGGCCACGTGGCGCGTTCGTGGTCGAGCTCTACGAGCGCTTGGTCGAGCGCCACACGACGCGCCCGACCTTCTACACCGATTTTCCCGTCGATGTTTCTCCGCTGACCCGCCCCCACCGCCACGACCCGAGGCTGGCCGAACGCTGGGACCTGGTCGCCTTCGGCGTGGAGATCGGAACCGCCTACTCCGAACTCGTCGATCCGATCGAGCAGCGCCGCCGTTTGACCGAGCAGTCGTTGCAGGCGGCCGGTGGTGATCCGGAGGCGATGGAGTTGGACGAGGACTTCCTGCGCTCGTTGGAATTCGCCATGCCGCCCACCGGTGGACTCGGGCTGGGAGTGGACCGCCTGCTGATGTTGCTCACCGGTCGGCCGATTCGGGAGACGTTGCCGTTTCCACTGACCCGTCCCGCCCGTGGCGCGGCCGTGTCTCCGACTTGACCTTCGCCGGCGAGGGATTGCTTCAGTCCGGCCGGCAGTTCGGTGGGCGGTGGCTGGTGAGCGTGCGGGTGATCCCGCGGGCGGCGGCCAGGAGTGCGGGGATGCCGGCTTGGGCGTGTTCGTCGTTGGGCACGATGATCGACAGGCTGGCGACGACTTCGTTGAACGTGTTGCGGACGGGGACGGCGATACCGGTCGCGTCCTCGTGGACGTGGCCGGGGAGGAAGGCGTAGCCCTGCCTGCGCACGGCTGCCCACGCGCGGTCGAGTTGGTCCGGGGTGGTGATCGTCGCCGCGGTGTAGCGGGGCATTGGCTGCTGCAGCACGCGATCTCGGACCTCGGGTGGTGCGTGGGCGACGAGCACGTGTCCGCTGGAGGAGGCGTGCACCGGCAGCCGTCCGGCGATCTGCGAGTAGTTGATCACCGCGTCGCGGGCGGAGAGGCGTTCGGCGAACAGCACGTCGTC
Organism: Saccharopolyspora sp. NPDC049426; assembly: GCF_040676935.1. Classification (NCBI taxonomy): domain Bacteria; kingdom Bacillati; phylum Actinomycetota; class Actinomycetes; order Pseudonocardiales; family Pseudonocardiaceae; genus Saccharopolyspora; species Saccharopolyspora sp. NPDC049426. The sequence continues at coordinate 115,004 of NZ_JBFAPZ010000009.1, read as the reverse complement.
GCCGTCGAGCACGCCGAGTTGGGCGTGGTGGCCGACGACCGCGTGCAGGTCCTCCAGGTAGGGCATCGCCGCGTCGCGCAGCGACGAGATGGGTGATGCTCGGGAGGCGAGTTCCCACAGCCGGACGCCGATCCGGACGTCGCGGTCGGGACCCCGGGCGAGCAGCCCGTGCGTGGTGAGTTCGGCGATGAGCCTGGAAGCGGTGGCGATGTGCAGTCCCGTGCGCCGCGCGATCTCGGTGACGGTCAGGGACGTCTCCTCGGCGGTGAACGCGGCGATGATCCGCGCGGCTCGCGCGATGGACGACTCGCCGGTGGCGGCTCGTGGCATCCCCTGAGTGTCGTGATTCACCGGTCGTCTTGTCCATTGAGAGTTCGTTTTGCGTTGATCCGGGCATCGGCGACGGTCGTGGGGCACGTCGAGGAAGGATCAACGATGACCCTGATGAGTGCGCGGGACGTGGCCAGGTTGCGCGTCCAGAGCAAGACCGCGGCGGCCGATGGCGTGGTGGCGGTCGAGTTGGTCGCCGCCGATGGCGGCCGGCTGAAGGACTGGACGCCCGGTTCGCACATCGACCTGGTGTTGCCGAACGGGATGACCCGGCAGTACTCGCTGTGCGGCGATCGCTGGGATCCGCGGCAGTACCGGCTCGGGGTGTTGCGCGAGCCCGGTGGGAGTGGTGGATCGGCTTACGTGCACGACACGCTCGAGGTCGGCGACGTGGTCGGTGCGGGTGGTCCGCGGAACAACTTCCCACTGGTGCCCTCGCCGGAGTACCTGTTCGTCGCCGGCGGTATCGGGATCACCCCGCTCCTGCCGATGGTGCGGCAAGCCGAGCTGCTCGGGGCCCGGTGGCGGCTGCTCTACGGCGGCCGGACCCGCGCGGCGATGGCGTTCCTCGACGAACTCGACGCCTGCGGCGACCGCGTCGAGGTCCGCCCGCAGGACGAGCACGGGCTGCTCGACCTACCCGGATTCCTCGGCGCCCCTCGCCCAGGGGTGACGATCTACGCCTGCGGTCCGGCGCCGCTGCTGGACGCGGTCGAGCACACCTGCTCCGCGTGGCCGCCGCACACACTGCGCACCGAGCGGTTCGTCGGCGACAACTCCGCCGCACCCGCCCGCGCAGCGCCGTTCGAAGTCGAGCTGGCCCGCACCGGCGGGAGCGTCACGGTGGCGACCGAGGCCAGCGTGCTCGACGCCCTCGCGGACGCGGGGGTCGACGTTCTGTCGTCGTGCCGCCAGGGGACGTGCGGCACGTGTGAGACGACTGTGCTCGCGGGCCGTCCTGAGCACCGCGACGCGATTCTGGAGGACCACGAACGCACCGCGGACGACTGCATGTTCGTCTGCGTGTCCCGTTCCCTGTCCGACCGGCTCGTCCTCGACCTGTGACCCGCGGAGGCAACCATGACGACTCCCACAACACCGTGTCCGGTCATCGTCGGTGACCCGTTCGATCACGCCGTCCTGGAAGACCCGCTGCCGTTGCACGCCGAACTGCGGGAAGCCGGGCCGGTCGTGTTCCTGCCCGAGCACGACGTCTTCGCCGTCGCCCGCTACGAGCAGGTGCGTGCCGCGCTCACCGACTGGCAGCGGTTCCAGTCCGCCGCAGGCGTGGGTCTGGCGAACTTCCGCACCGAAAAGCCCTGGCGGACCCCGAGTCTGCTGCTGGAGGCCGACCCGCCTCATCACGACGCGCCACGTCGGGTGCTGAGCAAGGTCCTCGGCCCCCGCGCCCTGCGTCGACTGCGCGAGCAGTGGATGGCCGACGCGGACGAGCTCGTCGACCAGGTTCTGGCCCGGGGAACGCGGTTCGACGGTGCCACCGAGTTGAGCCACGTCTTCCCGCTGCGGGTGTTCCCGGACGCCGTCGGCCTTCCGGTGGCGGGGCGGGAGAACCTGCTGCCTTACGGGGACCACGCGTTCAACGCGTTCGGCCCGAACAACGCCCTCGTCGCCAAAGGCGCGCCCCGGGTCGAGGAGCTGTCGGACTGGGTCGGCGAGCAGTGCTGTCGCAAAACCCTCGCCCCTGAGGGATTCGGTGCGGACATCTGGGCCGCCGCCGACCGCGGCGACATCCTGCCGGACCAGGCCCCGCTGATCGTGCGGTCTCTGCTGACCGCCGGAGTCGACACGACCGTGCACGCGCTTTCGGCCGTGCTGTACGCCTTCGCCACGCACCCCGACCAGTGGGCACGGCTGCGGAACAACCCCGGATTGGCGCGTGTGGCGTTCGACGAAGCCGTGCGATGGGAATCGCCGGTGCAAACGTTCTTCCGCACCACGACCACCGAAGTGGCTGCGGGCAACGTCCACATCCCGGAGGGCCGCAAGGTTCTGATGTTCCTCGCCGCCGCCAACCGCGACCCCCGTCGCTGGGAAAACCCCGATGCCTTCGACCTGTCCCGCGATCCCTCCGGCCATGTCGGGTTCGGCATGGGCCTGCACCAATGCGTCGGGCAGCACGTCGCCCGCCTCGAATCCGAAGCACTGCTCACCGCCCTCGCCCGCCGGATCGAAACCATCGAACTCGACGGCACACCCACGCGGCACCACAACAACACCCTCCGCGCATGGGACTCCGTTCCCGTCCGCGTGGGTGTCGCGAACTAACGCCCGTCGCCGAGGGCGATCGCAGTCGTTCGCACCTTCGACGCATGCGTCGGTACCCGTGCTGATGGGCGTTACGAGCCGTGCCGGAGTTCGCCGTGGACGAAGGTGGGGCTGGTGCCAGGGCTGAGCACCGGTCGGGCGGTCAGCTCGCTGGTGGGGAAGAACTGCAGAAACCGGCTGTCGCGCTGGGAGCGGTCGACGAGGGTCTTCTCCACCACGCAGGAGTTGTACTGCGCTGCGGTGGTTTCCAGCACGTTGGCGTTGAGGATGACCTCTTGGCCCCAGCTGCGGGCCCAGCCCTTCACGCCGGGGATCTTGCTGTGCTCCGGTGTGAGGCACTCGGTGGCGATCATGTTCTCCGACAGCGCCCACACGCCGGTGTCGGTGTTGAGGACCAGGGTCTGGTTTCCGGTGGCGTGCCCGGGAGTCCGGATGATGGCCACACCGGGGGCCAGCAGCCGGTCACCGTCGATGGGCATGATCCGCTCGGGGTCCAGATCGACGTAGGTCTCGGGCTGGTACCACGGCCGCTGCAGCGGGTGCAGGTCGCGCATGGCCTCCAGTTCGGTGCGCTGCACCACCAGCTTGGCGTTCGGAAGCCAGGCCGGGACCGGCGCGTTCGGTGAGATGTCGGCCTGCGGCTCGGTGGTGCCGATCAGGTGGCGCACGTCCTGGGTGTGCAGGTGGTCGAAGGCCACGTAGTCGACCTCGGCAGGGTCGATGCCCACCTCCGCGAGGCGTTCGAGCACCGTTGCCTTGAACTGGACCACGGCGCCCATCAGCAGCTTGGGGGTGCGGGCCTGCAGCGTGGCGAAGTAGGGGGTGTTGCCGTCCAGCTCGGTGTCGCTGGGCTCCCACAGCAGGGTCCTGCGCCGGCCGTCGGTGTCGGTCCAGCGGACGATCACCAACCGGTTGGTGATGAACAGGAACGGCGAGGGGGAGGCGGGGGCGCGCCACAGCCCGAACTTCGTCGGGTACGGCAGCGTGATCAGGTCGTGGGTGGACACGTGCGCGGGCGTACCGGTGGCGGTGAACTCGCGTTTGAAATCGGCCGCGGCCGTGCGCGCCATCCGCAAGCTCGCACCTGGGCCGCCCTCGGTGCGGTGGATGCGTTCCAACGTCGTGATCGGCGCGCCCAGCTCGACGACCTCCGGGACCGGGATGGCCAGCGGGTGGGCCTGGACCGGCGGGGCAGCGGTCGGTGCGGTCGGCAGTGGGTTGAGCCGCTTGCGCGCGGCAGTGGGGGTCGCGGTCATCGGGGTCTCCTCTTTCAGTGCGGTGCCCGGTTTTCGGGAGCGGATGCAGATCAGCGGGAAAGCCGGTTGAACATCTCGCGGATCAGCCAGGAGGGCGCCACCCGGTTGACCACGGCGGTGGCCTTCGTCCGGCGGCCGATGATGCGGTGGGGGTGCGGCAGCCGGGGCTGATGCTCGGCCGCGGCGAACACGGCCTTGGCCACCTTCTCGGCCGTCAGGCTGCCCGAGAGGCGTTTGATGCGGGTGCCGGGCATGGACACCGCGCCCATGTCGGTGGCCACGAAGGTCGGCTGCACATCGCACACGCGGATGTCCTGGCGCGACCATTCCAGTTCCAGGGACTCGGTCAGGGACCGGACCGCCGCCTTGGTCGCCGAATAGGTGGCCAGACCGGCTACGCCATACATGGCGCTGGCCGAGCACAGGTTGACCACGACCGAACCCGGGGTGCGCTTCAAGTACGGGAAGGCGGTGTGGCAGCCGTTGAGCATGCCCTTGAAGTTGATCTCCACGATGTCGGCGTGCCGGGAGAGGGGCACCTCGGCGAAGTCGCCGGTGGTGAGGATGCCGGCGTTGTTGACGAGCACGTCGAGCCGTCCGCCGGACGCGGACCAGAACTGCTCGAGGCAGGCCTGCCAGGCGGCGGGGTCGGCCACGTCGAGTGCGCTGGAGGTGGTGGTGTCCTCGCCGGTGGTAGCGGCGATTTCCTTGGCGGTGGTGGCCGCGCCGTGGGCGTCGATGTCGTAGAGGCCGACGAGGTAGCCGGCGCGGGCGAAGCTCTCGGCGGTGGCGCGGCCGATGCCGCGGGCGGCCCCGGTGATGAAGACGGCCTTGCGGCGCATGGGATCTCCTCGGATGTGCAGGGCGGTCAGTCGGGGTTGGGCTCGGCCGATGGGCCGTTGATGGCCTGGGCCGCAGGCGAGCTCGCCAGGTACGCCAGGGCCTGGTCGGTGGAGCCGTGCTCGATGGGGTGGTACTTGGGGTTGAGGAACTGCGGGATGGCCTCGAAGAGCAACTTCGGGCGTGGCAGCAGCCCTTGTTTGGCGGCTCGGCGCCATTCGCGCAGCACCTGCGCGTCGCGCAGCCTGCCGCGGTAGCGGCTCTTGGTTCGCTCGTCCACGGTGGGATCGGCCAGCATCAAGAACGCCGCGCCGTCGATCATCAGCTTCATCAGTCTGGGGAAGACCAGCGTCATCATGACGGTCTGGCGCAGCGGGTAGTTGCCCGAGATGTGCTGGTACGCGTCGAAGGCCACCGCTCGGTGTTCGACTTCTTCCGCGCCGTGCCAGCGCAGCAGGTCCAGCATGACCGGATCGGCTCCGACCGCATCGAGCTCCTCGGCGTCCAGCAGCCACTGGCCCAGCACGGCGGTGTAGTGCTCGAGCGCCGCGATGGCCGCGATCCGGGCTTCCAGCCATCGGTTGCGCAGGGCTCGCGGGGCGGTGTCGTCGCTGAGGATCTGGCTGAAGACGTGCTCGACCCGCTCCATGTAGGCGGTGCAGTCCATCCCTTGGGCCTGCAGGTGGTCCAAGGCGGTGGTGTGGGCCACGGCGTGCACGCCTTCTTGGCCCATGAAGGCCCGGACCTGCTCGCGCAGCAGTTCGTCGGTGATGCGGGGCAGGATCTGCCGGTAGTCGTGGATGAACCAGCGCTCCAGCGGCGGCAGCAGCATGTGGAACACGTTGATCATGTGGCCGACGAAGGGATCGTCGGCCTTGACCCAGTGCAGCGGGGTGTTCGACCAGTCGAAGCTGACCTGGCGCACGGTGGGGATCGCGGCGTGGTCTTCCGCCGAGGAGGTCGTGGGGTTCGTGGGCGTGTCTCCAGACGAGTCCATGGGTTTCTCCAGGGGTTGGTTCAGGATTCGATGCGGCAACGTCACAGGTCGTAGTTCACGACGACGGTGGGAGTGGTCGGCCGCGCTTGGCAGGTCAGCACGTAGTCGTCGGCGATCTCGTCGTCGTGCAGGGCGTTGTTGGCCGCCATCTCGACGCTGCCGGTGCAGACCTTGGCTCGACAGGTGGCGCACGCAGCGGCCAGGCAGGAGTAGGGCATGTCGCCGCGGATGCGCATCGCCGCGTCCAGGATCGTCTCGGTGCCGGGCACCAGTGGGAACGAGGTCTCCTCCTCGTCGACGATCACGGTGACCTCGCTGGGCGCCACTCCTGCGGGGGCGGCGGGTTCGTCCACCCCGGGCTGACGGGTGGACCCGGCGACGAACAGCTCCAGGTGCACGTGCTGGGAATCGACTCCGTGGGCCAGCAGGGTGTCGCGGGCGGGCAGGACCATCGGCTGCGGCCCGCACAGGAACCACTCGTCGGCGTCCTCCGGTGGCACGAACTCCTCGAAGAGGCCTGCCAGGGCCTCGGGGGTCAGCTGCCCGGCGGCCACGTCGTCATCGGCGAGGATCGGGCTGTCTGCGGGCTCGTCGCTGAAGTAGTGCCGGATGCGCAGCCGGTCGGGGAAGCGGCGCTGGAGTGCGGCCAGCTCGTCCCGGAACATGATCGAGTCCCAGGTCCGGTTGCCGTACAGCAGCGTGCACCGGCTCTTCTCCTCCTCCTCGAGGACCGTGGCCAGGATGGACAGGATCGGGGTGATGCCCGAGCCGCCGACGATGCCCACGTAGTGCTTGGCGTTGGCCGGATCCAGTTCGGTGAAGAATCGCCCGGTGGGCGTCATGATCTCCAGCACGTCCCCGACCTGCAGCTGCTCCATCGCGTAGGTGGAGAACGTCCCGCCCGGCAGGAGCTTGATGCCGATGCGCAGCCGACCGGAGCTCACCGGTTCGCAGATCGAGTAGTTGCGGCGCACGCCCTCGCCACCCAGGTCGGTCTGGACGGTGATGTGCTGGCCCTGGGTGAACCGGTAGGCCTCGCGCAGCTCCTCAGGTACGTCGAAGGTGACCGCCACGCTGTCGGCGGTCAGCAGCTCGATCTCCGCGACGCGCAGCGGGTGGAACGTGCCGTGCCGCGGCTTCTTCGCCGGGGCCTGGGCCTGCTCGCGCCGGGCGCGGTCCTCGGTGACCTCGACCAGCTCGCCGATCCAGTCCGCCAACCGCTCGGGGTGGGTCAGCTGGATCCAGTGCCCGGCCTCGGGCAGGTCCCGCCGCCACAGGTGGGGCAACCGGGAAGCGGTCTCCTCGTACATCCCCGGGGCCACGCACAGGTCGTGGCCGCCGATGACCACCTGCACCGGGACCTCGGTGCGCCCGTCTCCGGGGTGCAGCAGCTTGTGGGTGAAGTTGGCCCGGTACATCCACATGCCGCGCTTGGCGTCCGCGGCATTCGAGCCGGCGTAATCGGGTCCGGGGCGGATGCCCTCGCGGCGGCGCATCAGACCGAACCAGGCCCGGCCGGCTCTCGACAGCCACGCCAGCGGGGCGATCCCGGGCAGGTGGAACGTGAAGATGTACCAGGAGCGGGTCATCTGGTCGGCGAGGGCGGCCAGGCGGCGCGGGGTGGGGTGGCGCAGGCGGTCGCGGATCCACCAGGAGGCGTGATCCAGGCAGGGAGCGCCGAAGGCCGTGTAGGAAGCGAATCGGCGGGCGATGCGGGTACCGGTGACGGCCTCCCAACCTTGGATCGCTCCCCAGTCGTGGCCGACCAGGTGCACCTTCTTGCCGGGGGCGGTGATGTCCAGCACGGCCTTGAGATCGCCGACCAGCCGGTCGAGTTCGTAGCCGCCGTAGGACCAGCCCCGCCCGGACCGGCCGGACCCCCGCACGTCGTAGGCCACCACGTGGTAGCGGTCGATCAGGTGCGGCAGCAACGGGTTCCAGACCTCGCCGGTGTCGGGGTAGCCGTGGACGAGCACCACGGTGGGCGCATCCGGCTCACCCCATTCGCGGGCGTGGAGCGTGACCCCGCCGCTGCCGGAGATCCGGTGTTCCTTCATCGCTGCACTCCTTGGATCCACGAGGCGGTCGTCCACTGCCACGACCAGTCGTCGGAGGCCACAGCCGCCCTGAGCTGGGAAGCGAGTGGCGTTACGTCGACGTTAAAGATCGTGGGCGTTCACCGGGAGCCGCTCCGTGGCCAAGGATTTAACATTTCCGGACAGGCTCACAGGGAGGCTTCGATGAGCGATTGGGATCTGCCTCGCGCCCCGGCGAGCGCCCTGGTGCTGACCGGACTGGGCGTGGAGAACGGAGTGCCGCACGAAGTCAGCTTGCGCGGGACCCGTCTGGACCCGGATGCGCTCGCCGACACCCAGGCCACCGTGACCGCCCACCAGGAGCTTCAGATCATCCGCAACCTGCTCAACGCTCTTGGCGAGGACGTGCCGTTGGGGATCGAGGCCGGGATGCGCTACCACCTGACCACCCACGGCATCTGGGGCTTCGCCCTGTCCAGCAGCCCCACCTTGCGCTCCGCGATCGCCGTCGGCCTGCGGTACGTGAACCTGACCTTCGCCTTCACCCGGATGTCCGCCGTCGAGCAGGACGACGGGATACGACTGGTGCTCGACGGCTCGCACCTGCCCTCCGACGTCCGCCGCTTCCTGGTGGAACGCGAAATGGCCTCGAGCATCCACCTGGCCCGCCAGCTCTTGTCGGACCAGAGCGCCGTTTTCGAGGTGCACTTCCGCCACGCCGCTCCTGCTGCGAGCGCACCGCATGAGAAGGCGTTCGGCATGCGCCCGACCTTCCAAAGCGCCAACAACGCCGCCGTGGTCCCTGCCGAGCTGCTGGATCGTCCCCTGCCCCAGGCGGATGCCCACACCGCAGCGGTCACCGAAGACCAGTGCCGCCGACTGCTGGCAGACCGGCGGGCCCGGGCAGGCATCGCCGGCACGGTGCGCGATCGCCTGGCGGCCCAGCCGGGGGACATGCCCGACATCGAGACGGTCGCCGTCGAGCTGCACATGAGCTCCCGTTCCTTGCGCCGGCGGCTGACCGCCGAAGGCACCTCCTACCGGGCGCTGGCCGACGAGGTCCGCGAACACCTCGCCGAGGAACTGCTGGCCACCAAAGCGCTGAGCGTGGAAGAGATCGGCCGCCGCCTCGGCTACGCCGCCACGCCGGCCTTCACCACCGCGTTCAAACGCTGGAAGGGCATGTCACCCCAGGCCTACGCGCGCCGCTGAACCATTTTCGGTAGCCGGCTCGCCCGGCGGATCATCGTGGTGAGCCGACGCGGGGGCCTCCCGTCACCGAGTGAGCAGACCGCGCAGGTGCCCGCCAACTCAGTGAAATCGCTCCCGCTGGCGAGGACCGCCGGCACCAGCTGGTCGACATCCCGTCGTTGTCGCGATGCCCTCCGGTTTTGCGGCCACATGCGCTTCTGGCGGTCGCGAATTCGTCGACGTGGCGTGACATAGCACTCCCTCGCCCGGGTTGTGGATCTCGCCGTCGGGTCGTTACGGTCCCCGCCGGAACAAGGGTAGGCAAACCTAATTGGATCTGGATGGAGCCGCGCGTGAACAACCGCGGCCGGTCCGGCTGTTCCTCGCCGCTTCGCGGCGTGAAATCGCACAACCCGACTACGAGGTGGAGCGCACGTGACGATCAGTACCCAGCTGGCGGGTGGTAGCAGCGGTCCCGGATTCTTGCGTCCGCTGCTGGCCACCGCGCTCGAGGCTCTCGAGAAGGGGACTGTTGAGCGCGATGGCCCCTTGCCCGCGGGCGGTCCCGGCGCCGTCAGCTCGCTGTTCTCCGGCGAGGTGCTTCCGGCGGAGGGACAGGGCGCGGAGACCGCGCTCGCCGGTGTGGCGCAGGGCTTCACCGCAGGTGCGGCGGATCCGGCCGACCCGGGATGCGTGGCGCACCTGCACACGCCCCCGTTGGCGGTCGCGGTCGCGGCGGACCTCGTCGCAGGGGTGTTGAACTCCTCTTTGGACTCCTGGGACCAAGCGCCTTCGGGCACCCAGATCGAATCGGAAGTCGTGCGCGCGCTGTCCTCGCTGGTCGGCTACGACCCCGAGGTCGCCTCCGGGGCGGTGACCTCGGGCGGTACCGAATCCAACCTCACGGGCCTCCTGCTGGCGCGGGAACACGCGGTTGCTCGCGCTTTCGGCGCGCAGGCGGTCGATTCGGGAATTCCGCCGCAGGCGCACGGGCGGCTTCGGGTTCTGTGCTCAGCGACGTCGCACTTCTCGGTCGCGCGCAGCGCGGGAGTGCTCGGACTCGGCGAGGACTGCATCGTGCACGTTCCCGTCGATGACAAACAGCGGATGGACGCCAACGCACTTCGCGCGGTGCTGTCCGACTTGAGCGACCGCGGCGACATCCCGATCGCGGTGATCGCCACGGCAGGTACGACCGACCTCGGCACCGTGGACGCGCTGTCGGACATCGCCGACATCGCCGCCGAGCACGAGGTGTGGATGCACGTCGATGCCGCGTACGGCGGAGGTGCGTTGTTCTCCGAGCGGCTGGGTCCGTTGCTGGACGGGATCGAGCGCGCTGACTCGGTCGCCATCGACCTGCACAAGCTGGGCTGGCAACCGGTCGCGGCCGGGGTGCTGCTGGCACAGCGAGCCGCCGCGTTCGATCCGATGGAACGCAGGGTTGCCTACCTCAACACCGAAGATGATGAGGTCGCCGGATTCCAGAGCCTGCTGGGGCGTTCGTTGCGCACGACCCGTCGACCGGACGCGCTCAAGATCGCGGTGACCTTCCGCGCCCTGGGGCGTCGCGGGCTCGGTGAGCTCGTTGATCAGTGTCACGAGCAGGCGTTGCACGCCGCCGCGGTGTTCCGCGACAGTCCCGATTTCGAGCTCTACCAGGATCCTGTGCTGACCACGGTGATCTTCCGCTACCGGCCGGAATCCCGCGACTCGGACCAGGTCAACGCCGAATTGCGGCGGGCACTGCTGACCGAGGGCCGGGCGGTGGTCGGGCGCACCGAACTGGACGGCTCGGTGTGGCTCAAGCTCACGCTGCTCAACCCGCACACCACGCCCGTCGAGATCGCTGCGCTGATCGATGACGTGCGCGCCGCTGGAGAAAGGGAAAGCCGATGACCGGCATCGCGAGCGCGATGGACCACTCCCGTGTCGCCGATGCGGCGACCATCACCGGACTGCTGCGGTGCTGGTTGCGCGAAACCGCCGCGGAGGTACCGGAATCAGGGGTCCTTCGGTTGCCGCTTCCTGCCGCTGGGACGAGCGTGCACGTCGATGTGCTGCGCCGCTCGCCGACCGGTCACCACCAGTTCGGCGAGGTGCGGTTCCCCGGCGGTGGTGTCGTCAACGCCGTGACGTTGGCGGGGCTGCTGTCCGCGGAGAGCACGACCGACCCCGACACGGCCTCGGACCTCGTCGGACGCGTCGCGGACTCGCAGTACCGCACGGCTCGCCACCTGCGTGAACGTCGTGCCGAGACGGACGTCCCGCAGGGGATCACGCCGTTCCTGGCCGCCGAGCAGGCCCTCCTGCTGGGGCACCCCATGCATCCCACGCCGAAGAGCCGCGTGGGCTGGACCGATGCCGAGGCCACAGCCTACTCCCCGGAACTGCGCGGGGCTTTCCAGCTGCACTGGTTCGCCGCGGACCGGTCCGTGGTGTCCTCGCAAGGCGAAGTCGCCGACCTGCTGAGCGGGTATGCCCCGGAGGTTGACGCGGGAGCGGTCGCGGTGCCCTTGCACCCGTGGCAAGCGGCAGAGGTGCGCGAAAGGCCCGGTGTGCGAGAGCTGTTCGACACCGGACTGCTGCGCGACCTCGGACCATCAGGCGTGCCGTGGTTCCCCACCGCGTCGATCCGGACGCTGTACCGGCCGGACGCCCCGGTGATGCTCAAGTTCTCGCTGGGCATGCCGATCACGAACTCCAAGCGGGAGAACCTCCGCAAGGAGCTGCACCGCGGCGTCGAGATCGACCGCTTGTTGGAATCGGGGTTGGCCGCCGAGATCTCCGCGGCTCATCCCGGGTTCTCCGTCGTGCGCGACCCGGCCTGGCTGGCCGTGGACCCGGCCGCCGGCAGCGGCAGGCAGGAGAGCGGGATCGAGGTGGTCGTTCGGGACAACCCGTTCGGCGTCGACGAGCGCGCGGCATGCGTGGCCGGGCTGCTCGCCGAGCGCCCCGACTTGGGCCGATCCGCGCTCGGAGAGCTCATCGCGGGCTTGGTCGACCGGACCGGCACGACGGTCGCGGAAGTCTCCGAGCAGTGGTGCGCCCGCTACTTCGACAACGTGATCGCACCGGTGCTGTGGCTCTACCGTGCCCACGGGCTGGGACTCGAAGCGCACCAGCAGAACACCGTCGTGGCCCTGGACGCCGAGGGCTGGCCGTGCGGCGGGTGGTATCGGGACAACCAGGGCTACTACATCTCCGCGACTCGGGTCGGCGAGCTGGAGCGGTTCCTGCCGGGCGTGGGCGAGTTCGGTGACAACCGGGTCGAGGACGCCGTCATCGACGAGCGCCTGGGCTACTACATCGGCGTCAACAACCTGCTCGGGCTCGTCGGTGCGTTCGGCTCGCAGGGCCTGGCCGACGAGCGGCGGCTGCTGGGGCTGCTCGGCGAACGGCTGCGGGAGTTCTCCGACCTGCCGCTGGCCAAAACGCTCGCCGACGCGACGACCCTGCGCTGCAAGGCCAACCTGCTCACACGCATCGACGGACTCGACGAACTCGTCGGGCCGCTTGAAACCCAATCGGTCTACGTCGACATCGACAATCCGTTCGCAGAGGGGGAGACCGTCGCATGACCCGCGTGCACGACCTCGTCGGAGTCGGCATCGGACCGTTCAACCTGTCCCTGGCGGCCCTGGCCGACCCGGTGGAGGACCTCTCGGTCGCGTTCTTCGACGCCAAACCGGAGTTCTCCTGGCACTCCGGGTTGCTCATCGACGGCACCACCTTGCAAGTGCCGTTCCTGGCGGACCTGACAACCCTGGTGGACCCGACCAGCCGCTGGTCGTTCTTGTCCTACCTCCGCGAGCACGAGCGGCTCTTCCCGTTCTACTTCGCGGAGAACTTCCACATCTCGCGCCGCGAATACGACCACTACTGCCGGTGGGTGGCCGAATCGCTGCCGTCCTGCCGCTTCGGCCACCGCGTCACCGAAGTGCGCTGGGACGCCGACGACGAGGTGTTCCACGTCGAAGCCGAGGACGTCCAGACGGCGCGGCGGGAGACCGCGGTCGCCCGCAACGTGGTCCTCGGCGTGGGCACCGAGCCCGTGGTGCCGCAGCCGTTGCGCGGGCTGCTGGGCAAGGAGGTCTTCCACGCCTCGTCCTACCTGGAACGCCTGGAGTCGCTGCGCGGCGCCGAGGACGTGACGGTGATCGGCTCCGGGCAGTCGGGCGCCGAGGTCGTGCTCGACCTGCTGCGGCACCAGGAGGAAATGGGGTGGCGGCTGCGTTGGCTGACGCGCTCGCAGGCGTTCGCGCCGATGGAGTACTCGAAGCTCGGACTCGAGCACTTCACCCCGGACTACACCCGCTACTTCCGAACCCTGCCGCAGGAAACGCGGGACCGCGTGGTTCCCGCGCAGTGGCAGCTCTACAAGGCCAGCAGCGCCGGAACGCTCGCGGAGATCCACGACGTGCTCTACGAGCGCAGCATCGGTGGACGCTTTCCGGACGTGACGCTCATGCCGAACGTGGCCGTGACAGGTGCGCACCAGGACGGCTGCGGTCTTGAGCTGGCGTGCCACCACATCGAGCAGGATCGCGCCTTCGACGTCCGCACCGACCGGGTCGTGCTCGCCACCGGGTACTCGGCCAGCACGCCGTCCTGCTTGCACTCGCTGACCGACGTGATCGACTGGGACGACCGCGGTCGCTACCAGGTCGACGACCACTACCGGTTGGCGCTGTCCGACGAGGTCACCGGCGAGGTCTACGTCCAGAACGCGGAGATGCACAGCCACGGCGTGGGAGCACCCGACCTCGGACTGGGCGCGCACCGCGCCGCGGTGATCCTCAACTCCGTCTCCGGTCGCGACGCGTACGCGCTGCCGCAGCGCAACGCGTTCACGACCTTCGGCGTCGAGTGATGCGCTCGCGGCACGTCCTGCTCACGGCGGCAGGACTGCACATGGTGACCGAAACCGCACTGGCCCCGTTCTACCCGGAACTGTTCCGAGCCGCGTTCGGGGTGCACGACCTCGCCGCGACCGGCTGGTTCGTGGGCCTGAGCCGCATCGCGGCGATCCTCGCGCTCCCGTTGTGGGGGCTGGCCACGCGGCGGTGGCGCATGGAACACCTGGTGCTGTGCGGTCAATCGGTTGCCGTCGTGCTGACCGGATGTCTCGCGCTGGCGCCGAGCTGGGCGGTGTTCACCGCCATCGGCGTCGCCCTGGTCGCTGCCAAGGCGGTCGTGCTGCTGGCCTATCCAGCCACGGCCCGCACCCATCCGAACGGACTGCTGTCGGGCGTGCGCCAGTACGTCGCGGTGCTGCAGATCGCGATCGTCGCCGCGTCCGGACTTGGTGCGCTGATCGTCAGTGCTCCCGATCCGACGCAGGCGTTGCCGCTGCTCGCGGTGGTCGAGGGCGTGCTCCTCGTGGTGTGCGCCGTCGCGCTGCGGTCCCGACGGGCGACAGGCGAGGAAACGACGGTCAAGCCGGCGGACGTCGTGCCCCTCACGGCACGAGTGGTGCTACCGACGGCGGGGCTGGTGCTGGGTTTCCACCTCGCCGGCAACGTGGTGCGGCCCTACTTCACCGAGTACTCGTCCGAAGCGGGCTTCTCGGAATTCGCCGGTGCGTTGCTGTTCGTCGTCGCCCACCTCGCTGCACTTGTCGCCGTGAAGCAGGTGCGGACGAGGCCGCCTGGGCTCGTCGTGCCCTTCGCCGTGGCTGCGGCGGGACTGGTCCTGCAGGCCGTGACGGCGGACCCGTTGCTGCTCGCGCTCGGGCGCGCGGTGTTCGGGGCCGGCCTCGGCCTCGGTCAGGTCGCGCTGGACGTCCGGGTCCTGACGACCACCCGCGGCTCGGAGGCGGTCTACGGGCTGATCGCCGCTGCCCAGCACACCGCTCTGCTGTCGGCGCCGCTGATCGCCACCGCCGGCGCCACCTGGGACCTGGCCGTTCCGCTCGCCACCGGCGCCGGACTGTTCGCGGTGCTCGCGGTCACCACCGCCCTGGTTCCCACGACCCTTTTCCATCCCCGCTCTCCGGAGGTGTCAGATGTCCCTGTCCGTACCCGCTGAACTCACCGCGGACAACTGGCGGCGCGCCGGGCGCGATCTGCTCGCCAAAGCGCTCGGTGAGCTGTCCTACGAACTGCTGCTCGAACCGATCGAACTGGACGCCGGCCGGTACCGGCTCGACCTGCCCGGCAACGTGTCGTACCGCTTCGCCGCTCGGCGCTCCGCGTTCGGGCACTGGAGCGTCGACGCCGAGTCCATCGTGCGCACCGCCGGAGACTCGCAGCAGCCCGCCGACGATCCACTGCAGTTCCTCCTCGACGCCCGATCGACGCTGGGAATCAGCGGTGACACCGCAGGACATCTCGCCCGCGAGCTGAACGCCACGCTGGCCGCCGACGCCCGGTTGCTCGGCACCGATGGTGCCACCGCCGCCGAGCTCGCCGATCTGTCCTACGTCGAGCTCGAAGGTCACCAGACCGGGCATCCCTGGATCCTTCCGAACAAGGGCCGGGTGGGTTTCTCCGCCTCCGACGTCGCACGCTACGCACCGGAATCGCGACAGCAGCTGCGCCTGCCGTGGATCGCGGTGCACGCCTCGCTGGCCCAGTACCGCGGGGTCGAAGGCCTCACCGACGAGAGGCTGCTCAGCGGTGAGCTCGACGAGCAGACGCGCGGGCGCTTCGCGCAAGTGCTGACCGACGCGGGACTCGATCCGCAGGATTACGTCTGGATGCCCGTGCACCCCTGGCAGTGGGACGAGGTGGTGCTGCCCGCCTTCGCCCCGGACGTCGCTGAACAGCGGATCGTGCCGCTCGGCGATGGCCCGGACCTCTACCGGCCGCAGCAGTCGATCCGGACGTTCGCCAACATCGACGACCCCGGTAGGCACTACGTCAAGCTACCGCTGTCGATCCTGAACACCCTGGTCTGGCGAGGACTGCCGACCGAGCGCACGGTCGCCGCGCCGGCGCTGACGTCGTGGGTGCTCGGCTTGGCCGCCAACGACGAGTTCCTGCGCGACCACACCCGCGTGGTGCTGCTCGGCGAGGTCGCGTCGGTCACCGTCAAACATCCCGTGCTGGAGGAAATCCCCGAAGTCCCGTACCAGTACCTGGAACTGCTCGGGGCGATCTGGCGGGAGCCGATCAGCAACAAGCTCGACAGCGGCGAACGGGCCCGCACCCTCGCCTCGCTGTTGCACGTCGACCGCGATGGACGCGCGTTCGTCAGCGAGTTGGTCGAACGCTCCGGTGTGGACGCCAAGACGTGGCTGCGCAACCTCTTCGGCGCGCTGCTGCCACCGTTGCTGCACTTCCTCTACCAGTACGGTCTCGTGTTCTCCCCGCACGGTGAGAACACGATCGTCGTCTTCGACGGCGACGAGATGCCCGTCCGACTCGCCGTCAAGGATTTCGTGGACGACGTCAACGTCGCCTCCGCACCCCTGCCCGAACTGGAGGACATGCCGCGGGAAGTGGACGAGGTCCTGCTGCGCGAGGAGCCCCAGTTCCTGTGCCAGTTCATCCAGAGCGGGCTGTTCGTGGGTCACTTCCGGTACCTGGCTCCGCTGGTGGAGGAGCACCTCGGGGTGCCGGAGGGCGAATTCTGGGCGATGGTGCGCGCCGAGGTCCTCGCCTACCAGGCGGGTGCACCCCAGCTGGCGGACCGCTTCAAGATCTTCGACCTGCTCACCCCGGAGATCGAGCGGTTGTGCTTGAACCGCAACCGCCTGTTGTTGGACGCCTACCGCGACCGGCCTGAGCGTCCTCACGCCGCTGTGCACGGAACGATCCCCAACCCCTTGCACGAAAAGGGCGTCGACTGAGGAAGGAGCTCCTGCCGGGGAACGCGGCAACACCGCAGCGATCAGGTGATCGCTGCGGTGTTGGAGCGCCTGCCGCGCGTGGGTGAAAAGGCGGAGAAGCGCTGCGGCTCAGGCCGCGGCCGCGACCAGCTGCGGAGCCGCCGCCGGACGCCCGCCCTCGATGACCTCCAGAGCCGGAACCTCGCGCCGGGACTTGCGGTCCAGGCCGCTGGTCACCAGGGCCAGCGCCAGGCCCACCGCGGACAGCAGCATCCCCACCAGGTTCGGCGAGAGCAGGCCGAGCCCGTGGGCGATCATCAGACCGCCCGCGTAGGCACCGATCGAGTTCGCGACGTTGAAGGCGGACTGCAGCGCCGCGGACACCAGCGACGCCTCCCCACCGGCCTTCTCCATGACCAGCGCCTGCATGATCGGTGCGACCATGAAGCCGACGGCGCCGATGGCGAAGACGGTCACCGCGGCCGCCACCTTGTTGCCGGAGGTGATGGTGAACAGGCCGAGCACGACGGCGATCCCGATCAGCGCGGCGTAGACGCCGGGCATCAGGGCCTTGTCGGCGATCCAACCGCCCAGGTAGTTGCCGACCGTCATGCCGAGCCCGGCCAGCGCCAGCAGCAACGTCACCGCGGTCGGCGAGTACCCGGACACGTCGGTGAGGATCGGGGTCAGGTAGCTCAGGCAGGCGAAGGTTCCGCCGAGGCCGAATGTGACGACCGCCAACGCCAACCAGACCTGCGGCGACCGGAAAGCGGCGAGCTGGTCGAGCACGGCGGACTGTCCCGGCTCGGGGCGACCCTGGTCCGGGACCAGGCGCACGATGGCGGCGATGGCCACGACACCGATCGCGGCGACCACGGCGAAGGTGGCCCGCCAGCCGAACTGCTGGCCGAGCAGCGTGCCCAACGGCACGCCGACGACGTTGGCCAGCGTCAGGCCCATGAACATCATCGAGACCGCCTTGGCCCGGCTACCGGTCCCGGCCAGGCCGGCGGCGACCACGGCACCGGCGCCGAAGAACGCGCCGTGCGGCAGTCCGGCCAGGAATCGGAGGGCCACGCCGACCCCGGCGCTCGGCGCCAGCGCGAACAGCGCGTTCCCGGCGGTGAACAGCCCCATCGTCACGACGAGCATGGTCTTGCGCGGCAACCGAGCGCCGAGGATGGTCAACGCCGGAGCTCCGACGACGACGCCGAGGGCGTAACCGCTGATCAGGTGCCCGGCGGTCGGGATGGACACGCCGAGCTCGGCGGCGGCTTGGGGGAGCACGCCCATCATGACGAACTCGGCGGTGCCAATACCGAAAGCGCCAACGGCGAGCGCGAGCAGCGCGAAGGGCACAGTTCTCCTCTCGGGGAAGCAGACTCTGCGAGCAGTACGGGGGGATTCAGATCACCGAGGTCGGGGGACCCGACGATCTGTATCGATAAAGAAGAAGGTCAAAAGCAAGACAGTCGACCAAGCGGAACTCACGCTGTCATCGGCTGTCCTGATCCCAGTCTCGACCCCGAACGGCCCCGATGTCCAACCAGAGGAGCGTGAACCGAAACACTCCGTGCACGAAACGCACGCCGCAGCCACCCACACGAGTGAAGAACAGTCGCCAGCCGGTCCCGCAGTAGCACCCCGTCACCGCCCAGGTCATCGGCATGGCGTGACGGTTGGTGCGGGTGGTGTGCGTGATCCTGGCCGATGTCGAAGCGCCGTTCGCCTCGGAAATCTGCAGCACGGCAGCGGTCCGCCGCACCGAGCCCAACCGTGCCACGGCGGCGAACGCCGCAATTGTGTCGGTGCGGCACCGATCATCGACCTCGCCGATCGCGCTGGACAGCGCCTCTGGCGGGTAGCTTCGAGGTCTCTCGACCGAGCTCAGGGAACGTCGAGCGTCATGGTGACCGGGCAGTGGTCCGACGCCTTCGGGTGGTCCTGCCCGACGCCCGGGAAGCGCTCGTCGGTGTAGCGCGTCGCCCGCAACGGCAGACCTTTGCGGAGGATCTCGGGCTTCCCCGCATTGGCATCGGCGAGCGAGCGCGACAACAACAGGTAATCGAGTTGGTGGTACTTGTTGCCCTTGGCCCAGAAGTGCGTCCAGCGCTCGTCCTCGGGCAGCCGGTTGATGACGTTGTCGACCTGATCCCACTCGACGAGCTCGGTGATCCCGGAGTCTCCCTGGTCATCGGACTCCAGGTAGTCGTTGAGATCGCCCATGATGATGAAGGGATGATCACCCGGGTTCGACCCGAACCGGTCGGTGATGATGCGCTGCACCGCCGCTGCCTGCCGCATGCGGCGTGAACGCGTCGCGGCACGCCCACCCATCATCGACTTGAAGTGGTTGACGAAGAGGGTCACCATCGTTCGTTCCGTCAGCTGAACGTCGACTTCCAGGCAGTCGCGTGAGAACAGCGAGCTGGTGAGGGAGTCCGGGTCCGCGAGGTGCTGGTACGAGCGGATCCGGGTGATCGGGGAGCGCGAGAGCACCGCGACGTCGATCCGCCTCGGATCGTTGCCGTCCACGCCCGCGACGTGGGGATATTCGGAGCGTCCCCCGAGCGACCGCGCGCGGAAGTTCTTGAGCGTGTCGACGTTCTCGACCTCTTGGAAGCCGATGAGGTCCGCCTTCTCGCTGCGCACCGCCGCACCCGTGATCGCCTTGTCGCCGGCGCCGAGTTCGCTGAACAGCGTCTCGTTGACGGTCCAGCCGCTCGTGTTCGCGAGCGATGGGTCTATTCCCTCTTTGAATCGCCACCTGGCGAAGAGGTTTTCGACGTTGAACGTGGAGATTCGCACGGCGGTCATCTGCGATCCCTCCGGACGGTCAGGGTGGGCGTTGGTCTGTCCGGGTCACTGGACGTCCTCATCGGGCGGCGGCAACTGGAACGACGTTTCCCGTTCGACGGCGGCGACGCCGGGAAGCCGCTGGGCGCTGGTCAGACGATCCGCTGGAAGAGACCCGGTGATCACGCCGATATCGCCGAGCACCTGATCGATCCGCATTCCGGCCAGGCGCAGCCTCTCGGCGAGCTCACCGATCTCCGCCAACTGATCGTCATCGACGGTCACCACGACCTGCTGAGGCTCCGTCGTCACTGCGATGCCTGGGCCAGTCCCGCGCCCACGTCGATCGAGGGCAGTGGCAGTCGTCGCGCGGTGCGGGTGAGCATCGACCAGAGCGCCGCGCCGGTGGCTCCGGTCTGCTGCGCCCACAGCGAGGCGATGCCGGCCACGTGCGGCGTGGCCATGCTGGTGCCGCTGATGGTGTGGTAGCGCTTGGTCATCGGCCAGGAGGAGTACACCAGCACTCCTGGGCCGACGATGTCGACCTGGCCACCGCTGACCGGGTTGCTGCGGGCGGAGAACTCCGCGATGTGCAGCTGGGAGTCCACGGCTCCCACGGCCATGATCGACGGGCTGTTGGCCGGGATGCCGACGAAGCCGACGTCGCCGCTGGACCGGTCGGCGTTGTTGCCCGCCGCTGCCACGATCAGCGCACCGCGATCCAGCGCCCGGCGACCCACCGTCTCGTAGCGCTGCGACACAGCGGGGATGTCGGCGCCCAACGACATCGAGATGACCTTCGCGCCGTTGGCGATGGCCCAGTCGATCCCGGCGAGGATGTTGGTGTCGGTTCCGGACCCCTGATTGCTGAGCACCTTGCCGACCAGGATGTGCGCGCCGTGGTCCACACCGTAGCGGCGGCCGCCTGGCGGGGTCGGCGGGCGCTGCGGTCCGCAGGCGGTCCCGATGCAATGCGTCCCGTGGCCCTGACCGTCCTGCACCGTCTGGCCCGACACGAACGATTGGGCGGTGACGTTCCGGCCCGCGAAATCCGGGTGTCCGCCGTCGAACCCGGTGTCGAGCACCGCCACCTTGGTTCCCTGACCGGTCGGCTGCGCCGTGGCAACCCCGGTGGCCTGCAAACCCCAGGTCATCACGGGCGTGTCGACGAACTGCGCCGCCGCGGGCTCCGCCAGCATCGCGGCTCCGTCGGTTTCGCTCAACTGATCGCAGAGCAGGCTGGCCGCGTCGCGGAAACCGTGCAGGTAACCGGCCGTCAGCGCCTGCGGCTGGGCCAACGTGTGCAAGATCTGCTCGGGTTCGACCGCGATCACGCGGGAGTCCTCGTCTGCCGTGGCGATGATCGAACTCGCCCGGTCCGGGTCCGCGGACACCACGGCCACGCCCAGCTCGCTGAACACCATGGCATCGGCGGATTCGGCTTGGTCGACATCCAGCGCGCCGGCCGCGAAATCGCTCGACCGCGCGACGTTGGCGACCCCGGCCACCGACCGCAACGCCTCGGCTGTCGCGGTTTCGTCGCCCTGCACGTCGTCGGCGAGCACCACCACGTAACGTCCCGTCGGCGCGCCCAGCTCATCGGGTACTCGGCGACCGAACTCCGGATCACCGTTGGCGAACGACGGCATAGCCCCAGTCATCACAACCCCCACCGCGTACCTGCGGTTTCCCGCATGTCAAAAGGCTTTGTGCAGATCCAAAGTGGCATTCCGACGACACTTCACGACAGGGCCGTTGGACCCGGAAGCAACTTTCACAATCCGGATCCGGGCAGCTTGGGCCGTTGGCCATGCTTTTGTAGGAAGTGGCTTCGCCACTGTGAAATCGCCTCTGACTGATTGGCTGAAGCAGGCGCGCGGAGGGCTTTCAGCGTGAGCACCGAGGTTCAAGCTGAGGTTCAGTGAGGCGTCCGGCTCTCCGATTTGCGAGGCAGGTCGTCGAGGCCCGGAGCCGGGACCGCACGCATGACCGCTGTACCCCGCTCGTCGACGAACCGCGTGAACAACTGCTGGGCGGCTCCGAAGACGATGGCCCAGGCGATGATCTGCGCCGGGGTGTCGAGCGCGGTGAGTCCTGGCAAGAACTGCCCCTGCATGAGCAAGATTCCGAGGACGGCTGTGAGCGCCCCGGTCGGCAACTTGAGCACGGCGAGGGTGATGGGCACGTTGGACGCCGTCGCCGTCCCGCGGAGTTGTTGCAGGGCCGCGGCGCCGGTCACCGCGGCGGCGATCAGACCGGCCAGTTCAACCACGAGGTAGTCCCAACCCTGAACGGGTAGTGATCCAGGGTTCGGGGCTCCTCCGGTCGGGCACACCACCGCGTGGTGCGTCGGTGGAACGGGCGGTACTGGATGGAAGCACAGGGGAAGTGCTGTGGGGAAGTAGAACGCGAGGAGCGCGATCAGGACAGCAATGGCGAACAGGCCACCGGCCCACTTGTACACCAGGTAGGTGAAGCTCCGCTCACGGATGACCTCGCCCTCCTGCACGTGGTAGGAGGCGCGCATGGCTTCGGCGATGGTTCGCCTCTGGACGGCCGTGGGGATTCTCCCGTTGCCTTCTCCCCCTGGGGCACCCCCGTTCGCTTGCCGCGGCGGTGGTGAGTCAGCCGGGCCGGCGCCGCTCTCCCCGGCCACCCCTGCGGTGGTCACCCGACGCCGGTCGTGCGGCGGGAGGTGGCTTTCGATCACAGCGACGAGATCCGGAAGCATGGCCCGCAGGTCCTGGCGCGGCATCACCTGCAGCAGCAGCGCGTGCGCGGCGTTCATGTTCGCCAGCGCCCCGTCGACGGCACTGCCACGCCAGAACCAACGTGCTTCGAGCACAGCTCGTTCCGCGGTGTCCAGTTGGCCTTTGGCGTCGATCACCAGTGCCGTGCACGAGGCGCTCGACACCTGCTTCTCCACGTACCCCGCCAGTGCTCGCAACTCGCGGATGTGCGCGAGGGTTCGCTGGGCCCACGGCCAACGGCGGACGAATCGCGGTTGCTGAACCTCGGCCGCGTTCCGCTGCACCTCGTCCGATGCGGTCATCTCCGCTCACCTCGCTCGGCTGTACGAGACCACCGCGTGCGGGCGAAGCGCGCGGTGGGACCGCGGAACCCGTGCTCCCCAACATCGCCCCGTGGACGAATCTCCCGGGCGGCCTCAGCGGTGGCCGGTCTGCTGCGGAATGCAGATCTTCTGCCCTGGATGAATGGTGTCAGGATCGGCGAGGTGGTTGTAGTGCGCGAGCTTCTGCCACTTCACGTGGTACCGCTCACCGATTTCCGAAACCGTGTCCCCCGTGCGCACCGTGTAGACCTTGCACACCTGTCCATCGTGGGCCAAGCGGATTTCCTGACCCGGGTAGATCAAATCCGGGTCAGGGATGTCGTTGAGGTGCTGGAGCTCCTCCCACGGAACGTGGAACCACTCGCCGATCTCCGAGAGCGTATCGCCCCTCTGGACCGTGTAGGTGTCGCAATTCATCATGATGCCCTCCTCCGTGCACCCCCTCGGGTGCGGTCTGCTGCGGACGTGCGGTCGTTCTCAGGAAGGTGCGCACCCGTCCTCTTCGGCGATGAACCCGCTGGCTCCACCAGCAGGTGCGCTCGAACTTCTCTAGCCCGATTGAACGGTGAGCTCGACTGCTCCGGCGTTGTTGAAGTAGAACCCCCAGGCGTCGTTGGCGAAGGCGTAGAGGTAGCCAGGGCGGAAGACTTCGAAGTCGGTGATGCCATCGCCGATCTTGAAGGTGGTGTGGGGCTGCTGGAGTTCGGTGTGCGGGTCCAGCGCGCCGTCGGCGATCACGCCGACCAGGCACATCCAGGGGGTCGCGTTTCCGCTGCTGTCGGCGCAGACGCGTCTGGTGCCGAACACTCGCGCCTGATCGTTCCTCGTGGCTGCCCGGATTCCGGCTTGGAGCGCTTCCAGCGCCCGGAGACCTCCGCGCAGGAGTGCGGCGAGGCGCGCCCCTTCCGTCCGCGTTCCCGAAGGGCCAGTCGGACGCCGCTGTCGGACCATTCGCCTCGTGCTGAGATCCGATAGGTGCCTGGGGTGAGCCAGATCCCGGTGTCGTTCCACGCTTCGCGGGCCTGGACCAAAGTCTTCGCCTGTGGCGGATCTCCGACGAGCACTGTCTGAGGCCGATAGCCTTCGACGGCTTTGACGCGTTGAAGCGCGGATTCGTGGATCTCGCCCAGGGTGGTGTCGTGCCTGTTCGCGGCGAGCTGTGGGACCGCTCGCGGGTGCGGATTGACGAATCGGTAGAAGCTCCTGAGGTTCTCCGTGAAATCGCCGGAGGGGTCCGGGGTGAGCGGCAGCTGAGCGAAGGCGATGCCGCGTTCAACGGCCTGGTCGACCATCCACTGCAACGTCACGTCGGACAGGTGGCCGGTGCTGGCACCGGGCTCCTGCTCGCGGCCGGAACCACCGACGCTCCCGTGGTTTCCGGGGAACCAGACCTGGCGGAAGGTCGAACCGTTCGCGTCGGCTCGAGAGGTCCAGAGCGTGGGGGAGAACGGGCCTCGTCGCTCGTCGAGCGCGACGGCGTGGCGAGCGTGAATCACGTGATCGCTGAGGCGCGTGTTGTAGAACCGGTACTTGCCGGCGTCGAGAGTGTCGAGGATGCCGAACTCCGCGGGAATGCCGAGTGATCCCACCGTGTCCCACACGCCCAGGAAGTGCACCTGGACGGGATGTGCGAACCTGCGGTGGAACCAGCGGCGCCACACCGCCGCGCTGTCCGT
Source organism: Saccharopolyspora sp. NPDC049426 (assembly GCF_040676935.1). NCBI lineage: Bacteria > Bacillati > Actinomycetota > Actinomycetes > Pseudonocardiales > Pseudonocardiaceae > Saccharopolyspora > Saccharopolyspora sp. NPDC049426. Next base: position 90,749 of record NZ_JBFAPZ010000009.1, on the reverse strand, counting down.
GTTTCGATGGTACGCGGTATAGACGTTCTCAGCGTGCGTGCGGTCGGATTCGCTGGTGCTGGGCGCCACGGGTTCGATCCCGTAGGTCGTCAGCAGCCCCGCCAGGTTCCGCGCGAGGTAGGCGCCGCGGCTGAAGCCCACCAAGCTGATCTTGTCCGGACGACCGTCGGTGTTCTCGTGCTGGTAGTTCCGGGCCAAGAAGTCGTAGGCCTCGACCATCTTCGAGTCCAGCCCGAGCCCCACTGCTCCAGCGACGACGTCAGCGGGAAGGAAACCGGTGGTGCCGATCCCCGACACGTAACACTTCTTCTGCTCGCCGTCGGCGTTCTGATCAGCCACGGCATCGTGGAGACGACGCACGTTCGTCTCGTCGTGCGGGGAATTCCAGGTGCCGTCACAGCACACGATCAGGTGCTTCACAGCTGCCCCCAAAGCAAAGCTGGACCTCCCAAGTCTCTCCGAGGCACTCGCCACGCTGTACAGCCTTTGGTCCCGACTACACACCGCGATCGGCGAACGGTGCAGGGCCCGGGGCCTCAGGAATCGAGCGCGTGGGGCACGGTTGTTCGGCCCCTGGTCACCCCGGTCGGCACTTCAAGTTCGCGCGGGTGCAGCAGGTCCGGCGGCCCGGCTACCTGGCCACCGGCGAGGTCGTCGGTTCCACCGGGCAGGGCCGGATCTCGGGCGCTGCGCGGGCCGACTTCGCAACCGCTGCTGCCGCTGGCCTCACCGCCGGCGGCACCGAGTCACGCACCTACGAGCTGAGCGGGCCGTCGTTCGCCCCCCCGCCGAGCTCACCGACACGATCAACGCGGATGCCCTTGTGTCGCGGCTAGAACATGGGATTCCTGTGTCAGGACCGAGAAGAGAGAAATGAAAGGGCCTCCGCAACTGCGGAGGCCCTTTCTGGAACGTCAGCTCGAGTTTGACGAGCGTCTTTCGCACTTCTGAACTCCGCCTGCTCAAGAACTTCCGGCGAGGCTCAGGACTACGAACGTCCTTGACGTTGGACCATGCGTTCCTTCGGGGCTGTCGCGCCATCGCCCCTTCGGTTCACCAACCCTTTCAATCGATTCACCGCACCCTCAGTACACGCCCATCGAAGGCATAAGTCAATGAACCGTGAGCCGTCTGATCTGCTGAAACCTGAGCAGGCCCTGCTGCACGCGCCACCGCAAGCAGCCTGGCCTGAGGACGTGGAACGAGACGCCTTCGTCCGGATCAGCACGGTGGTGCCGGCTGCGACGCACTCCCGCGTGCGCATCAGCCTGGCTAGCCGCGTTCGTGGAATTCCTCGGCATTTGTTGCTGGATCGGATCCAGTGACGACACCCCGATCAACGTGCCGACAGGAGGTGAAGGCATTCATCGCCCAGGCTGGAATTCCTGCGGGTCGACTGCGGAGCTTCCTGTCGTTGATCCCGACGACCTCGCTGAGTAGCGCTTCGACGCAGCCGCTGCACTTCAGTGAGGATCGTCCCGAAAGCCGCCGTGAGGCGGAGCGGGTCCACCAGCCGGCTGGATCAGGGCCGGTCTGCGCGGTTGTTGCCACGCGGGGGAGCGGTGCGCTTCACCGTTCCCAGCAGCAGCTTTCGGTCACCGTCGATGACACTGCTTGCGTCGGGTCGAGTGCGCTTGGCGGTTGGTTTTGCGCGCCTCGGGCCTCATCGCGCGGTGGCGAGCTCGGTCTCCACGTGGCGGGGTTGGGCTGCGATGAGACCGACGATCAATTCGAGGACCAAGGTGGCGATCAGGACGATGAGGGGCACCGTCCAGGTCGTCGTCAGGTCGTTCAACGCTCCGATGGCGAGGGGGCCCAGGGCTGCGAGGACGTAGCCGCCACTTTGGACGAAGCCAGATAGCTGTGCCGCGGTGGCGGGTTCTCGGGCTCTGAGCGCGATTAGCGTCACTGCCAGCGGGAACGCGCCGTGCAGCGAGGCGAGCAGCATCACCCAGAGCAGGGGTGCGATGGCGGGCGCGAGGAGGAGACCGAGGTATCCGGCGAGCCCTCCCGCGACTATGGCGACGACGTAGCGGCGCTGGCTGCCTCGCCGGGTCGCGATTCGGGGCAGCGCGAGGCTGATGGGAATCGCGATCAACGCCGACACCGACAGCATCAGAGCCGCGTTGCGCGAGGAGAGTCCGGCGCTGGTCAGGATCGCTGGGAGCCAGCCCATCATCACGTACGCGTTGAGGGACTGAAGTCCGAAGAACGCCGTGAGGCTGAGCGCGGTCCGACTGCGCCACAGAGCGGCGGTCGAGCAGCCGCCGGGCTGATCATGTTCCACCGTCCCGTGGTGTCCAGTGCTGAGCAGGACCATCCAGGGGATCACGGCCACGGCGGCGAAGACCGCCCAGCTCCCGAGTCCGCCCCGCCAGCCATATCCGGTCGCGTCGATGAGGGGAACGGTGACTGCGGCGGGCAGCGCGACACCGGCTGCGGCGCTCATGGAGTAGATGCCCATCATCAGGCCGACTCGGTGCGGGAAGTGCCGCTTGATCAGGGACGGGAGCACGATGTTGGCGACAGCGATGCCCGCCAGTGCGAGCACGCTGCCCGCCACGAACCCCAGCGGTTCGCCCGCGGCGGCCCGGCCGCCCAAACCGACCACGATCGCGATGACCCCGACGAGCACCACCTGCTGTTCCCCGATGCGCCGGGACAGCGCCGGGGTGACCGCGCCGAACCCGGCGAAGCAGATCACGGCAACGCGGTGATCACGCCCGCCAGCGTCGCGCTGATCTCCAGTGATTCGCGCACCTGGTCCAGCACGACGCCGAGGCTGGTGACCGCGGACCGCAGGCTCAGCGCGGTCAGCACGATTCCGATGACCACGAGACCACGCCTCAGTCCGGTGCCGGCCAGGTGGGTGTCGCTGCTCTCCACTGTGACCACTCATCCTGTATAGCTGGTCGCATGTAACCAGTCAATGGTGTTCGCTGGTAACATCGGGGCATGGAGCTCCGCTACGAGCGGCCGGAGGACCGCCCCGCCGCCCCGGCGCCGCTCGACCGGGTGCAGGACTTCGTCAACACGCGGATCAACATCCGCGACACCGGTGAGTTCCGAGATGAGTTGTCCTCGCCCGCGGCGCTGCGGAACTGGATGAGCACCCGCGGGCTGATGGCCGAGCGCGTCCGCGTCAGCCGAGCCGATGTCGAGCGTGCCATCGTCGTCCGCGAGGGTCTGCGCGCTCTGCTCGCTCGCGACGGCGGCGCCGACGACGACTTGCGCGGACTCGACGAGGTGGCCGCGACGCTCCCGCTGCGGGTGAGATTCGGGACCGAAGCCGAGCCGACCCTCCTGCCCGCTGCCCGGCAGGGCGTCGACCACGCGCTCGGCACCCTCCTGGCGGACACCGTCGTAGCGCACTCGAACGGCACGCTGTCCCGGCTCAAGGCGTGCCGTGATGAGTCCTGCCGGTGGGTCTTCTACGACTCGTCGAAGAACCGGTCGGGTACCTGGTGCTCCATGGCCACCTGCGGATCCGCCGCCAAGAAACGCCAATTCAGCGAACGGCGTCGACAACAACGCCGTGGGTGATCCGTCACGATCTGACGGGGGTGGTGCTCGCAGCTCGGCCTAGGGCGAACCGTTGTCGACGTCTTGGCGTCGCAGAAGTCTCAGAGCTGTTCGGGAAGCAATGGCCGCATGAAGGTGCGCTCGTAGCGGAGCACGCACCCGCTTTCATCCCGGATGCGATCCGCTTCGACGAAGTCGGGATCGGTGCCGAAGAGTCCGCGGTACTCCTCGTAGGCGGCCAGGCTGGGGAAGCTGAACAAGGCGAGCGCTTTGTCGCTGGCGCCTTCTGCGGGCAGGAAGTAGCCGTGGTGAGTGCCGCCGTGGCGATTGACCAGTTCAATCCAACGACGGCCGAAGCGTTCGAACGCCTCGATCTTCGCAGGATCGATCACGTACTCAACAACACAGGTGATCACAGATGGATGCTAGCAACGCTGAGTCATCGGCAGAGGTGTGCGTGTCGGCTGTTCACCACGAGAGCGCGCCTGTGCATCAGGATCACGTCGCGCGTTTCGACACGCCACGATCAACGACGTCATCACACAGGTGTCAGTGACGATGCCGGCTGCTCCGGCGTGGCGCAGGAAGCTGGAATAGGCCCCGGCGTTGCCCCGCCGGGCGAGCATCGGATGATCATTTGGCCGACTGCGCGCGCCGGGACTGCGAGCATCGGGCGCTGTCATGGGCGGCATTACACGGCGAGCGCGGTACTGTCCGACTGTGGCGAGGAAGCCGTCCGCTCACCTGGCGAACCTGGACTTGAACCTGCTGGTCGTGCTTCGCGAGCTCATTCGCGAGCGCAACGTCACCCGCGCGGCCGAGCGGGTGGGCATATCCCAGCCGGCCGCCAGCGCCGCGCTCTCCCGGCTGCGCCGCCATTTCGACGATGATCTGCTCGTGCGCGGCAAGACCGGGTACGTGCTCTCCCCGCTGGGGATGCAACTGGCGGACCAGGTCGAACGGGTATACGCGGCGACCGAACGGCTGTTCGCCACCGGTAACGACTTCGACCCCGCAGTCTCGCGACGCGAGTTCACCTTGCTCATGGCGGACTACACCGTGGCGGTGCTCGGCGGGCACCTGTCCACCGAGTTGGCGGCGCATGCCCCTGGTGTTGATCTGCACATCCGGCTCGTCCGGGAGGCGTTCGCCACCAATGTCGCCGACACGATCCAGTTCATCGACGGGCTGGTGGCGCCTTCGGTGAGCCGTTTCGAACTGCCGGGTGTGCGGTCGGTCGATCTTTTCACCGACCGCTGGGTGTGCGTGATCGACGCCGGGAACCCGTATGCCGAGCAGGGTTTCGTGAGCCTCGAGGAGCTCTCCCGCATGCCCTGGGTCGTGCCGTTCCACCCGGACCGGGGGTCTCCCGCCGCAGCACCCATGAGCCGCCAGCTGATGCTCTTCGGCATCCAACCGCAGATCCGGGTGCGGGTGGAGAGCTATCAGGCCGTGCCGCACCTCGTCGCCGGGACCGACCGGGTGGCGCTGCTACAGGAACGACTCGCAGCCCAGGTGGCCGAACGTCTCGGGCTCGCGGTCCTGCCTTGTCCCGGCGAGCCCGAGCCGATCGTCGAGCGGTTCTGGTGGCACGCCGACAACGAAAGCGACCCGGCGCACCAGTGGTTGCGCGACACCCTCACCGCACTGGCGCATGCCCTCTGACGTGCACTTATAACTAGCGTTGATGCTAGGGCAGCCCGATCGTTTATTTCCGCGGGCCATGTCGAACTCCCTAGCCTATTGATGCATTCCACTCCCTGCTCGGTCGCGGCCTCGCCGAGATCGCCGGGCCGGGAGTCGAGTCCGCCGTCGGCTGATCGACCGCGACGGCTGGTTCTGGACACGGCCGACCAAGCCTCCGCAATCAGACGTGGCCAACAGCAGAGGAAGAACAGAGCGATGTCCACCGAGCTGCGAAGCAATCATCCGATCGGATCCTCACGCTGGGCCACGACGCGCACGCAGTGGAAGGCACTGGGCTACGACGACGAGGAGATCCGTCGACCCAAGATCGCCATCGTCAACTCCTCCTCCGGGTTGGCTCCGTGCTTCTCACACCTCGACGAGGTCGCGGAGGCCGTCCGCCGGTCGGTGTACGACGCCGGGGGCCTGGGCTTCGAGATCCGCACCGTCGCGCCGACCGACTTCATCATGGCTGCCGGCCGGGAGGCGGGTACGTGCTCTCGGGGCGCGACCTGGTGTCCTACGACATCGAGGCGGTCGTCGAGGGAAGCAAGCTCGACGGGATGATCTGTCTTGCCTCGTGCGACAAGACAACGCCCGGACAGTTGATGGCGGCCGCGCGGACCGACGTTCCCACGGTGATCGTGGCCTGCGGCTACCAGAGCTGCGGTGTCCTCGACGACGGCCGCCGCGTCGACATCGAGGAGGTCTTCGTCGACGCCGGCAAGCTCGCCGCGGGTGCCATCAGCTTCGACGACCTCTGCCAGATGTCCGACCGCGCCATCACCGGCCCCGGCGTGTGCCAGGGAATGGGCACCGCCAACACCATGCACATCGCCGCCGAAGCGCTCGGGATGGCACTGCCCGGCTCGGCTCCGACCCAGGCCAACAGCGAGACGATGTGGGCGGCCGCGAAAGCAGCCGGCCCGGTCGTCATGGCCGCCATCGAGGACGACCGGCGCCCCAGCACGGTGATGACCCCCGCTGCGTTCCGCAACGCGGTGACAGCGGTCATCGCGGTCAGCGGTTCGATCAATGCCGTCAAGCACCTGGAGGCGATCGCCGCGGAGCTGCCGCACGACATCGACGTCCACCGGCTCTTCGAGGAGATCGGGCGCGAGGTCGGGCCGATCGCTGCGGTCCAGCCCAACGGGCCCACGACGATCGACGAGTTCGACGCCGCGGGTGGTGCTCGCGGCGTGCTCCGACAGCTCGGTGACAAGATCGACGGCTCGTGCCCGACGGTCTCGGGCACGTCGATGGCCGCGGTCGTCGCTGACGCCCCCGTGGACGCGGAGGTGATCCGCGCCGAGCCGATGCGTCCCGATTCCACCATCGTCTTGGTGCGCGGCAACCTGTGCCCCGACACCGGCATCGTGAAACTGTCGGTGACCGAGAACCGGTCCCGCACTTTCCGCGGCACAGCACGTGTTTTCGAGTCCGCGCCCGAGGCCACCGAGGCGATCGAGCGCGGTGAGGTGCTGCCCGGCGAGGTCCTCGTGCTGCGCGGCCTCGGTGTCACCGGCACGCCGGGGATGGGCATGGCCTCCAGCGTGGTCTTCGCGCTCAACGGTGCCGGACTGAGCGAGCAGGTGGCGTTCGTGACCGACGGCCAGCTCTCCGGACTGGTCAACAAGGGCATCGTCGTCGGCGAGATCTCGCCCGAGGGCGGCGTTCCCGGTCCGCTCGGTGTCGTGCGCACCGGTGACGAGATCGCGATCGACGTTCCCAACCGGACCGTGGACCTCCTGATCGGAGACGACGAGCTCGACCGACGGATCGAGGCGTACGCCGAAACCCGCGCGCCGCAGACCTGGCCGGCCCGTCCCGGTTCCTGGCTCGACGTCTACGCCGGCGCCGTGGAACCGCTCGACCGAGGCGCGACCCTGCGCCGGAGCGCTCACTGAACCATCAATTCTCGGGAGAGAAGACAACACCATGCCCCACGCCCTGTCCGACCTCGTCGTCCACACGGTCTCCAAGCCGGTCGGTGACCCGACCGAACGCCTCGACGCCGACATCCTGGTCGTCGGATCCGGTATCGCCGGCCTCTCGGCAGCCATCCAAGCGCGCCGCCTCGGCCGCGACGTCGTCCTCGTCGACGCGCTCCCGGTTCTCGGCGGCCAGTGCGTGAACTCGATGATCGGGCTCTTCTGCGGGATCTACGGCAACGCCCCCGACTACCGGCAGCTCACCTACGGAATCTTCGGCGAGCTCTTCGAGGCGCTGGAGAAGACCAACGACCTCCACTACAACCGCACCCACACCCAGACGGTGACCTACGACGAGGTCGCCCTCGGCCGCTGGTTCGAGAACATCGTGGAGGAACTCGGCATCCGGGTGGTCCTGGGCGCTTCCGTCAGCGGCGTCGGGATGGACGGCGGCGTCATCGAGCGGGTCGACTTCGCCACCCGCTTCGGCCCGGTCAGCGTCACGGCCCGCGGATTCGTCGACGCGACCGGCGATGCGGCGCTCGCCTGGGAAGCCGGGCTGCCCTGCAAGGTCCCAGACCGCACGGTCTGGGGATCCCAGCAGATCCGCCTTGAGGGACTCGACGAGTCCGGAAAGCCGGAGCCCGCCGAGCTGGTCGCCCGGGTCGACGAGAAGGCCGCCGAGTACGGTCTGGTCCGCCGCGACGGGCTCGCGTTCTTCTTCCCGGGCCGCAACTCGGCCGTGATGAACATGACCCACGTCGAGGCGCCCCTGGGTGCAGTCGAGGCCGCCGACGCGCAACTGCGGGGCCGGGCCCAGGCGGACCGGGTCGTGGGGTTCCTCCGGCGGGAATTCCCGGCGGGATTCAGCAACGCCAAGGTCCGCGCCTACGGATTCCCGGGACGCCGGCAGACCCGATGGCTCGCCGCGGCCCACCAGCTGACCCTCGACGAGGTGCGGGCGGGGACGAGGTTCGACGACGCCGTCGCCCGCACCGCCTGGCCGGTTGAGCTGCACGATCGGGTCGAGGGCTACGTGTGGGAGACGTTCGGCTCCGACCACGTCCACTACGTCCCGCTGCGCAGCATGCTCTCGCCACAGGCGCGCAACTTCGTGGCCGCGGGCCGCTGCGTCGACGGGGATGCCGCCGCGCTCTCCAGCGTCCGTGTGATGGGCCCGTGCTCGGCGATGGGCCTCGCCGCCGCACACGCCTTGGATCTGACCCTGGGCGAAGACGTCCACCAGGTCGACTTGACGGCGCTGCGCGATCGCGTTCGCGACAACGTCGAGGACTGAGGAGGATCTGATGGTCGCTCTGACAGACGAAGGGAAAGCCATGCGCGAAGGCGTGATGGCGACTCCGTTGGGGGCGGCGATGGACCTGCTCTTCAGACCGTCACGGTGCACCCCGCATTGCACACCGGCACACACCCCTCAACGACGAGGAGACGTCCATGAGCGCCACACCACCCACCATGGAACTAGCCCCGATCATCGAACGCCAACGCGCGAGCCGGTCCTGGCTGACGATGTACGCGGTCTGCTGCCTGATCACCTTCCTCGACGGCTTCGACTTCCAGATTCTGTCGTTCGCCGCCACCTACATTAAGAAGGACCTCGGGCTCACCGGGACCCAGCTCGGCACATTAGGCACGATCGGGCTCTTCGGAACCATGGTCGGTGCTCTGATCATGGGCTATCTGGCCGACCGGGTCGGACGCCGCCCCACCATCGTCATTTCGGTCATCGGCTTCGGCCTGTTCATGCTCGGCTTCGCCTTCGCGGACACCTTCGAGCACTTGGCCGTCCTGCGGTTCGTCTCGGGGATCTTCCTCGGCGGGGTGCTCCCACTGACCTGGGCCCTGGCGGCTGAGTACGCGCCCAAGCGATTCCGGGTGACCGCGGTGGCGATCATCATGGTCGGTTATACGCTCGGCGGTGCCGCGGGCGGTCCTATCTCCAACTGGCTGGTTCCGGAGCACGGCTGGCGCTCGGTGTTCGTCGTCGGCGGTGCCTGTTCCCTGCTGACCGTTTTCGTGGTGCTCGCATTGCTGCCCGAGTCGGTCAGGTTCCTGGCGCTGAAGGCCCGTCCCGGTAGCGACGAGCGCATCGCCCGCACCCTGAGCCGCTTCCAGCCGGGCATGTCTTTCGCACCCGGTACCCACTTCATCGACACCGACCTGAAGCAGGCCGATCCGGGCAAGCGGTTCACGCCCATCCAGCTCTTCCGCGGTCATCTCGCGGGCGTCACCTCACTGCTGTGGCTGGCCTACTTCCTGTCCTCGGCACTGATCTACTTCATGGTCTTCTGGACCCCGATGATCAACGAGGTGATGGGCTTCAGCGTGAGCGCGGCCGCCACCATCGCTGCCTCGGCCAGCGTCTCAGGCGCTGTGGCGCAGCTGTTCATCAGCCGCTTCGTCGACCGCAAGGGCGCGGGCGCCATCCTGTGGATGCCCCTCGCGGCCGTCGTCTGCATGCTGCTGCTGGGCACTGGGTCCCTCGCTCCGGTCGCCTACATCGCCTTCGTCATCAGCGCCAAGATGTTCATCAACGGCGGCCATGGCGGTATCACCAGCATCGCGGGCACCTTCTACCCGACCGCGATCCGCGCCAACGGAGCGGGCTGGGCATCCTCGGTCGCCAAGGTTGGCGCCATGGTCGGCCCCTGGCTCGGCGGAGTCATCCTCGACGCCGGTCTCGGGGCAGGCGGAGCGTTCACCATTTTCGCAGCGGTCCCGGCCGTGATGGTGCTGGTGCTTTTCATGCTCGGCCGGCTCCAGCGCCGGATGCCTGCCGACGCGGAGGGCGCGCTGCCCGGCCAACCACCCACGACCGGCCCAGCAACGGAGAAGCCGTCAGTCCACTCCTGACGGCGACCGTCCCCTGACAGGGTCATGCCCTCCGCAGTGCCCGGCCGTGACTCCCGGCCGGGCGCTGGTCGGTGCCGCCCTGAGCATCACCCGGCGCGCATGTCACCACGAACACCGGTGGCGCCCGCGACCTCCTCAACTGTCCCTTCACCACCGCGATCGTCAGGCCCTGCAAGACCCCGGACGACCTCCCGGAAGCGTTGAGCGGTGTTGCTCTTGGCGAGCGTTCCGGGTCAGTAGTTGGCGGAGTCTCGCCAGAAGAGGTCGGCGAGGCGGTCGACCGTGCCCTGCATCTGCTGCAGGGCTTCGGGGATGTGGGCGCGGCCGAAGCGGCTGCGGGGGCCGTTGAGGGTCAGGATGGCGACCATGGTTCCCGCGCTGTCGCGGACCGGGCGTGACAGCGACAGCAGTTCCGGTTCGAGCTCGTTGTCGATGATGGCGAAGCCTTGTTCGCGGACTTGCTCCAGCTCCTTGAACAGGGCGTCGCGGTCGGTGATGGTGTACGGGGTGAACGCCTCGAGCTCGTCGGGCAGGGTTCGGCGCAGCTTCTCCGCGGGCTGTTCGGCGAGCAGGACCTTGCCGGTGGAGCTGGCGTGCATGGGATAGCGCTCGCCGACCATGTTGCGGGAGACGATGCCGACCACGTGCGAGCCGGCGGCCTCGGCCACCAGATCGAGGCCGTCCTGGGCGTTCGGGATCGACAGGGTCACCGACTCGTTGAACTTGTCGGCCAGCTCCTGCAGCAGCGGCTGGGCGTGGGCGACCAGGCCAGCGTAGGGGTCGGCCTGCCTGCCCAGGCGGGCGAGTTCCCAGCCGAGGACGTAGTTGGTGTCGATGCGGTCGACGAAGCCGCCTTGTTCGAGGCTGTGGAGCAGCCGGAACGCGGTGGGCCTGCTCAGGCCCGCAGCCTTGCCGAGGGTGGTGACCGTGGCGCCGGTGCGCGGTTGAGCGGCCAGTTCGCGGAGCAGGCGCATTGCCTTGGTGACCGACTTGTTGGCCAAGTCGGGGTGCTCGGGCTCGTCGCCCATCGCTGCTCGCCTCCTGATCGCGCGGGTCCTGTCGTGCGAACAGCCTAACAGGCGCGTTCACTTAGTGGACGCGCTGGCGAGGACGGTGCCGAGACGTCGTGCTCCTCGCTGGAGCGCCTCGGCGAGGTTGTGGCACCCGACGGGTGGAGTCGCCGCTGGTGAACGGGCATCGCGCCGCGGCAGGAGGTGCTGGTGCCGCCTTCCGCTCCGAGGGGTGCTAGTGGCGACGTCTTCGGGTCGACGCCGGTCGTTCCATCAGCCTCCATGAGTGTTTGCATTCTGAACGAATCGTTTGCCCGGCTGACCCTCCTTCGGGGCTTGCGGGTTGAGCAGAACCCGCAAGCCCCGAAGGAGGCAGGTCAGGCCGGGGAGACTTCGAACTGCACCGAGCCCCAGTCGGCGAACTCGCCGGTCCAGGTGCCGGGGGCGTTCATGCGGACCGCTTCCAGGCAGCTTCCCGGGAGGATGATCTGGCCGGGCTCGAACTCGACGTCGTAGGCGGCGAGGCGGTTGCACAGCCACGCGGTCGCCGACAGCGGGTTGCCGAGGATGCTGTTGGTGTTGCCCGACATCACCGGTTCACCGTTGAAGTGCAGGGTCCCTCCGGTGTCGCTGAGCCGGAGGTCGGTGATCCGGCGGGGCGTGCCGCCGAGGATCACCGCTCCGGTGGAGCCGTTGTCCGAGAGCGTGTCGGGCAGGTCGATCGCCCAGTTCTGCACCCGGGAGTCGATGATCTCGATCGCAGGCACGGCGTGCTCGACGGCGTTGATGACATCGGCGACGGTGAGGTTCGGGCCGCGCAGGTGTCGTTTGAGCAGGAACGCGGGTTCCAGCTCGACGAAGGGTTCGATGAACCGCGCGGGGTCGACCGTGGTTCCTTCGTAGGTGAACGTGCTGGCCAGCAGGAAGCCGTAGTCGGGTTGGTCGAGCCCGAACGCGGCCTGCATGGCCTTGGCGATGTTGCCGAGCTTGTATCCGACGACGCGGTCGCCCCCGGACACGGCCATCTCGACGGTGAGCCGCTGGACCTCGAACGCGGCATCGGCGTCGAGCTGCTGCCAGGTCTTGGTCGGTGCGGCGATCGGGGTGCGGTTGAGGCGCGCGTGGCGCAGCGTCGTGGCGATCTCGTGGAGTTCGGTTGTCTGCATCGGGGTTTCCTCTTCTTTGAGGGCTGGGGCGTCAGTGGCCCGCGGCGAGCGCGGCGTGGGCGTACTTGTGGCCGGGGTGGTCTTCGGCGAGCCGGGTGTTGCCGGGGCCGTGGAGCTTCTCGCGCAGCGTGCGGCCTTGGTATTCGGTCCAGACGGCCTCGCGGCGCTGGAGCTCGGGCACGACGAGCTCGATGAAGTCGGCGATGTCCTGGTACTTCACGGCGTTTCCGAGGTTGAAGCCGTCGATGTCGCAGTCCTCGACCCAGCTGATGAGCTCGTCGGCGACGGTCTGCGGGGATCCGACGATGGTGGGGCCGCTGCCGCCGATGCCGATGAACTCGGCGATGTCGCGCGGTGTCCACTCCTTGTCCGGGTCCATCTTGGAGAACAGGTCCACCATGGTCTGGCCAGCGTCGGTCTTGACGTGCCGCAGCGGCACGTCGGGGTCGAACTGGGACATGTCCAGCGCGGTCCAGCCGCTGTAGCGGGCCATCGCACCGGAGTAGCTGACCAGCTTGCGGTACTGCTCGTACTTGGCCTGCGCCAGCTCGTCGGTCTCGGCGACCACGACGTTGAGCATCTGCAGCACCCGCAGCGAACGCGGATCGCGGCCGGCTTCGGCGGCCTGCGCGCGCAGCGCGTCGACCTGGCGGCGCAGCGCCTTCTTCGAGACCGCGTTGACGAACACGCCTTCGGCGTGGGCTGCGGCCAGCGCACGGCCCTTCGACGAACCGCCTGCCTGGAAGATCACCGGGGTGCGCTGCGGCGACGGTTCGCAGAGCGCGAAACCGGGGACGTTGAAGTACTTGCCCTGGTGGTTGATGTCGTGCACCCGCTGCGGGTCGGCGTAGAGGCAGCGCTCGACGTCGCGGACCACGGCGTCGTCGTCCCAGGAGCCTTCCCAGAGCTTGTAGCAGACCTCCAGGTGTTCGGCGGCCACGTCGTAGCGCTCGTCGTGCGCGGGCAGCTGGCCGTTGCCGACGTTGCGGGCGGCGCTGTCGGCGTAGGAGGTCACCAGGTTCCAGCCGATGCGGCCGTCGGTGAGGTGGTCGAGCGTGCTGAACTTGCGGGCCAGCGTGTAGGGGTGCTCGTAGGTGGTCGAGCCGGTCAGGCCGAAACCGAGGTGCTCGGTGGCGGCGGCCATCGCTGAGATGACCAGCGCCGGGTCGTTGGCGGGAAGCTGCGCACCGTCGGCCAGCGCTCCTGCGGCGCTGCCCTGGTAGACGTCGTGGTAGCCGGCGTTGTCGGCGAAGAACACGCCGTCGAAGTGGCCCTGCTCGAGCAGCTTGGCGTACTCGGTCCAGTAGCGGACGTCCTTGTAGCGGTGGCCCTGGTCCTTCTCGTGCCGCCACAGGCCCGCCGAGAGGTGTGCGGGCCCCTGGAACTCGAAGGCGAACAGGCGCATGCGGCGAGACGGCATGTCTTCTACTCCTCTGTGAGCTTTCCGGAGAAGGGTGGAGGCACCTCGAGCCGCTTTCGGTTCGAGGTAGGGGAGAGGCCGGCGGGCTGGGGCCGCCCGCCGGCTCGTCGTCACTGCGGCGGAGCCCAGTTCTGCGAGGCGCCGGGCTGGTGGGTGCTGCGTGGCAGTCCGAGGGGGTTGGACTCGCGCAGGGCTTCCGGCAGCAGGAATTCGGGCGCGTTCTGGTAGGTCACCGGCCGCAGGAAGCGGTCGATGGCCGCGGTTCCCACCGAGGTGGTCGACACCGCGGTGGTCGCCGGGTAGGGCCCTCCGTGCTGCTGCGCCGGGGTGACCGCGACGCCGGTCGGCCACTCGTCGAACAGGACGCGTCCGGACCGCGAGGCGGCCAGCGCGACCAGGCCGGAGACCTGCTGCCGCTCGGCGTCATCGGGCTGTCCGGCCAGGTGCGCGGTGACCGTGAGCGTCCCGGGAACCGCCGAGATCACCTCGCGCAGATCGTCATCGGTGTCGTACTCGGCGATGACCGCGCAGGGGCCGAAGTTCTCCTCCATCAGCACGGGCTCGGACAGCAGGTCGGCCACCGATCCGGCGTGAAGGACGGTCGGGGACATCTGCGGGACACCGGAGGGGTCGGCGTGTTCGGTGCCGCGCACGAGCACCTCGACGCCCGGGCGTCTGCGAGCGCGGCGGTGCGTTCGCGGTAGCGCTCGGCGATGGCCGAGGTGAGCATCCGCGCCGGCGGAACCTCCTGGGCGAGTTCGGCGATCCGCTTGGGCAGCTCGGAACCGCGCGGCAGCAGCAGGATTCCGGGTTTGGTGCAGAACTGACCGGCGCCGAGGGTGAAGGAGCCGACGAAGCCCGCGGCGATCTGCTCGCCGCGCTCGCGCTCGGCCCCGCTGGTGACCACCGCGGGGTTGATGCTGCCGAGTTCGCCGAAGAACGGGATCGGGTTCGGCCGCGAGGAAGCGATGTCGAACAGCGCCCGTCCTCCGGCGACCGAACCGGTGAACGCACCCGCGGCGATGCGCGAGTCGCGCAGCGCGGAGACCCCGGCCTGCCTGCCGGTGAGCAGCGCGAAGGTTCCCTCCGGTGCTTCCGCGGTCCGCAGGGCGGAGTCCACGACTTCAGCGGTCTTGCGGGAGGTCTCGGGGTGACCGGGATGTTCCTTGAGCAGGACCGGGCAGCCCGCGGCGAGTGCCGAGGCGGTGTCGCCGCCGGCGACGGAGAAGGCGAAGGGGAAGTTGCTCGCGGCGTAGACCAGCACGGGCCCCAACGGGATCAGCCACCGGCGCAGGTCCGGCCGGGCGCCCAGCACGAAGTCCGGGTCCTGGCGGTCGAGGGCGATGCGCAAGTAGGAGCCGTCGCGCAGGTGCTCGGCGAACATGCGCAGCTGCACGGTGGTTCGCTTGAGCTCGCCGGTGAGCCGTGCCTCGGCGAGGCCGGTCTCGCGCATGGCCTCGGCGATCAGGTCGTGGCCGGCGGTGTCGAGCGCGTCGGCGACCGCCGACAGCGCGTCCGCTCGATCGTGCGGTGACCGCTGTCCCCAGTCGGCTGCCGCGGTGGTCGCGGCGGCCAGCAGCGCCTCGAGCTCCTCCGGGGCTTCTTCCGGTTCGGTCAGGTGCGGTGTGGTGTTCATCTGGTGGTGTGCTCTCACTTCGTCGTGGCAGGGCAGCGGGTTCAGGGCTGGGGCTGCTGGTAGGTGCCCAGTTGGCCGCGGTGGAAGATCAGGGGCTGGCCGTGGCCTGCTTCGAGGCGCAGGACTTCGGCGATGACGATGACGTGGTCGCCGCCTTCGAGTTCGTGCAGCGGTGTGCAGTCGATCCAGGCGTGGGCGCCGGTGATCTGGGGGCTGCCTTCGGCGGATTCGCGCCAGTCGAGCTGGGCGAACTTGTCGGCCTGCTTGCTGGAGAGGGCTTTGCAGACGTGGTGCTGGTCGTCGGCCAGGACGCTGGCGCTGAAGTGGCCGCTGCGGATCTTGGGCCAGCTGCTGGAGGTGGTGGCGACGCTGAAGGTCACCAGCGGCGGGTCCAGCGACAGCGATTGGAAGGTGCCCACCACGAGTCCGGCGGGGGTGCCGGTGGCGGGTTCGCGGCCGGCCACCACGGTCACGCCGGTGGGCAGGTGGCCGATGACGTCGCGGAAGTAGCGGGGTTCGATCGTCGGGGTCGACAGTGTCATGATCGCGTTGCCTCCCAGTCAGTGCCGGTGGTCGATGGGTGGTCAGGTGAGAGCGGTGGTGATGTCGCGGGCGACGCGGTGGCCGCTTTCGATGGCGCCGTCGATGAACCCGGCCCAGAGGTTGGCGTAGTCGCTGCCGGCGAAGTGCAGGACGCCTTCGGCGCGCTGCTGGGCGGCGAAGTAGCGGGTCAGCTGGTTCGGCTTCTGCATCAGCCAGGTCTCGCGGGAGTGCGGGTCGGCCATCCAGTCGTGCCCGGTGACCTCCAGGACCTCCAGGTCGTCGCGCCACACCCGCAGCGCCTCGGCGACGGCGTCGCGGTCGTTCGGGGAGATTCGGGAGGCGTCGGCGCCGAAGGAGACCAGCACCGCGTCGTCCTCGCCCAGGAACTCGGTGCGCACCACCGACAGCGGGTGCGCGGCCGAGGAGTAGGCGAAGAACGGCTTGATCGGGCCGCGCACCCGGATCCAGACCTTCACGCCCTTCGAGGCCGTGCCCTCCTTGCTAGCGGCCTGCTTCTCCGCGCACAACCCCGGTGAGATGTCCAGCTCGCCGAGGAGGTTCTGCGGCAGGGTCAGCACCACCCGCTTCGCTCTGATGCGCTCGCCGCCGGTGGTGGTCACGACTGCGCCGTCGGCGTCGTGCCCGATGCGGGAGACTTCGGTGGAGGTGCGGATGTCGGCGTCGGTGTCGGTGTCGGCCACGATCGCCTCGATCAGCGACCGAGTTCCCGTGGCCAGCCGGAACACCGCCGAGGCCTCGTGCATCAGGTGCCACGAGCCCGCGGTGGCCGCGGTCCAGCGCAGCGCGCTGGTGAAGGCGCCGTCGCCCAGCGGGGCGTTGAAGTGCCCCACCCACGCGGCTTCGTTGGCGCGGTACTCCTCGACGGGCAGGTCGAGCTCGTCGAGCTTGTCCTGCACGCTGAACCCGTCCACCGAAGCCAATTCGGGGTTCGACAGCGGTTTGTCGGGCCGGGGGATGTGGTGCATCGTGCCTTCGAGCAGGCGACGCATGCCCGGGTCGATGAGCTCCATGAACCCGTCGAGGGTCCCGGTGCGGACCTCGTCGCCGGCCAGCCAGTAGGCCTCCTCCGGTCGCGGCCCGCGAGTGACCTCCAAGCCGTAGCGGTTGACCTCGGCCCACGCGTGCGGCTGCACCCAGTGCAGCCAGGTCCCGCCGATCTCCAGGTCCCGGCCCAACCGGTGATCGGTCCACACCCGGCCACCCAGCCGGTCGCGGGCCTCCAGCACCGTCACGCGCAGGCCCTTGCGGCCCAGCTCGCGGGCGGTGATCAGACCGGCGACCCCGCCACCGACCACGACGACATCGGTTTCTTCAGACACAGCGGCACTCCCTCGCAGTCGGCAACGCCGGGTTTCACGCGCTCAAGATCGAGCAAATTTACGAACAGTGCGTTCAATATATGAACGCAACGGGGGATATTGTGACCCCGCTCGCTCGGCGCGTCAAGAGTCTTATCCGGTGCGGACTTGCAAGGTCAGAGGCGGATTTCTGCTTGACGGCGCACGGGCGCAGTGCGAGCATCCGTGAACAAGACGTTCATTACTTGAACGAGCGTTGCGGTATGTCCTTCGGACGGCCCAGCGCGCAGGATCCGGCCATCACTCGCAGCGGCGGTCAGCGTCCAGCCGGGTGATCCACGCGTGCAGGAGAGATCGATGCCCACGTCGAGCATTGCCGAAGCCGTCGCCACCCTCGCCGCAGGCGGGAAGGTCCTCGTCGTCGACGACGAGGACCGGGAGAACGAAGGCGACTTGATCATGGCCGCCGAACACGCCACCACCGATGAGGTCGCGTTCTTCCTCGAGCACACCTCGGGATTCCTGTGCGTGTCGGTCGACGAGCGCCGGGCCGCCGAGCTCGACCTGGACCTGATGGTTTCCGCCAACACCGAGAGCCACGGCACGGCGTTCCTGGTCAGCGTCGACTACCGGCACGGCACGACCACCGGCATCAGCGCGAGCGACCGCGCCGCCACGATCCGGGCGCTGGCCGATCCGACGCTGGCGCCCTCGGAGCTGGCCCGTCCCGGCCACGTGATGCCGTTGCGCGCCAAGCCGGGCGGGGTTCTGGAGCGCACCGGTCACACCGAGGCCGGCGTGGACCTGTGCCGCGCGGCCGGGCTCAGCGGTGCCGCTCTGCTGTGCGAGATCGTCACGCCGGACCGCAAGGCCATGATGCGCCGTCCCGAGCTGGATGCTTTCGCTGCGGAGCACGCGATTCCGATGATCTCGATCGCCTCCCTGGTGGACTGGATGCGCGAGCACGGCGGAGTTCGCCGCACCGGACAGGCCGAACTGCCCACCGACCTGGGGCACTTCCGCGCGCTGAGCTACGAGACGGCCGACGGCGTCGAACACCTCGCACTGGTGATGGGCGAGGTCGACGGCGAGGACGTGCTGGTCCGCCTGCACAGCGAATGCCTCACCGGGGACCTGCTCGGCTCGCTGCGCTGCGACTGCGGCTCGCAACTGCGCACCGCGATGGAATCGGTCGCTGCCGCAGGGCGCGGCGTCATCATCTACATGCGCGGGCACGAGGGCCGCGGCATCGGGCTCGGGCGCAAGCTGCGCGCCTACGAACTCCAGCAGCACCAGGGCATGGACACCCTGGAGGCCAATCGCGCGCTGGGCCTGCCGGTCGACAGCCGCGACTACGACCCGGCCGCGCTCATCCTCACCGAACTGGGTGTCGGGTCGGTGCGCCTGCTGACCAACAACCCCGACAAGTGCCGCGCGCTGGCCGATCGCGGCATCACCATCAGCGAGAGGCTTCCGCTGGAGGCCGAACCCAACGCGCACAACATGCGCTACCTGGCCACCAAGCGAGACCGCATGGGTCACATGCTCGAACAGCCGGCCTGAACGAGATCCTGGAGCCATCGATGACGGATTCGTCGCCGCGCACCATGCACGCGGTCCTGCTCAACGGCCACGGCGGCCTCGAACAGCTCGAGTACCGCACGGACGTGCCCGTGCCCCGGCCTGGTCCGGACGAGGTCTTGATCCGGGTCGCGGCGGCCGGGGTCAACAACACCGACATCAACACCCGGATCGGCTGGTACTCGAAGTCGGTCGGGCAGGCCACCAACACCGGTGGCGCGACCGGCTTCGACGAGGTGAACGACGCGGACGCGACCTGGTCGGGTGAGCCGATGCAGTTCCCGAGGATCCAGGGTGCCGACTGCTGCGGCCACGTCGTCGCGGTTGGAGATGATGTGGACCCGTCGCGGATCGGGGAGCGGGTCCTGGTGCGGAACATGCTGCGCAGCTACGTCGACTACCGGCCCTACGAGTGCTGGACCTTCGGCAGCGAGTGCGACGGCGGGTTCGCGCAGTTCGCCGTGGCACCGGCGCGCGAGACCCATGCGGTGGTCTGCGACTGGTCCGATGTGGAGCTCGCGGCCGTGCCCTGCGCGTATTCCACCGCCGAGAACATGCTGCACCGCGTCGATCTCGGCGCGGAGCGGGCGCTGATCACCGGCGCCTCCGGCGGTGTGGGCTCGGCCGCGGTGCAGCTGGCCAAGCGCAGAGGAGCGACCGTGATCGCGGTCTGCTCGCCAGCCAAGGCCGACGAGGTGCGCGCTTTCGGTGCCGACCAGGTCATCGATCGCGGAGCCGATCTCGTCGCCGAGCTGGGCGAGGGCTCGGTCGAGGTCGTGGTCGACCTCGTGGTCGACCTCGTGGTCGACCTCGTGGTCGACCTCGTGGTCGATCTCGTGGGCGGCGAGCAGTGGCCGGCGTTGCTCGACCTGCTGCGTCGTGGGGGGCGCTACGCCACGGCGGGCGCGATCGGCGGGCCCATCGCGCAGATCGACCTGCGTACGCTCTACCTCAAGGACCTGACGCTGGTGGGCTGCACCTTCCAGGACGACGAGGTGTTCGCCAACCTCCTCTCCTACGTCGAGGCCGACGAATTCCGGCCCCACGTCGCGAAGGTGTTCCCGCTTCACGAGATCGGGAAGGCGCAGGAGGAGTTCCTGAGCAAGAGGTTGATGGGCAAGCTCGTGCTGACGATGCCGGAGGACGAAGGGTGAGGATCGCCGAAGTCCACGTCTACAGCCACGATCTGCCCGTCCACGACGGACCCTACCGGATGGCCCACGCCGAGGTCTGGGCGCTGAAGACCACGCTGGTGAAGCTGGTCGCTGACAACGGGCTGACCGGCTGGGGCGAGACGTGCCCGGTCGGCCCCACCTACGCTGAGTCCCACGCGGCCGGTGCGGCCGCGGCGGTCTCGGAGATGGCGCCCGGGCTACTGGGGACCGAGGTGCTGCCGGTTCCGTTGCACCGGCGGATGGACGGGCTGCTGCACGGCCACCACTACGCCAAGGCCGCGATCGACATCGCCGCCCACGACCTGCTGGGCAAGCACCTCGGTGTCAGCGTCGCTGACCTGCTCGGCGGTGCGCTCACCGACCGCGTTCCCTCCTACTGCGCCATCAGCATCGGTGACCCGGGGGAGACCGCGCGCCTGGCTGCGGAGAAGCGCGACCAGGGCTACCCGCGCCTGCAGGTCAAGATCGGTGGCCGACCGGTGGAGCAGGACATCGAGACCATCCGCAAGGTCTGGGAGGTCACCCGGAGTGCGGGCACAGCCCTGGCGGTCGATGGAAACCGCAGCCTGACCACCCGCGACGCTCTGCGGATCAGCCGCGAGTGCCCAGACGTCCCCTTCGTCCTGGAACAGCCCTGCAAGACCGTCGACGACCTCCGCAAGATCCGCCCGCAGGTCGATCACGCCCTCTACCTGGACGAGAGCGGCACGAGCCTGGACGCGGCGATCAGCGCGGCCGGGACCGGACTGGTCGACGGGTTCGGGATGAAGGTCACCCGGCTCGGCGGACTGCACCCCATGCGCGGCTTCCGAGATCTCTGCGCAGCCCGGGGTCTGCCGCACACCTGCGACGACTCCTGGGGCGGCGACATCATCGCGGCGGCCTGCACTCACATCGGCGTCACGGTGGCGCCTGAGCTGTTGGAGGGCGTTTGGGCGGCGGCTGATCACATCGACGGCCACTACGACCCGGACAACGGCATCACCGCCGAGAACGGCCACATCAAGCGTCTCGATGACTCCGGGCTGGGCGTCACCCCGGACGAAAGCCTCTTCGGTGCTCCAACGGCGTCCTTCTGAGAGGACGCTGCGGTGAAGATCGAAGCTGCCCGGCGGAACGGATTTTTTGTGCTCGAGGGGCGGAAGACGATGGCGCTGGGCCGCCGCTGCTCGGTCCCGATCGTCTTCGGCACGTCTTGCGGACTGAGCATCTCGACGCTTCGCCAGAACCGGATGATGTTCGCAGACCGGTCGTCACTCACAGAATTCCCCCAGTGCCGTCGCGCAGTGTGTTCATCTGATTACCGCTCGGAGCAAGGGGCACTGTAGAACATGATCGGCTTCCCGTGGGCGGCAAGCGCGAGATCTCGTCGTCCGCCGTCACCACACGGGGCGTGGGAGGTCCTCCGGCAGAAAACCTGTCCGGAGAAATTGCGCTTCGCTGGATCTCTCGCTACCGCGGATGTGGGGCACCGTTGTAATGCCCTCTGTCGAAATGTGGCTGAGGGCCAATCGAAAGACGCGTTCTCCACTTAGGAGGTCACGGGTACCGGGGCGCCGGTGTCTGACTTCCAGCCGCTACCGTGCGGCGTATGGATTTCGCCGACCAGCTTGTCGTGGTGACCGGAGGCGGGCGCGGACTGGGTGCCGCGTTGGTGCGCGCGTTCACGAAGCAGGGCGCGCGCGTCGTGATCGACTATCGTCGCAGCCGTGAGCAGGCGGAAGCGCTGGCCCGCGAGCTCGGCGACCAGGTGATCGCCGTCGCGGCCGACGTCACCGACCAAGCCCAGGTCGATGCCCTGTTCGCCACGGCCCATGAGCGTTTCGGGACTCCGGTGACGACGGTGGTCAACAACGCTCTTGCCGATTTCACCTTCAACGGCGACGCCCGCTCGCACGCCGACGCGATCACGTGGGACGAGTTCGCCGGGCAGTTCGAGGGCAGCGTCCGCGGTGCGCTGCACACCACGCAGGCGGCTCTGCCGGGCATGCGAGAACTCGGTGCCGGCCGGATCATCAACGTCGGCACCAACCTGTTCCAGAACCCGGTCGTTCCCTATCACGACTACACGGCTGCGAAGGCGGCTCTGCTGTCGTTGACCCGCACCCTCGCTGCCGATCTCGGTCCCAATGGCATCACGGTCAACATGGTCTCGGGTGGGCTGCTGCGCACCACCGATGCGAGCGCCGCCACTCCCGAGGCGGTGTTCGACGCGATCGCCGCGAACACGCCGCTGCGTCGCGTGGTGACACCCGAGGAGTTCGCCGACGCGGCCCTGTTCTTCGCCTCGCCCTGGTCGCGGGCCGTCACGGGCCAGAACCTGGTGGTCGACGGCGGCCTGGTCAACGACTGAGCAGACACCTCGGAGGTTCCGAGGATGCGGAACGTTCGGGAACACGCCAACGCGGGTGGTCCGGTCACCGGAACCGGACCACCCGCGTCGGCGCTTCCTGGCTGTCCGGTGAACACCGCGGTCCTCCTCTCCAGGAACGCCTGAAGCCTCTCCGCCGCGTCGGCTGTCCCGATCAGGTCGGCGTCGCCCTTCTCCTCGCGCTCCAATCGAGGGGCAGCCCGTACCCCTCGTCGACGAGCCGCTTGAGCAGGGCGGTGGTGGCCGTCGGCTGCGCCGCGAGGCGGCGGGCCCGCTCGGCGACCGTCGCATCCGCAAGTCGCAGGCGAGCGACAACTCTGCGCTGCCGCCCAGCGCGTGGCCGTTCATCGCCGCGTCGACCGGCTTGGGGGTCCGCTCGATCACCCGCTGCACGTGGATCCAGCGGCGCGCATCCTCGCCTGGTTCTCCGCGGACAGGTCCCGCATGACGGCGAGGTCGGGCACAGGCGATGAAGAACCAGCCGGTGCCGGTGATGGGTCGCTGGTGCGGCGGCAGCCACAGCACCAGCGACTCACCGCTTTGGGCGTGTGGATTGGTTCGCCGGGACGGGCGCTCAGTCCTCTTCCGAACCATGATCGACCTGGCCACGGTCCTCATCTGGCCCTGAGGACACCCTGGGCGGGTTCGCCCCACACGCGGTGCGCCGCCGTTCCAGCTCGCCGTGGGCGTCCTCGACCTGCACGATCCCGCCGCCTTCGATCATGGCCGGGGCACCGGCGCGGGGGAGGTTACTGAGGTTCGGGAGACTCCGCGGTGGTGCGCAGCCTCGGGGTGAGTTGCTGGTGGCCGAGGGCAGGCAGACCGGCCTGGTCGATGTTCTCGGCGGTCTCGGTAGCGAAGGCGACCAGCTCCTCCACTGCGATGAAGTGCGGGGGATGGTGGCTGTAGGGCTGGATGTGCTCGGCTGCCCGGTGCAACAGGGCGGTGGCTCCGGTGATATTGCCTCGGCGTAGGTGGGTCAGGCCGACGGCGAGTTGGGCCAGGCCCTTCCACAGGGCGCGCTCCTCGCTGGGCGCGGTCTTCCATGCCCCTTCGAGGACTTCGTGGGCGTGGAACGGGCGGCCGTCGTCGAGGAGTTGCTGGGCCTGCTCCAGGCTTTCCTGCGGGGTGAGTACGAGGTCCTCGTCGATGCGTTCGACGCCCGGGGCGCCGTGCGGCAGCGGGCGGCCGAGCCCATCGCGCGGACGGGCATTGCGGGCCCGCCCCTGTGCATCCCGGTCGCGTTGAGCCATGCCCCCGAGTATTCCAGGTCTTCGGGTGCCGTCTCAGGGGCCGAGATGACGCAACGGGGTGTGTCCCGGGTGCTCAAGGGCTTGCTAGCCAGGTGTCCATGCGTAACCCGTGGACTCGTGCATCTCGGATGCGTTGCAGGTCCGGTTGGCCCGCTACCGCGACGATGTCCTGGCCAGAACACGACGACGGTGGTGTTCAAAGCCATCGAACACCTGCGCGCAGATCTTCCGGCGCTGGTGCGCACGGCACGCGCACGTCCGGCTTCACGGTGGGCCGCACCACCGTGGCAGCAGCGCTACCTGGGCTCCGGGCCGGTGCAGATCCGCCTGCGCCCTGGGGTCACCGAAGCCGACGTGCTGGGCCAGGTCTTTGCCGAATTGGGCGGTCAGTGCTCGCCTCAAGGCTCCGGACTCGAGCGTGAGCCCGATGACGGACAGCGGTGGGACCAGTGAGATCGCGAACGCCATCCCTGGCGGGGTGACGGAGCCATCCGAGCTTATGAGCGCGAACGGACCGACCGGATCTGGTGGCCAACGCGGCGACCAGGTCGATCAGACCCGGGTTGAACATCATCAGCGAAGCGCATGGCTTGATGAATCTTGGGAGGCGGCCCAGATCGTCATCGACACCTGTGGAGAACCACGCGAGGCGACTTCCTCGTTCCTGGTGCGGAAGCGGGTGACCAACGCAACTTCTCAATTCCCCATGTGGACTCGACCGAGCCCGCTATCGAGTGCAAGGTTCTTTCTGAAGATGTGCGCGCTTCTATCGAAGACAAGTCGTGGGTTCGAGAAAGCCGACGAGATCGCAGAGGCGTTGAGGGAGAGTGGAGTCGGTCCGGCGTGACTGGGCGTCGGCAGCAGGGACGGCGACGCCGGCCCTCAGTTCGGGGGTGGCCCCATGTCAGCGTGACGTCCGGGTACGCGTTGCGCGTGCCGCTGCCCGGGGCCCGGGCCGGTACGCGCGGCGAGGCGGTCGGCCACGAGTCCCGTGGTCACCGCGTACACGGTTTTGTGGATCAGGTCGACGGCGAGTTCATCGCGCGGCCACGTCCACGGCGGGGCACCGACTCCGGTCGCGTTCTCCAACGTTTGGTCGTTGGTCAGGCGCACGACCGCGAACATGGCGGATGAGAACGGCCCTCTCAAACCGGCGTGGGCCATGACTCCGCGGAGGGCTCCGAGGAGCATCCCCTGACCGAGGTGCATGAGGACGTTCATCCCTGCTGGTTCACGCGTCCTGCCCATCAGCCCTGCCATCGTCGCACCCGGCACGTGGGAGTTCGGGCGGCCGGTGAAGCGCTGTTCCAGCTTCTCGCTGAGCGTCATGGCAGCAACGCCGACGGTGCCGGCCACGAGACCGTGGACGACTCCCCGTCGAAAGACCTCCATTGAGGTCTGCTGCCGGGCTGGCCGGGCACGGCACCGTTTCGTCGCACTCATGCTCGAATTCCCATCCAGAGGTTCCACAGATGCACCCCATCAGTGCCTCACAACTGCGCGAGTCCCGCAATGGACCTTTGATGCGTCGCCTCGACTACCACTGGGAATCCCCGCTCTGAGCAAAGAATGGGCTGGTCATCCTGATCGGTTAGGTCGGACCCGTATGCCGCGCACGCGCTCGCAGGTACTGCCTCAACGCCCGCGCGGTCTTGGGACCCATCCGAACGCGCCGGGTCACCCTTGCCGTGATAGACCAGCGAATCCGTGCTCCAGTCGATGTCGTCCTTGTGGAGGTTGGCCACCTCGGACAGTCGTGCGCCGGTGTTGCAGAACGACCGAACTATTGCCTGATCCCGAAGGTTCATGAACCCAGAACCCGTGCAGGACGCCAACAGTCGAAGCCAGCAGAAGACGTGCTGTGGGATCTCCCGCTTGAGGTGAGCGATCCATCCAGCTGACTCCGTGGGCCGTGCTGCACGCGCTCGGCAAGCCCATCGCGCTGTCAAGACGAGGAGCCGCGCGCGGACTCGCCGAGCACCGGGAACCGCCGAAGTCACGCACCCGACTTCGCACGTGTTGGCGACCGACTCGCTGATCCCCCCGAGCACGTTCATCAGCACCTGCGCGAAGGATTCCGCCGAGGAGTCGTTCCAGACGGGCGGTGACCACGCGCTCGAGAAGGCCGGCCAGCGTCAAACCGCCAGGGACGCCGTGGGCGTCACGCGGATGACTTGGCCGTGTGCTGTTTATTGCCCTTCGGCCGGGGCTATGCCTGGGTGGCCAAGTTCGACATACACCGGAATTCCGGAGGGCAGTGCCGTGAGCAGTGCACAGGCCGAACGAGCGGAAGCCGCGACGCTTCCCGAGGGTGATGTGGTTCGTATCTTGTTGGAGCAGCACGCCGAGATCCGCGACTTGTTCGCGGAGGTCAAGAACGCGCAAGGTGAGCAGAGGAAGCAGCGGTTCGACGAGCTGCGGGCCCTGCTGGCGATCCACGAGACCGCCGAGGAGATGGTCGTGCGGCCCACGGCCAAGCAGACGGTCGGCGAGGCGGAGGCCGATGCCCGCAACCACGAGGAGGAGGAAGCAAACCACGTCCTCGCCGAGCTGGAGAAGATGGACGTCTCCGACCCGGACTTCGCCGCCAAGCTCGACTCCTTCGAGCGTTCCGTGATCGAACACGCCGAGCACGAGGAGCAGGAGGAGTTCCCAGCCCTGCGGCGGGGCTGCGGAGAGGACCAGCTGCGCGGCATGGGAACCCGGCTGCAGGCGGTCGAGAACATGGCGCCCACCCATCCGCACCCCAGTGCTGCGGGCTCCCCGGCCGCCCAGGCGTTGACGGGTCCGTTCGCGGCCATGGTCGACCGCGTCAAGGACGCACTCAGCTCCCGGTGATTGGAACATGAGGCGTTCCCGCCGGAACCGCGGCTCTCGGCGAACGCGTTCCCCTGCGGGAGGCGCTCCTGGGCGCTGCACCTCTTCGAGCGAGGGGTGCGTGCCGCGCTCCCCGCGGTGTCCCGCGTTCCTGGCAGCGGCGCGGTAGTGCGAGGAAGGTGCGAATGTTCCGCCAAACTCCGGTGATGTGGAGGTGGGCGGGTTTGGTGCTGGGAGCGGGCCTGGGCGGGTTCGTGGACGGCATCGTTGCGCACCAGTTGCTGGAATGGCATCACCTGCTTTCCGGCTGGTACCCAGCCGCTTCTGCGATGCGGATCAACATGGTTGCCGACGGCCTTTTCCACCTG
Organism: Saccharopolyspora sp. NPDC049426; assembly: GCF_040676935.1. NCBI lineage: Bacteria > Bacillati > Actinomycetota > Actinomycetes > Pseudonocardiales > Pseudonocardiaceae > Saccharopolyspora > Saccharopolyspora sp. NPDC049426. The sequence goes on along the minus strand of NZ_JBFAPZ010000009.1, from coordinate 64,077 downwards.
GCGTGCCTGCTGGCCGTTCTCGTCGGCATCGGCCTGCTGGCGAGTTCACCTGTCGAGTCGTCGCCCGGTGCGGGGCGCCAGCTCGTGGGCTGGATGCTTGCGGGGTGGGGGTGGTTCAACCTCGCCGAGGGCCTCGTGAACCACCAACTGCTCGGCATCCACCACGTGCGCCCGGGTCCGCATGAACTTGCCTACGACCTCGGATTCCTCGCACTGGGAATCTTGCTCATCGTGGGCGGTTCCTTGTTGGGCCGCGCTCGTGGCCTGGAGCGTTGAGCGCAGGGCCTTCCGATGTCGAACGACCGGCCCGGACGGAGGGCTCCGGCTGCCACGGACGCGGGTGAAGGTGCGACACCTGCCTCGTCGGATGGCGTCACTGTCAGGCCCGGGCCTTGCCCAGCACGCAGCCGCGCAGGATCGCAGCGCCAACTGGTGCCGGAAATCCTTCGAGCGATCACCCTCAACTTCTGGTACGGCTTTCGATACGCGCGGCTGCTCCACGAGGCGAGGTGACCGTGGTCGAACCTGTGACGGAGAATCCGCCCCATCGCGTGCCCGTGCCTGTCACCAACCAGGTGTGGCGCGATGTGGTCTTCCTGCACTGGCCGTGTGCTCCGGAAGAGGTGCTTCCGCACGTGCCGGACGGCACTCAGCCTGACACCTTCGACGGCAGCGCGTGGATTGGTGTCGTCGCCCTGCGGATGCCGAGCGTGCGCGTGTTGGGTCTTCCTGTGGTTCCCCCGCTGAGGGAGCTCGTCGAGCTGAACGTGCGGACCTACTGCATCGACCGTCGGGGACGCCGTGGATTGGTGTTCCTGACGATGGAGGCCTCGAGCCCGGCCGTGCTGGCCGCGAGCGCCCTCGGCGGCCTGCCCTACCGGTGGGCGAGGGCTTCCTGCGCGGCAAGCGGGCACGAATTGGGCTTTCGCTCGCAACGGTCGGGCACCGCGATGGACTTCCGGGTCCGAGTGGGGAAGCCGGTGGAGCCCACGCCGCTGAACGAGTTCCTCACGGCCCGCTGGCACCTGCTGTTCACCTGGTACGGGCTCACCTTGCACCTGCCAGTGGAGCACGAGCCGTGGCGTCTGCACTCAGCTGAACTCCTCGACTTCACCCACAGCGGTCTGCCGGGCCCCACGCCTGCCCGGCGCATCACCAGCGTGCTGTGGGCCTCCGGGGTCAATTCCCGCTTCGGTCTTCCCACACCTGCATGATGGCGAGCGCTCACACAGCTCCTCCCCGCACCGGAGCGGGTCGCACGCAGCATCGTCACCCTCGCACGACGCCCGCGGCGCGAAGTCGTCAGTCGGACCGATGGGCCGCACCATGGTCATGCAGAGCAAGTTCACGCCCGGCTTCATCGAGAAGCTCATGGCCTACCAGGTTGATCGAGCGCACCTGGCCCGCTCACGGCCTACAGCGGCCACATCCGGGAACCTGCACGAACCTGCTGGCGGAACGGGGCGGCAGAGGGGGTTGGGCCGGCGAACGCCGTACGGCCGTTCGCCGCGCACTCAGCGTTGGAGGCGTCGCGGCAGCATGCGTTACCTCATGGCACTCGGCTGTGTGTTGACCATCGCGCTCGTGAGTTCGGGCTCCCTGTTCGTGTGATCTGAGAGTGCGAACGCGCTAGCTTCGGCGACTCTGTATGTCTGCGTTGTGACGTATGTCTGCGTTGTGAGCCGCACCATCGTCCGAGAAGTGGATGAAAGGTGACCGAACGAACTGGGGGTACCCGATGGATACGGCAAGTCCTGCGGTTGGCGGTCTGGTCAACTACGTCCGGTGTGTTGCCGAAGACCTGGCCGACGAGATCGACGAGATCGACGTCGACGTCGACGGTGGTTTGGCCACGGTGCTCATTCTGATGAACACACGTGTGCCGACGCTGATGGATTCGCCGCTGTTGCTCACCTGGGACGAGGTGAGCGGGTGGGCTCTGCGGGTGGAGACGGACGGGACGGGCGATACGACCCCGCTGGAATTCTTGGGCGAGGAAATCCTGCCGAACCCTCAGGTGGTGCAGGCATTTCTCCGGGATGCAATCCGTGGCAGGAGTCCTGGAACATTGACCGCTCCCACCTTTCGGCTGCCGAACGCCAGTGACGATCTGGAAATGCGGCTCGTGCGATTCCTCGACCATGGAAAAGAGTAGATCTGGCCATCGGCGAGGCGCGCGGCGCCGGGCGGTCGGAGCCACCGCCAACAGCGACGAGATCCCCTCGGGCCGAGCCGATCGGCGTGCAATTCGTCGCACATGACGCTCATGCTGAGCGGGTGCGTCAGCTCGCGCGTTCGCGCTCTCCCTCGAACAGCTCGTCGAGCGGCATCGAGCGGAGGCCGAGGTCCGCCACGTGGCGGGGGATCTCAACGCGGTCGTGCTCGCGCCCGCGCACGCCCACCATGCGCCCTCGGCTCACGGCGATGTCCAGTCCGTCACCGTTGGAGGGCAGGACCGACCCGGTCGGAACCCAGTCCTCCACGTCGTCCTTCGCCACTCCCGCCGCGAGGTGTCTGTCCATTGTGGACTGCCACGCTCCGCCCGCGGCGCAGGGGTTTCAACATCGACCCACCGGCGGATCTCGTCGCGGTCCGAGGCCGTACGGGTTTCGGCGCCCATGGGGAATCCCTCCAGAAACGCGTCGACCGGCTCTCGACGAGAGGTACCCGTCCGCTGCGCCGTGGAACGCACCACGCGTGGCGACCGAAAGCCCGAGCCTCCGAGCGGGGACCGGCATCACGCGGTCTCGCGTGTTGGAACGTCGAGCGTCATGCCCGGGACCACGCACTCCACGCCCGGAATTCCGCGGCGAGCGACTTCGACCTGGAACTCCGAGAGCGGCGAGGTGAACAACCCGTAATCATCGTGGTGGACCGGGAGCGCCTGCAGCGGGCGCAGCAGCTCCACGAGATCGGCGCCTTCCCGGCCGTCCATGCTGATCAACTGGCCGAGGATCCGCGTTCCTCCGAGGTGCACGACGGCGAGGTCGATGTCCGGGCACCGATGTCGGATCTCGGCGAGGTCGTCGTGCAGGACCGTGTCCCCGCTCAGGTACAACCGGAGGCGGTGCCCGGGCCGCTCGTAGTCCAGCAATGTCCCCATGACCGGTGGTGCTACGGCTCCCACCAGCCCGCGCGCGTGCCGGGCAGGCAGCGAGGTGACCGTGAGGCGGGCACCGTCCTTGGTCGTCGACCGCTCGCTCCACCGCGGCATCGGCACCGCCTCGGCGAAACCGCGCTCGTGCAGCCGGCCCGCTGCGTGGGGCGTGGTGAACAGGGGCAGCGCACGGTCGAGCTCCCGCGCCGCGACTCGGTCGAAGTGGTCTCCGTGCAGGTGCGAGAGCACCACGGCGTCCAACTCGGGAAGTTCCCCGATCGTCAGCGCTGGATCGGTGCGGCGCCGCGTGACGATCCCGTGCCCGATGTGGATCCACTGACCTCGCCGCACGAAGTTCGGGTCGGTGAGGAGCCTGAACGGCCCGAGGCGGAGCAGCGTGGTCGCCGTGCCCACGAACGTGACGGCGCATTCCGCGGTGCTTCCCGCAGTTCCGCCGGTCATCCGTGCCTCCTCATCCCACCTGCGAGGGCGTGCGGTCCTCGTCGGGGCCTTCGGGCGCGTCCGGGAGCTCCGGGGCGTCCGGTTGTTCCGGGTCGGGTGCCCGCGGTTCGTCCGGGCTCTCCGGCTTGTTCGGGAACTCGGGCTTGCTCGGTGCGGTCGGCTTGTCCGGGCTGGCGGGCTTCTCGGGTTGTTCAGGTTCTCCTGGGTCTCCCCGCCAACGGCTGAGTAGCGGCGTGCTGGACATGGTTCCTCCACCCTGGGCTCTGGTCCTCAGCGGTTACCCGCGCGCACCGGCCGGTCAACCCCGCTCGTGCGCGGTGATTTCCCCGCCTGCGGTCTCCGGCTCCGTCGAACGGCGCGCATCCACCGCGCCGCCTGCCGATGAGCAGCGCGCATGGGATCGGTGCCGCCGCGGGTAGGGCGTGGTGGTGGACTCGCCCCGACCGCAGCACGCCGCGCCGGCCCCGCGGCCGCCGGTGGCGTGGTCCCGGTTGGCCTCGATCGCGGGGTGCCTGGCCGTGCTTCTCGCATGGCTCAGCTCGTCCCGCGAGTGGTACGGCGACGAGCTGTACCTGCTCGCTGCCGGTCATCACCTGAGCTGGGGCTACGCCGACCAGCCCGTGCTGATGCCCCTGGTGGCGCGCATCGCGGAAGCCGCGCTCGGCGGTTCGCGCCTCGGTGTGCGGGCACCCGCGGTCCTCACCGCGGTCGCCGGCGTGCTGATCACCGGTCTCCTCGCGCGGGAGTTCGGGGGCGGCCGAGGGGCGCAGAGCCTGGCCGCGGCCACGTACGCCATCTCCCCGCACACGGTCAACAGCGGGAGCCTGCTGCAGACCCAGGCGGTGGATGCACCCGCGTGGGCTGTCACGACGTGGCTGGTCGTGCGGTGGGTGCGGCTTCGCGACGGGCTGTCGCTGCTGCTGATCGGCGTCACGGGCGCCGTTGCCGTGCAGGCGAAGTACCTGATCGTGGTGCTGTGGGCCGCGTGCTTCCTCGCCGCGGCGCTGATCGGCCCCCGGGAGGTGTTCCGACTGCCCGCGCTCTGGGTGGGCGCCGGGGCCTCGCTGCTGGCGATGGTGCCGTACCTGCGCTGGCAGCAACGGCACGACTGGCCCCAGCTCCGGCTGATCGGAGCCGTCCGCGAGGAGACGGCGGCCACCGCGAGCGGGCCGCTGGCGTTCCTGCCGCTGACCGTGCTGGTGGCCGGGGCGATCGCCGGTGCGGTGCTCTTCTGCTACGGCCTGTGGCGGCTCCTGCGGTCGACGGCCCTGGTCGAGTACCGGTTCCTGGGCTGGGCGTGTGCGGCGGTCGTGGTGACGTTCCTGGTCGGCGGAGGTCGCTACTACTACTGCGCCGGGTTGTTCCCGCTCTGCTTCGCGGCAGGATCCGTCGAGTTCCTGCAGCGCTCGGCCCCGACAGCCCGGCGGGCTGCGCTGATCGGCGTGGTGTGGCCGGCGTCAGCCGTGCTGGCGGTGGTGATGATCGTCGTTCCCAGCCCGCTACCGCTTACGGGGGTGGTGACCGCACCGGCGGCGCGCGGCAGCGTGGGATGGCACGAGCTGGCCGATGCGGTCGCGCGCGCGTACCCGCGCTCGCCCGAGGGGCGCGGTACACCGGTGGTCACCGGGCACTACTGGCAGGCCAGCGCGCTCGAGCGGTACGGTCGGCAACGCGGCTTGCCCCGTCCGCACAGCCCGCACCGCGGTTATTGGTTCTTCGGCGCTCCACCGGACGCGGACACCGCTCTGTTCGTCGGTGCCGATCCCGGCCCGCTGCGCGCGAACTTCCGCAGCACGCGCCTGCTCACGACCTGGCGCGGCGGGCTCGGCCACGCGGGCATCAGCGCCTCCGTGCCGATCTGGTTGTGCGAAGGTCGGATCACCCCGTGGGGCCAGGTGTGGCCATCGTTGTACGAGCCGTGACGGGAGGCGTGGTGGACGAGCTCTGGCAGCTGCCGAACATGCGCACGCGGTCGGTCTCCCCGGAGAACCCGACCGGGGCGAAGGGCGGGGGAGCGCGGGCGGTCGAGGGCACCGGTGCGTCGGCGGCCCGCGAGCTGGGTGGCGGGTGGAAGGTCTCGCCCTCGATCGAGCTGGCCGCAGGCCGGTTCGCGACGCTGGCCGACGTCGCCGGTCCCGGCGTGATCCAGCACATCTGGCTGACCACAGACGTGCCCAGCGTGCGGCAGCTGGTGCTGCGGATGTACTGGGACGGCGAAGGAGATCCGTCCGTCGAGGTGCCGCTCGGCGACTTCTTCTGCAACGGGTGGGCGGAGCTCGCGCTGGTTGACTCCGAGGTCGTGGTGGTCGCCCCCGCGGGTGGGTTCACCAGCTACTGGCCGATGCCGTTCCACAAGCGTGGCACGATCACGCTGGAGAACACGACACGCCGCAGCGTTCCCGTCTACTACCAGGTGACCTACCAGGAGACGGAGCTGCCCGAGCGGATCGGCTACTTCCACGCGAGCTGGCGGCGCAGCAACCCGCTCGGCGATCCGGCGGTGCACACGATCGTCGACGGCGTCAGCGGCACCGGCCGGTACGTGGGAACCTACATGGCCATCCTCCCGGGTGCGCCTGGCTGGTGGGGCGAGGGCGAGGTCAAGTTCTACCTCGACGGTGATCGGGAGCACCCGACGATCTGCGGGACCGGTACGGAGGACTACTTCGGTGGAGCGTGGAACTTCGACGTGGGCGGCCGCTACGAGACCTACTCGACCGCGCAGTCGGGGCTGCACCAGGTATTGCCGCCGCACGAGATCTACCGGCCGCAGCAGCGGTTCGGCATGTACCGCTGGCACCTGCGCGACCCGATCTGCTTCGAGCGGGATCTGAGGGTCACCGTCCAGGCGCTCGGGTGGAAGGCGGGCCGACGCTACCTTCCGCTGGTGGACGCCGACATCGCCACGACCGCGTTCTGGTACCAGACCGAACCGCACACCCCGTTTCCGCCGCTGCCCGCCCAGCAGCCCGCGCGACCCGGACCCCGGCGGCTCACCGCTCGGATCCGGGAACTCCTGGGCCGCCGCGCGTAGGCCTCCCGCAGAGGCGGGGAAGCGAGGGCCGCTCTCCGGCGACCGGGGCGAACGCGCCGTGGTCTCAGAGCAACGTGTCCGAATCGGATTCGTCTTGGCGGGAATACCGTTCCACGGCAAGGGGAACTCGGAGGACATGTGCACGTGGCGGGTGCGCCGACATCCCGAGGGGACCTGGCAGGTCCTGACGCCGGGCGGTACTCAGGCGTGCGCGCGAAGCACCAGCCAGACCGTGGCGATCAGCAACGCTCGAGCGCTCATGGAGCACGAAGGCGCGCACCGCCTGCGGGTCGAGGCGAGTGCCCGCGGCGACGGGGCCGATCCGGGGCTGGTCTCCACTTGTTACGCTCGCGATTCCCTCCGGTGAGGGCGATTCAGATCGACTGCGGACCGGGGTGGTGGTGCCGGGTGGTGAGGTGGCGCGATCACGTCGCGGATGTGCCGACGTGCGCGGCGTCGGCGGCGATCGCATCAGCGGAACGGGCGGACGGAGCCGTGGCGCTCAGGACGGCGCCGACCGCGAGGTGACCGTTCTCGGCCACCAGGACGTCGAACCAGATCGAGGTCAGCACCGGGTCCGCGCCGGGGCGGCTGCCGTCGGCGTTGCAGACGTCGACCACGAGATCGTCCCAGAAGTCCTCAGCCATGGTGTCACCGTCCCGGCCCGGCGCTGTGGAGTGTGAAGTGATATCGGCACATCGCCGCACGAGCTTGAGACCTGATCGCGGCACGAAGGAGGTGTTCGCCTCGGGAGCCTGAGGCCGGAACCGGGGATCACGGCGCGCGGTGCTGCGGGACGAATTGCCCCGAAGCACCTGGCAGCGCCGCATTCCACTTCCTGCGCGGTTCGCCGGTCCTGGACCTGACCGGACAGGCCGAGGGTGATCACTGCTCCACCGCCGTCGTGGCTGAGCTGCGAGCTGGCCTCGTCGATCGCGTCGCATTGCCGCGGCACGTGGTTACCTGCTCGACGGGCACGAGCACCACCAGCTGCGCCCGGCGACCGAGATGCGAGCGGTGTGCGCCCGCCGCTCACGGGCAGGGAGGTTCACGACGAGGACGGTGTGACCCGCTGATCATCGATCGCTGAGCCCGGTGCGGCCGGCGTCAGTCGAGCGCTTCGGCCGCGGTGCCCGCAGCGCGGCGTCACAGAAGAACAGGCGAATTTCTCGGTATGCTGCCGGGTCGGCTCGACCGCGTCTGACCTCAAGTGCTTCTAGCCATGGTTGTCCGGAGGGAAATCAATCACGGGTGATTCTGGCGCCGAGAGTCAGCGGCCCGAGAGGTAGGTGCGCCAGGCTCCGTGATGGGTGATGTCTTGCGTGCCGGTGAGGGCCGCCGGCTCGCAGAGGAAGCCGCGGACCTCGGTTCCGTCGGCGAGTTCCACCGCGCCGATGGCCATCGGGGCCGGTAGGGCGGCGACGAACGAGCCGAAGGCCGCCGGGGTGAGTTCCCAGACCTCGACCTCGATGGCTCCGCCGGTGTCGGTTCGTACCAGGCCCGGTTTCGGCGGCGTCGTGTTCAGGGCGTGCAGGCGGTACGTCGGCGCCGTGGTGGTGGTGCGGACCAGACGGGCGTTGCGATCGGTGAGCTGGTGGTTCAACGGCTGGCCGGTGAGGTGGGCGCCGGCGACTGCCAGCTGTACCGGTTCGGTCTCCTCGAGCAGGCTTGCGAGGTGGGCGAGGGCGCGGTCCTGGTGTGCGGCGCCCACCAGCATGACGCCGAACGGCAGGTCGTCGACCCGGCCCGCTGGGACCGCCAGCGCCGAGAGGCCCAGCAGGTTGGCGAAGTTGGTGAAGCGGCCGAGCGCGCTGTTCACGCCGACGGGATCGGCCGCGACCTCCGCGAGCGTCGGATGTCCGGTGGTGGTCGGCAGCAGTAGGGCGTGGATTCCGCCGAGCTGGACCGCGGCCTCGGCTCCGAGCTCGGCCAGCCGCTGCTGGTCGGTGAACACCCGGTGGGCCGGAATCCGCCCGGCCGCGGAGATGATCTCGCCGACGGTGGGGTCGACCTGGTCGCGGTGGGCGTCGACGAACTCGCCGACTGCCGCGTAGCGCTCGGCGACGAAAGCGCCCTGGTACAGCAGTTCCGCTGCGCGCAGGAACGGTTCTAGGTCGACCCGCACCAGCTCGGCGCCTGAGGACCTGAAGCGCTCGACGACGTCCTGAAAAGCCTCCGCCCAGCCCGGTGCGAGCTCTCCGAGGTCCTCGGGATCCGGCACGCCGACGCGGTGCGGAGCAGCTGGGGTCCACGCCTGTACGGAAGGGCTCAGCACATCCAGGGCGGCGTGCGCTTCTCCCGCGGTGCGGGCGAAGACCGTCACGCAATCGATGCTTGCGCACGCGGGCACGACACCGTCGGTGGCGACCAGGCCGTGGGTCGGCTTGAGACCCACGATCCCGTTCAAGGCTGCGGGCACCCGGCCCGAACCGGCGGTGTCGGTGCCCAGCGCGAGATCGGCGATCCCCAGCGCCACCGCCACCGCAGACCCCGAGCTCGAACCACCTGAAATGCGTTCGGGATCCACGGCGTTGCGCACAGCCCCGTGCGGCGAGCGGGTTCCGACCAGGCCCGTCGCGAACTGGTCGAGGTTGGTGGTGCCCAGCACGAGCGCCCCGGCCGCGCGCAGCTTCGCCACAGCTGAGGCGTCCTCGGCGGGGTGGTAGGCGTAGGCCGGGCAGCCCGCGGTGGTGGGCAGCCCGGCGACGTCGATGTTGCCCTTGACCGCGACCAGCTTTCCGGCCAGCGGCAACGCTTCGCCCGCGGCGGCGCGTTCGGCGACCTCTGCGGCCTCGATGAGAAGGTCGGATTCTGGGCGCAGGTCGATCCAGACCTCGGGGCGGTCAACCTCGGCGATGCGCCGGTAGGCGGCGAGCACCCGGGCGCGCAACGACTCCTGTGAGGACAAGTCGACTCCTTGCGTGGGGAGGGCGGGAGCGCTGGGGATCGCCCCCGTCGTGTCAGGGGGCGAGGGTGAGCAGGGGAGTGCCGGGGCCGACCTGGTCTCCGGGGGAGACCAGGAGTTCGGCGACCGTTCCGGTCATGGGAGCGGTGACCGAGGCTTCGGTTTTCATGGCCTCCAGGGCCAGCAGCGACTCTCCCGCCTCGATGCGTTGCCCGAGCTGGACGTCGGTTCGCCAGACAGTCGCGACGAACGGGGCCTCGACCACCTGGCCGCCGGCCGGGACGTCGACCGTCGCTGTGGTCGACGTCGCGAGGTCGGGCTCGGGTTTCGGATCGAACTCGCCCGCGGCTTCCCATGCCTGGCGCTCCGCTTCGAATGCCTCGGCCTGGGTCTTGCGGAACTCGGCGATGCTCGCGGCGTTGTCGGCCAGGAAACGCTCGTGGTCGGCCAGCGCGAACTCGTCCTCGGTGATGTCCAGTTCCAGGCGTCCTGCCGCGCAGTCGGCGCGCAGGTCCAGCAGTTCCTCGGCGGAGACCGGGTGCCACTTGATCCGGTCGAAGAACCGCAGCAGCCACGGCGATCCCGGCTCGAAGGAGCCGCGCTGTTGCCAGCCGCTCCACACTTGCACGGTGCGGCCTACGAACTGGTAGCCGCCGGGGCCTTCCATGCCGTAGATGCACAGGTAGGCGCCGCCGATGCCGACCGAGTTCTCCGCGGTCCAGGTGCGGGCCGGGTTGTACTTGGTGGTGATCAACCGGTGTCGCGGGTCCAGCGGCGTGGCCACCGGGGCGCCCAGGTAGACGTCGCCCAGGCCCAGCACCAGGTAGTCGGCGTCGAACACCGTGCGGCACACGTCGTCCACACTGGACAGGCCGTTGGCGCGGCGGATGAACTCGATGTTCCACGGGCACCACGGTGCGTCGTCGCGGACACCGGTCATGTAGCGCTCGATGGCCTGGCGGGTGGCCGGGTCGTCCCAGGACAGCGGCAGGTGCACGGTCCGGCTGGGTACCCGCAGCAGCGAGGTCGGCGGTAACTCCGCCTCCAGCTCCCGGACCAGCCCGAGTGCCTTGTGCACCGACATCTCGTCCGGATCCACGTGCAGCTGCAGCGATCGGATTCCCGGCGTGAGGTCGATGATCCCGTTCAGCCGCTGCTCGCGCAGCTTTTCGGCCAGGGCGTGGACCCGCATCCGCAGCGCCAGGTCCAGCTTCATCGGCCCGTACTCGACCAGCAGGTTGTCGTCGCCGCTGCGCCGGTAGGTCACCGACGGCCGGGCCTCGTCGGCCTCCAGGTGGCCCAGCACTCCGCCGTCGTCCACCGCGGGACGACTCGCCCGCAGCGCGGGACGGGGGTGTTGTCGTAGATCAGCGGCGTGGGCGGTGCTGATCGGGGTGAACCGGACGGTGTCGCCGGGGCGCAGCTGGCCGAGCTTCCAGCGCTCACCGGTGGCCACGGTGGCCGGGCAGACGAAGCCGCCGAGGCTGGGGCCGTCCGGGCCGAGCAGGATCGGCAGGTCGCCGGTGTAGTCCACGGCCGCGACCGAGTATGGGGTGTCGTGGATGTTGGATGGGTGCAGGCCGGCCTCGCCGCCGTTGCTGCGCGCCCACGTCGGGCGCGGGCCCACCAGTCGTACGCCGGTGCGCGCCGAGTTGAAGTGCACCTGCCAGTCGGTGGCGTAGAAGACCTCGACGTCCTGCTCGGTGAAGAACTCCGGTGCCGCGTGCGGTCCCTCCAGCGCGCCGATCAGCCACGCCTCGGTCAGCTGCGGGCGGTGCTCGACGGGAACCGGTCCCGCCGGGGTGCCGAAGGCCACGCCCGGCGCCATCACGTCGCCGACGCGGAGCGCGCGGCCTCCGTGACCGCCGAAGCGGCCGAGCGTGAAGGTGCTCGCGCTGCCGAGGAATTCCGGCACGTCGAAACCGCCTGCGACCAACAGGTAGGTGCGCAACCCCGGTCCCTTGGTGGTGCCGATGTCGAGCACCGCGCCGGCGGGGACCTCGATCGGCTCCCACATCGGCACCGCGTCGCCGTCGACGGTGACAGGAGCGGGAGCACCGGTGACGCAGACGGTGACGGCGTGGGTGAACCGCAGCGCCGGCCCGTCCACGGTGCACTCCAGCCCCGGTGCGCCCTCCGGGTTGCCGAGGGCCGAGTTGCCCAGCCGGAACGACAGGTCGTCCATCGGCCCGCACGGTGGCACGCCGACGTGCCAGTACCCGCGCCTGCCCGGCCAGTCCTGAACCGTGGTCATCGTCCCGGCGCGGCGCACCTCGATGGTCGGCTCGTCGTCGGTGACCTCGCTCAAGGTGGCGGTGTCGTGGGCTACCGCGCGGAACCGCGGCTCGTCGATCGCCGAGCGCAGGAAACCCAGGTTGGTGCGGATGCCGTCGATCCGCGTCTCCCGCGCGGCACGTGCGGCGGCGTCCAGGGCCTCCGCCCGGGTGTGGCCGGTGACCACGACCTTGGCCAGCAGCGAGTCGTAGTGCGAGGACACCTCGGTGCCCGTCTCCACCCAGGTGTCCGTGCGGACGTCGGCCGGGAACTCGACGCGGGTGAGCAGCCCGGCGCTGGGTCGGTAGTCCCGCGCCGGGTCCTCGGCGCAGATCCGCAGCTCCACGGCGTGGCCGCGGGGCTGCGGCGGTCGGTCGAACATGGCGGTGTCGCCGCCTGCCACGCGCAGCATCCACGCCACCAGGTCGACGCCGAAGACCTCCTCGGTCACCGTGTGCTCGACCTGCAGCCGCGTGTTGACCTCCAGGAACGCCGCCTCGTCCCGGTCGGCGTCGTAGACGAACTCGACCGTCCCCGCCGAGCGGTAGTACACCGAGGAGCACAACGTCAGCGCCGCGTCGGTGATCCGCTCGCGCACGTGCTCGGGCAGGTCCGGTGCCGGGCACTCCTCGACGACCTTCTGGTTGCGGCGCTGCAGCGTGCAGTCCCGGTCTCCCAGGGCCATCACCCGGCCGTTGCCGTCGCCGAAGACCTGCACCTCGACGTGCCGGGCCCGGTCGACCAGCCGCTCCAGGAACACCCCTGCGGTGGCGAAGTTCTTGGCCGCCACACCCTGCACCGAGTCCCACGCCGCGCGCAGCTCGTCGGCGTCGCGGCAGGCGCGCATGCCGATCCCGCCGCCACCACCGGTGGCCTTGAGCATCACCGGAAAGCCGATCTCAGCAGCGGCTTCCAGCGCTTCGTCCACCGTGGGCAGCAATCCGGTTCCGGGCAGCAGCGGAACACCGGAGATGACCGCCTGGTCGCGCGCGGTGTGCTTGCTGCCGAACAGCTCCAGATGACGTGGCGTCGGACCGACGAACGTCATCCCGGCGGACTCGACGGCGCGCGCGAAACCAGTGTCCTCGCTGAGGAATCCGTACCCCGGGTGGATCGCGTCGGCTCCGGTGCGCTTGGCCGCGTCGAGCACCCGCTCAACCGACAGGTAGCTCTCTTCTGCAGGTGAACCGCCCAGCAGCACCGCCTCGTCGGCCAGCCGGACGTGCGGGGCGCAGCGGTCCGCCTCCGAGTGCACCGCGACGGTGGCGATGCCCAGTTCCCGCGCGCTGCGCAGGATCCGGACCGCGATCTCGCCCCGATTGGCCACCAGCAACCTGTCAACCACGGGGAACCTCACCCTCGGAATCGGTGATTACCATCCGCACCTCGGACGGCTTGAACCCGTTGCACGGGTTGTTGATCTGCGGGCAGTTGGACACCAGCACCAGCACGTCGGTCTCGGCGCGCAGGGCCACGCGCAGGCCCGGCGCCGAGATGCCGTCGACGATGCCGAGCGTGCCGTCGTCCTCGACCGGCACGTTCATGTACCAGTTGACGTTGCCCACCAGGTCCCGCTTGCCCAGCCCCCATCGGGAGCCCTCGATGAGGAAGTTCTCCGCGCAGCCGTGCTGGTGGAAGGTGTGATGGCCGTAGCGCAGGGTGTTGGACTCCTTGCTGCAGGCTCCGCCGATGGTGTCGTGCCGCCCGCAGGTGTCGGCCACGACCGTCATCAGCGGATCGTCCTCGTGGCTGCGCAGCACGCTGCCGGTGGTCAGGAAGATGTTGCCCTGCGCGGCGATCGTGTTGCCCGCGCTGTAGCGGCGGGAGGTGTCGGCGGCGTCGTAGACGAGGAAGTCCACCGCCTGGTTGCCCTGCAGGTCGATGATGTGCAGCACGTGCCCGTTCTCGACGACCGCCGAGAACGGTGCGCGCGGGGCGACGACCTGGTCCAGCACGGCGCTCATGCGATCCCCCTCGCGGTCAGGTGCTCGGCGGTGTTGGCGAATGCCCGACGCCCCTCGGGCGTGCGGGTCCACAGTGGATCCTCGGGGCAGGTGGCCGCTTCCATCCAGGCCAACACCTCCAGGGTGGAAGCGGTGTAGTCCGGACGCGGATCCAGCGAGTGCGGGGTGTTGGCGATCGAGACGATCACCGGCATCTCCACCCGCAGCGTCACCGAGGCGCCCGCGCCGGCACCGCCGGTGAACTCCAGGCCGCCGTCGGCGCCGACCCGGGTGCCCTTCAGCAGCGCCAGGCTCGGTGGCACGTCGCGCGGACCGAGGCCGTGCTTGGCCAGCGCGAGCTTGAACAGCTCGCGACCGGCGGGGGAGTCGCTGTGCGGCTCGCCGGCTCCGTATCGGGCGGTGTTGCCCGCCAACGTGGACACCGAGCACAGCGCGTCGTGCGCGCCCGAGGTGTCGGCCACGATCGAGGCCAGCACCCGAGCCTGGTCGGACAGCAGCAGGTCACCGGTCCGCAGGTAGGCGTTCCACTGGACCTTGATGGTGTCGTTGACGTTGAGCCGCTCGATCGGTTCGAAAGCGTTGTGCAGCAGCAGGTTCGCGCAGGCGTCTCCGTGCAGGTCGGTCAGCCGCAGGTGCGTGCCGCGCGCCAGCAGCTTGTGGGTGTAGCCGCCGCCAGCGACGGTCTCTGCCCACACCAGCGACTCCGGCGCGACGTCCTCCGGCGGGTTCGGCCAGTCCGAGGCGGGCAGCACCGGCATCGCTTCAGCGGTGGCGCCCTCCTGGGCCCGCGCGTGCTCGCGGGCTCCGTGCGTGGTCGAGGTGGTCACGTTCGCCTCCTTCATGCGTGAACGGGTCGGGCGTCGGGCTCGCGGCGCACGCCGCGCCAGCACGACCAGCCGGTGAGGGCTGCGAGGGCGAGGAATTCCAGCGGGAACAGCAGCAGCCACGGGGAACCGGTGCCCGCGGTGTCGTAGACCTCCGGGCGAGGCCAGGCGATGTTGACGATCATCGCGACGCCCCAGACGACCGCGGCGGCGTTCACCGGCAACGCCCAGCGGCCCATCGAGAACAGCCCTGGGCGAGCCGGGAACTCGCCGCGCATCCGGCGGCGCAGCAGCGGGAACGTCACCAGCAGGTAGGCCACGTAGACCACCACCACCGAGGTGCCCGTGATCGCGCTGAAGATCGTCGGGTTCCCCAGGTTGACCAGCAGCAACGCGATCGCGACCGCGCCGGAGACCAGGGCCGGCAGCAGCGGCGTGCCAGTGCGCGGGTGCACCTTCGCCAACCGCGCGGACGCGGGCAGCGCGCCGTCGCGGGCCATCGCGTAGCAGAGCCGGATGGTGCCGGTCTGGATGGTCAGCGTGCACACCACGACCGCGATCGCCACGTCGGCGAGGAAGACCCGGCCCAGCGCGTCGCCGAAGACGGCCTGGATGACGTAAGGCAGGCCCTGGTCGGCGAGGTTGCCGTCGGTCAGGCTCGGCGCGGCCATCAGCGCCACGAGGATCACCGCGAGTCCGCCGATGCCCGAGATCAGCAGTGCTCGCAGCACTGCGCGCGGCGCCGCTCGGCGGGCGTTGACGGTTTCCTCGGCGACCGAGGCCGCCGTGTCGAAGCCGTAGAGGACGTACCCGGCCATCAGCGCGGACGCCAGCAGCCCGGCGCCGGTCCCGGTGGCGGGCAGTGGATCGGTGACCACCTGCGGGCCGCGCACCGCGAACAGCGCCAGACCGATCACCAGCACCGCAACACCGGCGAGCTCGGCGGCCACGCCGATGTCGTTGATGCGCGCCATCACCCGCACGCCGGCGGCGTTGGCGGCCGTGGTGCACACGATCAGCGCGCTGCCCAGCAGCACCGCGTTGGTCGCGCCGCTCGGCGAGGTGATCGACGGATCGCCGCCGACCAGCTGGAATCCGCTCCACACTGACGGCAGCACCACCTGCAGCGCGATCGCCGCGGCGGCCAGCGCCACCGTGCAGCCCAGCAGCATCATCCAACCGGCCAGCCAACCCGCGAAACCGTGCGAGAGGTGCTTGGCCCACTGGTAGATCGACCCGGCCAGCGGATAGCGCGCGGCGAGCTCGGCGAAGTTCAGCGCCACGAACAGCTGGCCGACGATCACCACCGGCCAGGTCCAGAAGAACATCGTGCCGCCGAAGGAGTAGCCGAGCCCGAACAGCTGGAAGACCGTGGTCAGGATCGACACGAAGGAGAAGCCGGCGGCGAATGCGCTGAACGAGCCCAGCGTCCGGCGCAGTTCCTGCCGGTAGCCGAAGGTGCTCAGCTCGTCGGATTGGGTGGCTGTCACGCGACCTCCCTGAGGTCTATTTCTGTCGCACGACAGAAATTAGGGACCTGCGAAGACGTGGGTGTGGCGACGAGATCACGTCTGGGTTAGCCGGTGTGAGAACCGTGTTTCGCGGCCGGGCGGAACCCACCCGTCGCGCGTTCGCGGGCCATCGAGGTCGGGCATGATGGGGGCGTGCGAACGAAGGTGGGACGGCCCAGGGCGGGATCGGCGGGAACCGGCGACTCGCGGGAGGACCTGCTGTCGTCCGGTGCGGCCTTGTTCACCGAACGGGGGTTCGCCGCCACGACCACTCGCGCGCTGGCCGAGCGGGCCGGGCTCCGGCAGGCCGCGCTCTACCACTACTTCGAGACCAAGGAGGACGTCCTCGCCGCGCTGCTGGAACGCACCGTGCGGCCCTCGGCGGAGTTCGCCGCCGCACTGCTGCAGCGCACCGAGGACCCGGCGGTTCGGTTGTGGGCGCTGTGCCGCACCGACATCGCGCTGCTCGCCGGTGGCGAGCACAACCTCGGCGCGCTCTACCTGCTGCCGGAGATCGCCGGCCCGCGGTTCGAGGAGTTCCGCCGCCAGCGGACCGAGCTCAAGGACGCCTACCGGATCCTCGTCGAAACCCTCGCCGGACCTGAGCAGACGGCCCGCGCGGACTTCGTCTTCGGCGTCGTCGAGAGCGTCATCCTCATCCGGCGCGACACGCTGCGCCTCGACCCCGACGACTTCGCCCGCACCGGCGCCGACGCCGCCCTGCGGGCCGCGGGAGTCGATGACGAATGCCTGCCCGAGATCCGCGAAGCCGCGGAAACCCTCCGCCGCACACACTCCTAACTCACGTCATCGACACGGCGAAACGCGACATCTACCGGGGCTACGGTTGTGGTCAATGCGCCAGGAGCGATGACCCCGGCCTCCGCCTACGAACAGGGCACCGCTCCCATCAAAGGCGCCCCGGACGACGGCGAAACGATCTCCTGCACTTCCGCCCCGTCGAGGTGCTTCGCCCTGCTGCGTAGCAGCACGCCCTGGGTCGGTCCGTCCAAGGGGCCAGCCCAATCCCATCGCCGAGGGCCTCAGCGATCGCAACGTGTGGTTAGTGCGCGAATCTGGAGGGGACGTGCACCCCCACAAGTAAACCTGCTGGTCAAGAGATTTCAGCAGAGCTCAACCGAAACTTGCCTACCAAAAAACCCCAGTTCAGAGGCTTGACCTGGGGTTGATGTTGTGTCCGAGGACGGACTTGCACACTATTCACCCGACTTCTGCTCCCCGAAACAGGTTGAAGCAGTGGGCTTTTTGCTGTCCCATGTGTCCCGACGAGGTTCCAGCTGGGACACCGGTGCCGGGACAGGTCAGGTTGCTTGTGAACTGGGAAAACGTGGAGTGGTGGGCGGGCGGGACAGGGTTGTGGGGGTGTCCCTGCGCGTCCCACCTGGCTCTGGCAGGTGTTCGACAGGTCTCAGATGCGTTTAGGGCCATCGGACGGGACGGCCTCAGCCAATTTGCCGACCCTCGGCGGCGTGGCTTTGTGCGACAACGCCCTTGGCGCCCTGGTCGACCTGAACTCTGAGAGCCGTGCTGAGAGCAAGGCTCGTCGCCAGGGCGAGGCCCCTCTGGAGGCGGTGCGCTCCCTACCATGCTCGTTCGCCGGTTTCGACGAGGCCATTCTCTCGTTCTATGCGGACGGGTTGATGATCTCGGGGTGGCCGAACATCATCGGTGACTGAGAAGGCGCGCCAGCCCGTCGTCGTGGAAGACCCGGTCCAGGGCGAGGGTGGTTGCTCCGGTGACGCCCGCTCGGTCGCCGAGGGCGCTGGTGGTGATGGTGAGCTTGCGGGTGAACAGCGGAGCGGCGCGGTCGTAGACCGCGGCCCGGACCCCGGAGAGCACCTCGTCGTTGAGCTGGGCGAGCAGTCCGCCGAGGACGAGGGTGCGCGGGTTGTGGACCTGGATGAGCAGGGCCGCCGCGTCGCCGAGATGCGTTGCGGCGCGGCGGATCCGCCGCAGTGCGGCCGGATCACCACCGGCGGCGAGCTCGGCCAGTCGCCGGGAGCCGTGCAGCGGGTCTTCGGCGAACGGGATGCCGAGGTCGTTGAGCACGGCGCGGTAGGAGGCGACCGAGCCGAGGCATCCGGTGTGCCCGCAGGCGCACACGACCTCGCTGTCGTGGGCGATGCGGAGGTGGTTGATGTCGCCGGCGGCTCCGTCGGCGCCGCGCAGCACGGTTCCCTCGGCTGTGACGACGCCGGAGCCGATGCCGGCGCCGACCTTGATGAACAGCAGCGGTCCCTGCGCGTCGTCGTGAGAGGACTCCCCGAGGGCCATGAGGTTGACGTCGTTGTCGACCGTGACCGGCACGGAGAGGATCTCCTGCAGGTGGGTCGCGACCGGGGTGCCGTCCCAGCCGGACATGGTCGCCGCCCGCAGCGTCACCGGGGCTTTGACGGTGCACCCGTCGGGGGTCACCGGGGCCGGCAAGCCCACGACGACGTGCCGCAGCGGCCGGTCGGGGGCGTGGTCGGCCGCCAGGGACCGGATCCGTTCTCCCAGTTCGTCGAGCGCTCGGTCCGGTCCGGCCTCGATCGGGATCGTCGTGACCTCCCGGCCCAGGACTTTCCCGGTGAGGTCGCTGAGCGCGAGGTGAGTGGCCGTGCCGTCGACGTCGGCGGCGGCGATCACGCCCGCCTGTGGGCTGATCCGCAGCACTCGCGGTGGTCGGCCGCGCACCGTCTCGCTGCCCTCGTCCTCGCTGACCAGGCCTCGGGAGACGAGGTGGTCGACCTGCTGGCCCACGGTGGAGCGGGCGAGACTGGTCCGGCGGGCGATTTCGGCTCTGCTGGTGGCCTCGCCGTTGCGGACGAGTGCCAGCACCTTGCGCAGCGCCACGTCATCTTTATGCACTGAATCAAACTAAATGCGGCATCTTGTGTCGGTCAATGGACTAATTCAGGCTTTGCTCCATCGTTCGCCTGGTGCGTTCGATGGTTCGTCGGCTTTGTCGAGTTCAAGGGAGAACTCCGTGTCCAGAGAGATCGCCGCGCCGCCGGCGTCGCTGCTCCCGCCGCCGCAGCAGAAGGCCAGCGGGCGCGTGGTGGCCACCATGACGCTCGCGCGGCTGGGGCTGATGCTCGCCCTGACCGCGCCCCTGATCGCCGGGCTCACGTTGAAGGTCCAGACGCTGGTCGGCCCCGATCAGGCGGTCGCCGTGGTCGGTGTCGTGACGACGGCGGGCGCGGTCGGTGCGCTGGTCTTCGACCCCGTCTTCGGCCGGATCAGCGACCGCACCACCGGGCGCTTCGGCCGCCGCCGCCCGTGGCTGGTGGCCGGTTCGCTCGGCCTGATGCTGGGACTGCTGGTCATCGCTGTGGCGCCGAACGTGTGGGTGCTGGCGCTGGGCTGGTTGTTCGGGCAGATCGCGGGCAATGCCGCGGTGGCCGCGCACACGGCCTCGCTGGCCGACCAGCTGCCGACCGCGCAGCGCGGCAAGGTCGGCGGCCTGATCGGCATCGCGCAGCAGGCGTCGACGGTCGGGTCTGCCTACGCCGGGAAGTTCCTCGGTCAGGACATGCTCCTGCTGTTCCTGGTGCCCGGTGCGATCGGCCTGGTGCTGGTCCTGGCGTTCGTCCTGGTCCTGCCCGACCGGCCGCTGCCGGAACGCCCGGAACCCGACGTCGGCCTGCGCGCGGTGCTGAAGACGTTCTGGGTGAGCCCGCGCCGGCATCCGGACTTCGCGTTCGCGTGGGTGTCGCGGTTCTTGATCGTGCTGGCGGCGTGGATGTTCCTCACCTTCCGGCTGCTGTACCTGCAGCACGAGATGGATATGTCGGCCAAGGAGGCCGCGAGTGTGATGGCCACCGGCGTGCTGATCTACACCGTCGCGTTGGTGCTGGCCGGTCAGCTCGCGGGCTGGGTCTCGGACCGGATCTCGCGCCGGAAGGTCTTCATCGGCGCCTCCGCGGTGATCTTCGGGATCGGTACCTGGATGCTCGCCCACGCCGAATCGGTGACGGGCTTCTACGCCGCCGAGGTCGTGCTCGGTGTGGGCTTCGGCGTCTACGTGGCCATCGACCTCGCGCTGGTGCTCGACGTCCTGCCGAACCCCGACGAAGCGGGCAAGGACCTCGGCGTGTTCAACATCGCCATGTCGCTGCCGCAGACGCTCGCTCCGGGCTTGGCCGCGGCCCTGGTCTCCGCCGGTGCGGGCCAGAACTACGACCTGATGCTGACCGTGGCCGCCGTGATCGCGGTGGCCGGTGCGCTGGCCATCGTGCCCGTGCGGTCGGTTCGCTGACGAGCCTGAGAGGAAGACATGACCGGGTACGACGAGGGCGAGCTGCCGATCGTGATCGACAAGGCGATCGGCGCCCTGGACCTCGCGCGCAAGGTGCGCCTGCTGACCGGAGCGGCGATGTTCGCGCTGCCCGCGGAGCCCGCCATCGGGCTGTCCGAGGTGCGGATGTCCGACGGCCCGACCGGTTTGCGCGGTGCTGAGCTCGCGGGCGGCCGCAAGTCGTGCCTGCTGCCCAACGCCACTTTGCTGGCTCAGCACTGGGACGTCGGGGTGGCCGAGCAGGTGGGTGAACTGCTCGCCGACGAAGCGGCGGCGCACGACGTGCACGTCGTGCTCGGACCGACGATCAACCTGCACCGGAGTCCGCTCGGCGGACGGCTTTTCGAAGCGTTCAGCGAAGACCCGCTGCTCAGCGGAGCGCTGGCCACCGGCTACGTGCGCAGCCTGCAGGCGCGGGGCGTGGCGACCTCGGCGAAGCACTTCCTGGCCAACGAGTCCGAGACCGAGCGCTTCACCGTCGACTGCGCCATCGACGAGCGGACCGTGCGCGAGCTCTACCTGCTGCCGTTCGAGATGGTCGTGACCGACGCCCACCCGTGGTCGGTGATGGCCGCCTACAACCGCGTCAACGGCACCCCCGCGACCGAGCACGGCGAGCTGATCAACGACGTCCTCAAGGGGGAATGGGACTACGACGGGCTGGTGATGTCCGACTGGTTCGCCACCAACTCCACGACCGCCAGCGCCAACGGCGGCCTCGACCTCGTCATGCCCGGCCCCGAAGGACCGTGGGGCGATGCGCTCGTCGCCGCGGTCGAGGCCGGCGAGGTCGCCGAGGAGACCATCGACGAACACCTCCGGCGCCTGCTGCGCTTCGCCGCCCGCATCGGCTGCTTCCCGGGCGAACCCGCGCCGAGGACCGCGAGCGCGACCCCGGACAGCCCGCCGACCCGGCAACGCCTGCGCCGGTTGGCGGCCGGCGGCATGACCGTCCTGGTCAACCGCGACGAGACACTTCCGCTGACCGCTTCCGGCGGTCCGATCGCCGTGATCGGGCGGCACGCGTTCGACACCGTCGCCCAGGGCGGCGGCTCCGCGCAGATCCGCCCGCCGCACGTGGTCGGCATCGCCGACGGGCTCTCCGGCGCGCTGGGTGCGGAACGGGTGTCCGTTGTGGACGGTGTCGAGGTGCGAACTCGGCCCATCGCGGCGTTACCCGATGCCGTGCGCGACCCGGAAACGGGGGAGAGCGGCATGCGCGTGACCGCACGGGACGCCTCCGGGCAGGTGCTGGAGTCCCGGCACGTCGACGCGACGGAGGTCGAAGTCGTCGAGGACGGCTGGCTCGGCTCCGCCGCGAGCATCGAGCTCTCCGCCGAACTCGTCCTCGACGCGCCCGCGCGCACGCGCATCGGCGTGCGCGGCCCCGGGCGGTGGGAACTCACCGCACCCGGCCTGCGCGAGGAGCTGGAGCTGCACCGGTCACCCGGTCCCGGCGGCGGGCTGCACCGGCCACCCGCGCGCGGTTTCGACGTCGAGCAGTCACCGGGCGCGCGGATCAACGCCGTCACGCGAGCGGATTCGGGCATGCGCATCATCGGCCTGGTCGCCGCCCCGGCCCCGCCTTCCGACGACGAGGCGATCCGCGCCGCCACGGCCGCGGCCTGCGAGTCCGAGGTAGCGGTGGTCGTCGTCGGCTTCACCCAGGAGCAGGAGACCGAGGGCGTCGACAAGACCACGCTCGCCCTGCCGGGCCGACAGGACGAACTGGTGCGCGCAGTGGCAGCGGTGGCCGAGCGCACCGTGGTCGTGGTCAACGCGGCGACACCAGCGCTCATACCGTGGATCGACGACGTCGACGCCGTGCTGTGGGCCGGTCTGCCGGGACAGGAGGCGGGCGATGCCGTGGCCGCCGCACTGCTCGGCGAGGTCGAACCCGCAGGCCGCCTGGTCACCACGTTCCCCGCAGCGGACGGCGACGGCCCGGCCTGGAACACCACGCCCACCGACGGGGTGCTGACCTACGCCGAGGGCGGTGGGGTCGGCTACCGGGGCTGGGCCGGCCGGGAGCCGCTGTTCTGGTTCGGCCACGGACTCGGCTACGGGACCTGGCGCTACGAGTCCGCCGAGGCCGTGGCTGAACACGGCATCGCGCGCAGCGCGCGGGTCGAGGTCACCAACATCGGTGACCGCACCTCCCGCGAGGTCGTCCAGGTCTACGCCCGGCCCGCTGATCCCGACGAACCGATCCGGCTGATCGGCTGGGCCGGCGCCCGCGTCGAACCCGGCCGCACCGCGACCGTCGAGGCGCCCTGCGACCAGCGAGTCCAACGCCGATGGGATCCCGAGCAGCGGACCTGGAACCCGCTGCCCAACGCCGAGCTGCTGATCGCCCGGGGCCTCGGCGACGTCCGCCTGACCCTGCCGCTCACCGAGGAGAACTGATGCCCACCCCACCGCTGCCCATCGAAGTCCAGGCCGCGTTGGCCGAGCCGGTCCCGGCCGTGATCGCCACGGTCCGCCCGGACGGTCAGCCCGTCACCGTCCCGACCTGGTACCTCGTCGAGGACGACCGGCACCTGCTGCTGAGCATCGACGCCGCCAACGCTCGAGGCGATCGGCTGGCCCACCTGCGCGCACACCCGCTGGTCTCGATCACGGCGCTGGGCCGCGTGAGCTGGTACGACGCCGTCATCGTCCAGGGTCGGGCGGTCGAGTTCTTCGACGACGTCGACCTCGAACTCGTCGACCGCATGTCCGCGGTGCACACCGGTGCCCCGTACGGAATCCGGCGCCCCCGCACCGCGGTGCGCGTCGAGATCACCGAGTGGTCCCGCCCGGTGCCGAAGACCTAGCTCAGTGCCGGGATCATCGCCGCCTCGCCCGATGATTCCGTCGGCCTGCTCACCCTTCCAGCTCGGATCGGTTGGAACTTCAGCCTCGGCAGCGGCATGGCCATCATCACCGACACCGTGCCGCTCGCCACGTGCGTGAAGCCGCGGCCGCCGAACCGCTCGGCTTCGCCGTCGAGGTGCTCTCGGATGCCACCGGAGCCATCCACCTGGCGAAAGAGGCGGGCAAGGTCTCGGCCCAGCAGGTGCACGACGCGCTCATGGTCCTGCTCCACTCCAACTGGGCCGCGGTCACCGACACCGCCACCTGGACCGAGGCCGTCTCGGCGCACAAGCCCCTCGACAAGAGCGACCTCGGAACCTCAGCCGTACTGGGCCGGTCCGCCCACTGTCGCGACCCCATGCACCTCGCGGCTTCGCGTAGGAAACCATGTGTGGTGCAGTGGGATGGATCCCGTTTCACTGGTGTTCGAGGACGGAACCGCACACGGGTTCATTCCCATCTGATTCCTGAAACTAGTTGAAGCAGGAGACGTTTGAAGTCGGCCTGCGTCCGCTGAATGGTGGGCGCAGGCCGACCATGTGTGCCGCATCCGCCACTGCCTGCAGCCGTGGCGGTCCAATACCGTGAGATCCCATCAGGGCTCGGCGGGCGTACGTGCAGGGCGAGGTGCGAGCACCGCGTTCAGTGCGAGATGTTGGTGCTGCGGGCGGCGGTGATCCGGTGGCGGAGTTGCTCTTCGTGCTCGATGACTTGCTCGACGCGGTCGGCCGCCCACTCGGCGCGATCAGCCGGGACGATCGCCACGCCGTCGCCGTCGGCGACGACGATGTCGCCAGCGGAGACGACCACACCACCGATGGCGACCGGGGAGCCGATGGTTCCGGGACCGTTCTTGAACGGCCCTGCTGGGGTGACGGCGCGTGCGAAGACGACGAGGCCTTGCGCCGAGAGGGCGTCGACGTCGCGGACGGCGCCGTCGACGATGGCGCCGAGAACGCCCTGGTTGACCATGATCTCGCCGATGAGGTCGCCGATGACGGCGCGGGACAGGTCCGCTTGGCCGTTGATGACGAGGACGTCGCCGGGCTGGGCCTCGTCGAGGGCGCGGTGGATGGCGAGGTTGTCGCCGGCGCGGGTGTGGATGGGCAGGGCTGTACCGACGAGCGAGGTCTTCTCGGAGTGGGCGCGGATGCCGCCGTCGAGGACCAGCATCCGTTGGAAGACGTCGCCGATGTTGGCTGCTGGTGCTTTGCCGAGCCGGTCGAGCAACTGGGGGTCGGGTCGGGCGTGCGGTTCGGTGACGGTGATGGTGTCGGTAGGGGCGTTGATGTACACGGGTGCTCCTCCGGAGGCTAGGCCGCGGTGCGGGCGGGCACGACGACGGTGTTGTCAGGGGTGTCGCCGGCGAGGGCCTGGCGGATGCAGTTGACGGCGGCGTGCCCGACCTTGCTCAGGGCTTCGTCTGTTTGGCCGCCGATGTGCGGGGTGACGATGAGGTTGTCCAGCTCATCGAGCGGGAGTTCGTTGTGCGGTAGGGGATCGCGCATATCGGTGCTTTCGGCGTCGAGGACGTCGAGCCCGGCTCCGCCGAGCCGGCCGGAGCGCAGGGCGGTGAGCAGCGCGTTCTCATCCACGAGTCCTCCTCGGGAGGTGTTGATGAGCAGCGCGCCGGGGCGCATCCGGTCGAACTGGGCGGAGCCGATGATGTGACGGGTCGAGGACACCAGCGGAGCGTGCAGGCTGAGCACGTCCGAGCTGCTGACCAGTTCGTCGAGATCCACGCGCCGACCGCCGACGGCCGAAACCGCCACGTCGTCGACGGCGGGGTCGCTGACCAGCAGGTCCATCCCGAGTGCGCGCCCGATCTCGGCGACGTGACCGCCGATGTTGCCGAGCCCGAGCAGTCCCAGCGTGCGGCCGTGGAGCTCGATGCCGGTGAGTTCGCTCTTGCCCTCGGTCCAGATGCCCCCACGTGTGCGGTTCGACGCCGTGGTGACCTTGCGAGCCAGGGTGAGGGTCAGGGCGAAGACGTGCTCGGCGACGGCACGGCTGTTGCCGCCGGGCGTGATGGTGACCCAGATGCCGTGCTCCCGGGCGGCGTCGAGGTCGACGTTGTTCGTCCCGACCCCGTGCCGGGCGATGATCCGAAGCTGGGGCGAGGCTTCGATCTTGTCGCGACCGAAGTCCTCAGCCCGCAACAGCACGGCATCGACGTCAGGGCTGACCGTCGCGTAGTCCACCGCGTCCGGGCCGTAACCCAGGTGAACGGTGTGCTCGGCGCGAAGGGCGGCGATGACCGAGTCGTGAACGGGGTCGGAGACGTAGATCGTTGGCACAGCGCTGCTCACTTATCGGTAGAGGTGCGTGACGTTCTCGGGGGTCCGGCGCACCATTGCTGACACCGCCAGGCCCAGAGCACCGGCCAGCACCAGGATGAAAGCGGGGATGAGGTTGTTGCCGGTGGTGTCGATCAACCAGGTCGCGAGGTAGGGGCCGCCACCGCCGCCGATGACGGCGCCGACGCTGTGCCCGAAGGCGACACCGGTGTGGCGCACCTGCACCGGGAAGAACTCCGGGATCGTCGTGTAGGTGCCCGCCTGGCAGAGCGCGTAGGGGATCATGCTCAACCCGAGTCCCAGCACGGCCATGCCGACCGACCCCAGACCGATCAGCATGAACGACGGGATGACGATCACGATGTAGGCGAGGTAGGACCACACCAGCAGGCGCTTGCCGCCGACGCGGGCGCCGACCTGTCCGGCGACCGGGATGAGCAGGGCTGCGAGGAGCACGGCGACCAGGACGATCGTCGACGAGGCGGCTTTGGAGAAGTTCAGGACGTCGCTGAGGTAGACCGCGACGAAGACGGTGCCGACGTAGGTACCGATGTTCTGCACCAGGGCGATCGCCACGACCTTGATCAGCGCCGCTCGGTGACCGGCGAACAGCTCTCGGACCGGGCGGTGATCGCTGTTGCGCTGCTTCGCGCTGTTCTCGACGTACTCGGGGCTGTCCTCGACCTTCAGGCGCGCCACCAGCACCAGCGCGCCCAGCGGGATCGCCAGCAGGAACGGCACTCGCCAACCCCAGTCGAGCATCACTTCGGCGGGAACGGTTACGGCCACGAGGGCGGTCACACCGGCGGCCAGGCCCTTGCCGACGTTGCCGATGCTGGGAACGAAGGAGATGTAGAGCGAGCGACGTCGTTCAGGAGCCCACTCGCGGATGTAGGCGGCGGCGCCACCGATCTCCCCGCCGGTCGAAAAGCCCTGCAGCAGGCGCAGAGCGACCAGCAGGATGGGTGCCCAGATGCCGATCTGGGCGTAGCCCGGCAGGAGACCGGTCAGACCGGCGGCCAGGCCCATGCAGGTGATGCAGGCGATCAGGCTCTTGCGACGGCCGACCTTGTCGCCGAGCCGGCCGAAGTAGATCGCGCCGAGCGGTCGAACGAGGAACGCCGAGCCGAAGACCAGCAGCGTGCTCAGCAGGCCCAGGATCGGGTCCTCGCTGGGGAAGAACACCGTGGCCAGCGTGGCGGCCACGTAGCCGTACACGCTGAAGTCGTAGTACTCCACGAGCGTGCCGAACACCGCGGCCGCGGTGGCTCTCTTGGCCTTGCGCTCCCGCGTGGACGCGGAGTTCGCGCCGTCTTCGATTTCAGTCATGGACATGCCAGCTCCATTGCTGTAAAAAAATGGGACAGTGTCTCAGATGTGAGCTAGAGTGTTGGCCGTGGCGCACGTGCCTGTCAAGGCATGGCGGATGACTCGCACGTCCGCGACAGCGCCAGACCGATGGAGGCAGGCGATTACGATGCAACGTGGACGAAGCTCGGTGACGTCGGATTGAGGTGGGATGACGGGCGACGACGGCTACAGGAACGCGGGGCCCATCGTCGGCAACGACCGCATCGTGCGCATCCTCGATGCCCTGGCCGCTCAGCCGTCGCCGAACGGGTGGGGCGTCCGCGAACTCGCCGGTGCCATCGGCGAGACCCGCAGCACCGTCAACCGCCTCCTCCAAGGCATGGTCGAGCGCCGCTTGGCCCAAGTCGACTCCACAACCACCTACCGGGCTGGTCCGCGGCTTCGCTTCCTTGCAGGACGCCTCCACGTGCGGCACCCGGTGCTGAGCCAGGCTCCGGGTGTCATGGCCGACCTCGCCGCTCGATGCGACGCCACGATCATGATCGTCATGCAGGGGCCGCAGCCGACCACGGGCTTTCTGGCCGTCCTGCACGAACACGACGGTCCGGTCCGCTACCAGCTCGCCCCCGGCATGACCCTCCCGCTTCATGCCGGAGCCGCGGGCAAGGCGCTGCTGTCCACCCTCGGCCTCGACGTCCTCGACGGTGTGGAGCTGCGGCGCTTCGGTGAGGACACCATCGTCGACCGGGAACAGCTCGCAGCGGATCTCGCCGAAGCCGAAACCGCCGGATACGTCACCAGCGTCGGACAGCACATCCCGCTCGCGGCCGGAGTTGCCGCACCGTTCCAGGCCGCGACGGGGGAGAAGGCGGCCGTGTCGGCCACGCGACCCCGTTACAGCACATCCGACGAGGAGCTCGCCGAGATCGGACCGCTCGTGCGCGACGCCGCCGCGGCACTCGGCAAGCTCGGCGACGTCGAGAAGCCCGAGCGACCCCGTTCGATCGACCTGGCCGGATCGGGCGAGGTCGATACCACCGCGCTCGGCAGGTTCGAACGCCTCCTCGCGCTGCTCGCCGACAACCCGGGCGGGGTGTCGTCTGGGAGTGAACTCATCTCCCGCATCGGTGCCAGTCCCTCCACCGTCGCCCGTCTTCGCGCGACAGCGGAAACATCGGCCATCGCCAGAACCACCGACGAGGGCGATCTGGCCGCAGGCCCCTTGTTGCTGCGCTGGGCGGCAGCGCTCGGACCACGGCCTCCGTTGCCCGACCTGCTCACCGAGGACCTCACGCGACTCGCCGCCGACACCGGCGAGACCACCGCGCTCACGGTATTCGACCGCTCTGCCCGCACCGCGGTCCTGACCACCGTCGTTCCGGGGCAGAACCCCGTCCACTACGGGCTCGCCGCGGGCTCCGCGATTCCGCTGCACGCCGGCGCCGCGGGCAAGGCGGTCCTCGCTCACTGCACCCCTGAGCTGATCGAGGAGCAATCGCTCGAACCCCTCACCGCCAACACGACGACGGAGCGGGACGAGCTCGAACGCGATCTCGCTCTCGTCCGCGATCGCGGCTGGGCCGAGGGCAACGGAGAACGGATCCCCGACGCCTTCGGGATCGCAGCGCCCTTTTTCGAGGACGCGCGCATCGCAGGATCGGTGACGCTGACGATCCCGCGCTACCGCAAGGACGAACTCGACATCGCCCGACTCGGCACCACGCTCACCGAGGCCGCCGCTCGCATCACCAGGTTGCTCACCCTCTGAGACCTAGCGCCCGGACTGAGCACCAGTATCCGCTCCGGGCTGGGTTCGCGCTGAAATCCTTGCGTCTCGAGCAGTTTCGCCGCACCTCGGGCGAGAACCGCTGTGCCCGCCTTCCTGGTGCCCTCTCTTGACATCGGAGAGGCGATCCGCAGAGACTGCCTACATCATCGAGACACTGTCCCAGTTTTTCAACTGTGCGGTCGTGGCCGCCGAGTGACTTGCGGGCGATGGAACCCGAGATCGCTCTGCGCGAGCGCACAGCGAACAAGACCACGGCTGCGGTCGTGGTCGCTGCGGTCGTCCAGCACTGAGACTTCAGCGTCCACGACTGACGCGGAAACCAACGCCGCAGTCCCGAGTTCACGTGCCGGGGTCGCTGAACCCAGCGGTCGAGGTGCTTTCACCGGGCCGGGTGGAGACTCCCGGCCCGCACCGTCCCACTGCCGTCGTCGGCAGTCGGTCCGTTCAACCGATCAGAGGAGATACGTTGAGCAGCAGATCAAAGATGATCACCTGCTTACTCGCCAGCGCTCTGGCCGTCACCGGTTCGCCGGTGGTCGCATCGCCGGCGTCCGCCGCGGAGCCCTCGCAGGTGGACTTGCACCTGGAGGCGGCCACCAAGGACGCGCTCGGTGCCCAGGAGCTCGTTGACACCTACCGCAAGTACTCCTGCTTCGAGGTCGAGGACCCGGCCGTCCGGGACGAGTACCGAGCCGGAAAGGGTGTTCGGGTTCCGCTGACGCAGGTCTTCGACGACCTCTGGTACATCGGGGACGAGTACGTCGGCCAGTACATCCTCAAGACGGCCAACGGCGGGTTCGCGCTGCTGGACACCCTGAACAACAGCAGCGAGGTGATGACCTACACCCTCCCCGCCCTGAAGTCCTTGGGGATGGGCCCGCAGCACCCGCTGGAGGGTGCGTTCCTCTCCCACGGGCACGAAGACCACGATGGTGGCGCGGCCCAGCTGCGCGCCGTGTTCGGACCGGATCTGCCCATCTACCTCGGCTCCGCAGATGCCACCGGCAAGACCTACGCCCCGAAGCTCATCGACTCGGCGAACCCGCAGCCCCAGACCGTGACCATCGGGGGCAGCACGATCGTCGCGCAATCGGTGCCCGGGCACACGCCCGGCTCGTTGGTCGCCCTGATCCCGGTCCACCAGAACGGAGCGCGCCAGTTGATGCTGTTGAACGGCCGCGCGGGCATTCCGGACACCGTTGAGGGATCGAGGCAGTACCTGGAAGGCACCGAGCGGGCCTACCGGCTGGCGCAGGAGCACGGCGCAACCGGCACGATCCACACCCATCCGCTGTCGGATGGTTCCACCGGGCACATGAACGCGATCCGCGATGCGGGAACCCGCGACCCGAACCCGTTCGTCATGGGGACCGAGAAGACCCTGCGCGCCGCCGCGATCTGGCGCGAGTGCGCGGCAGCGCGAGCTGCACAGGTGGATCCCGCTGCGACCATCCCGGTGTGGCGGACGACGGCCACCGAGATCCTCGACGCGAGGCCGTTCACCACGCGCTTGTCCGCTCGCGTTTCGAGCGGGTGGGGGACGTCCGCGGGACAGTCGGTGACCTTCGACGTCAATGGCGCGGGTGGCTGCACCGCCGTCACCGACGAGAGCGGTATCGCGTGGTGCGAGTCTGCCGTCCCGCTGCTGCCGAAGCAAACGCTCAGCGCGACCTTCGACGGCAACCGCACCGCCGAGTACATGAACCTCCCGAGCGTCGGCTCTGACAGAGTTCCTGCGCCGCGCGGTGACGCGGGTTAACGCGGCCGGCGAACGCCGCTGGCGGCACAGCAGGCGACGCGGATCCTCGGTCCGCGTCGCCTGCTGTGCCGTGTCCGACCTTGAGACCGGGTCCAGCACGCTTCGCGAACGATCGCAACGCCGGAGTGGAAGTGGCGTGGACCTTGGTTGGCAGCAGCAGATTGGAGGAACGGTCACGGTGCTGCTGGTCGTGGCACTGCTGAGACTGGCATTTTAGTGGTGTACGTGAGGTCACGCCACCACCTCCCTGGCACCACCGACGTGCGCAAGTCGCTCGCGCTGGGCGCGTTCACATTCACCACGACGGCGGCAGTGGCAGCCCATCTCGTGCAGGCGAACGGATGCGGTGCGCGACTAGATCATCAAATGGGTCCAATGTGGAGTACCTGGCCGCCTCGAGTTCTCGCGCGGAAGTCACGCGTGCCGGGACTCTCAGCCCCGGCGGGCCGCCGCGACGACGGCGTCGGTGAGCGATTCGGCGTAAGCGTCAGTGAGCCGGTTGAAGTCGAACAGCAGGGCGTACCACATCGGCCCGTAGATGAGATCGATGAGCAGCTCGTCGTCGGGGCACGTCACTTCGCCGCGCTCGCGCGCGCGGCCGAAGACGTCGCGGAAGAATTCCCGGCGCGGCTTGATGACGGACTCGAGGGCCCGCTTGGCGAAATCCGAGCCGTGGGCTGTCTCCGCGGCGACGGCCTGGCTGAAGGCGCTGTTGTTTGACCGGTGCATGTCGAAGCCTGCCCTGATGAGAAGCAGCAGGTCTTCTCGCAAGCTCCCGGTGTCCGGCGTGGGGAGGGTCTCGTGGAGAACGGAGTCCAGGGCGGCCAGCAACAACTCGCCCTTGGAGGCATAACGACGGTAAACGGCCTGCTTGGAAGCGCCGCTGCGCGCCGCAACGCCTTCCATAGTCAAAGTGCCGTACCCCCGCTCGGCGACGATGTCGAGCGCCGCCTTGCGGATCGCCGCATCGATCGCGGGGTCTCGTGGTCGTCCCTGCACGATGGTCAGGTTACTTCATCCCCGTGTCGTTGCGTGGTGCGTGCCCGCTGGTCACGGGCCTTGCGGAGGCCTCGGCGCACCCGCGCCGGGCCCCGCGGCCGAGCTGGCGGTGAGACGTGAGATCACCTGTCGGGGATTTGTGAGGATGCGTGCTCGATGCATCCCCCGGATTCCGCGGGCGGTGCCGTCGTGTGGCAGCCGGTCGGGTCTTCGGTGAAGGCGCTCAAGTGGCAGAAGCAGGAAGCGGCGATCGGGACGTCGGCGGTGGCGGTGGCGATGTCGCGGGCGAGGGCGATCCGCTCGATCTCATCGGTCCGTCCGAGTTCGGTCAGGCATTCGTGAAGTCCGTGCAGACTCCACACGTTGTTGGGGTGGGTGCGCCGGCGGGCGAGGGTGCGGTCGAGGTAGAGGTCTGCCCGGTAGACCGAGGCGGCTTCTTCGAACTGTCCCTGCTCCATCAGCAGAGCGCCGTAGGCGTGGCGCACCGGTTGCAGCCAGGCAGGCGGGTCGGTGTAGGGGAGCGCGTCTTCGAGTTCGATGGCACGACGGAGCGAAGCGAAGGCGTGATCGACGTTGCCCTTGCGGTATTCGAGCTCGCCGTCGAGCATCCAGTCGGCGACCTCGAGCACGTCGACTTCCCGGGCCGGCACGGCGTTGAGCCGTGATTCGGGGACCGTGGCTCGGGCGGTGTTGAAGGCGTCGCGGGCCACCTCGGCTTCATCGATGCGGCCCAGCGCGGACAGGGCGATGCCGCGCGCGTAGTGGAGCATCGTCGTGGTGGCGCAGAACAGCTCCTGGTCTTGCGGGAGTTCGAGGTCGAGAATCTCGGTCCAGCGGCCGAAGCGGATGAGAACATGCGGCAGGGTGGAGCGGTAGCTTTCCACCAGGTCGGCCATGGGTGGGCTGGTGATCTGGAGCAGCTCGGGCGTGATGATCTCGTCCAGCCGTTGCGCGGCCCGCACGGCCTCGTGCGACCTGCCCGACATCATGGCGCCGTAGGCCAGGACGCACAGGTTGTGCATGCGGTAGGGCCAGATCCAGCCGCGCGGGTTCTCGCGTGCGAAGTACTCGTCATCGGCCGCGACGGCGTTGGAGTCCACGACTCGGCGCCAGTCGCCGCACGCGGCGTCGATGTGTGTGGCCATGTGCGCCATGTGCGAACCGTCGGGTGCCATGTTCCGCAGCCGGTCGGCCGCCGGCAACGCGATCTCTGGGCGAGGCGACATCTCCATCAGGTGGATGTAGAGGTGGTTGAGGGCCGGGTGCTGGTTGCCCTCGACGTCGGTCAGGTTTTTTTCGATCACCTCGAGGGCGTCGATGGTGCCGTACCCGACCGGCTCTCCGCTGTCCAGGTCCCACAGCGCGCGCGGGCTCACGCACATCAGCGCATCGGCGAACAACGCCGCGGCGTCGAGGTCGTCGGGATGCGCCCGGTAGACCTCGCGCATGGCTTCGGCGTAGGCCACGTTGAGCGCGCCGAAGTCATCCGGTCCCTCGGGCAGGCCGTCGGTGGGGTACCGCGCGGCGAGCGCCTCGATGATCGCCCGCTCGAACGGTGTGCACTGCTCGGCGCAGGTGCGCGCCCGTTCCAGCGCGGCGTGGGCGCGGGTGATGGATTCCTCAAGGTCGGCAGCGTCGAACAGGCGCCATGCCTTGTTGTAGTTGGGCCCCTTCGCGAAGGCGACGCCCCAGTGCGCCATGGCGCACCGGGGGTCGTGATGTGCCGAGCGCTCGAAGCAGCGGACGGCCTCGTCGAAGTTGAAGCAGTACGCCCACCGCAGACCTCGGTCGAACCACAACTGGGCTTCCGCGGAGGACGTCGTCACCTCGCGGCGGTATTCGCCGAGGTCGTAATAGGCGTCGGACACGTTACGGCTCCGATCTCGTAGGTGGTGTGGTCGTCTGCTGGCTAGTATTAAATACGGAACGGTGCGTATTGTAAATCTATTACGTACCGTTCCGTATTGGAGTCTTGATGGCGCACCGTTCGCGGCTCCCAGCCCTGCTGGCTCTGGCTCTGGCTTACTTCGCCGTGGTGGCCACCGCTCTTGCCGTCGTGGGACTCGGATCACTGATCACCGACGAGCTCGGAGTCGAGTCCACCACAAGCGGGATGCTGGTCACCGTGTACACCCTGGTGTTCGCCCTCGGTGCGCCAATCGCCGCGCTGGTGCTGCGGACGATCAATCGAAAATCGGCTCTGCTCCTGGGCTTGGGTCTGATGCTGATGGGCGGCGTGGCCGGCGCCCTTGCACCGCAGCTGCCGGTCCTGGTCGGCGCGCGCCTGTTCCAGGGGCTGGGTGCGGCGATCTTCGCCCCCACCGCGTCCATCGTCGCTGCGAGGCTCGTCCCACCGCAACGACGGGCCCGGCACTCTCAGTTCTCGGCTTCGGCGCAACAGCCGCCATGGTCCTCGGTGCGCCCCTGGCTTCCGCGGTCGGCGCAGTGATCGGGTGGCGCTGGACCCTGGCAGTGCTCGCCGCGCTGGTGCTCGCGAGCATGACCGCGCTCATGTCGCTCCTACCGCCACTGCCCACGGACGCCGGAGCGCGGATGCGCGACTTCGCCACAGCGCTGCGTACCCCGGGTGCCCAGCCGATCTTGTGGACGACGCTGTTGGTCCTCACTGCTCAGTACGTCGTGTACGGGGTGTCCGGTGCCTACCTCGCCCAGCGTTTCGGCGCGTCGGACGGGACGGTCTCGGTCATTTTGCTGCTCTTTGGCGTCGTGGCTCTGTGCGGCAACACCTTTGGTGCTCGCGCATATGGCCGTTTCGGCGGAGACTGCACCCTCGCTGTCGGGCTCGCGGGCATTGCGCTCGCTTTCACCGCCGCAGCCCTGCTGCCGGCGGAACCTGCTCTGGGCTTCGCGGTGTTCGCCGTGTGGGGCTTGGTCAGTCCGCTCTTCATCGCACCGCAGCAGCCACTGTGTGACTGGTGGTAGTTGTAATGGATGTTCAGACGGCAATCGCCGCTCATCAAGCCTTCTCACTGGCGAACGCAGGGGCGTAGAGGAGTTCCTCGACCAGGATGCGTTGGTAGCGCTCCACCTTGCCGTTGTGCGCTGGGTGTATGGCTTGATCTGCTGGTGTCGCGAGTTGGTGCCGAGGAGTCGAGCGAAGTCCCGGACCAGTAGCAGGCGTCGTTGTGGGTGACGATCCGATGCATGTGCTCGATGGCGTGGGTGGCAAACCACACGTTCGCTCGTTCTGGCGGTTGCGCTCGTCGCCGGGGTCGATGAACTTTTGCCTGCCGCGGCCGAGCCGAGTGAGAGGTCGATGCACAGGCCGCCGGTTGAATACGAAACCCACGCCGGCCAGCTAATCCGTGGTCCGATGAGCGGACGACTTGTGTGTTCGGCGCCAGGATACGATCTGCTCGATGGCCTAGGCCGGTGGCGCGTCCGACGCGGAGTCAAGCAACGATCACGCAGTCCAGCATCGCCGTGCCGACGATCGAGCTGACAATGCCGGGACGGCCCGGTGCAGCCTCGCCACGCCATCGTGTTCGCTGACGGCTACTACGCCGATTCCCCACACACGACATGCCCGCTGTACTCCACCGCCGTATCGTGCTTGATCGCGGGCCAGGAACATGTGCGCAACCTCCTGCCCGCAATGCCGAGACCGTTCGTTCGACGGTGTCTTTAGTGATGATCAACTCTGATTAATGGCAAGCTGCAATATCCGGCCAGGCGGTTACTGCCGGATCGCGTTCGTGGGAATTCACCGATGGGGCGGCTGTGGCCCTTGGCTGAGAAGCTCGGCCATTATCGACGAGGGGATCTCGCAGTGGGCGAGAACACGTATAAACCAATAACCCGTGAGTATCATGGATGTCGCGAGCGCGTACCATGATGGTATGGAGGAGCTCGCTACGTTTGAGCCTGGTTTGCCGCCGGCGCCGGGGGAGGGTGAGCACCACTCTCTCGCGCTCGCCAACAGTTCTCTCGCGCTGCCGGGCGGACACCGCGTGGACCTGCTCGGCAGCCCGGCCGCAGCGAACGAGTGGCTGTCCGTACGTGGGCTCGCGCCGGTAGAGACGGACATGCGGGAAATGTGCGCGAGTCAGCTGCGCTCGTTGCGCGAGCAGGTCAGAGCGCTGTTTGCATCACGTGTGGCTGGCCTGCCCGCGCTGCCCGCCGCGCTGTCCGCGATCAACGATGCACTGACGCGGGTGCCGACTGCGCCACTGCTGCAGTGGGACGATAAGGATGGTCCTTATCGTGCCACGCCGCACCCCACGACGCAGGTCGTCGACCATGCTCTGGCGACGCTTGCCGCCGACGCCGCCGACCTCCTCACTGGGCCCGACGCCGAACGCCTTACCGCCTGCGGCTCGACTCCTTGCAACCGGTTCCTGATCCGCAACGGTCGTCGCCACTGGTGCTCGACGCGGTGCGGTGACCGCGCCCGTGCTGCCCGCGCCTACGTGCGCCGTACATCGAATACTGCGCAATAATCTGCCATTCCAAGGTCGTTCAGTGTTCGCAGCGAATTCGCCCATTCATTCGAGAATTACCACTGGCCTGCTCCATCTGTTCAGGAAGTTAAACGAGGCGGGCTCCCAAAAATGGCAATCGCGTAATCGAAGTGCCGAAAAGCCGACGGCGAGATGTTGTTAGAATAAAGTGCCTTCAGGAATGGTTTCTTGGGTCGAATGTTGGTGCGCAGGCATTTGGCACCAATCCGAGATGTCCGCTGATGGCTTGGTCCACTGCCGTTTGGAATGCTTGTACGTGCTGTCGACGGTCTTCTCGCCGGGTAGCGACGTTAACGGTGGCTGGCGCGGTGTCGTCGGACAGTGGTACGTAGGTCACCCCGGGGTGTTGAAAGAACCGGGTCGTCGTTTCCGGGACCGTATCAACCGCGTCGAGGGATGAGATCGCCATAAGGCACTCTCCGACTGAACGTACTTGGGCTGCTACCTTCCCGGGCTCGCCACGGCGTTCGTCACAGGCCCAGTACGCAGCCCAGCCTGGCGGGGCGTGGGGGTCGGCCAGAGCGAACGACTCGTCGAGCAGATCATCCACGGAGATGCTGGCCGCATCGGCCAGTGAGTGCCTTCGGGAAACTGCAGCGAGCCGCGGCTCGGTGAAGATGGGTTTGAGCACGACCCGCTGGTCCTCGAACGGTGCGTGGACGGCAGCCACGTCGATGTCGCCGGCCACGAGCTTCTCGAGCTGGTCGATCATCGTCAGCTCGGTGAATTCGATCCGCACGTCCGGTCGGATCTGCTGGAAGACGGAGAGGATGGTAGGCAGGAGCTCACCGGCAGCTTGAGCGAAAGTGCCGATCCGGAGAACCTGGTGCTCCGAGGTGGCCTGGGCCCGTGCTTCGGCCGCGGCTTCGGTCAACTGCGCCAACACCTGTTCGGCCCGCTCGACGAAAGCCGTTCCCGCAGGGGTCAAACTGACGCGATGGTGGCTCCGGTCGAACAGTTGAACACCAAGTTCGCGTTCGAGACGGGCAACGTGGCCGCTGAACGCCGACTGCGCGATGTGCTCCAGGTTCGCTGCGCGACCGAAGTGCAGCGTCTCGGCCAACCGCACCACGTAACGGAGCTGGCGTGTCTCCATATCGGCTCCCAAGTCCACGAGGCGACTTCCGCCCGGCATGTCTTCGTAGGCGTACCACGTCCGACCTCGGCGATCGTGGTACGCGATTGTGTGTTCTCTGATTCGTCGTTGTCCAGGCCTTCGATGCCTATTCATAGTCAGTTCACAACTTGACCGGCGCCCAGCCGCGTCGTGCGAGTTGGCCAGTGGTGAGCGGCGACTGCGGGACTTTTTCCAGGTCAGAAGCTGTGGCGTTGTTGGCCGAATTTGGTGATCGAGCACCCGTACGACAGCACAACGAGCCGATCGATGCGAGAGGAACGACGACAATGACCATGACGAGTCCACAGACGACGCGAAGCGGAACCGAGCTCGCAGAGC
The DNA here is from genome assembly GCF_040676935.1 of Saccharopolyspora sp. NPDC049426. NCBI lineage: Bacteria > Bacillati > Actinomycetota > Actinomycetes > Pseudonocardiales > Pseudonocardiaceae > Saccharopolyspora > Saccharopolyspora sp. NPDC049426. The sequence goes on along the minus strand of NZ_JBFAPZ010000009.1, from coordinate 26,758 downwards.
TGGACCGGAAGTACCTCGTTCACCCCAACCTGCACGGCGCGATCAGCAATCGCTGTGTGCTGGTACGGGGGCAAGGGTGCCGGCTGTGGGACGCCGATGGCACCGAGTACCTCGACGGCACCGCAGGGCTGTGGCTGGTGGAGGTCGGCCATGGCCGGGAGGAGATCGCTGAAGTAGCGGCACGGCAGATGCGGGAGCTGGCATACTTCACGAGCTTCTGGGAGTTCTCCAACGACAAGGCGATCGCACTGGCGGAACGTCTGACCGAGCTCGCTCCCGCGAACCTGTCGAAGATCTTCTATACCAGTGGTGGTTCCGAGAGCAACGAGACAGCTATCAAGGCTGCCCGGCTCTATCATTTCCGCCGGGGTGAACCGCAGCGCCGCTGGATTCTGTCGCGGCAATTTGCGTACCACGGTGTCGGCTACGGCAGCGGCACGGCGACCGGCCTCGATCAGTACCACCACGGCTTCGGCGAAGGCATTCCTGAGGTTGAGCACCTCACCGTGCCATACCCGTTCCACGAAGAGTTCTACAACGGTCAACCGGCCACGGACTTCTTGATTGCCGAGCTTGAGGCAACGATCGAGCGCATCGGCGCCGAGAACATCGCCGCGATGATCGGTGAACCGATCATCGGCGCCGGAGGCGTCATCGTGCCACCTGATGACTACTGGCCGCGGGTCCGCACGGTGCTCAAGAAGCACGGGATCCTGATGATTGCCGATGAGGTGGTTACCGCCTTCGGTCGCACTGGGTCCTGGTTCGCGTCTCCGGATGCGGGGATGGAGCCGGACATGATCTCCGTGGCCAAGGGCATTACCAGCGGTTACGTTCCTCTCGGAGCTGTGCTCATGCGCGAGGACATTGGCGAGGTCATCGCCGGCGAAGACGGCTTTCACCACGGCTTCACCTACTACGGGCACCCAGTCGCGTGTGCGACCGCCTTGGAGAACATCGACATCATCGAACGGGAGTCGCTTGCAACGGAGGCCAAGCGCAAGGGCGAGCTGTTGCGAGCGGAGCTGGCGCCGCTGGCCGACAACCCGCTCGTCGGTGACATTCGAGGCCGAGGGCTGCTCGCGGCACTCGAGTTCGTGGCGGATCCGCAGACCCGGGCACCGTTCGAGTTCCCAGTAGGGGAGGGACTCGCGGACCTGCTGCGCGACGAGTACCACGTCATCGTCCGCGAGCTGGGACCAGTCGTGGCCATGTCACCACCGCTGGTCATCACCGATGACCAGATCCGCCGCCTGGCCAGTGCCATCCGCGACGCTGTGGGTCGGCTCCGTCCGGACGGAACCTTCGAGGCCAGCTGACCGGCAGGTGCCGCTGACCAACCACAGCGTCAGCGGCACCTTCTCGGGAACATCTCAGGCCTCCCAACTCGACACCACGCGCCCCCGAGTCGGAGGCCAACCGGCCAAAAACCAGCCCGCGGGTGGTGATGCGACGACCCTGTGTTGGAAGCAACGAGCCTACTGATCGTTTCATCTCGCGTCCCCCACACACGACCTGAGTCCACGTACCGGCGTTACCGCCGGAACTTCCGCGTTGTCACCGGTCCCGTCGCCATCACCTGGGCACGAATGACCACCGAATTCCGATCACCGCCCATTGCGCGTCGCAAGAGCATACGAGATTTCAACCAAGGAGAGATGCAATGAAGATCGGCGTCCCTAAGGAAGTCAAGAACCACGAGTACCGGGTCGCGATCACTCCGATCGGCGTGCACGAGCTGACCACCCGTGGCCACGAAGTAGTTGTCCAGGAAGGTGCTGGAGTCGGATCGCAGATCAGTGACGAGCAGTATCTCTCCGCAGGCGCCAAGATCATCTCTGATGCCGACGAAGTGTGGGGCGACGCCGAGTTGGTGTTGAAGGTTAAGGAACCAGTCTCGGAGGAGTACCACAGGCTGCGCCCAGACCTTGTGCTTTTCACCTACCTGCACCTGGCCGCGGAGAAGCCCTTGGCCGAGAAGCTCGTGGAGCAGCAAGTCACCGGGATCGCCTACGAGACCGTGCAGCTGCCCTCCGGCGCCTTGCCGCTGCTCTATCCGATGTCGGAGGTTGCCGGCTGTCTCGCCCCACAAGCCGGTGCTCAAGCGTTGCTCAAGGCTCAGGGAGGCCGTGGCGTGCTGCTCGGAGGTGTCGGCGGCGTGGCCAACGCGAAGGTGATCGTCATCGGTGCGGGGGTCGCGGGTCAGAACGCGGCCAACATCGCACTTGGCATGGGAGCGAACGTCACGCTGCTGGACACGGACCTGGACAAGCTTCGGATGTCGTTCTGGCGCTACAACAATAGGGTTCACGGGTTGGCGTCGTCGAAGCTGGCGATCGACGAGCAGGTAACCCAGGCCGACCTCGTGATCGGTGCGGTGTTGATTCCTGGTGCCGCGGCGCCGAAGTTGGTCTCCAACGAGCTCGTTTCGCGGATGAAGCCCGGCTCCGTTCTAGTCGACATTGCTGTGGATCAGGGCGGGTGCTTTGAAGACACCCGGCCCACGACCCATGCGGACCCCACTTATCAGGTGCACAATTCGATCTTTTACTGCGTGGCTAATATGCCGGGAGCAGTGCCCAATACCTCCACCTACGCGCTGACCAATGCCACACTTCCGTACGTGGTAGCGCTGGCTGACAAAGGCTGGCGACAGGCTTGTCGCGACGACCTCAGCCTGGCAATGGGTCTCAACACCCAGGCCGGCCGCATCACCAACGCCGCCGTCGGCCGTGCGACCGGTCTGGAAACTGTCGTCCTCGACTCTTTCCTCGGGTGATCGTGGAACGGCAGTATTGCCTGCGAACGGGAGAAAGTGATGGAACAAAATCGTGAAGTCGCGATTGTCAACGCAAAAGTCAGGACGCTCGACGAGCGGGACGCGGTCGCCTCAGCCTTGTTGATGGGCGCGGGTCGCATCATCGCGATCGGCACGAGCGACGAGGTTCGTGCGGCGGCAGCTTCAGACGCCGAGATCGTCGACGTGAATGGCCGCGCCGTCGTTCCAGGTTTCATCGATGCCCACAACCACCTCAGCATAGCGGCGTTCGCACCGCTACACGTCGACTGCACGACACCGCCGCTGACCACGTTGGACGAGGTCCTCGATGCGATCCATCGACATGTCCGTGAGATTCCTCCGGGACAATGGGTCGTCGGGATGGGATTCCACGAAGGCAACATCCGGGAGCAGCGCAATCCCAGCCGGTACGAGCTGGACGAGGTAGTACCGGGCAACCCATTTTTCCTGATGGACGCGAGTTGTCACATGGGCATCGCGAACAGCCGTGCCCTCGCCGAGGTCGGCATCGATGCGCATACTCCCCAGCCGTGGGGTGGCCTGATCGAGACGTACGACAACGGTGAGCCCACCGGCACTCTCCTGGAAACGGCAACCAACCTCCTCTACTCCGCTTCATGGGAAGAACAGGCATCACGTGACTGGGAACGGGCCGTCACCCTCCTCAACGCGAAAATGACGGAGTACACGTCCGTTGGGCTGACTGGTGTCGGGGACGCTTTGGTCACCCCTGCAGCTGCGGAACTGTACCGCCGGGCTGACGCTGCGGGAATGCTGCCGCTGACGGTCCAGCAACTGCACGGGGGCGACCACTTCTTCGCCATGCAGGACCTTCGCCGCGGTGATGCCATCGACCGGATCAAACAGCCAGCCAGCGCCATGCTGCGCGGTGGAACGATGAAGATCTTCGTCGATCGCGCCTACCCGGACGGTCCGGCCATCGACGAGATCCACGATGGATGTACACGTCACGTGGGCACTCCGTTTTACTCCAAGAGCGAGGTACGTGAGCTCGCGACCCGTGCGAGCGAACTCGGCATCGGGACCGCGATCCATGCGATGGGCAACTGTGCGGTTGACACGGTGCTGGATGCCTACGAAGCCGTCCGCCGTGCCTCAGGCACGGACTCGATTCTGCGTATGGAACACGCTTTCGTCGCTGATCCGAGGCAGGGTGAGCGTCTGGCTTCCCTCGGCGTCGATCTGGTGGCCAACCCGGGCCTCGGCTACTTCTGGGGCGACGTCTTCCAATTGTGGCGAAGCGAGCGCCAGCGGCATCTCCGTGTGCTGCCGGTCCGAAGCATGATCGACGCCGGCGTCCGCGTCAGCCTCGCCTCCGACCACCCGTGTGGGACGTTCAGCCCCGCCGCCATCATGGCCACCGCCGTCAACCGCAAGACCCACAGTGGCAACGAGGTGGATTCCGAGGAAGCGATCACCGCCGCAGAGGCGCTGCGCGCCTACACGATCAACGCTGCCCATGCGTCGGGACGCGATTCTGAGGAAGGCAGTATCGAGGTCGGGAAGCGCGCCAACGTCCTGGTGCTCGATCGCGACATCGTCACTTGCCCCGTCGAGGAGATCCGCGACATGCAGGTGGATTTCACCTACATCGACGGCCGTCTGATACATGAGCGAGGTGCCGAATGATTCCGTTCGGCGTTTTTTGGGAGAGCACGTGGCGTAAGCAGTACCTCCGTCACTTCCGGAGGGAGTTACACACCGTGCTGCCGGAAGCAGAGCGGAAGGTGCTCCGGCAGGTCAAGACCCAAGCCCGTGAGATCTACGAGGCACGGCGCGGTGAATCGCCAGATCCACAAGGACCTGAGGACACGCCGTTTTCCCAGGTCGAGTCATGAGGTCGTGGTGAACCGGTGCCGGTAGGAACTGGGGGTGGTGTTGAAGTGAGTGGTGAAGTTCTGCCTGAACGTCACGGTACTCGCGAACCCGCAGGCTTCGGCGATGCGGGTAATGCTCCAGGTGGTCGTCTCGAGGAGTCGGCGTGCTTCGTCGAGGCGGTGGATTAGGACCCACCGCGCGGGGCTCAAGCCAGTGGTTTCGCGAAAGCGACGTGAGAAATTTCGCGGGCTCATCGACGCGTGGGCGGCTAGGTCCTCAACGGCGAGGGGTTGGTTGAGGTTGGCCAGAGCCCACGTGATTGTCTTGCCCATTGGGCCGTCGGCGCTGTTAGAGAGCGGTCGTTCAATGTATTGGGCCTGGTCACCGTCGCGGTGGGGAGCGATGACGAGGTGACGGGCGATGGTGGTGGCTGCTGTCGACCCGAGTCGGGTTCGAATGAGGTGGAGGCAGGCGTCGAGGGCGGAGGCGGTGCCTGCAGAGGTGAGGACGTCGCCGTGATCGAGGTAGAGCGCGTCGGCCTGTACTTGCACGGTTGGGTACTGTTCGGCCAGAGCAGTGGCGGCGGCCCAGTGGGTGGTCGCGGTCCGACCGTCGAGGATCCCGCTGGCGACCACCGGGAATGCGCCGAGGCAGAGCCCGATGATCGTCGCGCCGCGCGCGTGCGCCTCGCGGATGCGGTCGACAAAGGTCGGCTCGGGTGCTGGCAGGTGCACGGGCCACGACGGAAATACCAGGACGTCGGCCGACGCAGTCATATCGGGGCCGACGAGATCGTCGATCACGACCCCTTCGTCGGCGCGCACGGGCCGCCCATCTGAGCTCCAGACGGTGGTGGTCCAACCTTCGGCGAGGTTCTGGCGGGAAACCTCGCCGAAGGTGAGCAGTGGTGCGGCGAGGTGGAACGTCGTGATCCCGTCGAAGACGTGGATGGTGATCCGCATTGTTGGCCTGATCTCATCGAAGATGGGCATCTATGCCACTCACGCTATCGCAGTGGCGGTCAGCAGCATGGGTGGTGACGGTGCATCCGCCGTTATGCCGATCATCTGAGGAGGATTTCGCAGTGAGCGCCCCACGCCGAGCTCTTGTCGTCATCGATGTCCAGCAGGAGTACTTCCAAGGGCCGTTGACCATCCAGTACCCGCACCGCGACGAGTCCCTGGCCCGGATCGTGCGCGTGATGGACAGTGCCGTTGATGCGGGACTGCCTGTGATCACCATTCAGCACGAATTCCCGGAGGGGGCACCGGTTTTCGCGCCTGGAACCGAGGGCTGGCAGCTGCACCCCGAGATCGAGCGCCGGGCGAAGGCGGCGTCGAAGCACGTGGTCAAGGGATTCTCCAGCGTGTTCACCGTCGGTGATCTGACTGACTGGCTCCGCGCCAACGAGATCGACACTCTCACCCTGGTCGGGTACATGACGAACAACTGCGTGCTCGCCACCGCCGCGGCGGCCGAGCCGCTCGGCTTCACCGTCGAAGTGTTGTCGGATGCTACTGGTGCCGTCCACCTCGCGAATGAGGTTGGGAAGGTCTCGGCGCAGCAGGTTCACGAGACGCTGATGGTCCTTCTCCACTCCAATTGGGCAGCCGTGTCCGACACCGAAACCTGGACCGCAGCCGTGTCCGGGCAGAAGTCCTTGGAAAAGAGCGACCTCGGAACCTCGGCGGTGCAGGGCGAAGCCGCGCACTGACCAGGCCTTAGGGCTGAAACGGGCAGGTATTGCTTTCGTTCACGGCCTGCTGATTTGTGGTGGGTGGAACGCGGCAAGTGTGTTCCACCCACCACAAGCACAGGGGCAGCCCTGTCTGACAGACCCTGTCCCTAGGACTGAGCTGACCGTGCTTGCCGCGGGTGTGCTCCACGGTGTTGGCGAGCGTCTGACCTCGGCGACCCTGGAACCGGTTGCTCGTTCTCAAAACCGTCGTTGCCGCGGAGCTCACGAACATCACCACTCGGAGTCGGGAACGGAACGAAATCCCGAGTTCGAGTCGGCTTGGTGTGCTTGCCGTGGTCAGCGCTTGAGCTGATTGATGATGTCGAGCGTGTTGTAGTGGGCGCGCTTTTCGATGATCTTTCCGTCCTGGAAGGTGAACAGATTGAACATCGAGAACCTCATGTGGGAGCCTGCCGGTGGGATGCCGTTGAACTCGCCGGTCTGGTCGCCTTCGACGATGACGTAGGCGCCGACCTGGTCATCGTCGGCGACGGTCCGCTCGACCGTCATGCTGATCCCGGCGAATGCCTCGACGTTCCTCTTTTCGGCGGCGAGGAATCCCTCGGCTCCGGGGCGGGGCGTGTCGATCTGGCCGTAGAAGACGAAGTCGTCGTGGACCATGTCGGTCACAGTCGCGTAGGCGCCCTCCTCTAGGGCCTTGTAGAAACGATGAACCAGATGCGCGTTTTCTGCGGCGGACATAGAATCCTCGCTGGTCGCGGTCGGTTCGGCGGGCCCCGGTATCCGGTCCCCGCCGAATGTGAAGGAGACCCCGCCGTTTCGGCGATTTCCTCGTCGAGCGGGTCAGTTGTTGCCCCAGTCGAGGCGGTCGGCCAGGTTGGCTGAGCTGAAGGCCTGGTTCAGGTCGTCGCGACCTTCGGTGAAGTGGGCCCAACCTTCGAAGTGGACCGGGACGACGCGGCGTGCGTCGAGGATCCGGCTCGCTTCGGCTGCTCCAGCGCTGTCGAGTACCACTGGTTCGCCGTCGAAGAGCATCGAGAAGCGGGGCGCCCCAGCGAAGAGGATGGCGGTGTCGATCGGGCTGAAACGACCGGCGATCTCGCGAACCAGGTCGAGCGAGGCGTTGTCGCCGCTGACGTACACAGTCGGCAGTCCTTCGCCGGTGAGCACGAAGCCCACGACCTGTCCGGCGAACGGCTCGACCTCTTCACGGGAAGCTGGACCGTGGATGGCGGGAACGGCTGTGACGATGACCTTGCCTCCGCCGGGCCGATCCAGCTCGACGGCCTCCCAATCAGACAGGCCCTTGGCCTTGTCACCTAGGCGCTCGCCTCCGCTCGGAGTGGTAAGCGTCAGGGGGACTTCGGAGAGGAGGGCGCGGCCGGTGTTGTCGAGGTTATCGGCGTGCTCGTCGTGGGAGAGCAGCACCACGTCGACGCGGCCCAGATCGGCCGGGGTGCCTTGCGGGGAGCTGGTCTTGGTCAGGACCGGGCCGGCGCTTTCGTAGTCGCCGGGACCGTCGAAGGTTGGATCGGTCAGGAAGCGCAGGCCACCGTACTCGAACAGGGCGGTTGGGCCGCCGAAGACGCGGACGGGGAACTGCGAAGGCGCAGATGCGGAAGTGGACACGGGAATACCTCTCACGGATGTTCTGCCAGGAACCGTGAGAACTACGGTAGGGCACGTCACGGACTAATGCAACCTCAAACATGAGTGTCATGGATAGTTGAGCTATCCAGTGCGAACCCGGGATGGGTGCATCGGGTAGCTGGGGGTGTGTCCGCTGGGGAGGATCCTCGATGGCCTCGCAGATCGGGTGTGGTTCTGGACACGCGTATGTGCCGGGCGTGATACTTCACCCGTGTCCAGAGTCGTCGATCGTCATCGGTATGCCCAGCTCAGCACAGCTGAGGTGGGTGAGCGGGACGCGTTTGCCTACTGGCGGGAGATGATCTGCGCGACGTTCGTGCGGTTGGTCGCCGAACCAGTGGAGGGGGCACGGTTCACCGGTTCGATTGAGCACGTCCCGGTCGGTGACGTCGAACTGTCTACCGTGGTCGCGGGCGGCCAGCATGTTCGTCGCACGAGTGGTCTCATCGCCGAAGGTACCGAGGAGTACCTGCTGGCGAGCATTCAAGTAGAAGGTCGAGGCAGAGTCGAGCAGGACGGCCGGATCGCGGAGTTGTCGGCGGGCGAGATGGCGTTCTACGACAGCACCAGGCCTTACGCGTTGCATTTCGACGACCCGTTCCACCAACTGGTGGTGCAGGTGCCCAAGCGCGAACTGTGGGTGCGCGACACGCGAGGTCTGACCAGCCGAACGCTCGGCACCGGGACTCCCGGTGCGGTCGTGGCAGCGTTCTTCCGGTCGTTGTCCGACACGGTCGCGACTTCGCCCGATGGGGGCGTCGGCCTGGTGCCGCATGCGCTCGGCTTGTTGTCGGCGGCGGCGACTTATGCGGGTGGATCGGCTCCTGCGCACGACGCGGCCGAGACGTTGGTGCGCCAGCGCGTGCTCGACTTTTTGCGGCGCAACCTGTTCGATCCGTCGCTCGACGCGGACGCAGTTGCGAAGGCGTGCAATGTTTCGCGGCGAACGCTGTATCGGATCCTCGGCGACGAGGGTGCTGCTACGCGGCTTCGGCGGATGCGTATTGAGCGAGCTCGAGAGCTCCTGGCGGCAGACCGTTCCCGGCCCGTCGGGTGGGTGGCTACGGCTTGCGGTTTTGAGACTGAATCGGGGTTTTACCGGGCGTTCCGGGCTGCTACGGGGGAAACACCTGCCGAATATCGCCGCCGATGCGGCACGGCTGGTCAGTAACGCTGGCACGTTCGGTCAACCGTGCACCGCGGACTCCGCGCATCGTGACAGCCATCACGCTGTTGGCGATGTTTCAGGAGGCATCATGCAGGGCAATGTTCGTGTGGCAGCGGTGCAGGCTGAGCCGGCCTGGCTCGACCTCAACGCTGGGGTTGACCAGGCGATCGAGCTGATCGGTCAGGCCGCCGAAGGCGGAGCGCAGCTCGTCACGTTCGGTGAAACCTTCATTCCCGGCTATCCCTGGTGGATCTGGCTGGACTCCCCTGCGGCCGGCATGGCCTACGTTCCGCGCTATGCCCAGAACTCTATGACCCGTGATGGCGCGGAGATGCAGCGGATCACCGACGCCGCGGCCCGTTACGGCATCCATGCCGTGCTGGGGTTCAGCGAGCGCGCGGCCGGCAGCTTGTACATGGCGCAGGCGTTCATCTCCGACACAGGCGAGCTCATCTCTGTTCGGCGCAAGCTCAAGCCCACGCACGTGGAGCGAACGGTGTTCGGTGAGGGTGACGGCAGCGACCTGCAGGTCCACGACACGCCGCTGGGGCGGATCGGCGGACTCAACTGCTGGGAGCACCTGCAGCCGTTGACGAAGTACGCGATGTACAGCATGGACGAGCAGATCCACGTCGGTGCCTGGCCGAGCTTCTCGATCTACCGGGGCGCGGCATGTGCCCTGTCGCCCGAGGTGAACACCGCGGCCAGTCTGATGTACGCGGTCGAGGGGCAGACGTTCGTCGTCGCACCGACGGCGGTCATCGGAGAGGCGGCTCAGGAGCTGTTCTGCGATACCGACGCCAAGAAGCAGCTGTTGCAGCTCGGGGGTGGGTTCGCACGCATCTACGGCCCTGAGGGCTCACCGCTGGCCGAGCCGTTGCGCGAGGACGAGGAAGGCATCCTGTACGCCGACTTGGACCCGGCACTGATCGCGATCGCCAAGTCTGCGGCGGATCCGGTCGGTCACTACTCGCGGCCGGACGTGTTGCGCCTGCTGGTGAATCGCAACCCCGCCCCGCGTGTCGTGGAGACACCGGCGCCCGCCGCTCGTGCGCCCGAGGTCGAGGAGTTTCCGCCGGTGATGGCATCGGAATGACGATCAGGCTAACGCGTCCGGCCTGACCTTCACGCAAGTTGACTCAGATACCCCCTGGGGGTATAAATACCCCCAGGGGGTATCTGCTCGTCTTGGTGCCCACCAACCGCAAGATTTGCCGAGGCGTCCCGGGTGGTCACGCGAACGTCCGTTTGCGTGCAAAGGAGAAGGTGTGACAACGAGAACGGCGGGCGGTCTGATCCCGCTGCTGGTGATCGCGACGGCTCAGCTGATGCTGGTGCTCGATGACTCGATCGTGAACATCGCCCTGCCGAGCATTCAGGCGGCATTGGGGGTGGGCGCGGTGCACCTGCCGTGGGTGGTCAACGCCTATATCCTCGCCTTCGGTGCCCTGCTGCTCCTAGGTGGCCGGATGGGTGACCTGTGGGGGCAGCGCCGAATCCTGCGATTGGGTATCACGATCTTCGTGATCGCCTCATTGGCAGGAGGTTTCGGGCAGAACACTGAGATGCTCATCGTCGCGCGTGCGACGCAAGGGGTGGGTGCGGCTCTGACTGCGCCAAACGCCCTGGCGCTGATCACGACCACATTTCCGGATCGCAAGACGAGGGACACGGCCCTGTCGCTCTACGGTGCGATGTCCGGCCTCGGCGTTGTCGTCGGCCTGCTGCTCGGTGGGATCCTGACCGGCACACTCGGCTGGCGCTGGGTGTTCTTCATCAACGTTCCGGTCGGACTACTGGTGCTCCTTGGCAGTCGTACGCTCATCGGCACCAGGCGCCACAGCGGGCAACTGGGCGTCACGGGTGCTGTCGTGGGAACCGGTGGAATGGTCGCCCTCGTCTACGCCATCACGCGGTTCGGCGAGGACGGTTTCACGGACCCGATCGCGGCCTCGTTGCTCGGTGCGGCGGCGGTTCTCATGGCGGCGTTCATCATCACGCAGAGGCGCAGTCGTAATCCCCTGGTGCCGCTGAGCCTCTTTCGGGACCGCAATCGCACCGGCGCCTACGCGACCATGCTGCTGCTGGCCATCGGTCCGATGGGCACGTTCTACGTGGTCACTCTTTACTTGCAGAAGGTGCTGCAGTTCAGCCCACTACTCGCGGGAGCGGCGTGGCTGCCGTTCGCGGTAGGGCTCGTGTTCAGTGCTGGCAGCGCTCCGAAGCTGCTGCTGCTTGTCGCTCCGCGTTTCGTGGCCGGATTCGGTGCGCTGTTGAGCGCTCTGGCCGCGTTCTGGTTCTCCGCCATCGCTGTCGAAACGAGTTACTGGTTGCACCTGGCGCCGGCGATGTTCGTTCTCGCTCTCGGCTTCGGTCTCGGCGTTATGGCACTCACCCAGGCGGCGGTCTACCGGGTCGACTCGGATGAAGCCGGCATTGCATCGGCTCTGCTCAACTCGGCCCAGCAGATCGGGGTCGCCCTCGGTCTAGCCGTGCTCGCCAGTGTCGCGGCAACGGTGTCCGCCTCGCAGAATCACGCCGATGTCCAGGCCGGAGGCGTTCTCGTCGCCGGGTACAGCACAGCTCTCGTGGTGGCGGCAGGTTTGTTGATCCTGGCCGGAGGGCTCGCGTTGACAACGCTCAACGCGCGACCAATGGGCGATCAGCACTCGGACGGCACGCTGGCCGAACGTGGCGCGCCGACATCCTGACTACCGTGAGCACGTGGAAGCCGTGGAGTTCGACGTCGTTCTCCGAAACGATGCGTGGCTACATGGTCTGTGGGCGCCAAGATTAAATGCTACGCGCTGCGGCAACGACTACGCGCGTGATTGATTCCGCGTAGGAATCTGTGAGCTTGTCCAAATCGAAGAGGAGGGCGTACCACATGGGGCCGAGGATGAGGTCGATCAGTTCGTCGTTGTTCGGGTAGGTGGCCTCGCCGCGTTCTCTTGCTCGGTTGAAAATCACATGAAATGCCTGCCGGCGGGGTTCGAGCACGAGTTCGGCAGCTCGCTGGGCAAACGCCGGTTCTTGCGCCGCTTCCACGACGAGTGCCTGGCTGAACGCGCCCCTGTAATTGCGGTGGGCGGCAAAGCTCGCTCGGACGAGAACGAGCAGGTCGTCGTGGAGGCTACCTGAATCGGGTTCTGGAAAGGTCTCTCGCGCCAGGGAGTCGAGCGCATCCAGAAGCACATCGCCTTTGGACGAATACCGTCGGTAGACTGCCTGTTTTGAGGCGCCGCTCCGGTGAGCGATTCCTTCCATCGTCGTGCCTCGGTAGCCGAGTTCTTTGACGAGGTCGAGCGCCGCTTGCCGGATGGCGGCTCCGACGGCGGGGTCGCGCGGTCTGCCTTTCATGGGTCTAAGTCTACTTCGCTGGCCGTCTTGAGGTTCGGCCAGTGGTCTCCGTGGAATGGGCAGAGCGCGCTTTCTCTGAGAGTGATGCCGACCGGACCATTCATGCACGTGATATGAATGGTCCGCTCAGCAATCTAATTGGCCCCAGGAAGCGGGGCGAAAGAATCCGACCGAAAAGTGTGAACTGGATTCAATCGACTTCGGTTCATTCCCAACTTGTGCCGCAACACGCGGTTTCGTTGGCGCGCGAGGCGCTCAGGCGACAGAAGCACGACGCCGAGATTTCGATGTCAGCTGAGGCGATCGCGATGTCGCGTGCGAGTTCGATCTGCTGAGCATCCTCGTGACGGCCAAGTTGGGTCAGGCATTCGTGTAATCCGTGCAGGCTCCATACGTTGTTGGGGTGCGTACGCCTGCGAGCCAGCGAGCGATCGAGGTAGAGGTCCGCGCGGTAGACTGCAGCTGCTTCCTCCGTGTGCCCTTGCTCCATCAGGAGCGCGCCGTAAGCGTGGCGGACGGGTTGCAGCCAGGCTGGGGGATCGGTATAGGGGAGTGCATCCTCGAGTTCGATGGCATGGCGCAGGGCGGCGAAGGCTTCCTCGAAATTGCCCTTGCGGTACTCCAGTTCGCCATCGAGCATGCCGGATGCGACTTTGAGGACGTCGACTTCCTTAGCTGGCACCGCATTGAGCCGAGTGTCGGGCACAGTGAGGCAGGCCGCACGGAATTCCACACGGGCGCGCTCAGCTTCCCTGATCCGGCCAAGCGCGGCGTACGCGACGCCGCGGGCGTAATGCACCATCGCAGTGGTCGAGCAGAACAACTCCTGGTCTTCGGGTAGCTCGAGAGCGAGCACTTCGTGCCAGCGGCCGAAGCGGATCAGAACGTGTGCGAGAGTGGCGCGATAGCTCTCGACCAAGTCGGCCATCGGGGGGCTGTCGATCTCGAGGAGTTCGGGCGTGATGAGGCCTTCCAGGCGCCGCGCGGCCTGCAGCGCCTCGTGGGACTTGCCGGCCATCATGGCGCCGTAAGCACGAACGCAGAGGTTGTGCATGCGATATACCGAGTACCAGCCTGCGGAATTGCTTTGGGCAAAGTACTTGTCGTCGGCAGTCACCGCGTCACCGTTGGATTCCACGACTTGACGCCAGTCACCACAGGCAGCGTCGATGTGGGTGGCCATGTGCGCCAGATGCCCCCCATCAGGAGCAAGGTGTCGCAGGCGGTCGGCAGCCGGTAGCGCGAGTTCAGGATGGGGCGACATCTCCATGACGTGGATGTACAGGTGGTTCAAGGCGGGATGCCGATCACCACCGGGGTTGCTCATGGCGCGTTCGAGCACGCCCCTCGCCTCGACCGTTCCATAGCCCACGGGTTCGCCGCTGTCCAAGTCCCACAAGGCTCGAGGGCTGACGCACATCAGTGCGTCCGCGAACAACGCCGCCGCATCCAAGTCCTCGGGGTGAGCTTCATGCACCGGGCGCATCGCTTCTGCGTACGCGACATCGAGGCGGTGGAAATCCTCCATCGTCGCGGGAGTTGGGCCTGATGGGAACCGGGCGAAGAGTGCTTCGACCAAGCCGCGCTCGAGAGGTGTGGCCTGCGAGACAGCCTTGCTGGCGCTTTCGAGTGCGGCCTTCGCGGAGCTGATCGACGTTTCCAAGTCGGCGCGGTCGAAAAGTCGCCACGCCTTGTTGTAGTTGGTGCCCTTGACGAAGGCGATGCCCCAGTACGCCATTGCGCAGTGGGGGTCGTGCTGGGTTGCCGTCTCAAAGCAGCGAGCCGCCTCTTCGTGGTTGAAGCAGTACGCCCACAGCAGCCCGCGGTCGAACCACAACTGGGCCTGGGTTGACGAGCTCGTCACCGGACGACGGTATTCACCCAGTTCGTAGTAGGTGTCGGACACGTTGCACAACTCCGATCGCGAGATACGTGACACCTGACGGGCATGCCCCGTCGTGGAAGGCTGCAATGTCGCCTCCGGGAGGACGGCGGAGCCTGGTTCTTGCCAACCTAGATTAAATACGAGACGGTGCGTATTGTAAACTAAGTGAACGTTCGGCTCTGAAAGGCGGTCTCGTGGAGTTTCGCTCGAGGACTCCTGCTCTGCTCGCCCTTGCCTTGGCCTACTTCGCTGTGGTGGCTGCCGCGCCGATGGTGGTGGGGATCAGCGCGCCGATCGCTGGCGAGTTGGACGTAGGTGAACCCGCCGTTGGCATGCTCGTCACGCTCTTCACCCTGGTGTTCGGCCTGGGTTCACCGATCGTGGCGATGCTGGTGGGGGTGGTGAACCGCAGGTCGGTGCTGCTGATCGGCCTTGGGTTGATGGTTCTGGGCGGTGTGGGCAGTGCGGTGGCGCCAAACTTTGCGTTTTTAGCTGCCGCGCGTGTGGTCACTGGGCTGGGAGCTGCCGCGTTCATCCCGCGCGAGGAGGATCCGCGGTTCCCCGACGTCGAGCTGCCTGCGCCCGCACGATTGGAAGGATCACTGTGACCCAGTACAACAACCCGGACCCCTCGCTGCTGTCCGAGTGCCTGGCAAAACTGACCTTGGAGGACAAGGTCCGGTTGCTGACGGGCCGGGACTTCTGGACGACGTGGCCGATCGAGGAGATCGGGTTGCGGCGGATGGTGGTCTCGGACGGTCCGAGCGGGGTGCGCGGTGAGGTGTGGGACGAGCGCTCGCCGTCGTTGAACCTGCCGTCGGCCAGCTCCTTGTCGTCGTCCTGGGACACCGGCATCGCCGCCCGCTACGGCGCGGTGGCCGCGGTGGAGGCCCGTCGCAAGGGGGTGGACGTGGTGCTGGGGCCGACGATCAACCTGCACCGGTCCCCGCTGGGCGGCAGGCACTTCGAGGCGTTCAGCGAGGACCCGCTGCTGACCGCGCACCTGGCGGCGGCCTACGTGCGGGGCGTGCAGGACAACGGCGTGGGGGCCACGCCGAAGCACTACGTGGCCAACGACTTCGAGACCGACCGGTTCACCGTCGACGTGCGGGTGAGCGACCGCGCGTTGCGGGAGGTCTACCTGCGGGCGTTCGAGGACGCGGTGGTGCGGGAGGGGGCGTGGCTGGTGATGAGCGCCTACAACTCGATCAACGGAGCCACGGCGACCGAGAACGAGCTGCTGGAGACCCCGCTCAACAGCGAGTGGGGTTTCGACGGCGTGGTGATCAGCGACTGGACGGCCGTGCGCAGCGTGGAGAGCGCGAAGCACTCCCAGGACCTGGTGATGCCCGGCCCGGACGGGCCGTGGGGTGCTGCGCTGGTCGAGGCGGTGCGCAGCGGTGCCGTCGACGAGGCCGCCATCGACCGCAAGGTGCTCCGCCTGTTGCGCCTGGCCGCCCGCGTCGGAGCGCTGGAGGGGTTCGAGCCCACCGAGCCCGAACACCGGGAGGACGGTGTGGCTTTCGCCCGCGAGGCCGCCGTCGAGGGTTCGGTCCTGCTGGCCAACGACGGGCTCCTGCCGCTGGCGGACCCCGCTCGCATCGCGGTGATCGGCCACAACGCGCTGCACGCGCGCACCCAGGGCGGCGGCAGCGCCACCGTGCTGCCGGAGCGCATCGTGTCGCCGCTGGAGGGCGTTCGGGCGGCGTTCCCCGACGCGGAGGTGTCGTACTCGCTGGGCGCGATCGTGCAGGAGGGGCTAGCCGAGCTCGACCGCGACGCGATGCGCAACCCCGTCACCGGCGAGCCCGGGGCGCGGGTCGAGATGCTCGACGCCGACGGCGCGGTCCTGTTCACCGAGGACCGGCTGGCCAGCGGACTGGTCTACTTCGGCGGCGATGCGCCCATCGGCGAGATGACGACGCTGGTGTTCGAAACCGACTACACACCGACCGAATCCGGCCCGCAGCGCATCGGCTTTGCATCGGTGGGCACCGGGCGGGTGCTCATCGACGGCGAGCTGCTCACCGAGCAGACCGCGCAGGCCATCGGGACCGACCTCGGCGCAGCCTTCCTGTCACCACCGGCGGTGTCGGCACCGGTGCAGTTCCGCTCCGGGCGCAGCGTGCGGCTGCGCGTGGAGTTCAGCCCGCAGCGGATGGACGGCGGCCTGAGCAACGCCTTGAGCATCACCATCGGCACCGAACCGGCGGACATGGACGCCGACGACCTCATCGCCGAGGCCTCCCGCGCCGCCGCCGAGGCCGATGTCGCGGTGGTCGTGGTGGGCACGAACTCCCGCGTGGAATCGGAAGGCTACGACCGGGCCGACCTGAACCTGCCCGGGCGCCAGGACGACCTGGTGCGGGCGGTGCTGGCGGCCAACCCGCGCACGGTCGTGCTGGTCAACTCGGGTTCCCCGGTGCTGCTGCCGTGGCGGGAACAGGCCGCGGCGATCGTACTCAACTACTTCGCGGGCCAGGAGTACGGCGCGGCCGTCGGTGACCTCCTCACCGGTGCCCGCGAGCCCGGCGGCAGGCTGCCCACCACGTGGCCGGCCGCCATCGACGACGTCCCGGTGCTCGACGTGACCCCCGTAGACGGGGCGCTCGCCTACGACGAGGACCTCCACATCGGCTACCGCGCCTGGCTGCGCGCCGGGACGACACCTGCCTACCCGTTCGGTCACGGACTCGGGTACACGACCTGGGAGCTCACCGGAGTCACCACCACCGAGTTCACAGAGGGCGTCGCCGCGGTCGAACTGACCGCGCGCAACACCGGCGACCGAGCGGGCAAGCACGTCGTGCAGGTCTACGCCTCCCGACCCGACTCCACCGTCGACCGGCCCGTTCGCTGGCTCGTCGGCTTCGCCACCGTCCGCGCCCAAGCCGGCCAAGCCGTGCGGGTGCGCGTCCCGGTGCAGGACCGTGACCTCGCCCACTGGGACGACGGCTGGCAGCTCGAGCCGGGCGAGTACACCCTGCACATCGGGTCGAGCGTGCTCGACATCTCCACCACCACGACCGCGCGCCTGTGACGACACGCCCGCGCGAAGCGTCCGCCCGGCATCGGCCGGGCGGACGTTTCGCGGCACGTCAGACGAGCCCGCTCAACCGGCGCACTTGCTCGTCGGTCAGGCGGATGCCCCGGGCGCGGAGGTGGCGGACGCTCGTGGTGCCGGGGAGCGGGACGGCCAGGACGGCAAGAGCTCATCTGGCTGGCAGTGGCATGACGATTCGGTAAGCGACTACTCCGATTGAAGCCACGGCTACGTGCATGAGTAGCAGCGCAGCGACTCCGACAGCGCCGCCGTCTTCGAACAGAAGGAAATCGGGGACGAAACTCGCCCCGACCACGATTGGAACCAGCCACCGGAGTAGGTGCCCAGGTTTCTTCGACGCTCGGCGCACCAACGCCCAGCCGACCGCCCCCAAGATGACACCCACGGCGGTTAGGAAGATGTACGACCGCGGAGTCAGTGGCTGGAAGTCGTCGGGCACGTTCGCCGCGCGGGCGAGAAGCGCCAGAACGGCATTGGTTGTGCTGGCGGCGACGATCGCGGCGGCCACACCGCCGGCGATGATCAGAGGGCGACATCGAGTGTGGACGTCACGGTTGAGTGTGCACACGTGAACTCTCGGCTCCTGGATGAAGGATCGGTCTACTGAGGACGAAGTGGATAGCCCACGAGGGGAAGCTTTGCCTTATGACTGAAGTCTTCACTTCGGACGTCACACAGGACTGGAGTCTGAGAGGAAGCCTCTCCTCGGGCAGGGGCTTGGTGCCAGCCTTGCCGCACCTATTGGCCAGCGATGGGCGGGAGCTGGGCGGCGAGCTTCAGTGACTCGCCCATGGTGAATGCCGGAGCCCAGGTGGTGGCGAGTTGTTGTGTGGTGAGGCCGGCGGTGAGAGCGTAGGTGGCTGCGGTGATGATGTCGCCGGCTTCGTCGCCGACCATGTGGACGCCGAGCAGCCGTTGAGTGCTCGGTTCCGAGATCAGCTTGAGCACACCGTTGGCCTTGCGCTCCAGAATCGCCCTGGGAACGAATTGCATGGGGAGTTCGCGGTATTCGTACTCCTGCCCGGCGGCCTCGGCCTCCGCAGGAGTCATGCCGACGGCAGCGAGGGCGGGTGAGGTGAAGGTGACGCGGGGGAGGGCGGCGTAGTCGAGGGTGTCCTTCTCGTCGCCGAGTGCATTGGCTGCAGCGATGGTGC
The DNA here is from genome assembly GCF_040676935.1 of Saccharopolyspora sp. NPDC049426. Taxonomy (NCBI): domain Bacteria; kingdom Bacillati; phylum Actinomycetota; class Actinomycetes; order Pseudonocardiales; family Pseudonocardiaceae; genus Saccharopolyspora; species Saccharopolyspora sp. NPDC049426. The sequence goes on along the minus strand of NZ_JBFAPZ010000009.1, from coordinate 8,139 downwards.
CTTGAGCGTGCGCCGCGTAGACGAACTGGGCATTACCAGTGACGTCGCCGGCGGCCCAGATTCGCGGGTTATCGGTGCGAAGCTGCTCGTCCACGACAACTTCGCCGCGACGTCCGGTGTCCACGCCGACGGCAGCGAGGTTGAGCCCGTCAGTGGCCGGTAGACGGCCGGTGGCGATGAGGATCTTTTCCGCGGTGATGGTCCGGGTTTCCCCGGCGAAGACGACCGTTGCGATGACACCGGTGCGGGTTTGCTGGACGCGAGTGAGTGTTGTTGCCGTGCGGAAGGCGATTCCTTCTTCGCCGAGTGCCTGTTCCAGGGCGGTTGACAAGGTTGGGTCCTCGTTCGGCGCAATCCTGGGGGCGATCTCGACGACAGTGGTCTTGGCTCCCAACCGGGCGAAGAGCTGCGCCTGCTCCAGGCCAACGGCGTTCCCACCAATCACGAGCAGCGACTCGGGCACGTGGTCGAGTGCCATCGCGGAGGCGTAGGTGAGATAGTCGGTGTTCCGGAGGCCTGGGATCTCGGGGATCACGGGTTGGGCGCCGGAGGCGATGACGATCTGGTCGGGGACGAGGCGCGTTTCGGTGCCGTCGAGAGCGGTGACGACGAGGACTGGCCGGCCGGGAGACCCCGTGAAGGCCGCGGAGCCTTCAAGGACGTCAATGTCGTCCGCGGCCAGCTTCTCGACGTGGTGCAGCTGCCGAACCTGGGCGAGCATGTCGTCCTTGTCGGCGACGAGCTGTGCCAGGTCGACCGGCCCCGCTGAGGTGCTGATACCGGGGAAGCGGGACCCCTCGGCTGTCGCTCGGACAGCGGCGGCAGCGAGCAGAGACTTCGAGGGTACGCAGCCAACGCTCGAGCACGTGCCGCCGATAAGACCGCGCTCCACCAGCACGACCGACTTGCCACGCCGCCGTGCTTCTGCTGCAGCCGCCTCGGCAGCGCTCCCGGCCCCTACGACCGCCAGGTCGTAGGGCTGGCCACTGTTCTCGTTCTCCAAGGGTTGCACTGAATGGTCCTCCGAGCCAACTGTACAGACAGGTCTGTCTAATCGCAGGGCGATGCTAGACAGAACTGTCTGTTAAAGTCAAGGCATGCGGAAGGTATCCGGCGGCATGACAGCGCGAGACCGCATCCTGAACACAGCGTCAGGGCTCTTCTACACGCAGGGAGTGCGGGCGGTCGGCGTCGACAAGGTGATCGATGAGGCGAAGGTCGCCAAGGCGACGTTGTATGCGCATTTTCGGTCGAAGAACGAGCTCATCGAGGCGTATCTGCGTCATCAGGCCAGTCAGGCGCGTGAAGACCTCCAGCGCATCGAACGTGACACGCCTCCCGGTACGGACCGGATCTCCGCGGTGTTCGATCACGCGGCGATGGCAGCCGATCGGCCCGGCTACCGGGGCTGTTGCTTCATCAATGCGGCGGCCGAGGGCCTTGACTCGGAGAGTCGGGCATCCGAAATCGTCGCTGAGCACCGAGAACTCGTGCTCGACTACTTCGTGCGTAATGTGGACGCTCCCACTCTGAAGGAGCGTACGGAAGTGGCCAGGGTCGTCATGGCGCTTTTCGACGGTGCCAAGGTGGCCTCCGTCAGCGAGGGCAGCGCAGCGTTCGAGACGGTCCGGCGAGCGACCTTGGCGCTGGCTGGCTCGCCGACCGCCGTCCGGTAAGCGGCTTACACCTGCGTGAGGGGTCCTCGTCCACCCACGTCAAAGCCGAGGGATCTTTCGGGCGATGACTGTTCGACCCCGGACGCACTAACAAACCGGGATTCCTGTTGGTTTCGTCGCGTTTCGCAGTTCCGGACACGCCGAGGTGCGCAGCTGGCGTTCTCAGCTCGCCACGTACGTGCGCCTGCAGTGCCGTAGCGGTGCTGTCCCACTGTCTCTGGTTTCCAGCGGTGCGATGAACGGGCTCCTCCTTGGTCGGAAAAGGGGGTACTGGAGAACCCGCTGCGTCAGTCTTGCCAGCTCGCTCCCGCCTCGTACCTCGCGTACTACCTGATATCCGATAAGCGTGTTGACTGCCGGAGCCGCGTAGGCCGGCTCCGGCAGTCAACGCTGTTCAACTCAGAATGGGAACGGATGCGGGGTTCCGCGGTAAGTCACCCACTGCCACTGGGTGAACTCGTCCCAGCTGCTCTGAGAGCCGAACCTGGCCCCGTTGCCCGAGGCGCCGGTACCGCCGAACGGTGCGTAGGCGTCGTTGTTGAGGGTCTGGTCGTTGACGTGCACGATGCCGGTCCGCAGGCGCTGGGCGAGCTCCTTGCCTCGCTCGAGCGAGGCGGTCTGTACTGCTGCGACGAGACCGTATTCGGTGGAGTTTGCGACCTCGACCGCTTCGTCCGCGTTGCGGACCACCACGACAGGGGCCACCGGACCGAAGATCTCTTCGTGGAACGCGGGCATGTCGGTGGTCACCCCGGCGAGCACGGTGGGCTCGTAGAACAGGCCTTCGTAATTGCCACCTGCGCGCAGCTGGGCGCCGGCGTCGACTGTCTCGTTGACGATGCGGTCGACCCGTCGCAGCTGGTTCTCGTTGATCAGCGGTCCAAGGCCGACCTGCTGGGTGTTCGGGTCCCCGACCGGTAGTGCGTGAGCCCGCTTCGCAAGGCGTTCGAGGTACTCGTCGGCGACGTTCTCGTGCACGATGTGTCGGCCCGCGGTCATGCAGACCTGGCCCTGGTGCAAGAAGGAACCCCACGCACCGGCGGAACTCGCCACTTCGATGTCCGCATCGTCGAGCACGATGAGCGCGTTGTTGCCGCCCAGCTCCAGGGATACCCGCTTGAGGGTGCGGCCTGCATTGGCGCCGATCTCGCGTCCAACCGCGGTAGAGCCGGTGAACGAGATCATCGCGACGTTCGGGTCCTCGACCAGAGCAGCGCCGGGCTCCGCATCACCCGGAAGCACGTGCAGCAACCCGGCCGGCAGCCCGGCTTCCTCGAATAGCCGCGCCACGAGCGCACCCCCGGACACCGCGGTCTGGACATCGGGCTTGAGCACCACTGCGTTGCCGAGCGCCAGCGCGGGTACGACCGCACGCATAGAGAGGACCAGCGGGAAGTTCCAAGGACTGATCACGCCGACCACACCGAGCGGGACACGTTTGGCGATGCTCTCCATGCCGCTTTCGCTGGCGGGAAGTAGGTGCCCGTGCGGCTGCGTGGGCAGGGCCGCGGCCTCCCAGAGCTCGCCGAGGACGAGGTCAACCTCGAAGGCAGCCTTTCCAGGAACGGAGCCTCCTTCTCGGATCAGCCAGGTCTCGAATTCAGAGCGGTTGTCCGCGAGGATTGCCGCAGCTTTGCGAATCAGCGCCGCGCGTTCAGGGCCGATGACCGCAGCCCATTCGGGCTGGGCCGCCCGGGCGCGCGCAGTGGCCTCGGAGACGTCGGTGGCATCAGCCAAGCCGATCTGCGCGAGGGTGACACCTGTGGCCGGCTCAACCGTCGCGGAAGTCCCGCCGTTGCCCTTCACCCATTCCCCGGTGAAGATCCGACCCTGCCAGTCGTCGCCATCAAGAAGTGTGGACATTTCTATGAATCTCCTTTGTCGAAGTTAACTTTCAGGACGAGCCAGCACGAATGAGGTCGCCTGCCTTTTCGCCGATCATGATCGTGGCGGCATTGGTGTTGACGCAGACGATGCGCGGCATAACCGAAGCGTCGGCGACTCGCAGACCCTGTACACCGCGCAGGCGCAGATCGAGGTCGACCACGGACTCGGGCCCTGTACCCATTGCGCATGTGCCGACCGGGTGGAAGTACGTTCCTGTCGCGCGGGAGACGAAGTCTCGCAGGCCGCGGGCGTCGCGTGTGTCAGTCCCCGGGTGGACCTCCTTGCCGCGCCATGCGGCGAAGGGGGGAGCGGCGGCGATCTCACGGGCCACTTCGACCGCGTCAACGAGGCGCTTCACGTCGTTGTCGGAGCCGAGGTAGTTCGGGTCGATCACTGGCTGTGCGGCGGGATCCGGCCCGGTGATCCGAACAGTCCCGCGAGCGTCCGGGATCGTCGCCAGTCCGAAGGTGAAACTGTTCGGTGGTGCTGGCAGGCTTGGCGGCCCGAAGGGTGTGTGAATGAACATCAGCTGCATGTCTGGGCCGCTGAGCGCCGGATGGCTTCGCCACAGCAGAGAGGTCTCTGCGTGATTGGTCTCCCCGGGCGGGATCGGTTGCGTGGCTTCGTAGATGACGCTGCAAAGAGGGTGGTCGTGGAGATTGCGGCCGACGCCGGGGAGGTCGTGAACGACTTTGACACCGACTTGTTCGAGCTCCGCCGCGGGGCCAACACCGGACAGCAACAGCAGACGGGGCGAGTCGACCGCGCCCGCGCTGAGAACGACCTCACGGTCAGCATGCACGGTTCGCGTCTTACCGTCTTGCCGGTACTCGACACCGGCACATCGGTCGCCGTCGAACAGCAGGCGGTGGGCGCGGGCGAAGGTGGAGACGGTGAGGTTGGGTCGCTGGTCGAGTACCGGGTGAAGGTAGGCCGCGGCGGTGCTTTGTCGCAGTCCTGCGGTGATGGACAGGTCGTGCCAGCCTGCGCCTTCACCATGGGCGCCATTGAAATCGTCGGTGTGTGGATACCCGGCGGCCACAGCGGCCTCGACGAACACCCGCGACAGCGGGTTCGGCGCGCTCGAGGGAGCAGGCCGCAGCGGGCCTTCGGTGCCGCGGAGACGGGAATCGCGGCCGAAAGTCGTCTCCATCCGACAGAAGTACGGGAGAAGCGAGTCGTAGTCCCATCCAGTGCAGCCCAGTTTGGCCCATTGGTCGAAATCGTCGCGGTGACCGCGCAGGTAAACCATCGCATTGATGCTGTGCGAACCGCCGAGTGCGTGTCCGCGGGGCCAGTCGTGCGCGGCACCGCGAGTACCGCTTTGGGGAACGGTCCGGTAGCCGTAATCGACGTCCGTGCCCCAAAGAGCGGGCCATGCGGGAGGCGCCGCGATGTCGGGCCTGGTGTCGGGGCCGCCCGATTCGAGCAGCAGCACCCTGCAGTCCGCGTCTTCGGACAGGCGGGTGGCCACCACGCAACCAGCCGAGCCCCCGCCAATGATCACGTAGTCGTAGCGGGTGCTCATGCTGAGACCCCGCTCGCGTAGGCGCGCCCGACGCGCGTTGTTGCTTGGTTCGCGGGGTAGGTGCCCATGCTGACTCCTCTGGCCTGTGCGGTGTGAACCACACTGAACGCTAGGTGCCAGGGCGGGTGACCGAGTGTAAAGATTTTGGACACTCGGCGACCGTGCAGAGCTCAGAGTTTGAGCGCGCGCATCCGGTTGTAGAGCGTCGTACGGCTGATACCGAGTTCCCGGGCAGCCTGGAGCTTGTTGCCGCCGCAACGCTCAAGCACGGCGCGAATAGTGTCGTGCTCGGCGCGCTCAAGAGGAGTGAGTCGGCTCAACCTGTGGCTTGTGCGGTACTCGGCGGGAAGATCATTGAGAGTGATGTCGCCTGTCTTGCGGGCACGAAGGATGGCGGTGACGAGCCCCCGGAGCTCGCGGAGGTTTCCTGGCCAGGAGTGCCCTGCGAGCGCGGTGTGCGTAGCAGGCGTGAAGCGGACTGTGTCGTCTGCTCCTGCTTCTCGGAGCATGTCATGCAGGAGGTGCGATAGTTCGTCAATCCGGTCGCGCAGCCGCGGAAGCTCAACCTGCTGCGGACACGACGCCGCCAACGCGGCGATGTGCCCACTTGTGTTGGACACGGGTGGGCCAGTGACGACCATGAGGGACCGGGAGTCGTTGACAAGGCGGGCAAGCCGTGTTGAACAGGCGTGAGAAAGGGCGTGCACGTTCTCGACCACGATGGAGGTGGAATCGTTGGCCGCGGCGGCTTCAAGACGACCGCACCAAAGCCCGGGGTCTCCAGTGAGTAGGTCGGCCGCGTCGAACACGGCAACTTGACCTGTTGTCTGTGCGATGGACCGGGCACGTGTGGTGCGACCTGTGCCCGGTTCGCCTCCGATGTAAAGAGGTTCCCCTCGTGCCAGCTCGGTTTGCCTCGGGCGGGACGTGCTCTGTTCGAGACGCGCTTCTTCTAGTGTGAGGTCGAAAAGGACACCGCAGCCCCCGTCGACGCGATGGCCTCTCACGGTGACACTTCGACCGGAGAACAAGAGCAGGTCCTGCGAGAGAGGGGCCGTCATGTTCGCCGAGTCCCGCCCGATCAGCTCGGTGGCGAGTTCTCGCAATCTGAGGTGGTCGTGTGGTTCGAGTAGCTCGGCCGCTGAATCGCTTACCAGCGTCATACCATCACCACATGCGACCACAGCGCGCCTCCGCTCGGAGCACGCGACCTGGAAGGCATTCAGCAGTCGCTGCTGGCTGTATCGAGCTGCAGCAAGTAGACGTTCACTGATCTCTTGGACCGCCCGCCCCAGAAACGGTTTTAGCAGGGGCGATTCGTCTCCGGCGGAGCACGTGATGTCTAGGATGCCTTGGAGTCGTCGAGTGGCCGGATGGAAGATCGGCTGGCCGTAGCAACTATACGGTTTGAACGCTTCGAGGTAATGCTCGTAGCCACGGACAGTGATGCCCTGCCTAAGCTCGTGCGCCGTGGCGATGGAGTTGGTTCCGGTCGTTTCCTCGCGGAAGACTCCGCCGCGGACCACTCCGAGCGCGGCCAAGCGCTCGCGAAGCTGGGTGGACCCGGCTGTGCACTCCATGATGCGAGACTGACGATCAGCGAGCACGACGCAGTACGAGGCGCCATCTAGCTGTTGGGCCAATTCGGCGAGAACCGGCTGCGCCGCCACCATCAACGCGCTCCGTCGGTCCACGGCGCCCTGCTCGACCGGCAGGTCGGCAGCCGCGGGTGATAGGCCGCTGAGTTGAGCGCGGTGCCAAGAAAGAGCGATCTCCGGGCGTAGGGCGCTCTGGTGGTCGACGTCGTTGTCGATGACACTCATGTATGTCCTCCGGGTGGTGCCCTTCGCGATTCGTCCGGTGGAGCGAGCGCGACAGCGAGCGTTTACGAATGCGGCGACTGGCTTGGCATGCCAGGTACGCCACTCCGATCCTGCTCGGCCGTATCGACGATATCTACAGGTCCCGACCATGCCAGGGGTGACAGTGCAACATGGCGCTGTGGACGCGAAGGATCAGATCGGGGCCCGCAGTCTTGGTGGTCGCTGGCGCCACGCGGCGGTCTCAAGCACCGCTCAGCGTGCGGCGCCCGGTCGTCGGGGGCCAGAGTTTGTCAGCCCTTTTCGAGTCCCAGGTCCTCGCGGGCGGTCGTTCTCGCGGCCTCACGCTCGTAATGAGGTCAACTCGTGAGGTCGGTGCGGTCACGAATCCTCCAACAGCCCAAATCAGCGCTGATCGGCCCGCGGTGATCCCCGCGCTGCCGTGACTTGGTCCCGAAGCGTGCCAGATCGTGTCGCCGGGCACACCGGAGAAAAACCTAGCCCTGATTCAGGTGCCATTGATTAACAGAATCTATCATTAGAGTGGCGTTCGTAATACGACAAACCTAGCGGCAAATTGATGAGCCGTGACTCTCCGCGACGTCATACGCTTCGAGCGCCGCGCCTTGGTCGAGGGTTGCAGGGCTTCAATTCTCCGACAACTTCCAGTCTGACGAGCCTCCGGCCGGCTAGGCTGCGTCAGTTGCTGGCGGAGTCGCGCCAGAAGAGGTCGGCGAGGTGGTCGACGGTGTCTTGCATCTGCTGCAGGGCGTCGGGGATGTGGGCGCGGCCGAAGCGGCTGCGGGGGCCGTTGAGGGTGAGGATGGCGACCATGGTTCCCGCGCTGTCGCGGACTGGGCGTGACAGTGACAGCAGTTCTGGTTCGAGCTCGTTGTCGATGATGGCGAAGCCTTGCTCGCGGACTTGCTCCAGCTCTTTGAACAGGGCGTCGCGGTCGGTGATGGTGTGCGGGGTGAACGCCTCGAGTTCTTCGGGCAGGGTTCGGCGGAGCTTCTCCACGGGCTGCTCGGCCAGCAGGACCTTGCCGGTGGAGCTGGCGTGCATTGGGTAGCGTTCGCCGACCATGTTGCGCGAGAGGACACCGACCACGTGCGAGCCGGCGGCCTCGGCGGCTAGTGTCCTGCGTCGGAAATGCGTTGTAGATATCGGGCGAGGGAATCGAGGATCTCTTCGGCGGTCTTCTTCCACACGAAGGGCTTGGGGCTAG